>NZ_JBNCKO010000014.1:0-70200 GCF_049841595.1 Micromonospora sp. DT228
GCGTGCGGGTGGCGGAGCCGGTGGTGCTGCGATCGTCAGGGTGTGTAACGACCCCGCCCCGGCCATCATTCCGGCCCCCAGGTGCGGCCCGTCACGTCGGCCAAACCGCCCAAATTGGCAGGAAAAGCCCAGCCACTTCCCGCCTGCGGCACCAGGCGAGCCGACCTGGGCCAGACCGCGCCGAATCGGACATGATCCACTCGGAGTCATTGATAACGCGGCATCCGGGACGCTCCGACACCCCGACATCATGAAACCCGAGTCGATCGAGGCGTGCCGGCCGCGGTCAGCACCCCTGAAAAGGGATAAATACACCTATAGACGTCATGGTTTTGCTCGGGTTCGCCGCGCCCTCGCTGGGACTGGCCCACCCTGGTCCGGGACGTGGTCGCCTCCGGCCTGGATCGGTCGAAGGCCCTGACGTTCCTGATCTTGACGCCTCGGAGCGCCCGGGTGCCGGCGAGGACGTACCCGGCGGCGACGTAGTCGGGGCCGAACCGCGCTCGAGACCCGACACCCCCGGGACCGCACCCCCCGGGACCGCACCCCCCGGGATCGGACCTAGGACCGGACCGAAGCGAGGACCGGACCGGACGCACCCAGGCCCGAGAACACCCAAGGGCCCGGACACCCATAGCCGGACGCACCCAGGACCAGACCCACCCCGGACCGAACCCACCCCGGACCGAACCCACCCCGGACCGAACCCACCCCGGACCGAACCCACCCCGGACCGAACCACCCCCGACCGAACCACCCCGGAGCGGACCCACCCCAGACCGAACCACCCCGGAGCGGACCCACCCCAGACCGAACCACCCCGGACCGGACCCAGCCCGGACCGGACCCACCCGGACCGACGCCCCGAGAGTTGGACGCACTCGGGGCTGACGGGCGCTGGCGCCCGTCGGAGTATTCCGACGGGCGCCAGCTTCAGGTGCGATCCGGGCAGGGCCCGGTGGTGTGCGGATTAGTGCGCGGTCCCACCGAGGCGCTGGCGGCGACGCCAGGCCAGGGTCAGCAGCAGCATGACCGCTCCGGCGCCAACCAGGCCACCGCCGAGCTTCATGGGCGTGCCGATGCTGTCACCGGTGACCGGCAGCGGCTGCTTCTTGTGCAGCACCCGCAGCTCGGTGCTGGCGGAACGGCCGGACTCCCGACCCGTGGCGGTGAAGGTCAGGTGACCCGTCACCGACGGCTTGTAGTGCTTGGTGAACCTTCCCTGGGCGTCGGTGTACGCCGTGAAGGTCAGCGGCGCGCTCGCCTGGTAGGCCACCGGGACCATCGCCACGGTGCTGCCGTCGCTGCGGCGAGCCGGAGCCTGACCGCCGGCCGGGGCAGCAAGCGGAGCCACCGTCACCACGATGTCGACCGTCTCGTTCGGACCGAAGCCGGTGCCCGTCAACAGGACCGTCTCACCGAGGAAGATCGTCGGCCGGTTGACGGTCAGCGAGGCTGCGGCTGGCGGGTACGGCGGCGGTTGCGGCGGGTCGGCGGTCGCGCTCGGCGTCGGCTGCGGCTGTGCCGCCCCCGCTGCCGCCGGCACGGCCACCACGGCCAGGCCGACCGTGAGCGCCATGATGATGCGGGATAGCCGCATGATTGGTTCCCTCCTACTGGTCACAGCTTGGTGCGGAATGAACTTGGGTGGTCCAGGGGCTGGCGGTGGGGGTCAGCCACAGCTCGGCCTGCCCGACGCCGGTCTTGGCCGTCAGCACGGTGACCTCCAGCACCTTCTCGACGCCGGGGCCGACGTCGACGCTTGCGGTCGCCACCTGGCGGCGGCGTTCGGTGCCGCTGCCAAGCGCCGTCTCGGCCCCGTCGAGCCGGGCCTCGAGCACCGCCCCGCCAGCCGGGCTGAAGATCGACACCAACGTGCGGGCGGTGTAGGGGTCGCCCGCCAGACCTAGCCCGAGGACGGATTCGCTAAGTCCGGACTTCGGCGCGGTCGAGCGCAGGGTCACCCGCAGCCGTAGCTCGCGGCGACCGTCGGGCCGGCATTCGCCCACCGTCAGGTTCGCCGTCGGCCGCAGGTAGTAGCCGAGCTTCGCGCCACTGCCGTCGTTGAGGAACACGCCGACGGTCGGCACGGTGTCCTGTTCCGGAAGCGTCCCGGCCATCCGGCTCGCGCCGAATGTCCGCTGTTCCTCAGGTCGGGCACTCCAGAACAATATCCGTCGTTCGGTGATAGCACGGTCAAATGCGGACAACAACACACGAGGGTTGACATTCTTCTTGAAGAAGGCGTCGAACACCGACGCGGCTGACGCCGCGAAGAAGTCGTCCTGCTGCCGTACGTTCAGCCTCTGGTAACTGTCGTTGAGCAGGGTCTGCACGACCTTCTCGCTGGCCAGCGGGACCCCACCGGGCACCAACACCGGACCCGTCGCCTTGAGCAGGTACGACAGCACCACCGGGTCGACGGCGAGCACACCGTCGACGGTGATGTTCGTCGAGCGCCGAAACATCTCGCGGTACAGCGCGGCGGCGCTCGGGAAGTGCGGAGACAGATTGACGTCGGCGGGATAGATGCCGGGCAGGTCGGTCCAGAGCGCCCGGATCTCGGCGGGCACCTTCAGCGCCGGGGTGAACCGGCCGAGCGAGGCACTGCTGCCCTGCTTGCCCATCTTCACCGCGCCGTTCTCCGCCTCGATCATCGCGTACGCGCCGAACATGCCTCCGGTGGCACGCAACTCGGCGAGGTTCTGCGAGACCAGCAGGTACCGTCGCGGTCCGTTCGCGCCGAGCAGCGGCGGCAGCAGGCGGGCCCCCTGATCGGCGGCCGTGGTGAGGCTGGCCAGTCGGTCGATCTCGTCGCGCAGGTCCGTCAGTGCCTGCCGGACCTGGCTGACCAGGCGGTCGGCCGGCACCGCGCCCAGGTCTCGGCGGGTCCGCTGCACCGACTCGTTGACCCCGGTCAGCTCGGTGGACACCGCGGTGAGCTGGGCGAGATCCAGCCGGCCGCCGCTCGGCACCAGCCGGGTCAGATCCGTCCGCAGCAGGCTCGGAAACACCTCCCGGGCCAACTGGTCGATGGCGACGGCGATCCGGCGGACGGCGTCGAGATCGTCACCCGCGATCGGCGTCCGCCGGCCGAGTCGCCAACTCGGATCGGCCGTCGCCGCCCGAGCGGCGCCGGACTGCTCCTGCAGGGCGTCGAGCGTCCGCAGGGCGCGGTCGGTGTCCCCACCCACCACCTGCGCGCTCAACTCCCGGGCCAGGCCGGCGGCGTTGAGCAGGTGGGTCCGCGCCTGCCAGCCACGGAAGCCGATCCAGCCGCCGGTCGCCAGCAGCAGCGAGCCGACGACCAGGGCGCCGAGGAGGGCACGTCGCAGTCGGGCCCGCCGACGACGCCGGGACCGGCTCCGCCGCCGGGTCGACCGTTCGCTTTCCGTCACACCACACTCCCGTTCGCGGAACCGGACAGAAGGTCGGTTCCCTGACGTTCTTAGCACGTGTCGGGGAACTTCGTACCGTTCTTGGCTTCTTCGCCCTTTAAGCGAATTTCCTTCGCAGTTCGCCGACGGGCTCGGTGACACGTCCCGCCGCCTCGTGCAGCAACCGCTCGATCCGGTCCACCCCGGCGGGCAGCGACATCTCCCGCAGGTACGCGGCCCGCCCCCGGCGACCCATCTCGGTACGCGACGGCGGCGGGATGGTGGCGGCCAACCAGAACCGGTCGGCCAGCGCCGCCCAGTCCTCCGGCGGACAGGACAGCCCGGCCCGGACGCGTTCGACCAGCTCGGTGGTGTCGCCGCCGGCCGACGCGATCACCGGTGCGGCGCAGGAGAGCGCCGCCTGCAACTTGCCGGGCACCGTGCCGCGCAGTTCCGGAAGGTCGCGCAGCATGACCAGCTGATAGTCGGCGGCGGCGTACAGCTCGGGCATGTCGACAGGCGACCGGCGGGCCACGAAGCGGACGTTGTCCGCGCCCAACTCGGCGGCGAGCCCCCGGACCCGCCGCTCGGCCGAGCCCGAACCGACCAGGACCAGGTCCATCGTCCGGTCCAGCGCCGCGGCCGCCCGGACCGCGGTTTCCAGCCCCTGCCGTGGGCCGATCGTGCCGGCGTGCATGACCACGCACCGACCGTCCCGACGGACCAGCTGGCGGGCCGCCGCGCCCGGTGTCGCCGGATAGAAGATCCGCTCGTCGGTCCAGTTGAGCACCAGCCGGACGCGGTCCGGTTCGGCGCCGGCGGCGACGACCAGGTCCCGCATCGAGGGCGCGGCGACCGCGATCCGCGCGGCCGACCGGTAGATCCGGGTCATCGCGCTGCCCAGCCGCGACACCCAACCCCCCTCGCCCGCCTCGTCGGTGCCGTCGCGGGTCCAGACGTCCTGGACGTGCAGCACCGTCGGCACCTGCCCGAGCAGCCGGAGCACCCCGGCGGCGGCGAACGTCGTGGCCGGGAGTTGGAAGACGTACAGCGCGTCGAGGCCGCTGAAGTATCGGCGGGCGGTGAGCGTCGCGCTGCCGGCGAAGGAGAGGTAGCTGGCCATCCGGGCGCCGGTGGACGTGGCGCCTCCCGGGTAACGGGGCACCCTGCGCACGGTCAGCCGTTCACTGTGCGTCTCGTGGTGCCACCGCTGCCGCCAGCCGGGATAGACGTGCCCGCCGGGGTAGTCCGGAAACCCGGTGAGCACCCGGACCTCGTGCCCCCGCGCGGCCAACTCCTCGGCGAGGCTGCCGGGGATGAACGCGGGCTCGGGCGGGAAGTGGTAGGACAGGATGCCGATCTTCATGGCCGCGCCCCCGTCCGCCGCGAATCGGCGGCGATCGGCGCGGCACCCCGACCGACGGGTGGACGGCGCGCGTACGATGCCGACAACCCCTCTCCGCGCGGCCGCCGGCACCGACGCACCGTTCGCACGGTGTGCCCGCCCGCGCCCGCACCGACGAGAGGGGCACCGATGGCTGATCGCGTGTTGTTCGTCTGCCACGCCAACCTGTGCCGGTCACCGATGGCCGAGCATCTGGCCCGCAGGCTGCTGGCCGACAGGTCCGTCACGGTGGCCAGCGCCGGCACCGACGCGATCGACGGGCTGTCCATGCACCCGTACGCCCTGGAGGTCGCGGCCGAGGGCGGCGCGGACGTGTCGGCGTTCAGGACCCGGGCTCTGCGGCCCGAATACCTCGTCGACGCGACGTTGGTGCTGACCGCCACCCGCCGCCAGCGCTCGGTCTGCACCGCGCTGGCACCGAGCGCGCTGCACCGCACGTTCACCCTGCGCCAGTTCGGTCGGCTGGCCGCGGCGGCCGAGCCGCCCGCCGAGCCGGCGGACGACCCGTTGCGGGCGGCGATCGCCGCGGTCGCCCAGGCCCGGGGACGGCTGCAACCCGCCGCCCCGGACGCGGACGACCTGCGGGACCCGATCGGCGGTACGTCCGCCGACTTCCGACGCTGCGCCGAGGAGATCGAACGGTCGCTGCGACCCCTCGCCGCGCTCATCGGGGCAGCCGGGTGAGTTCCTGGGTGTGGTCGGCGACGCCGTTGACCCCGGTGGTGGTGTCGCTGTGCCGGCCGGACATCGCCCGGTCCGCCGGCACCGTTGCCGGAGGTGTGGAGGCGACCACCCGGTAGGCCTCGTACTGGTAGGCCTCGGCCTTGGCCACCTTTGCCATGTTCAGCACGCAGCCGAGCAGGCGGACCGAGACCGAGTGCAGTGCGCGGGCCGCCGCGGCGACCTGGGTCCGGGAGGTACGGCCCTGCTGGCTCACCAGCAGCGCGCCGTCGGCCTGCACGGCCACGACCACGCCGTCGGTCACCGCGAGCAGCGGAGCGGTGTCGATGATCACGATGTCCGCCGACTCCCGCAGCGCCAGCAGCAGGTCCGACATCGCCTTGGAACCGAGCAGCTCGCTCGGGTTCGGTGGGGCGGAGCCGCTGGGCAGCACGAGCATCGACTTGTCGCCCCAGCGCTGCACCACGTCGCCGACCTTCACGTCGCCGACGAGCACGTCGGTGAGGCCGACCCCGGCGTCCAGGCCCAGGTACTCGTCGACCTTCGGCCGGCGCAGGTCCGCGTCGACGAGCAACACCCGCCAACCCGCCTCGGCGAGCGCGATGGCCAGGTTGCAGGAGAGCGTGGTCTTGCCCTCGCCCTGCAGCGCGCTGGTCACGGCGATGACCCGGGCCGGCTCGTGGACGTCCACGAAGCGCAGGTTCGTCCGCAGTTTGCGCACCGCCTCGGCGCGGGCCGAGGTCGCGGCGTCGCCGATGATCAGCGGCTCGGTGCGGGCGCTGCTCTCGTAGGGGATCTCGCCGAGCAGCGGACTGCCGGTGGCGCGTTGCAGGCCGGCGGAGTCCCGCAGCCGGACGTCGGCGACGCCGCGCAGGATCGCCAGGCCGACGCCGAGCACCAGGCCGATCAGCCCGCCGAGGGTGAGGTTGCGCGTGGGCTGTGGTGAGACCGGGTTGGCGGTGACCCGTGGGCCGCTCACCACCTCGATCTTGATGGGAGCCTTGCCCTCGGAGGTCGTCTCGACCTTCTGCACCAGGTCGACGAACTTCGCGGCGAGCGACTCCGTCACCCGCAACGCCCGGGTCTGGTCGGTGTCGGTGACCGCGGCGCGCAGCAGGACGGTGCCGGTCTCGGTGGAGGTGCTCACCCGGCTACGCACCTCGTCCGCGGTGAGACCCACCGGGGTCTCGGCCACCACGCTCTGCGCCAGCCGGTCGCTGGTGAGCAGGTCGGCGTACGACTTCACGCGCTGTTGGAGGAAGAGACCACCCTGGTAGGCATCGCTGACGCCGGAGTTGGGGGTGGTGACGAAGAAGGTCACCGAGGCGACGTACCGGGGTTGGGCCCGTACGGTCAGGAACGCCGAGGCGCCCAGGGTCACCATGACCGTGACCAGCACGACCCACCAGTGCCGACGCACGTGGCGCAATTGGCGGAGCAGGTCCATCAGGAGCGCCTCCGCGTCGGTCCGGTTACGCCAAAAAACTTCACGAAAACCCCCAAGGTCGTCTGTCAACTCGTGAAACCATTAAAGCGGCTAATACGACTTATGTCCGGAGTTAGGTGGTTCTGACTTCGACACGTGCGCCCGCATAACCAACCGGGCAGAGGTGCATTCGGCAGCGGCGAGACCGGGGAAAAGTCGGCCGCGATCGGATGCCGACCAAACGGCCCCCGCGGTCGCCACCGCGCCCGGGCCCGGATAGGGTCGACAGCGGTGTGCCGGGAAGTCTGGTCGGCAAGTGGATTCCTGCCGTCCCGATGCCCCGAGGTGAGCGCCGCGAATGACCTCCCCCACCCCACCGCCCGAGCGACGGCCGAAGGGCTGGCCGTCTTCTTCTTCGTGGTGGGTCTGGAACTCAAGCGGGAGTTCGTCGCCGGTGAACTACGCGACAGGCGCCGGGCCGCGCTGCCCGTGGTGGCCGCTCTCGGCGGGATGCTGCTGCCGGCGCTGATCTACGTGGCGGTCGTCGTGGCCGGGGGTGGGACGGGGCTGCGCGGCTGGGCGATCCCGACGGCCACCGACATCGCCTTCGCGCTCGCCGTGCTCGCGCTGGTCAGCTCGCACCTGCCCCAGGGCCTGCGCGCGTTCCTGCTCACCCTCGCCGTGGTCGACGACCTGTTCGCCATCACCATCATCGCGGTCTTCTACACGGCCGACTTCCATCCCGTACCGCTGCTCGCGGCGCTCGCGCCGATCGGGCTCTTCGCGGTGCTGGTACGGCGCGGCCACACGTGGTGGTGGGCGCTGGTCCCCCTCGCGACAGCGGCCTGGGCCCTCGTGCACGCCTCCGGTGTGCACGCCACGGTGGCCGGTGTCCTGCTCGGCTTCACCGTCCCGGTGCTCGCCCGCCACCGGACGGCGGGCGCCGCCGGGACGCCGACGGACGACGGCGGGCTCGCGGCGCACCTGGAGCACCGGTGGCGGCCGGTGTCGGCCGGTATCGCGGTGCCGATCTTCGCCCTGTTCGCCGCCGGTGTCACCCTGCGCGGCACCGACCTGGGCAACCTGCTGACCGACCCGGTGGTGATCGCCATCGTCGCCGGCCTGGTGCTCGGCAAGAGCATCGGCATCTTCGGCTCGACGTACCTGCTGGCCCGGTTCACCCGCGCCGAGCTGGACGAGGACATCACCTGGTCGGACCTGGCCGGAATCGCCCTGCTGGCCGGCGTCGGGTTCACCGTGTCGCTGCTCATCGGCGACCTGGCCTTCGGCACGGGCGGCACCGCCGACGACCGGGTCAAGGTGGCCGTGCTGCTCGGATCGGTGGTCTCCGCCGGGCTGGCCACCATGGTGCTGCGCCGCCGCAACGCCGCGTACCGTCGGGTGGCGCGGCGGGAGCGGCTCGACGCCGACGGCGACGGCGTGCCCGACGTCTACCAACGGCCCGCCGACAGGTAGGGGCGCGGCGCTCGCCCGGGGTTACGCGGTCAGCGGCGGCGCTCGGCGGGCGGCAGGTCCTCGGTCTCCTCGGCCAGCGCCTCCGCCGTCGGTGCGGTGAGGTCGTCGCCCGGCACCGCGATCTCCTCGGCGCGATCCTGCTCGTCGGGCTTGCCCGACGGCGGCGGCTCCGGAGCGGTGCCTTCGCCGGCGAAGCCGTACTCGTTCGGTTCGTCGTGCCGGCTCATGTGGTTATCCTCCCGCTTTCCCCGGTTTCACCTCTTACCGCCAACGGTAGGTGGCGATCGTCATCGGCGCAGCGCGCCGGGGATTGTCGGCCGGACCACGGGGGTGGGCGGCTGAGCGCCGCCCCGAGCAACTGACGCAGGGCGATGATCGCCACCGCGCCGGCCAGGTCGTTCCACCCCAGCTCGCCGACGAGCCGCAGCAGGCCGGCCGCGGTCAGCAGGTCCAGCAGGATCCGCACGCCGCTGCGCAGCGCCCCGGTGGTGAGCGTGGTGAGCACCCCGGCGACAAGCGCCAACGCGGTGACGGCCGTGATCAGCACGCTCATCACGTGCGCCGCTCACCCTCGGCCACCTGCCGCTGCTCCTGACGGATCTCCCGGCCCAGGAAGTAGTTGAGCGCCGTCCGGATCGTCGCGATCGCGGCCAGTTGGCCGATCTGGTCGAACGACGGGGACACCGCCGTCCGCAGCACGTCGGCCGCCAACTGGAATTCGAGACCGAGGGTCAGGAAGCGACCCAGCGAGAGCCGGATCGGCGTGAAACGGGCGGCGGTACGGTGTCGCAGCCCTTCGACCACGAACCGCACCGCCGCCCAGACCGCCCCGACGAAGATGACGAGCGCGCCGCACACCTCCACGACGGCAACCAGCACCTGGTCGCCCTGGCGCAACAGCTCGGCCGGCTCCACCGGAGGCCGTTACCCGTCCTCGGGCCAGCTAGTCGGCACTCAGGTCAGCTCGTTTACCGCCTCCAGGATCAGCCAGAGACCGGAGATGGCGAACAGGATCGCGGCGCCGTACTTGATGGCCTTCTCCGGCAGCCGCCGACCGAGCATCCGGCCGACCAGGATGGCAAGCGCGTCCGCGGCCACCATGCCGATGGTGGAGCCGAGCCAGGTGCCGAACCAGCCGTACTTGGTGGCGAGGGTGATCGTGGCGAGCATCGTCTTGTCGCCCAACTCGGCCAGGAAGAACGCCACCGACACCGCCACGATCGCGGTCTTGCTCGTCTTCTCCGCCTTGCGCTTCTCCTCCTCGGTGAGCTTGTCACCGCGCAGCGTCCACGCGCCGAAGCCGAGGAACGCCACGCCGGCCACCAGGGAGATCCACTCGGTCGGCAGCACCGCCCCGAGACCCACACCGATGGCCACCGACGCCAGGTGCACCACAGCCGTGGCGACCGTGATGCCGATCAGCACCGGAATCGGCTTGAACCGCGTGGCGAAGGTCAGCGCCATCAACTGGGACTTGTCCCCCAGCTCGGCGACGAAGATGACGCCGAAGCTGATCACCAGCGCGGCGAAAAATCCCTCCATGACATCCTTCCCGTTCACGCCGGGAGGAGGTACAGGGGCGCCCTCGACCCGGCTGCAACAGCCTGAGTCGAAGGTCTCGCCCGCCCCGGAAAAAACCGGGGCCGCGTGGCCGGATGCGGAACGCACCAGTATGTCGACCACGACATTGGGGGCTACTCCCCTTCGCGGGACCAGCCTAGCGGATCACCACCGGGCCGGGCCGTGGTGGGTGAACCGGCTCACCGTGCCCGCGCCAGCGTGACCCCGAAGAGCCCGTCCGGGTCGGTCCAGAACTCCGTCGTGGCGAAGCCCGCCGTGGCCAACTCCCCGGCGATCCCCTCCGGGCGGAACTTCGCCGAGACCTCGGTGCGCAGCTCCTCCCCCACGGCGAAGTCCACGGTCAGGTCCAGCACCCGTACCCGCATCGGCCGGGTCGCCCGCAACCGCATCTCGATCCACTCGTGGGTCGGGTCCCAGCGGGCCACGTGCGCGAACGCCTCCGGGTCGAAGTCGGCGCCCAACTCCCGATTGATCACCCGCAACACGTTGCGGTTGAACTCGGCGGTGACCCCGGCGGCGTCGTCGTACGCGGGCACCACCACCGACGGGTCCTTCACCAGGTCGGTGCCGAGCAGCAGCCAGTCGCCGACCTCCAGCGCGGCGCGCATCGCCGTCAGGAACTCGGCCCGCTCGACGGGCAGCAGGTTGCCGATGGTGCCGCCCAGGAACGCCACCAACCGACGGCCGCCGGTGGGCAGCCGGTCCAGTTGCCGGGTGAAGTCACCCACGATGCCCCGGACCCGCAGGCGCGGATAGTCGGCGGCGATCTGGGCCGTGGAACTCGACAGCGCGCTCACCGACACGTCGAGCGGAACGAACGTGCCCAACCCGCCGCGCCGGCTGAAGGCGTCCAACAGCAGCCGGGTCTTCTCCGACGAGCCGGAACCCAACTCGATGAGGGTCTTGGCCCCGGTCAACGCCGCGATGGCGGGAGCACGCTCGGCCAGCACCGCCCGCTCGGCCCGGGTCGGGTAGTACTCGGGCAACCGGGTGATCTCCTCGAACAACTCACTGCCCCGGGCGTCGTAGAACCACTTCGGGGGCAGCCACTTCTGCCCGGCGCTCAGCCCGGCCCGGACGTCGTCGCGCAGGCCGCGCTCCAGGTCGCCCTCTTCGAGGTAGATCTCCAGCGGATCCGCGGTCATCGATCAGCCTTTCTGCTCGAACAACAGGTGGCGCCGGGACCGGTGCGGCTCACCGGATCGGCAACTGACGTACCCGCACGTCACCCACGGTGGCCAGGACCAGGTGCCCATCCGGCACCGCCCGCCACCCGGGGTCGTCGTCGTGCGGCTCGGAGGCGAGCAGCACCGAACCCGGCGTCTCGCGGACCGACAACGCGTGCCCGGCCACGCTGGCGACCGCCCGGCGGCCATCGGTGAGCAGCAGGTTGAGCCGCGAACCGGGGGCCGCCGCGGCCACGTCCGCCACCGTCTGCCCGACCGCCTCGGCCGGATCCTCGCCGGCGCGCAGCCGATGCCGCACCAGCGCCCAGAGCAACGCCGAGTCGGTGGCGGCGTCCAGCGTGAGCAGGTCACGCACCGGCAGCCCGGCGGCGAGCGGCACCACCGCGTCCGGCCAGCCGCGGACCACACCGTTGTGACTGAACAGCCACCGCCCCTCGGCGAACGGCGCGGCGGCGCCGTCGAGCACCGCCATCCCGACCGTGGCCGAGCGCACCGCCGCGAGCAACGCGCCGCTGCGGGTCACCGCCGCGAGCTGGGCGATCGTCGGATCGCTCCAGATCGGCTGCGCCCGTCGGTAGCGCACCGGCGCACCGTCGCCCGGATACCAGCCGACCCCGAACCCGTCGGCGTTGATCGTGCCGCCGCCGCGCATGTCGCGCGGGGCCCAGGACTGCCGCGCCAGCGAGTGCGGCGGATCGAACAGCACCTCGGCAAGGGTGACCGGCGGCCCCAGGTAGGCCAGGTGGCGACACATCAGCGCCCCGCCCCCGCCGGGCCGCCGGCCGCGCGGCAGATCACCGGTACGACTCGTCCGGTCGGACGTCGCGGGCGCAGCGGAACCCACTGAAGATCTGCCGGCGGATCGGATAGTCCCAGTTGCGGAAGGTGCCCCGGCAGGCCGAACGGTCGGTGCCGAACGAGCCGCCGCGCAGCACCCGGTGGTCGCCGCCGAAGAAGACCTCCGAGTATTCGCGGTAGGGAAACGCGGTGAAGCCGGGATGCCCGTCGAACGTGCTCGAGGTCCACTCCCAGACGTCGCCGACGAGCTGGTGCACACCCAACGGCGAGGCGCCACCCGGGTACGCGCCCACCGGCGCCGGCCACAGGTGACGTTGGTCGAGGTTGGCGTGGGCCTCGGTCGGGTCGTCATCCCCCCAGGGATAACGCCGGGACCGCCCGGTCGCCGGATCCCAGCGGGCCGCCTTCTCCCACTCCGCCTCGGTCGGTAGCCGCTTGCCGGCCCACGCCGCGTACGCCTGCGCCTCGTAGAAGCACACGTGCACCACCGGCTCGTCGGCGCGGACCCGGCTCCACCTGCCGAAGCGCCGGTAGGACCACTCGGCGCCGTCACGGTGCCAGTGCATCGGCGCGCTGAGCTGCTCCTGAAGGCGGTGGGACCAGCCCGCCGCGCTCCACCACCGCGGATCGGTGTAGCCGCCGTCGGCGATGAAGGCCGCGTACTGCCCGTTGGTGACCGGAGCGGCGTCGATGACGTACGCGGGCAGGTCGACGCGGTGCGCCGGGCGCTCGTTGTCCAGCGCCCACGGGTCAGTGTCGGTGCCCATGGTGAACTCGCCGGCCGGCACCAGCACCTCCGGACCGACCCGGGCGGAGGGCTCGGGCGGTGGCGGGGCGTGCAGCACCGCCGGCCCCGACCGGAGCTGGTGGGTGGCGAGCATGGTCTCGTCGTGCTGCTGCTCGTGCTGCACGATCATCCCGAAGGCGAACCCATCGGCGACCAGCGGACGCTCGGTGAACGCCACCCGGTCGAGCAGGTCGTGCACCTTGTCCCGGACGGTGCCCAGGTAGGCGCGCGCCTCGGCGGGCGGCAGCAGCGGCAGCGCGGGACGGTCCCGTCGCGGCTGCTTGAACGCGTCGTACAGCTCGTCGATGTCGCACCGGACCGGCTCGCGCCCCCCGACGTCACGGACCAGCCAGAGCTCCTCCTGGTTGCCCACGTGGGCGAGATCCCAGACCAGTGGCGACATCAGCGGTGAGTGTTGGTGCAGCAGGTCCGCGTCGTCGACCTCGGTCAGCAGCGTCGTGCGGGCGCGGGCCCGCGCCAACTCCCCCGCGATCCGGTCGCGTAGCCGCTCCCCGTCGGTGTGTCCCGTCGTACTCGCGCTCACCGGTCCCGTCCTCTCGTCGCGGCGGCCAACCGCCGTCGTACTCCGTGCTGGATCTCGTCGTGGATGCCGGCCGGCAGCTCCAGCCGGGGCAGCGTGCGTAGGGCCAGGTCGAGCAGCGCCGCCGCGGCGGCGGCCAGCGCGGCGTCGGCCAGGCCGTGCCGGGCGGCGGCCGACCAGCGGTGCGCCACCGGCGCGGCGGCCGCGTGCGCCGCGCGCACCGTGCCCGGATCGTTGAACAGGGCGGCCAGCACCGCCAGCGGGAGCCGCCAGTCGCGGTCGGGCTGGGCGTCCAGGTAGCGCAGCTCCAGGTAGCCCCGCGGGCGAACGGGCGGAAACAGGGTGCTGATGTGGTAGTCGAGGTCGTCGGTGGTGGGCGGTCGGGGCAACGCGCCGTCGAGCCAGTCGGCGAAGGTCACGCCCGGCGGCGCGGTCCAGTCCGTGCCGTGCCGGCGCAGACAGAGCAGGGGCGCAGCCAGCACGTACCGGATCCAGTCGGCGGTCGGGTCCTCGTCGACGCGGCCGGGCATCCAGACCGGGCGGGTGCGGGCCGGGTCGATGGCCAGCCAGGCGGCCATCCGCGCGGAGGCCCAGCCGGTGCGCCGCCCGGCGTGCCGGTTGGCCGACGCGAACACCGCGAGCAGCGGCGGCCCGACCACGTGGGCGGCCGCCCAGCGTGGCGCGACCTGGTCCGGCTCACCGGCGTCGAGGCAGACCTGCAGGCCGGCGGTGCTGTACATCATGGTGCGGCCGGCCGTGCCGTGCCTGTCGAAGGCGCCGCGCATCGCGCGGTAGCGGGGAGTTTCCACCACCGGGCGGGGCCGTCGGTGGGGGTCGATGCCGCTGCGGCCGAGGATCAGCCCGGCGGCGGCCAGCAGGTCGGTGACCTGGGCGATGTCGGCATCGGTGGCCTGGATCAATGCGGTGACCGAGGGGCGGGGCGGGGTGGAGATCTCCAACTGGCCACCCGGCTCGAGGGTCACCAGGCCGCCGTGTCGCAGCGGCTCGGCCGGGCTCGTGACATCCAACGTGGCGGGGGTGTGCCGCCCCAGCGCCGCCCGTAGCCGCGTCGGGTCGACGGGGCGGGCGGGATCGGCGGCGTCGTGCACGGTCCATTCCAGTTCGACGCCGGTGAGTGTCGGTGGGCCGGTCTTGAAGCAGATGCGGGCCAGGTGCCGGCCCGCGGCCCCGGACTCACGCAGGATGGCGCTGCGGTCCAACTCGGGTGACGTCACCAACTGTCGTGACCCCTCTCCGTGTGCCGACTTCGGGCGCGGTGTCACCGTAAACCCACCCACCGACATCGTCGGGGCCGCACGGCACCACCCACCCCTGTCTAACAGACGAATTTCCCGCGCAGGGCGCAACGGAAACGCGGCGGCCGCCGGCCGTTCACCGGAGGACGCGGCGGCCCGTCGGCTGCTCACCGGAGGCGCGGCGGCCCGTCGGCGGAGATGGGGCCTGGGGCTTCGCCGGCTCGGACGGCTTGGACGGCTTGGGCTCGGGCGCCAACCGCTGGCAGTACGCCTCGACCTCGGCGACACCGCCGGCCTCGGCGACCAACCTCGCGAAGGCCGGCGTCCGGAGCGCTTTCTCCCGCTGCTCGGGCTTCTTGGCCTGCCAGGCACGGCACAGCCCGTGCACCTGGCCGACGGGCGCGCCGGGGGTCGACGGGGCGCCCGGTGACGGCGGGCCGGGCGCCGGATGGCCCGGTGACGACGCGCCGGGGGACGGTTGGCCCGGCGACGACGGGCCAGGCGGCGCCGATCGGCTGGGCTCGCCGGCCGTGGAGGGGCTCGACGACGTCCGCGACGGCGCCGGCCCGAGCGGCTCCGGCGTCCGGTCCCGGGTGACCGCGGCGAAGGCGGCGCCGGCCGTGGCAGTGGCCGCCACCGCGCCGATCCAGGCCACCGCGCCGGTGGTCAGGCGACGACGGCGGGGTCGGTGGGGCACGGACGGCGCCGGCGTGGCCCGCGCGGCCCGGAAAGCGGCAAGCGCGGCCTCCTCACCGGCCAACTCGCCGGGCCGGGCCGGACCGGCGGCCGCGGCGAGCACACCGGCCACCGAATCCGCCGGGGGTACGCGGGCCGGCGACGACGCCGCCTCCTCTCCGGGCGACGCGGCACGGGTCGCCCGGTCCGACGGGGCGCGCACGTCGGCGCGGGCCGCGTCGAGCAGCCGTTCGGTCTCGGCGTGGTCGACGCGCCGGAACGGGTTCATCCAGAATCCCCTCACGTCAGCCGTCCGCCGGCTCGGCGTGCGGTGCCCGCAGGGAGGGGTTGCCGCCCGCGCGGGGCGGCGGCACCCCGTCGACCTCGGCGGACGGCTCGGCCGCGCGCTGCCGTTCCAGCAGGGCCGCGAGCCGGCGCAGACCGCGGTGGGCGGCGGTCCGGACGGCACCGGCCCGGCGGCCCAGCACCCGGCCCGCGGATCCGGCGTCCAGCCCGATCACGGCCCTCAGCAGGACTGCTTCGGCTTCGCGGGGAGGCAGGGTGGCGATCAGCGCCAGGGCGGTCTCGGTGCCGATCGTCTCGCTGGCGCCCTCGGCGGTGTCCGCCGCGCTGGCCAGGTCGACGAGCGCGTGCACCGGGACCGGCAGGGACGGCCGGCGGCGCAGCCGGCGCAGGTGGTCCATCGCCCGGTTGCGGGCGATCGTGACGGTCCAGGCGCGGAACTCGCCACCGGTGAAGGTGGGCAGGTCGCGGGAGATCTGTAGCCAGGTCTCGGAGGCGACGTCCTCCGCATCCGGGCCGACCAGGGCGGTCAGGTAGCGCAGCAGGCCCGGCTGGAGGCTGCGGTAGAGCAGGCGGAACGCGTCCTCGTCTCCCGCCTGCGCCGCGCTGACCGCGTCGGACAGCTCGGCGGTCATCCGCGGCCCGTGGCGTGCCGGGCTCGCGCCGCCCCGCTCCGCCGCGGTGCGGCAGACCACGCGGCACGCACCGCCCGCCCGCTGAACACCCGCCCCCGCACCGCCCCTCCGCCAATCTGAGCCCACCCGGACCGAGTCGCCGGGCCGGGGTGTCTGGTGGGCCGACGCCAGGGTCGTCGGCTCGGCGCGCCGGACGGTCGAGATGACCGGGGCAGCCCGAGCCGGGCTAAGGCTAGGACGGGCCCACCGACGCGACAAGCCGGCACGTTGTCACGGAAGAGTGACAATTATCAACTCTGCGAGCCGGCGTGTCGGCTGCACCGCCCGTGAGCAGAGCGCCCAAACCCGACCGCGGTACGCCTTTCGGCCACCGGCGAACGACGTCGCGCCAAAATATGTCACTTTTCGTCACGTCAGGTTGTCGCACCGTCACAACGACATGGTGTCCACACAGGTCAGCCGAATGCGCCGAAGTTGTCACTCGTTCGGCGGACAGCCCGTGTCGCGCTCCCGCGCCCCACTCTGGGTACGGTATTGCGGTGTTGTCATCGGGGGTCGTGCTCAGCGGTCGGTACCGCCTGGACGAACGTGTCGCCACGGGCGGCATGGGCGACGTCTGGCTAGCCGCGGACCTCATCCTCGGCCGGCAGGTCGCGGTCAAGGTGCTGCTGCCGACCCTGGTCTCCGACCCCGACTTCATCGCCCGGTTCCGAGCCGAGGCCCGGATCATGGCGGCACTGCGGCACCCCGGCATCGTGCAGGTCTTCGACTGCGGCGCGGACGACCTGCCCGACGGCGCGGGTCGGGCGGACTACCTGGTCATGGAGTTCGTCGCCGGCGAGCCGTTGTCCAAGCGGATCGAGACGGCCGGGCGCCTCGACGTGGCCGAGACGATGTCGATCGTGGCGCAGGCCGCCGCGGCGCTGAACGCGGCGCACCGGGGCGGCATCGTGCACCGCGACGTCAAGCCGAGCAATCTGCTCGTGCTCGAGGACGGCTCGGTCGTCCTGGTGGACTTCGGCGTGGCGCGTTCGCTCGACATCACCAGCATCACCAGCACCAACGCGGTGCCTGGCACCGCCCTCTACATGGCCCCCGAGCAGGCCGCCGGGCGACCGGTCAGCGGTGCGACCGACATCTACGCGCTGGGCGCGGTCACCTACTGCTGCCTCACCGGCAATCCGCCGTTCACCGGCGACAATCCGCTGCAGGTCGCCGTGCGGCACCTCGACGACGAGCCGCCGGAGCTGCCGCACGAGATTCCGGAGGCGGTCCGCGCCCTGGTGTCCCGGGCCCTGGCCAAGGATCCGTTGGATCGCTTCAGCAGCGGCGCGGCGATGGCCGAGGCCGCCCGGACCGCGGTCACCGGCGGCGAACCGCCCACCGCGATGGCGGCGGCCGTTCCGCTGCGCGACGCCGGGCCGGGCACCCGCGGCGACGGTCCGGTCGGCGCGGCGGTGGCGGATGGGACCCGGGCCGGGCGGGCGCGACGGCGGGGTCCGCTTGTCGGCGCGGCGGTGGCCGTCCTGGTCGCTCTCGTCGGGCTCGGCGCGGCACTGGGCACGATGCACAGTGCCGGCGAAGATCCGGCGGTCAAGCTGCCGACCACCCCGCCAGCGGTGGAGCCGAGCGGCCCGTTGGATCTGCCGGCGGGCAACGAGCAGATCGCCACCGGCGGCCCGACGCGTCCCGACCGGCCGGTGGCCCCCGGCAACTCCCCGTCGGCGTCGATCTCCGCCACGCCGAGCACGCGACCCAGCCAGACGATCAAGCCGCCGACGCCATCGGTCACGCCGACGACGACCGTGCCGGCCAGCACCCCGCCCAGCACCCCGTCGACCACGCCGTCGGCGCCCACGTCGACCACGCCGGAGAGCCCGACCGTTCCGGAGGGGCCGGCAGGCAACTGAGCACGCCGGTTTCACCCAGCGCGGATAGTCCCACCAGCCCCGATATCCCCAAAACGGACTTGGGTCGCCGAACACCCCTCTAGGCTCCTCAGCAGGTCATATCCACCATCTGCTGCGGGGGCCCGGGTGAACGCTGAAAAGCTGGTCGTGATCGGTCAGGGGTACGTCGGGCTGCCGCTGGCCATGCGCGCGGTGGAGGCGGGGTTCGACGTCGTCGGTCTTGACGTCGACGCCGACCGGGTGAAGCGTCTCGCCTCGGGCGAGTCGTTCGTCGAGGACATCCCGACCGACCGGCTGGGCCGCGCGTTGGGGAGCGGCCGGTACCACCCCAGCACGGAATACACCGATGCCGAGGGCTTCGACATCTGTGTCATCACCGTGCCGACCCCACTGCGCGACGGCACCCCCGACCTGAGCTTCGTCGAGCAGGCGGGTGTGGGCATCGGCCCGTACGTCCGCCCGGGGTGCACGGTGATCCTGGAGTCGACCACGTACCCGGGCACCACCGAGGAGTTGCTGCGCCCCCTGTTGGAATCGGCCAGCGGGCTGCGCAGCCCGGGTGACTTCCATCTCGGTTACAGCCCGGAGCGGATCGACCCGGGCAACCCGAGCTGGCGGTTGGAGAACACGCCGAAGGTGGTCTCCGGCGTGGACGCGGTATCGCTGGCCAGGGTGGACGATTTCTACAAGCGGCTCGTGGAACGCACCGTGCCGGTGGGCTCGACCCAGGTGGCCGAGCTGACCAAGCTGATCGAGAACACCTTCCGCCAGGTCAACATCGCACTGATCAACGAGCTGACCATGCTCTCGCACCACCTCGACATCGACGTCTGGCAGGCGATCGACGCCGCCGAGACCAAGCCGTTCGGCTTCCTGCCCTTCCGGCCCGGCCCCGGGGTCGGCGGGCACTGCCTGCCGATCGACCCGTGTTACCTGTCCTGGCAGGTCAAGCGCCGCCTCGGCCGGCAGTTCCGGTTCATCGAGCTGGCCAACGACATCAACCACGAGATGCCCGAGCACGTCACGCAGCGGATCATGGGGGGCCTGAACCGGGACGGCCGGGCCGTCAGCGGCGCCCGACTGCTGCTGCTCGGTCTGGCGTACAAGAAGAACACCGGCGACATGCGCGACTCCCCCGCGGTCGACGTGGCCCTGCGGCTGCGCGGGCTGGGCGCCGAGGTGCACGCGGTCGAGCCGTACGCCGAGGCGCACCACATCCCGGACGGGGTCACCGTGGTCGACCTCACCGAGCAGGAGGTCCGCGCCGCCGACGCGGTGGTGGTGGTCACCGACCACGACAGCTTCGACTACGAGCTGGTGGTCCAGCACGCGCGCTACGTCTTCGACACCCGCAACCGGTGCGTCGGCCCGCTGGTGGAGCGCCTGTAGACCCGGCACCGCTGGCCGGTCCCGCCGCCGGGAAAGACGGCGGGACCGGCCGGCGGATGTCCGTTCCGCCGTGAGCGGCGGCACCGCGGCGGCGCAGACGGTCACTGGTCGGCGAGCGCCTCGACGACCGGGCGGGACAGCGCCCGGCGGGCCGGTAGCACCGAGGCCAGGAGGGCGGCCAGCACCGCGACGCCGAGGATCAACCCGAGCTGGCCGAACGGCAGCACCACGTGGAAGTTCTCATTGAGGCGGGCAAGCAGCGCCATCGCGGAGGCGCTGACGCCGGTGCCCAACCCGACCCCGAGCACCGCACCGACAAGCGCCATCAGCACCGCCTCGACGGCGAGCACCGCCCGCATCCGGCCTCGGGTGAGCCCGACCGCCCGCAGCACGGCGTTCTCCCTGGTTCGCTCGACCACCGACAGGCTCAGCGTGTTCGCCACGCCGACCAGGGCGATCACCACGGCCAGGCCGAGCAGCGCGGTGACGAGGGCGAGCACCATGTCCACGGTGCCGGTGAGCATCTTCTTGTACGCGCCCTGGTCCATCAGGTTCACCGTCGGGTAGCTGTCCAGCACCTCCTCGATCGCGTCCCCGGCCCGCTCGGCGCTCACCCCGGCGGCGGGGTCGATCTCAGCCAGGACGCCCCGCTGACCAGGGAAGAGTGCGGTGAAGTCCGTGTCGGCCATGTCGATGACGTAGCCCGCCGGCGCACCGTTGCCGGCCGAGTCGTCGGTGACGACGGCGGCCACCCGGAACGACCGGCCCCCGACTGTCACCGAGGAGCCGACCTGCCAGCCTCGTGCCTGCGCCAACTCCCGGTGCACAAGCACCTGCCCCGGCCCGAGCCGATCGGCGCCACCGGCCAGCACCCCGGTCAGCGTGCGGCCGACCAACGCCGGGTGGGCCGCCCGGATCTCGACGTCGGCGACGACAGTGCTGCGTTGCTCGTGCACCACCCCCAACTCGGGGCGGGCGGCAAGCTCACCGGCGAGCGCGGCAGGCAGGTCCTGACCGATTCCAACGACAATGAAGTCCGTCCCGATCTGGGCATCCACGCTGCTTTCAATGCCGTCCTTGGTGCTGCGTCCGCCGACCAGGAAGGCCGACACCAGTCCGATCCCGATCACCAGGGCGGTGGCGGTCGCGGCCACCCGCCGCGGGTTACGGACCGTGTTGGCCACCGCCAGCGCGCCGACCGCCCCGAGCACACGACGTGCCGGCCAGCCGAACACCCGGGCCAGCGCCGGGACGAGCACCGGCCCGAACAGCACGATCCCGAAGAAGGCCAGCACCCCGCCGACGGCCACCAGCAGCAGTTGACCGGCGCTGGCGGCGCCGGCCAGGGCGGCCACACCGACGGCCAGCACCACCGCGCCGAAGGTCAACCGAACCCAACCAGCCCCCCGGCTCGGCTGCACCGCCGCGTCGGTGAGCGCGGCCACCGGAGCGATCCGCGTGCCCCGCCAGGCCGGGAGCAGGGCGGCGCACACGGTGAGCGCGGTACCCAGCAGCAGGCCGGTCAGCACCGTCGCACCGGTCACGGTCAGGCCACCGGTGACCGGCACGTCCAGTCGGGACATCAGCAGCCTCATCCCGCCGGCGAGGGCCACCCCGAGCAGCACCCCGAGCGCGGAGGCGACAAGCCCGAGCACCGCCGACTCCAGCAGGGCGGCGCGGAAGACCTGCCCCCGGGTGGCGCCGACCAGGCGCAGCAGCGCGGTGCGCCGGGTGCGCTGTGCCAGCACGATCGCGAAGGTGTTGGCGATCACGAAGCCGGCCACCACCACGGCGACCCCCACGAAGATCAACAGCAGCATCCGGAACTGGTCCGCGTTGCGGACCGCCTCCTCGACGGCCTCGTCGAGGATCCGCTGACGACTCTTCACGGTGGCTTCGCCGCCAGCGATGGCACGTACCCGCTCGGTCACCGCCGCGACGGAGGCGCCCGGCTGGACCGCCACCAGGACGCGGCCGTAGCCCCGCTCGCCGGTGAG
The DNA here is from genome assembly GCF_049841595.1 of Micromonospora sp. DT228. Taxonomy (NCBI): domain Bacteria; kingdom Bacillati; phylum Actinomycetota; class Actinomycetes; order Micromonosporales; family Micromonosporaceae; genus Micromonospora; species Micromonospora sp. DT228. The sequence continues at coordinate 21,425 of NZ_JBNCKO010000014.1, forward strand.
GGCCAACGCGTCCGGCCCGACCAGGCCGACGAACGGGCCCCCCACATCACGGACGGTGCCGGCCACGTCGACGGTGCCCACCAGGGTGTACGGGCGGGCCGCGCCGCCACGGCCGCCGACCCGGACCTCGGCGCCGAGGGCGAAGCCCTCCTCGGCCACCGTCGGCGCGTCGAGCACCACCTCCCCGGGCCGGTCGGGCAGTCGGCCGGCGACCACGTCGTACGAGCGCAGAGCCTGCTCGGTGGGGATGGCCACGAGCATGGTGAAGCCGAGCACCGGACGGCCGTCGGCGCCGACGATCCCGGCGGTGTTCGTCAGCTCACCGGCCGCCGCGGCCACCCCGTCGACCGCGGCCACCCGGTCGACCAGGGCCGGGGCCAGCAACTCCTTACCGGCCGAGTAGACACCCAGGTCGGTGTGCCGGTCGAAGGTGCCGGCCCGCTCGTACGCCCCGGCGCGCATCCCGTCGACGAAGATCATCGTGCCGGCGACGAACGCGACACCGAGCACGACGGCCAGCGCGGAGAGCAGCATGCGCAGCGCCTCGGCACGCAACGAGCGCAGGGTCAGGCGGATCATGCGGGGCTCCCGGTGCAGGTGGCGGATCGGACCCCTCCGACGCTATGGCCGGAGCCGGTCGGTTGATCTCCACCTACGCGCTCGACGTGCGTGCGCCCCGGGTCGCGGTGCGCCCCTCGCCGGCTACGACCCAGGTCGTACGCGGCGTCATCCGCCAGGTGTCACAAGCCCGCTCTCGTACGCCAGGACCACCGCCTGGACCCGGTCGCGCAACTGGAGCTTGGCCAGGATCCGACCGACGTGGGTCTTCACCGTCGCCTCGGCCACGTGCACCCGGGCGGCGATCTCCGCATTGGACAGGCCCTGCGCGACAAGCAGCAGCACCTCCCGTTCCCGGTCGGTGAGCCGCGTGAGGCGCGGGTCCGCGCTCGGGGCGGCGCCGAGCTGCCCGGCGAACCGGTCCAGCAACCGCCGGGTGATCGACGGGGCCACCACCGAGTCACCCTGGGCCACCACCCGGATCGCGGCCAACAGCTCCTCCGGCGGGACGTTCTTGAGCAGGAACCCGCTCGCCCCGGCCTGGAGCGCCGCGAACGCGTCCGCCTCGGTGTCGAAGGTGGTCAGCACCAGCACCCGGGGCGGGCCCTCGGGCCGTTCGGCGCAGAGCCGGCGGGTCGCCTCCACCCCGTCCATTGTCGGCATCCGGATGTCCATCACGACCACGTCGGCCTCGGTACGGGCCAGCACCCGCAGGGCGTCCGCGCCGTCGATCGCCTCCCCGACCACCTCGAGATCGGGCTGGGAGTCCAGCACCATCCGGAACCCGGCGCGGACCAGCGCCTGGTCGTCCACGATCACCACCCGGACCGTCATGCCGCGATCACCTCCGTTGCCGGCCCCGACGGTAGCGGTAGCCGAACCTCGACCTGCCAGCCCCCGGCCGGCCGCGGGCCGGCGGTGAGGCTGCCGTCGTACACCGTCACCCGCTCCCGCATGCCGAGCAGACCGTGACCGCCGGACGGCGTCGGGCTGACCAGCGGGCGACCCCGACCGTCGTCGCGCACCCGGACCACGACGGCCTCGGCGGTGTGGGTCAGGTCGACCTCGACGCCGGCGCCGACGCCGCCGTGCTTGAGCGCGTTCGTCAGCGCCTCCTGCACCACCCGGTAGACGGTCAGCTCCAACCCCGGCGGCAGGGCCGGCTGCTCACCGGTGACGGTGCTGCGAATGCGCAGCCCGGCGTCACCGAAACGGGCCAGCAGGTCGGGCAGCTCGGCCAGCGCCAGACGCCGGTGCTCCGGGTCGGCGGCCGCCACGAGCCCGTCGCCGCCGGACGGGCCGGCGTCGCGCAGGACGCCCACCAACCGGCGCATCTCCTCCAGCGCCGACCGGCCGGTGTCGGCGACCACCTTCACGGCGGTGCGGGCCTGCGCGGGGTCCCGGTCGAGCATGAACCGGGCGCCGTCGGCCTGGACGATCATCACCGCCAGGCTGTGGGCGACGACGTCGTGCAGCTCCCGGGCGATCCGGGTGCGCTCCTCGGCGACCGCCGCCCGGGACTCGGCCTCCCGTTCACGTTCCAGGGTGGTGGCCCGTTCCTCCAGGCTGAGCACGTAGAGCCGGCGGGTCCGCACGTTCAGCGCGACGAGCCACACCGCGCCGGTGACAAGCGCGTACCACAGGGCGGTCACCCACCAGGTGATGACGCCCGGGGTCTGCACGGCGGCGAGCACCACCCCCACCGCGGCGGCCGCGCCGGCGAGCACCGCGGCGCGCAGCCGCTCGCCGTACTTCACCACGCTGTAGAGCGCGATCAGGACGGCGACGTCGAACGGCAGCGGCCCCCACCTGGCGATCACTTGCACCAGGCCGAGCGCGGTGATCACCACGGTCACCGCGCCCGGGTGCGCGCGGCGGAACAGCAGCGCCGCGGCCATCCCCAGACAGACGAGCGCGGCCGCCCACCCGCCCGCCAGGTTCGCCGCGCCGGCCACTCCGATGAGGGCCACCACGACGGATACGGCCACGTCGAAGGCGACGCCGCGCAGCGGGCGACCGAACATCGTGCGTTCCACGGTCACCCAGCGTACGTGCCGGTCGACGGGTTCTCGCGCCTCGACCGGACCGATTCGCGCCCGGTCCTCGCGGGTCAGTGGCCGAGGACCTCGCGCATCCGGTCGATCTCGACGGTCTGTTCGGTGGCGACCGAGGTGGCGAACTCGTTGAGCGTGAGGTCGGAACCGACCGTGAGCAGGTTGGTGGCCATCTCGATGGCGCCCTGGTGGTGCGCGGTCATCATCCGCACGAAGAGCCTGTCGAAGTCGGGGCCACGGCTGGCGGCGAGCTGCCGCATCGCCTCGGGTGACTGCATGCCGCGCATGGCGCCGTGGTCGTGGCCCTCGACCTCCGCCGGTAGGCCGCGGGTCTGCAGCCAGCCCCGCATCATGCCCATCTCCGGTCCCTGGCTGGCCCGGATGCGCTCGGCGAGGGCGCGGATGTCGGGGTCGGCGGCGCGGTCGGTGGCGAGTTCCGCCATCGCGAGGGCCTGCGCGTGGTGCGGGATCATCATCCGGACGAACACGACGTCCAGCGAGTTGTGCGGCGCGGGGCCGGCGTCGCGGACCTCGTGGGCCGGGCGGGTGGCGGCGGCCTCTCCCGGGCGGCCGGGGGCGATGACGGTCAGGTCGGTGGGGACCGGGGCGGCCGTCGGCGAGGTGGGGGTGGCGGGTGCGGTGGCCGACCGGGCGGCGCCGGTCGGGGCGTCGCTCCCGGCGCGGCTCACGACGACTGTCACGAGCGCGAGCAGGAGCGCCAGTGTGACGGCCGCCAGGGTCCTTGCGCGCCGATCAGTCATGGGCCACTCCCTGGAGTCGAGGTCATCGCGATGCTATCCATTGACGGAGGCACTTCAATGTGACCCGCATCACATCGACGTTCTTCGTCGGACGGTAAGGTGTCGACAATCATCTCCCCCTTGCGAAGGGCCTCGCCGATGATCAAACTCCACATGCCACGGCCACGACACCTGCGCGTCGTGGCGCTCGCCACGACCGGGGTCCTCGTCGCCAGCGCGCTCGTCGCTCCGGCGAGCAACGCCCAGGTGGCGCCGCCGTCGGCCCCCACCGCCACCGCGATCCCCGGCGTCGACGAGATCGTCAGCAGCCCCAACCTGCGGCAGATCGCCAACGTGCCGAAGGTCGCCCCCCTGGACGCGACGAACAGCGACATCGCCTTCCAGGGCAGGTACGCGTTCGCCGGCAACTACAACGGCTTCGTCATCTACGACATCTCGCGGCCCAGCGCCCCGACGGTCACGGCCCGGGTGCTCTGCCCGGGGTCGCAGAACGACATCTCCGTGCACGGCGACCTGCTCTTCCTCTCCACCGACTCGCCCCGCAGCGACGACTCCTGCAACAGCACCCCGGGGGCACCGACCGAGAAGGGCTCGTGGGAGGGCATCAAGGTCTTCGACATCAGGGACAAGGCCAACCCGCGTTACATCAAGTCCGTCGAGACGGCCTGCGGCTCGCACACCCACACCCTGGTGCCGGGCAAGGACCGCAAGGCCATCTACCTGTACGTCTCGTCGTACAGCCCGCGAGCCGAGTTCCCGGACTGCCAGCCGCCGCACGACTCCATCTCCATCGTCAAGGTTCCGGTGAAGAAGCCGACCGACGCGGCAGTGGTCGCGACGCCGAACCTCTTCCCGGACGGCGGCTTCCCCGGCAGCGGGACCGGCTCGGCGACGACCGGGTGCCACGACATCACCGCCTACCCGTCGAAGGACCTGGCCGCCGGCGCCTGCATGGGTGACGGCATCCTGCTCGACATCAAGAACCGGGAGGCGCCCCGGGTCATCAACCGGGTCCGGGACACCGTCAACTTCGCGTTCTGGCACTCGGCCACCTTCAACAACTCCGGCACCAAGGTGGTCTTCACCGACGAGCTGGGTGGCGGCGGGGCGGCGACCTGCAACGAGGCCATCGGCCCCAACCGGGGCGCGGACGCCATCTACGACATCGCCGGCCGCGGTGACGCCCGGGCAATGACCTTCCGCAGCTACTACAAGATCCCCCGGGTCAACGCCGACACCGAGAACTGCGTGGCGCACAACGGCTCGCTGGTGCCGGTGCTCGGCCGCGACATCATGGTCCAGGCGTGGTATCAGGGCGGCATCTCGGTCTGGGACTTCACCGACTCGGCCAACCCGAAGGAGATCGCCTTCTGGGAGCGGGGCCCGCTCTCGGCGGACACGTTCGTCGGCGGTGGCACCTGGTCCGCGTACTACTACAACGGCCACATCTACTCCAACGACATGGTCAAGGGCCTGGACGTCCTGGAGCTGAACGACTGGCGGACCTGGTCGGCCAAGCTGACCCGCTACAACGAGCTCAACGTGCAGACCCAGCCCAGCTACCTGGGCTGGTAGGCACCAAGCACGACACCGGGCCCGGCCCTCGAATCCGCAGGGCCGGGCCCGTCCACGTTCCCAGGGGGTACGCGCGTCAGGGCACGGCCAACTGGTAACGGCGCTCGCCACCGCCCGCGGTGATCAGTCGAACCTCACCGCTGCGCAGGCCGTACGTCACCGACCAACGGGTATGCCCCTGCCGAACGGCGGCGAGGATGCGGTGCGCCGCGTCGGCGTCCACCACCGCGCCCGCGTCGGTGAGCACGGCGGCGATCTGCCCGTACCGGCGGTCCTCCCGGCGGCGCTGCTCGGGCACCCCTGCGACCGGCACGTTCGTGAGCGCCTGCCAGCCACCCGTGCCCCGCTCCACCCGCATCTCCCCGTCCACGAACTCGACCACGGCGGATGCGCCGGACGCGTCGGCCAGCAGGTAGTGCAGCGGCGGCCCTCCGTCGAAGTCGAGGTTGTGCCGGGTGAACACGGCAACGGCCTCGTCGACCGTCGCGGCCCGGTCCAGCACCAACCGCAGGATCCGCACCGAACCGACAGTGGGTCTGCCCGCGACCGGGCGGGCGGTCGCCGCGTCGTCCGCCGCCAACCCCACGGCGAGGCCCCGCTCGTTCATGCCGTCGAAGGGCAGCAGCGGCGCGTCGAGCAGCCGACGGTCACCGGCCGGGTCCGCGCCGACCCCGAGGTAGGAGATGTCGACGAGCGACACGGCCGCGTAGCCGTCCGGCGGGTCGGTCCGCAGCACCAGCGCCGGGTTGGCGTCCCAGTCGAAGTTGCGGGCGAACAACGGCCGCGCCGGGTCACCGGCGGCGACGAACAGCGAGCAGCCGAACGGACTGGGCGGGGCCGCGTCGGTCCCCACCGTCGGGTCGTATGCCCCGACGTACGTCATCTCGTACAGCGGCAGGTCGTCGACCCGGCGCAGGCTGGCCATAGTCTGCTCGGCCTGGGCGGCGTCCTGGCGGGAAGCGGCCGGGGTGGCGGCCGGCGACCCGACGCGCGACGGGCCCGCCGGCCCGGATGTGGCACAGGACGTCAGGGCGAGCAACAGGGCCGTCGCAACGGCCGGCAGGGTCCTCCGCATACCCGTTGGACGCTATGGCAGCGGTAGACGGTTGTCCACCGCGCTGTTTCACCCCGGCCGCCCCCGAGTTCACCTTTGCTCCGCTTCAACGGGCAGGGCGACGGGCCGCCAACGGTGCGGCTCGTCACCCCAGCGGGGGCGGCGACGCCGCCGGCCGGACGCTGTGCGAACGTGGTCAGACGTGACGACCGCAGCCCCGCCCGAACCGACCACGCGCTGGCGGCCCCACCCGCTGGATCTGGTGGCGGTCGTCCTCGCCGTCCTCGGCGCCGCCTGCGCGCTGAGTGGGCTGCTGCCCCGGGCGGAGACCACCGCCACCCTGCACCGGATCCTGCCGCTGCTGCTCTTCCTCGGCACGGTGATCGTGCTCGCCGAACTGACCGCCGTGGCCGGCGTCTTCGACGTGCTGGCCAGCCGACTGGCCATCGCCTCCCGGGGCAGGTGGGCGGCGCTGTTCCTGCTCTGCGGCGGCCTCGCCACGCTGACCACCCTCGTGCTCAACCTCGACACGACAGCCGTGCTGCTCACCCCCGTGCTGCTCGCGCTGGCCCGCAACCTGCGCGTCCCGGCCGCCCCGCTCGCGGTCACCACGGTCTGGCTGGCGAACACCGCGAGCCTGCTGTTGCCGGTGTCGAACCTGACGAACCTGCTGGCCGCCGACCGGGTCGGGTTGACGCCGCTGGCCTACGCCGAGCGGATGGCGCTGCCGCAGCTCGCCGCCGTGGCGGTCACCATGGCGCTGCTCTGGTACGCGTGGTGGCGGCGGGACCGGCCGGCCGGCGGGCGTTTCGTACCGCCGGCCCGGCATGTGCCGCCGGATCCGGTGCTGCACCGCGTCGCGCTCGCCGGCTGTCTGCTCTTCGTCGCCGGCATCCTCGCCGGGGTGGAGATCGGTCTCGCCTCCGCCGTCGCGCTCGCGCTGGTGCTCGTCGGGTTCGTCGTCCGCTCCCCCGCCACGCTGCGCCCGAAGCTGGTGCCGGTGCGGCTGCTGCTCTTCGTCGTCGGCCTGTTCCTGGTGGTGCAGACCATCGGTCAGCACGGTTTGGACGACCTGGTCGGCAGCCTGCTCGGTACCCACGGCGGCACGCTCGGCGAGCTGCGCGCGGGCGGCACGGGCGCGGTGCTGGCCAACCTGGTCAACAACCTGCCCGCCTACCTGGCCGGTGAGTCGGTGTTGCCGCCGGGCGATCACACCCGCCTGCTGGCGCTGCTGATCGGCACCAACGTCGGCCCGCTGGCCGTCCCCTGGGCGTCGCTGGCCACGCTGCTGTGGTTCGAGCGGTGCCGGGCGGCCGGGGTGGCGGTGCCGATGCGGCGGTTCGTGCTGACCAGCACGCTGCTCGCGGTGACCGCCACGGTCGCGGCGGTCGGCGCGCTGCTCCTGGTGAACTGATCCGCTATTGAATGGTTCTCACTCTATTGCGACGGATAAACCACCGAGACGTGTTATCGACCGAAAGCGCGAGATGACCGTTTATGCTGGTTCGACACCGATACGAGTAGGAGAACCGATGACAGCGCACCACGAGCTGGACACAGCCCAGACGGCCCCTTCGGACTACCGCCCGCCGACGATCCAGCGCCTGGGCACTCTCGCCGAGTTGACCAAGGGCGGCACCGTCGGCCCGGACGACGGCCTGGGTGGCGGCGGCGACGGTTCGCTCTGACCCGTCACCGCCCGCCATCGTGGGAGGACCGCCGTTGCTCACGATCCGCCGGGCACAGCGCCGGTTCGGTCGTCGAGTGATCTTCACCGACCTGGACCTCGACGTCCCGGTCGGTGCCCGGGTGTTCCTGGGCGGCAACAACGGATCCGGCAAGACCACGCTGCTGCGGTGCCTGTCCGGCACGCTGACCCTCAGCGCCGGACAGGCCACCGTCGGCGGCCACCCGGTCGGCTCACTGCCCGCCCGACGCCTGACCGCTGTCTGCCTCGCCCCGGAGCAGGGCCTCTACGAGCAACTGTCGGCGCGGGAGAACGTGGCCCTCGTCGCCCGGCTCCGGCTGCCCCGGCGAGCCGTCCGCGCGGCCGTCGCCCGCGTCGAGGCCGAACTGGACCTGGCTGGCTACGCCACCGTCCCCGTGCAGCGGTGCTCGGCCGGAATGCGCGCCCGGGTCAGCATCGCGCGGGCTCTCGTCGCCGAGCCCGCGCTCCTGCTGCTCGACGAGCCGGGCCGTTCCCTCGACGAGCGGTCGCGGCTGCTGTTGTGGCAGGCGCTCGACCGGCGGCCCGAGCTGGCCTGCGTGATCGCCTCGCACCTCGCCGACGACCGCGACCGGTGCCAGTCCGCCCTGACCCTCACGGCCACCCGATGACGACGCCGACCACGCCGGCCGCGACCACCCGTCGACCCGTCGATCGCCGAGCCGCCGGCGCCAGTGGTGTCGCGATGATCCTCGCCCTGGTCCGCCGTGACCTCGGCGACCCCCGGCAGTTCCGGCTGCCGCTGCTGCTGGACCTTGCCTTCGGGGTGGTGAACCTTGTCGTCTTCCTGTTCATCTCCCGGGTACTCACCCCCTCCTCGGGCACCGACCTCGCCCACTCGCCCAGCTACTTCGACTTCGTGGCGGTCGGCATCACCTTTCTGCTCGTCCTGCAGGCCGCCACCACGCAGCTGACCGGCCGGGTGATCCGCGAACAGCGCGGGGGGACACTTGAGGTGCTCGCCGCCCAACCCGTGCCGGTCACCGTGCTGGCCATCGGGACCGCCGGCTACCCGTTCCTGTTCGCCCTGCTGCGCTCAGTCGTCTACCTGGCGATCCTCGGCTCCGTGCTCGGTCTGCGCACCGACCGGGCCGACTGGTGGGGAGTCGCGGTGCTGCTGATCGCCGGCACCGCGTCGGTGCTGGGCATCGGCATCGCCCTCGCGGCGTTCACCGTCGCCGTCGGGCACGGCGACGCCGCCGCCCGACTGTTCGTCGTCGGGCTCACCTTCGTGTCCGGCACGTACTTCCCGGTCTCCGAACTCCCCGGGCCGCTGCCGGAGCTGACCGCCGTGCTGCCCAGCCGGATCGCCCTGGACGGCCTGCGCGCCGCGCTGGCCGGCGGCGACTGGGCCTGGTCGGCCGTGGCGCTGCTCGGTGCCACCGCACTCCTGGTGCCGCTGTCGAGCTGGGCCTTCGCGGGGGCGCTGCGGGTCGCCGCCGGCCGCGGCGCCCTGAAACGCGATTGAGGTACGACATGCTCCGTCCGACACCGTTCGACCTCGCCACCGGGACGCTGCTCGGTGTCGGCCCGCCACCGCCGCGTCGGCAGGTGCCGGCCGGCGTGCCGGATCCGTTGGGCGCGCTCGACGCCGCGGTGCTGGCCGGCCTGACCCGCCCACCGTGTGTGGTGAGCTTCTCCGGTGGGCTGGACTCGTCGCTGATCCTGGCGGTGGCCGTCCGGGCGGCCCGCCGGGAGGGGTTGCCCGACCCGGTCCCGGTCACCTGGCGGTTCACCGGGGCACCCCGGGCCGACGAGTCGGACTGGCAGCAACTGGTGATCGGGGCGCTGGGGGTCGGCGGGTCGTGGCAGATCCTGCGGGCCGACGACGACCTGGACCTGGTCGGGCCGGTGGCTCGCCGGTTGCTGCACCGCCACGGGGTGGTCCACCCGGTCAACCTGCACCTGCACCTGCCCATCGCCGAGCTGGCGGCCGGCGGATCGCTGCTCACCGGCGCCGGCGGCGACCAGATCCTGGCCGGGTGGCGTCGTCCACAGGCGTCCTCGCTGCGCGGCCGGCTCTGGTGGCTGCGGCACGCCGCGCGTACCCGGCAGGGGCCGGCGGAGATGTTTGCCTGGCTGCGGCCGACAGTCGCCCGCCAGGCGTATCGGGCGCAGCGCGCGGAGCAGCGTGCCGAGCCGAGCCGCCTGCGGCAGCGGATCGCCTGGCACACCCGGCGGCGGGACCTCCGGATGACCTGCTCGGCCCTGGCCGCGCTGGCCGTCGAGCACGAGGCGACCGCGATCCAGCCGCTGCTCGACGAGGGTTTCCTGGCGGCGCTGGCGCTGCGCTACGGCGGCCACCGGAACGTCGGCCGGGACCGGCTGCTCGCGGAGATCGTCCAGGGAGCCGTGCCGGCGGAGGTCACCGCGCCGCGCCGCAAGGCCCGCTTCCTCGAGGTGTTCTTCCGGACGCCGACCCGGGAGTTCGTCCGATCCTGGGACGGCTCGGGCGCCGACGAGGAGTTTGTGGACGCGGAGGCTCTCCGGGCGCTCTGGTCGCAGTGGCCGATCCCCGGCGGCACCGCCAGCCTGGTCCAACAGCTCTGGCTGGCCGCCAACCCGCCCGACTCCGCCCGCCGGCCGGAGCGTTCCGACATCGACGTGGAGGTCACACCGTGACAGAGCAGGAGATCGTGCACCGGGTCGACCCGGACCGGGTGGCCTGGCGGGTCGCCGGTGACGAGGTGGTCGTGCTGGACACCCGCAACTCGGTCTACTTCGGGCTGGATGCCACCGGCGCGCTGCTGTGGCGAAGAACCGCGCCGCCTGCGCCAGCGGGTCGCCTGGCACACCCGGCGGCGGGACCTGCGAACGACCTGCTCGGCGCTGACCGAGCTGGCCGCCGAGCACCGGGCGACCGCGATCCAGCCGCTGCTCGACGAGGGATTCCTGGCCGCGCTGACGCTGCGCTACGGCGGCCACCGGAACATCGGCCGGGACCGGCTGCTGTCGGAGATCGTCCAGGGCGCCCTACCGGCCGAGGTCACCGCACCGCGCCGCAAGGCCCGCTTTCTCGAGGTGTTCTTCCGGACGCCGACCCGGGAGTTCGTCAGCTCCTGGGACGGCTCCGGGGTCGACGAGGAGTTGTGGACACGGAGGCACTCCGGGCGCTCTGGTCGCACTGGCCGATCCCCGGTGGCACCGCCAGCCTGGTCCAACAGCTCTGGCTGGCCGCCAACCCGCCCGACTCCGCCCGCCGGCCGGAGCGTTCCGACATCGACGTGGAGGTCACATCGTGACAGAGCAGGAGATCGTGCACCGGGTCGACCCGGACCGGGTGGCCTGGCGGGTCGCCGGTGACGAGGTGGTCGTGCTGGACACCCGCAACTCGGTCTACTTCGGGCTGGATGCCACCGGCGCGCTGCTGTGGCGAAGACTCGCGACCGGCGCCACAAGTGCCGAGCTGGTCACGGCCCTCGTGGAGACCGCCCCGGTGGACCGGGAGCGGGCCCGAGCCGACGTGGCCGCGTTCCTGGCGGACCTGCGCGGGCACGGGCTGCTGGTCGAGCGGCCCTGACCGACCCCGTCGGCCGGACGGGACGACAGGTGCCGCCGGGCGGGTTGACTGTGTGAACCAGCCAGCGGTCAGCCGCGACCGCCGCGCCGGGCCGCGCGGACCTCGCCCAGCGCGGCCGGGAGTCGTCCGGCGTTGCGGGCCAGCCGGCCGAGGTGCGCCAGCAGCAACCCGACCGGGCCACGTCGGGCCAGCGGGCTGTCGTGCCGCATCGACGCGGGCGTCGGGATCAGCCGCGGGCCGAGGTGCCGCAGCCGGTCGACCACGGTGGGCAGTTCGGCGAGCTGCGCGATCGTCAGGGCAGCGGGCGAGGCGCGGTGAGCCCGCAGCCACAGCGCCGGCGTGCCCTGCCTGGGCAGGGCCAGCGTGTCGGCCAGGGTCGCGCCCGCCGCGGTCAGGCGTAGGCCGAGCGCGAACGACGGCAGCGCTCCGGTCAGCGCGGCGAGGTCGGCCGCCGCTCGCCAGGTGCCGACGGGAAAGACCTCAAGCGCCCGCAGCAGGTCGGCACGCGGCCGCTCGGAGAGGCCCGGCGCGGCGGCGTGCAGGGCGACCAGCAGGGCGGCGCCCACCTCATCCGGCACGGTGACCACGCCGCCGGCCAACCTGATCCGTTCCGCCGAGCCCCACAGCCCGGTCCACAACGCCTCCGCGTCGGCGACCCCGTGAAAACCGCGGTGCAGGTCGACGGTGAGCGCCAGCGGGCCGGGCATCCGCCAGGGGCGCTCGTACCAGTGCGACCGGTGGTCCGGCCGCCCCTCCGGGAGCGCGCTGGTACCGCCGAGGTCGGCAAGCGCCCGCTGCGCGAGGTCGAAGGAGGCGGGGGTGACCAGCAGGTCGATGTCGGTGTAGACCCGGTGCCCCTCCTGGCCCAGCCGGCGGGCCAGCCCGGCCCCCTTGAGCAGGACGGCTTGCACCCCCCGGTCGGCAAGTGCGGCGGTGACGCCGACCGCGGCCCTGTCGAGGCTCAGGCAGCGCACCGCCTCCGGCCGGGCGCTCACCGGGTCGCTCCCACGGCCGAGGTGGCGACGACGGTGTCGGCGAGCAGCCGGTGGGTGTCGGCGAGGGCGACCCAGTCGCGCGGCCGGGTCAGCTCCCACGCCGGCAGGGCGGCGAGCGACAGCAGCGCGGCCGGGTCGGAGGGCAACTGCCCGAACGACCGCTGGCGGGCGAGCCGGGCCAGCAGGGCGGCGCCGGGCAGCCGGGTCAGGGTGACCGCGGCGCCCCAGCGCAGGAACAGCCAACCGCCCAGCGGGACGCGGGACGCGATCGGCGGCAGCCCCACCCGCAGCAGGTCGCCGGACCGGACCGGTCGGGTGGGCAGGCTCGCCCCGGGCACCGGCTGCCGCAGGTCGACACAGCGCGGGCCGGCGAGGGCGTCGGCGCCGTCGACGACCAGGATGTCGTCGGTCAGGATCGGCACGCCCCGGGCGGCCAGGGCGGCGAGCAGGCTGCTCTTGCCCGCGGTACGCGGGCCGAGCACCGCCCAGGCCCGGCCGGCGAGCACGAACGCGCCACTGTGGAACGTCTCCCGACCGGCCCACCTGTTGACGGTGGTCGCCACCGGCGCGAGGTACGGGTGGGCCAGCACGTCCGGGGCGAGCGGCGGCCCGTAGAAGGTGGCGGTGCCGCGCAGTCGGTCCACGGCGAGGGTGCGCCCGTCGGCGAGGATCCGGGTGCCCCGCCGGTCGTCCAGCGGCACCGGCGGTGGTGGCGGCACGTCCACCTGGCCGACCCGCACGGCGGGCCACCCGAGGGCCGCGCCCTCGGCCGGAGGCAGCTCGGACACCTCGTCCAGCCCGTGCACCCGCAGCCCGTAGACGCCTCGTCCGGGTGTCGGCATGATCTCCCCGCTCATCGTCTGCTCAACGATCATGGGCAACGGCACGGTGCGGGTGGCGCTCGTCGTGACGCGCCACCCGCACCCCTATTCGGTGAGCGTCAGCGGAAGGTGCCGCTGTCGATCGTCACCTTCTGCGACTCCTTCAGCCGCTTGGCGTCCGCCGCGCGCTGCTTGGTCGCCTTGGTGCCCTTCGCCGATGGCGCCACCGTCGGGACCACGCCCCCGCCGATGGCGTCCACGTCGTACGCCACCCACCACGACCCGGGGGTGTCCACCGCGAAGCTCAACGCGATGTGGATCGACGCACCCGGTGCGAGCCCACCCAGGTCGATGGGGATCGTCAGGGTGGTGCCCAAACCGCCACCCGGCGGGCTGGTGGCTGGCGTGTCCATCGCCAGGTTGCGCACCAGCAACGTCCGGCCGTCACTGATGGTGATCGACGTGGTCGCGTTTGTCGGGTTGACCAACCGCAGGTTGGAATGCACCTGCGGCGACGACCCACCGGGGTACGGCGCGCCGTTCAGCGCGCTCAGCGACGTGATCCGGATCCGCGCCTGGGTGATCGGCGCGGACGACCTGTTGGTGAGCGTCCGCCGGATCACCAGGCTGTTCGCGGTGCGGACCCGGTTCGGCGCGGCCGACACGGCCACGTTCGGGTCGAACAGCGTCGACTGCACCGCGGCGTTCTGCTGGTAGGTGCCCAGCGTGTTCTGCGGTGAGGGACTGCCGAGTGTGGACGGAACCCCGTTGATCGGCCCGATTACCGTGGCGACGAGTCGGAAGTCGGCCACGTTGTTGGCGGTGTCCTTCAGGTTGCCCCCGATCCGCAGTCGGTTCCAGGCGAAGGGGACGAATGGCGGCGAGTTGAAGGCGGGCAGTGGTGGGCCTTCGGAGAAGCCCGCCGTCGAGCCCGCCCGGTCGGTGACGGTGTCCGCCCCATCCGGTGCGACAAGCCGGAAACCGCCCTGGCCGAGGCTGGGGACGATGAGGTCGGGTTGGATGTTGAACAGGGAGTAGTCGCTGGCGGCGATCAGGTAGCCCCGCTTGGGCGGCAGTGGCCGCGCGCTGCCCGGGATGGTGATGGACAGCCCACCGGGTGCCTCCACCTTGAACCCGGCGATCGGCAGGTTGATCGCCGTGCCGTTCACGATCGAGACGAACTGGTCGTTGATGCCGCCGATGCCGGACTGCGCGAACTGGTCGATGACCACCTGGCGGGGTGCGGCCGAGACCTCGATGACGACCTCGTTGGACACCGACTCGCCCAGCGGGCCGGTCCCGTCGTACTGCGCCCGGAACTGGTTGTGCCCGAACGCCGGCACGTAGATCTGGAAGGTGGCCACGTTGAGGGTCAGCGGGAAGGTGCCCAGGGGGGTCTCCACCCCGTTGGGCAGCTCGTCGATGAGCGTGACGCTGCCCTCGGCGACGCCGGGGCCGACGATGACCTGGAACTGCACCGAGTTGCCGAAGAACGTGGCGTTCGTGGACACGCTCAGGGTGGCCACGCTCTTGGGCTGGATCAGGATCCGGATCGCCTGCTCGGCGGCGAAGCCATTGGCGTCGGTCACCCGGACCGTCGACGGGAACGCGCCGACCGCCGTCGGCCGGCCGGACAGCAGGCCGGTCGTGGCATCGAGGATCAGCCCGGGCGGTAGCGACCCGGCCGGCAGCGACCAGGTGAACGGCCCGGTGCCACCGATCACGTTGAGCTGGTCGGAGTAGGGGGCGTCGACCTCACCCAGCGGCGGCGCCGGGAAGCCCAGGAGCGGCGCCTTGTTGACCACCAGGGTGATCAGCCGGGTGCCGGTCTCGCCGGCCGAGTCGACGACCCGGATCACCACCGGGTAGACCCCGGCGGTGGTCGGGACGCCCGAGATGCCGTTGGTGACGGGGTTCAGGGCGATGCCGGGGGGCATGGTGCCCAAGTCGACGCTCCAGACGTACGGCGGCACCCCGTGCGTGATGTTCAGGGTCGCGGTGTACGCGATCCCGACTGTCGCGTCGTTCGGGTGGTTGAACAGCAGCGTCGGCGACACGTTCGCGATCACCTCGTCCGACAGCGCGGACTCGGGGCCGATGCCCTCGGCGGTGCGGGCCGCCACCGTGAACCGGTAGGCGGTGGTGGGGAACAGCCCGGTGACCGTGTTGGTGGTCGCCGCCCCGAAGCTCTGGGCCGGCCCCCGATTGCCGCCGACCCAGGGGGTGACGATGTAGCCGGTGATCGGTGAGCCGCCGTTCGGGCCGGGCGTCCAGCTCAGCAGGGCCGTGGCGGTGTCGGCGGTGACCGCGATGATTGTCGGCGCGCTCGGCAGCGCCATGATCTTGGCGGCCGTGGAGGGCTTACTGGCCGGGCCGACGCCCTCGGCGTTCTTCCCGGCGACAGTGAAGGTGTAGGTGCCCTTGGCGGTCAGCCCCTCGACCTTCTGGGTGGTCGTCGACGCGTCGAAGGTGACGGTCTTCGCCTTCTTGCCGTTGCGGTACGCGGTGACCAGGTAGCCGGTGAGGGCCGAGCCGCGGTCAGCCGGCGCCTTCCAGTTCACCGTCGCCGTCCCGGCCCGCCAGGAGGCGGTCGGCTTGGCCGGAGCGGCCGGTGGCTGCGCCGGGGCGGCCGCCGCGGCGATCCGCTCCATGGTGACGGCCGGCGCTGTCACCGGCGCCGACACGGGTGTGGGGGTGCGACTCGGGGCGCGGGCCGAGGCCGCCGTGGGTGCGACGAGCAGGCTGACGAACAGCGCCAGGATTGCGGCGCAGGCCGTGACGGCCCGTGGACGGGCACGGAGCACTGGGGACATTGATGTTTTCTCCCTCTCCCGGGGATGAGGGCCACCGCGGACGGGGAAGGAGACAGGCGACCAGCTGATGGTCCTCGGCGGCCACGCGCCTACTGCCCCCGGCCGCAGGGCGACTGGCGGAGATCCGACCGTCACTCACGGAATGGCTTTCGCGTATTGAGTGACGAATCTCTATTCACTCCTACCAGTTTTCCCAGGTCAGGCCACATTCGGGCGGGGAAAGTGTCCAGCCGTGGGCGGAGGCTGTCCGAATTGCGACTGCCGTCGCGTCCTTTTGACGGCGGACGCGACGGCAGGGCCTCGGTCAGTCCCGGCGCACCGCGAGCTGAAGCTCGGTGACGCCCTGCTCCGGCTGGTCCGGGCAGTAGTCCAGGTACAGCTCGCGGGCGAAGCCGTCGGCGCGGTAGCCGTTGTCGTCGATCCAGCGGGCGAGCACCTGGATGCTCTGGTCGGCGTCGTCCATCGCGCCGTGGTGGACGATCGTCGCGGCGGCGCCCAGCGCGGGCAGGTCGCGTACCTCGACATCGGCACCTGTCGCCAGGCCGACGGCGACGGTCACCCCGGCGTGCACGAGCACCGCGTCGCCGTCGCCCGGCGCGGCCGGCTCGTACCAGGCGATTGCCGGCCCCGTCGGGGTGATCCCGGCGTCGGCCAGCCGGCGGAACAACTCCGGGTAGAGCGGACCGATCACCGGCGTGATGTCCTGGCTCTGGTAGCTCGCCGCGAGCGCGGTCAGCTCCGCGACGCGCACCGGCGCGATCTCCTTCAGAACGACGTCCTGCGTACTCATCGTGCCCTCCGACTCGATCATCCGGAGCCTCGCCTCGACCGCGGCCAGCCGGGCGGCGTCCGCGGCCAGTTGCTCTTCCAACTGGGTACGCCTCAGCCGCAGCATCCCGCGCAGCTCGACCACGTCGACGGCGTCGTCGACGATGACCCGCACCTGCTCGAGGGTGAGGCCCAGCTCCTTGAGGGCGATCACCCGGTTGAGCCGGCGCAGTTGGTCCGCGCGGTAGAACCGGTATCCGGTGTGGGCGTCGACGACGGCCGGACGCAGCAGCCCGATGCTGTCGTAGTGACGCAGCATCCGCACCGACACCCGGCCCAGTCGGGCGAAGTCTCCGATGGTGAACATGGTCCCCTCACGCTCGTCCCTGACACGGTGTCAGAGTCAAGCGTGGGGTCAACCGACCGACGAGCGGCGGGCCGGCCGCGGGCCGACCAACCGGCGGACCATCGGCGCGGCGTTCCACCTGGCGGCGCCGACCAGGTCGCGGGCGTGCTCCAGGACCGTGTAGTCGGGACGGTCGAGCCCGTCGGCGATGGCCCGGTCGAGGTCGTTGCCACACCGGCTCAGCACGGTGTCGAAGTCGCGACGCACCGGCTCCTGCAGGTCGTAGCCGAAGGAGCGGTGCAGCCGGGCGAAGAGCGGCTTGTACAGCCGGACCCGCTCGTGCAGCCCCGACGAGTACGACATCGGGTTCTTCGGCCGGCGCAGGACGTAGTCGGGCAGCACGTCGGCGAACGCCCGCCGGACGATCCACTTCTCCTGCCCGTCGCGCAGCTTCAGGCTCAACGGCAGTCGCATCGCCAACTCCACCACGCTAAGGTCGAGAAACGGCACCCGCGCCTCCACCCCGTGGGCCATGGCGGCCCGGTCGACCCGCTGCAACTCGGTGCGACACAGGTTGCGGATCCGGTGCAGGAACAACCGACGCGCCGCGGCCGGCCCGACCTGGTGGTACATCGGGTACCCACCGAACAGCTCGTCGGAGCCGTCGCCGGTCAGCACCACCTTGACGCCCAAATCGCGCAGGCGGCGGAAGATCGGCACCGAGACGACCGCGTTGATGATGTCGCCGTACTCGGTCAACTCGGAGATCCGGATCGCCTCGCGCACGTCGGCGAGCCGGATGTCGCGCGGACGCAGCTCGACCACGACGTGTGGCACGTCCAGGTCGGCGGCGAGCCGCCGGGCGTACGCGACGTCGGGGCTGTCCGCGACGCCGACAGTCACCGCGACGCAGTCCGGGTGGATGTCGCGCACCTGGCGCAGCATCAGCGAGCTGTCCAGCCCACCGGAGAGCACCACTCCGACGGTCAGGTCGGTCTCCACCCGCATCCGGATGGCGTCGCTCAGCGCGGCACGGACGAGCAGGGCGGCCTCGTCCGGGTCGTCGATGACCGGCAGGCCCGCGCCGATGGTGAGCAGGTCGACGTACGGGTGGAGGCGGACGTGCCCGTCCGCCTCGGCCCACCCGTGGTGCCCGGGTGGCACCTCGACGATCGGAGCGCCGTGCCCGACGAGCGCCTTGACCTCGGAGGCGAGGTGCAGGCAGCCGGGCCGGCGGGACCAGTACAGCGGTTTGACCCCGAGCGGGTCGCGGGCCAGGTAGGCCCGGCCGGTGCTCCGCTCGACGGCCGCGAACGCGTACTCGCCGCGCAGTCGGGTCACCGCCGCCTCGCCCCACTGCTGGAACGCGGCGAGCAGCACCTCGGTGTCGCTCTCGGTGCGGAACGCCTGGCCCAGACGGGTCAACTGCGCGCGCAGCTCCCGGTAGTTGAAGATCTCGCCGTTGAAGCAGAGCAGCCAGCGCTCGTCGGTCGAGGTCCACGGTTGCACCGCCCGGTCCCGGTCGACGACGCGCAGGCGGCGGGTGCCGGCGAGCAGCCCGCGCTCGGACCGGGTCTCGGTGACCTCGCCGCGCGGGGCGAGGACGGCGAGCATCCGGCGAAAGGTCGCCGGGTCGGCCTCGGGGCCGATGCTCAGGGCGATGCCGCACACCGGCTCAGACCCCCATCTCGGCCTCGTACGCGCGGCGGAGGCGCCGGCGGGCGGCGGGTGCCAGGCACAGGTGCCACGCCTGCCCCTCGTCGATCACGTTGATCTCGCCGGCGTCCTGCCGGGCCAGCAGCACGTCCGCGAGCGCCTGCCGCGCGCCGAACCGTTCGAACCAGTTCAGCTCGACGTCGACGGAGTAGCCGAGACAGTGCCCGCTGGGCAGCATCGCGGCGTAACCCAGCCGACGCAGCCGGTACTGGTGTTCGGCACTGCGGACCAGGCTTGTCACCCACAGCGGCGGGGTGTTCGGCGGCGCGGCGGCGGCGAACTCCCGGGCGAGGTCGTTGAGCAGCGCCACCACCTCCCGGCGGGCGCGCCGGAACAGCAGCCCGGCGGTCTGCGGGGTGGCGTCCGGCTGCAGTCGACGTCGCAGCCCGCGGGCGGCGCGGCCCAGCAGGGTCGCGGGTTGCACCTGGTAGCGGAAACTCAGCAGGTCGCGGCGGCGCAGCCACTCCAGGTCGACCAACTCGGCGCTGCCGTTGACCTGGTCGTCGGTGACGAACGTCGGGGCGTCCTGCCACCACAGCACGTCGATGCGGGAGAGCAGGTAGATCCGCACCAGCGCGCCGAGGTCACGCGCCGAGGTGCGCTCGTTGGGCTGGTAGCGGGCCATCTCCAGCAGCAGCGTCTCGCGCGCACCGAGCAGGCCCTGCGGGGTGGCGTCGAGGACGGCGGCGAGCGCCGGCTCCCGCAACCGCTCGTCGATGAGCACCTGACGGGCCCGGGTGCTCGCCGCGTCGGCCAGGGCGCCCACCTCGACCAGCAGGTCGGCGACGGCGGCCCGGTAGGCGGCCAGGTCGGGCTCGGCGGCAGGCCGGTGGCGCGGGGTGAGGCCGGAGGGTCGGCGGCGGGGCGGCGCGGTGGGCGAGACGGGCTGTTGTCCCGGACTACGGCTGGGCACTCGCATGACGGGGGTCCCTTCTCCGCTCACGGCACTGGGTGGATCGCCCTGAACACACCGTAATCAGCCGGACCGGGATGGACCGAACAATCCTCCGATTCACCCCTAAGAGAGCGGGACCTCACGCTCGCGACTACGCCGAACGGTGGCACGGGCCGTACCAGCGCGTGATCAGACGCTGACAGATTGCCGCCATACTTCGTCAATGGCTTCCACCTCGATGACGGCGAACGAAACGGTTCGCGCGGTGAATCCCTTCGCGACGACCACACTGCGGACCGCCCTGGTGATCGTCGCGCACCCGGACGACGAGGCGCTGCTCTGCGGCGGCACCATCGCGCGCATGACCCAGGCCGGGATGGACGTCCACGTCGCCTCCCTGTCGCGCGGGGGGCAGGGCCGCGACAAGGCCTTCGACGCCTGCTGCGAGATCCTCGGGGCATCAGGTGAAGTGGGCGACCTGGCCTCCAACGACCTGCGTACCGACGGGGACCTGGTCACCATCACGGACGCGTTGATCGACGCTCGCCGCCCGGATGTCGTGATCACCCACGGCCCCGGCGGCGGGCAGAACCAGGACCACAACGCGATCTGCCACGCCGTGCGGATCTCCGTCAGCCGCAGCCGTCATCCGACGATGCTCCTCCTCGGCCACCCGACCTTCGCCACCACCGACTTCCGCCCGACCTTCTTCGTGGACGTCACGAACGTCTGGTGCGCCAAGATCGAGGCGCTCGCCGCGTATCGGCAGATCCTCGACCGGGACTACATGGCAGAGGAGTACCTACGGGTCAAGAGTCGGTGGTGGGCACAGGTGGCAGGCCGCGACCGAGGGCTGTGCGAGGCCTTCGAGGTCGGCCTGTGGCGACCCGCACCGGCTTGAGGCCTGTTTCATGAGAACTGGCCGGCCTGCGGCGGGCCCGGACGACGACCGGCGGCCAGGCCCTGCACCTCGGCGTACGACGGCAATCCTGACGGGGCGACGACAGCGCCCGCGCGGACCGCGTCGGCGGCGGCGACGGCCGCGGCGAGTGCGGCCCGAAACAGCAGGGAGCCGGTGCTGACCCGGGCGACCCCGGCCCCGCCCAGTTCGTCGAGCGTTGGCCCGCCCGGCTGGTACAGAGCGTTCAGCGGAGCGTCGATCCGCTCGGTGAGCACGCGCAGCGTCGCCAGGTCGACGGTGCCGGGCACGAAGATCCCGTCCGCCCCCGCGGCCCGGTAGGCACGGGCGCGGGCCAGGGTCTGCGGCAACGGGTCCGGCGTCCCGAGCCACCACGTGTCGACGCGGGCGTTGACGAACAGGTCCGGCACCGCCGCCTTCACCGCCGCCACCCGGTCGGCGACGCAGCCCGGATCGGCGAGCGTGCCGTCGGCGCGCCCGTCCTCCAGGTTGATCCCGACCACGCCCAGCCCGGCCAACTCCGCCACGTACCCGGCGACCGCCGCCGGGTCGTCACCGAACCCGGCCTCGACGTCGACGCTGAGCAGCACCGGCAGGCGGGCCAGGCGGCGGGTCAGGGCCAGGGTTTCCACGGCGGTGGCCGCGACGCCGTCGGGTCGCCCGGCGGTCGCGGCGACCCCGAGGCTGGTGGTGCCGATTGCCCGGTGGCCGCGCGCCGCGAGGGCCGCCGCCGACGCGTGGTCCCAGGCGTTCGGCAGCAGCAGCGGTCGGCCGCCGTGATGCAGGGCGCGGAACTCCGCACGCCTGTCGGTCATCGGACGCTCACCTCCAGGGTCCTCGCCACCGCCAGGGTCGGGTGCGGCTCGTGGCACAGTGGGGCCCGGGTGCGCCGGCAGCGGTCGCGCAGCACGTCGAGCACCCCGGTGGCGAGGGCCAGGGCGTGCCGGTCGCCGGGGCAGCCGCGCTCCCCCGCCCCGAAGGTCAGCAGGCCACCGTCGGGGCGACCCGGCCGGAACGCCGCCGGCTCGGCGAACACCGCCGGGTCACGGTTCGCCGCGTCGAAGCGCAGCAGCACCCGGCTGTCCGCCGGCAGCTCCCGCCCACCCAGTCGCACCGCGCTCGCGGTGACCCGCCGCGTCGCCCGTACCGGCGGATCCAGCCGCAGCACCTCGGCCAGCAGCTCCGGCGTCCGCGCCACGCCCGACGCGTCGCCGCCGGGCCGGGGCAGCAGGTGGTGGGCGGCGGCGCCGATCAGGCCGGCGCTCGCGTCGCACGCCTGGACCAGCAGGCCGATCACGTTCGCGCGCACCTCCGGCGCGGCCGGCGGCAGCACCGCCAGCAGCGTCGCCACCGCCCGGTCGGCCCGCCGCACCAGAGCCACGTCAACCCCCGGGTGGTACGCCGCCGCGACGACCGCGACCGCCGTCCCGGCGGCGACCGGGTCGACGAGACCGAGTCGCCCGGCCAGCACCCGCAACGGCACCGACCGGGCCAGTTCACGCATCACGTCGAGGCGGTCACCGGCGCGGTCCAGGACGGCGCCGGTCAGCCGAGCCGCCTCCTGCCGCAGCTCGTCCGGGTCCAGCGCGTCGAGCGCGGTGACCACGATCGAGCGGCGCTCGGCGTGCCGGCTCGGCGAGCTGAACCTGCTCACCGAGGCCCGCAGCCAGTCGAGGGTGCCGGGCGGACCGCCGGCGACCACCGGAACCTGGAAGGCCGGGTCGGTCAGGGCCGCCCGCACGTCCGCGTGCCGCGTCACCCACCACCCGCGCTCCGGCGCGAACGACGGCGGGCCGCACGCAGGTGTTCCGGCGGCGGGTGCGATGTCGGGCCAGGTGTCAGTCACCGCCCGACGGTAGAACCCGAACCCTTCGGTCCCCGCCGAACGATCCCGCCCCGGGGCGCGGCCGGCTCCCCGGCCAGCGGGTCAGGTTCGGCCGCTCGCCGCCCGGCGGATCAGGCGCTGCCGCTCGCTGGCCGGCGGGTCAGGCGCGGCCGCTCGCCGGTGCCGGGGGCGGGGTGGGCGCGAGGGTGGACGCGGGGACGTCGAGGGTTTCGGCGAGGGCGGCGCGGCCGGCCGGGGAGAGTCGGACCGCGCGGCCGGTGCCCGGGGTGATCCAGCCCAGGTCGGTGAAGCGGGCGCACAGCGCCGCGCCGAGCGCTCCGGCCAGGTGCGGGCGACGCTCGGTCCAGTCCAGACAGTCGCGGACCACCGGGCGTCGAGCGGCGCGCAGGGCACCCACAGGTACGCCCAGCTCGGTCGCCCACGCCCAACCCTCGGCGGTCACCGTCAACCCGCTGGAGCGGTCCAGTCGTCCGTCGGCCAGCAGCGCGTCGTACATCACCACGCCCAAGCGCCCGGCCAGGTGGTCGTAGCAGGTCCGGGCGTACGCCAGGGCGGCGCTGACGGTGGCCGCGCGCAACGACCCGGCCGGTGCCGGTGGGGCCGGAGCGTGCCCGGCCAGGTCCTCGATCAGCTGGGCCACCGACGGCCCGGCCAGCCGCAGGTAGCGGTGGCGGCCCTGCCGCTCCTCGACCAGCAGGCCGCCGTGGACCAGTCGGGTGAGGTGGTCGCTGGCTGTCGACGGCGCGACACCGGCGCGCCGGGCCAGCTCGCCGGCGGTCCAGGCCCGACCGTCGAGCAACGCCACGCAGATGCCGGCCCGGGTGCCGTCGGCCAGCAGGGCCGCCAACTCGGCCATTGCCCGGCCCTCGGTGCCAGCACTCATGCCGCCATCATCGCCCCGACGAGCGACGCGCCGACCACCCGGGTCCGGCGCGGTCCGCCGGGGATGGTGACGCGCTTGCCTGCCGCCCTACTCTGAAGGGGCCACGACGCCACTTCGGCAAGTCGGGGCCCTAGCGCCCACAGCCTGGGCGGATGGAAGCAGCCGCATGAACTGGACGACGTTCAGAAGCGCCCGCACCCCGCGCCGACTCCGCGCCGTGGCCGATCTGCGATTTCCGGCCAGCGCCCGCGAGCAGCTCCGGAACCAGTACCCCCATCTCGGCGACGACGACATCGCCGTCGTCGAATCCGCGACCCGGCAGTGGTTCCGGCTGGCGGTCCGCCAGAGCGGTCCGAAGCTGGCGATGCCGTCGGTGGTCGTGGGCGACCTGTGGCAGGCGCTGACCCTGCACACGCAGGACTACGCCACCTTCTGCGACGCGGCGTTCGGGCACCCTCTGGACCACCAGCCGAGGTCCGCGACGAGCGACGACCCGACCGACGCCGGCCGCCGCACCCTGCTGCTCGCCACGCTGAACCACGCACGCCGGGACGAGGACGGTGGCCCGACCAGCCTTCCCCTGCTGTTCCGGGTCGACGACGAGCTTCGCATCCCGGGCGGCAGGCGCTACCTGGCCGACTGCGGAGGCCGTGGCGAATGCTTCCCGGTTGCCGAACGGGTCTGCCTGCAACACCTCGCGGGGCTCGGCAAGCGGCCCAAGCCAGGCGGCATCCGCGGCGATCTGCCCTTCCTCGACGGCCGCCACGGCTACGCCGGCGGCGCGGGTGGCTCGGGCGGCGGCGACTTCAGCGACGGCGGGGGCGGGGACGGCGGGGGCAGCAGCAACTGAGCCCGGCCACCTGCCGGGCCCGCTCGCCCGCGACAACGCACCCGGGACGGTCCGCGCCGCGGGCCTAACGGGCGCGGCGTTCCGCGTCCGCGTGCCACCAGGCGGGCGGGCTCGGGTTGGTGGCCGCCGCGCTCGCCTGGTCCGGGTGCAGGCCGAGTCCACGCAGCGCGGCAGCCCGGACACGGACGCCGACCCAGCCGTGCCAGCGGCCGTCATCGCCAAGGCCACAGGTCAGGTCGACGGCGACCGCGTCCGACAGGAAGGGCATCCAGTCGATGCCCCGATCACGTAGTCAAGCGCGGACGGCGGCCATCGGCTGCGGGCAACCCCTGGTGTTCGGATAGGCCGCGATGGTGATCCACTCAGTGTCCGGAGCGTTCATGGCGACCATGATCCCTGCTGTCGTCCGGCTTCGGAAGTGCGATCCGTGGGCCCGGGCCATCGCCGCCGCCGCTGCCGCCAGCCCACCGTGGCCCGCACGGCCGTCCGGCAGGCGTCGACCAGATCCGCGTCGAGTTCGACGGCGTGCCGCGCCTGGTATTCGGCCGGCATCGACACCGTGCGGCTCTCGGACGTGACCCGCTCGACCCAGCCGCCCCGGAGCACGTGCGGCGTGAGCACCCGATCCGCGCTGTCCAGGTCGGCAAGGAGCGTCGGCAGGTCGATCCGGTCCGGTTGACCGCCGCCGAGCCCCGCGAAGATCCTCTCGTACGGGCCGCCCTCGAACCCCACTGTGGACGAGACGCCCAGGAGCACCCGTCCCTCGCCCGGCGGGCCGACCGCCGCTGGCGCGTCGCCGGCCCGCAGTGCGCTGAACGGAAGGTCGGCGAACCACCCGTGCGCCGACCAGAGGACGAGCGTCCTCCCGGGCGGGCTGACGTGCACCCGCCACGCGTCGCCGCGCACACCCGTCCAGTCCGGCCACCGTCGGCAGAAGTAGTCACTGGCGCCACTCGCCCACCGGCGCGCCAGGCCGGACTCCCGCAGGCACCTGAGGTGGCACTGGCCGTACCGGTCGTCGGTGCCGGACCGGTCCGGTCCGAGGAAGTACGGCGCCAGGTAGAAATCCTGACCCGACAGGCCGAGCGACAGCCGGCCGCAGAAGCAGCACTGCGCAGGGACAGCCCCGTCACGCACCTGAACGTCGGGGGAACCGACATCCCGCACCCGGAACCCCCGCTCCGCCGACGACACGCCGAACTTTAGCGGAGCCGGGTCAGCGGCGTCACCGTCCGATCCGATCCGTCGTAGCTGCGGGCGGCGTCGAAGTCACCCGTCGGGCGCTGCCCACCCGCGACGCCACGGGCCGCCCGCAGGTCCGCGTCGCGGAACCGCAGGGCCAGGCTCAGGTGCGGCACCCACACCCCCGGGGCGTGCCACGGGCGGTGTCCGTCGGCCTCGGCGAGGACGTCCCAGACGGCGGCGTGCAGCCTGGTCAGCGCCGGCGTCGGCCGGACGAGCCAGACCAGCGGGGCGCTGCCGTCGAGGACGACGACGCGGTCGAGCGCGACCGGCACCGGCAGCCCGGCGTCGAACACCTCGGCCAGGCGGTCCTCGACCCCGGGCGAAAACTCGTCGACGGCGGCGAGGGTCAGGTGCGGCCGATTGGTCGGGTGGATGTTGCGCGCCAGGCTGGGCAACCCGGCGGCGGCCAATCGCTGCCAGACCGCCCGGACGGCAGTCTCCAACCCGGGCGAGCAGACCAGTTCCACCGTACGCACGCGCCCACGCTAGCCCGGACGGCCGGTGTGGTTGGCACGGATCGCGACCGCGGTCAGAGCCAGCCGTTGTCCCGGGCGGCGCGGACGGCCTCGGCCCGGTCGGCCGCGCCGAGCTTCTGAACGGCGGCGGACAGGTGGTTGCGGACGGTGCCGGTGGACAGGTGCACCCGGCGGGCGATCACCGCGACCGGGGCGCCGAACTCGGCCAGCCGCAGCGTCTCCAGCTCCCGAGGCGTCAGCGGGCACACGGGCAGGGTCAACGCGTCGGCGGCCAGCGACGGGTCGACGTACCGGCCGCCGGCGTGTACCCGGCGGATCACGTCGGCGAGCGCGCCGCCCGGCGAGCCCTTGGGCACGAAGCCGCGCGCCCCGGCGGTCAGCGCCTGCCGCAGGTGCCCGGGACGACCCTGCCCGGTCAGCACGACCACCGCGCACTCCGGACGGACCCGGGTCAGCTCGGCGGCCACCGCGATGCCGTCGAGACCTGGCATCTCCAGGTCCACCACTGCCACGTCCGGGCGGTGCGCGAGCGTCGCGGTCACCGCCGTGGGTCCGTCGGCGGCCTGGGCCACCACGTCGATGTCCGGCTCCAGGCCGAGCAGCGCGGCGACCGCGACCCGGATCAGGTCCTCGTCGTCGGCGAGCAGGACGCGGATCACGACGTCACCGGCACGGTCGCCTCAAGGGTGAACACGCTGCCCTCCCGGCGGACCCGCAGCTCTCCCCCGGCCGCGGCGAGCCGGTCGGCCAGGCCGCGCAGGCCGTGGCTGTGCGCGTCCGGGCCGCTGTCGTCGGCACCGTCGTTGGCGATTGTCATCCTGGCCCCGTTCTCGTTCCGGTCGATGTGGATCCGGCACCACTCGGCCCGGCTGTGCCGCAGCACGTTTGTGCCCGCCTCGCGCAGCACCGCCGCCAGTTCGGTGGCGGCCGGCTGGGGCAGGTCGACGTCTGACGGCACCGTGCAGCGCACCCCGCAGGAGCGCAGCACGTCGGCCACGGCGGCCAGTTGCTCACCGAGGTCGACGGCCCGGTAGCCGTGCACGCTCTCGCGGACCTCGGTGAGCGCGGAGGCGGCCAACCGTTGCACCTCGGCGGCCTCCCGCCCGGCCCGCTCCGGGTCGACAGGTGCGAGCCGCGCGGCGAGTTCGGCCTTGAGCGCGATCACGGTGAGGCTGTGCCCCAGCAGGTCGTGCACGTCACGGGCGAAGCGCAGCCGCTCCTCGGCGGCGGCCAGCCGGGCCTGGGCGGCCTGACCCTGCCGAGCCTCCACCAGCAGGTCCCAGAACCAGACCTGGAACCAGTTGACCGCGGCCACACCCACCCCGACGCCGCCGGTCACGGCCAGGGACCGCCCCACGGATCCGCCGGTCCACCAGGCGACCGCCGCCGACACGAGCAGGGTGCCGGCGGTGACCGCCAGCGCGCCCGGGAGGGCTACCAGCAAGGGGGCCATCCCGACCAGGGAGGCCCCGATCCACGCCCAGGTCGGCCAGGCACCGGCCGCGACCGGGGCCACCAACGGCACGGTCAGCGCCGCCCCGACGACAAGGCCGAGCTGGGCACGACGTCGCCACCGTTGCGCGAGCCAGGGGGTGACCGCCGCGTACAGCAGAGCGGTCTGGGTGGCCGCGAAGACGAGGATCCCGACCGCGCCGAGCACGACGCGGCCGGCGGACGGCTCCCGGGTCAGGCCGACCGCGGGCAGCAGGACGCCCGCCCACACGCCGGTGGCCAGCGACAGCAGCGTCGCCCGCCGAGCCCGGCGCAGCCGGCGGTCCGCCCGGGGGGTCACCACCTCGCTCGTCACGCACCGATCCTAGGACCGCCCGGCGCTCGGTCCACCCCTGCGAGATGTCATGGTCGGACCGTGCGATCCGCGCGGGATTCCGGTGACGGACGCGCCTGCCGACCGCGCCGGGACCCCGGCAGGGTCAACGGCATGGAAAACACACTTGTGTACGCGGACAGCAGCCCCGTCGTACCGTCGCCGTCGCCGTCGCCGGCCGCGCCCGGCGCCGGCACGCGGCGGCTGTGGTGGCATCTCGCCGAGATGGCGTTGGCCATGGTCGTCGGGATGCTGCTGCTCGGGCCCCTGTGGGACGCGGCCGGCGCCCCGCTCGGGCTGAGCGGGACGCTGGGCCGGCCGGACGTCGCCGCGCTGGTGATGGCCACGAACATGACGATCGGGATGACGGTGTGGATGCGCTACCGGGCGCACCACTGGCGTGGGGTCGTCGAGATGGCCGCGGCGATGTACGTGCCGTTCCTGTTGGTGCTCGTGCCGTTCTGGGCCGGCCGGCTGGACGGCGAGGCCCTGGTGCTCGGCGGTCACCTGCTGATGGTGCCGGCGATGGTGCTGGTGGCAGTGCGTCATCGGCACGAGTCGCCGGTGGCGGTACGCCGGCATCCGGCCGTGGTGGCGCTGGCCCGCCGCTGGCCGGCCGGGCTGGCGCTGCTGATGACCGTGGAACTGTGGGTCGACCCGAGGATCCTCAGCCCGTGGACGATGCTGGTGCTGCCCAGCGGGTACCTGCTGATCGGTGTGGCCCGACGGACCCTGCGCGGGCCGGGCGTGCTCGCCACCCAACTGGTCGGCCTGGTCGTCTGGGTCGCGCTGACACTGACCGCGGTCGCGGTCGGGGGTCAGACGGCGGCGTGGCTGGTGGCGCTCGGTTGGCTGGTGCACGGCGGGTGGGACCTGGTCCACCACCGCACCGGCCGGGTGGTGCCACGCGGGTACGCCGAGTGGTGCGGCGTGCTCGACGTCACGCTGGGGGGCATCATGATCGTGGCAATCCTGACCGGCGCCGTCTGACGGGGGCGACCTTGTGGGGTGCCGCTGGGCGCCGATCGCGCACTTGTGGCGGTCGGCGCAGCGGCGTGGACGGCGTAATGAAAGGCTTGGCACATGAGTTCCGCACCTGCACAGCACGACGCACCGACTGACGCACCGACTGACGCCGTCCCCGCCGACGCCGAAGAGGTGTACGCCTTCACCGAGCTCGGGCTGCGTCCCGAGCTGCTGGGCGCGCTGTCCGCCCTCGGTTACGAGGAGCCGACCCCGATCCAGCGGGAGGCGATCCCACCCCTGCTGGAGGGTCGGGACCTGCTGGGCCAGGCCGCCACCGGCACCGGCAAGACGGCGGCGTTCGCGCTCCCGCTGCTCAACCTCATGACGGCCCACCGCCAGGGTGGTGACCCGGTCGCGCTGGTGTTGGTGCCGACCCGGGAGCTGGCGGTGCAGGTCTCCGAGGCGTTCCACCGCTATGGCAAGGACCTGGGCGCCCGGGTGCTGCCGATCTACGGCGGGCAGCCGATCGGGCGGCAGCTGCGGGCACTTGACAACGGTGTCGACGTGGTGGTCGCCACCCCCGGGCGGGCCCTCGACCACATCGCCCGGGGCACCCTGCGCCTGGGTGGGCTGGCCACGGTGGTGCTCGACGAGGCCGACGAGATGCTCGACATGGGCTTCGCCGAGGACATCGAGGCGATCCTGGAGCACGCTCCGGCGGAGCGTCAGACGGTGCTCTTCTCGGCCACCATGCCGTCGCGCATCGACGGGATGGCCCGGCAGCACCTGCGCGAACCGGTCCGGATCGAGATCGGCCGGGAGCAGACGGTCGCGGGCGAGGCGCCCCGGGTGCGGCAGAGCGCATACATCGTGACCCGGGCCCACAAGCCGGCCGCGTTGGGCCGGGTGCTGGACGTGGAGTCGCCCACCGCGGCGATCGTGTTCTGCCGCAGCCGGGAAGAGGTCGACCGGCTGACCGAGACGATGAACGGGCGGGGTTACCGCTCCGAGGCGCTGCACGGCGGGATGAGCCAGGAGCAGCGCGACCGGGTGATGGGCCGCCTGCGGGCGGGCACCGCCGACCTGCTGGTGGCCACCGACGTGGCGGCCCGTGGGCTGGACGTCGAGCAGCTCACCCATGTGGTCAACTACGACGTGCCGTCCGCGCCGGAGTCGTACGTGCACCGGATCGGTCGGGTGGGCCGGGCCGGCCGGGAGGGCGTGGCGATCACCCTCGCCGAGCCGCGCGAGCACCGGATGCTCAAGACCATCGAGCGGGTGACCGGCCAACGGATCACCATCGACAAGATCCCCACCGTGGCCGACATGCGGACGCGGCGGTTGGAGCTGACCCAGGCGGCGCTGCGGGAGAGCCTGCTGGAGGACGACCTCGACGGGTACCGGGTGATCGTGGAGACGCTCACCGACGAGTTCGACCTGATGGAGGTCGCCCTCGCCGCCGTGAAGCTGGCCCACGAGGTGACGTCGCCGGGCTCCGACGACGAGGAGGAGATCCCGCAGGTCCCGGTGCGCGGTCCGCGCGAGGGCCGACCGGAGAGCGGCGGCCGGGGCGGCGACCGGCGGGGCGGAGGCCGGCCGCGCTCGGGCGGCGGCAACACCGTCCAGGTCTTCGTCGGCCTGGGCCGGCGGGCCGGGGTGCGCCCGCAGGATCTGGTGGGCGCGATCACCGGGGAGACCGGGATCCGTGGCCGGGACATCGGCTCGATCGAGATCGCCGACCGGTTCTCGTTGGTGGAGGTGCCGCAGGGGGTGGCCGACGAGGTGATCTCCGGGTTGCGGCAGAGCACGATCAAGGGCCGCAAGGCGACCGTGCGCCGCGACCGCGGGGGCGACGAGCGCTGAGCACGCCGCCGGCGACCGCCGGCCTGAACACGCCGCCGGCGACCGCCAGGGTACGACGGTCGCCGGCGCAACGGATCAGAAGGAGTACGGGCCGAACCGGCCCCAGGCCACCACGGCGGCGAGCACGAGCAGCACCGCGCAGGTGATCGCACCCTGGATCTCCGTGCGACGCTCGGCCGCCGTGTCGCGCTGCTTCCTGTCGCGCAGGTGCACGGAGATGCCGCCGATCATGACGATGACCAGCCCGGCGGCGGCGAGCGGGGTGAGCACGGTGGCGATGTCGGCGAGCGGAGGCAGCACCAGCCCGACGGCGGCCAGCAACTCGACCGCGCCGAGCGCCTTGACCTGGGTCGGCGGGACCGGGTCCACCCACCGCATCAGCTCGCGCAACTTGTCCTTGGGCTGGGTCAGCTTGGCGAAGCCGGCGCCGGCGAAGACGGCGGCGAGCAGGATCTGGATGATCCAGAGCACCAGGTTCACGGGGGTTCCTCCAGGGGACCGCCTCGCGGCGGAGAGGTAGTTGAGGATTCAAGCGAGACAGTAGACCTCACCCCGCGTACCACAGGACCCCCGCCGTCTCCGATGACGGCGGGGGTCCTTTTGCGCGCAGCGTCAGACCGTGAAGAGGGCCGGACCGTCCAGCGCCTCGACGTCGGCCGGGCGCAGCGCCAGGGCGAGCACGTCGGCCACGTCGGCCAGGGTGTGCACGGTCAGCGCCTCGCGCACCTCGGTCGGCAGGTCGTCCAGGTCGGGCTCGTTGCGCGCCGGGATGATCACCTCGGTGAGGCCGGCCCGGTGTGCGGCGAGCAGCTTCTGCTTCACCCCACCGATCGGCAGCACCCGACCGGAGAGCGTCACCTCGCCGGTCATCCCGAACTCGGGGCGGACCGGGCGGCCGGTGACCAGCGACGCCAGGGCCGTGACCATGGTGATGCCGGCGCTCGGACCGTCCTTGGGCACCGCGCCCGCCGGGAAGTGGACGTGGATCCGGCGTCCCGCGAGAGCGTTCGGGTCGATGCCGAACCGCCGCCCGTTGGAGCGCAGGTAGGAGAGCGCGATCTGCGCCGACTCCTTCATCACGTCACCGAGCTGGCCGGTCAGGGTCAGCCCCGGCTCGCCCTCCATGCCTGTCGCCTCGATGAAGAGCACGTCCCCACCGGCGCCGGTGACGGCGAGGCCGGTTGCCACGCCGGGCACGGCGGTTCGCTCGGCCGATTCCGGGGTGAACTTCGGTCGCCCCAGGTAGCCGGTGAGGTTGTCCTTGTCGACGCGTACCGGGGTCGGGTCGGTCGCCAGCGTCACCGCCACCTTGCGCAGGATCTTGGCGAGGCCACGTTCGAGCTGCCGGACTCCGGCCTCCCGGGTGTACTCCCCCGCGATCAGCGCGAGAGCGTCGTCGGCGACGCTCACCTCGTCGGCGGTCAGCCCGGCCCGATCCCGCTGCCGGGGCAGCAGGTGGTCGCGGGCGATGGCGACCTTCTCGTCCTCGGTGTAGCCGTCCAGGGTGACCAGCTCCATCCGGTCCAGCAGGGGGCCGGGGATGGACTCCACCACGTTGGCGGTGGCCAGGAACAGCACGTCGGACAGGTCCAGGTCGACCTCCAGGTAGTGGTCCCGGAAGGTGTGGTTCTGGGCTGGGTCGAGCACCTCCAGCAGGGCGGCGGCCGGGTCGCCGGCGTAGCC
This sequence comes from Micromonospora sp. DT228, assembly GCF_049841595.1. Classification (NCBI taxonomy): domain Bacteria; kingdom Bacillati; phylum Actinomycetota; class Actinomycetes; order Micromonosporales; family Micromonosporaceae; genus Micromonospora; species Micromonospora sp. DT228. The sequence goes on from NZ_JBNCKO010000014.1 coordinate 53,583, forward strand.
GGCGGAGACCTTGTCCACCTCGTCGAGGAGCACGACCGGGTTCATCGAGCCGGCCTCGCGCAGCGCGCGGACGATCCGGCCGGGCAGCGCGCCCACGTAGGTACGCCGGTGACCGCGGATCTCCGCCTCGTCGCGGACGCCGCCGAGCGAGACCCGGACGAAGTTACGCCCGAGTGCCCGCGCCACGGACTCGCCGAGGCTGGTCTTGCCCACTCCGGGAGGGCCGGCGAGGGCGAGGACCGCGCCGGAGCCGCGACCGCCGACCACGCCGAGGTTGCGCTCGGCCCGCCGGTTGCGCACGGCCAGGTACTCCAGGATGCGGTCCTTCACGTCGGCCAGGCCGGCGTGGTCGGCGTCGAGCACCGCCCGGGCCGCGGCCAGATCGGTGTTGTCCTCGGTACGCGTGCCCCACGGCATCTCCAGCACCGTGTCGAGCCAGGTGCGGATCCAGCCCGCCTCCGGGGAGGCGTCACTGGCCCGCTCCAGCTTGCCGACCTCGCGCATGGCCGCCTCGCGGACCTTCTCCGGCAGCTCGGCGGCCTCGACCCGGGACCGGTAGTCGGCCGAGCCGTCCGGCTCGTCCTCGCCCAGTTCCTTGCGGATCGCGGCGAGCTGCTGGCGCAGCAGGAACTCCCGCTGGGACTTCTCCAGCCCCTCCCGGACGTCACTGTTGATCTGCTCGGTGACCTCCTGCTCGGCCAGGTAGTCCTTCACCCAGCCGACAAGCAGCTCCAACCGGGCGGTGACGTCCGGCGCGGCGAGCAACTCGGTCTTCTGGTCCAGGGTCAGCCAGGGCGCGTAGCCGGCGGAGTCGGCCAGCTCGGACAGGTCGGTCATCCGCTCCACCGCGTCGATGACCTGCCAGGCGCCCCGTTGCTGGAGCACGGAGGTCACCAGGGCGCGGTACTCGCGGGCGAGTTCCCGGGCGCGGCCGGCGGGAGCGGGTTCGTCGAGTTCGGTCGCCTCGACCCAGAGGGCGGCGCCGGGGCCGGGCACGCCGGAGCCGATCCGGGCCCGGGACAGGCCGCGGATGACGGCGGCGGGCTCACCCTCGGGGAGCCGGCCGACCTTCTCGATGGTGGCGACGACGCCGACCGGACCGTACTCGCCGTCGATGCGCGGCACGGCCAGCAGCTTGCGATCGCCGGTCGCCCGTGCCGCGTCGATCGCGGCCTGGGTGGTCGGGTCGAGGGTCACCGGGATGACCATGCCGGGCAGCAGCACGGCGTCGGTCAGGGGAAGTACCGGAAGAGTTGCCATCGAACACCTGCTATCGCGTTGAGTTGAGCGTGTCTGGCTCAAGTAACAAAGCGTTCCCCTTGTTCCGGACTGTGACCCAGACCACTCCAGGGAGCGTTCCACCCGACTCCCCTCGTTCGGTGCGTACCCGCATGATCGGCACCCACCGGGGAACGGCGCAGACATGCCGGGAGCCGCCACCATCCGACTCGTCGTCGTGGACGATCACCCCCTTTTCGTCCGCGGCCTCGAATTGCTGCTCCCGATCACCAGCGCGGGCCGCGCCGAGGTGGTCGCCTCGACCGGCGACGCCGCCGCCGCCGCGATGCTTGTCGGCCGCTGCCGGCCCGACCTGGTCCTTGTCGACCTGCACCTGCCGGCGCCGGGTGGGATCCGGGCGGTGGCCGCGATCCGGCGGGCCACCCCACGGGTACGGGTGGTCGCGATGTCCGGCGGCGTCGACCCCGCCACGGCACTGGAAGCGCTGCGGGCCGGGGCCGAGGGGTTCCTGCCCAAGACCAGCGAACCGGAGGAACTGCTGCCCCCACTGCTGACCATTCTCGGCGGCTGGGCGGTGCTCCCCGCCGAGTTGTTACGTGCCATGACGCGGCCCACGCCCGCCACCTCGGTCGACCTGGACGGCGAGGAACGGCGGCTGCTGCGCGCGATCGCCGCCGGCCGCAAGACCGTCGACATCGCCGAAGAACTGCACGTCTCGGAACGGACGGTGAAACGGATGACCGCCGCGTTGCTGCGCAGGCTGCGGGTGTCCAACCGGGCCGAGGCGGCCGCCGTGGCCGGGCACACCGGCCTGCTCCATCATTGAGGCTCCGCCATCGGCACCGTTTCACGGTTTTTTTCGGTAACGGAATCGCGACGCGCCGAATGGGACGCATATTGTTGCGCATTACCGGGGTGATAGGTCAGACTTTGGACACATCCCGCCGCACACAGGGAGTAATCGGCAATGGCGAGAAAAGTAATCACGGTCCTGACCGACGACCTGGACGGCGGCAAGGCCGACCGGACGGTCGAGTTCAGTCTCGACGGAGTGGCCTACACGATCGACGTCTCGGACGAAAATGCCGGCGTCTTGCGTAAGGCCCTGGACCCCTACATCAATGCGGGTCGGCGGATCGGCCGCGGTCCGGTGGAGAGCGCCCGATCGATCCGGCGGCCGGGGCGACCCACCGGCGCCGGAATGGATCGGGAGCAGAACCGGGCCATCCGGGAATGGGCCGTCAAGAACGGCTACAAGATTTCCGAGCGGGGCCGGATCCCGGTTGAGGTCGTCGAGGCGTACAAGGCGCGCTGACGCGCGAGTTGCCGACGGGGTCCCGCTGTGACGGCGGGGCCCCGTCGGGTCGTCCGGCACGAGAAACGACGGTGGCCGGTCACCAGGGCCCTCGCCCGGGTGACCGGCCACCGCCGGTCGAGGTCGGTCAGTTGACGTCGATGCGTACCGAGTCGAACGCGGGCGTCTGGTTGGCCCGCTCCATCATCGGCAGGCGGTGCGAGCCGTCACCGGCCCAGACGGAGCACTGCGCGGTCCCCGACTCCGGCAGGCCCGGAATCTGGATCGTCACCTCGTCGGGCTGGGCGCCACCGCGACCGTCCTCGGTCGCGACGAAGAAGGCGGGCACCTCCTGCGGCTCCGGCGGGGCGGTCAGGCTGTCCAACATCCGGCACGCGGTGTGGAAGTGACCCCGCACCAGGCCCTGGGCGTTGAGCAGCGAGCTCTCCACGTAGTAGCCGCCCTGACCGGCGGCCAGGAAGCGGTCCCGGACCAGGTTGCGGGTGCTGACCCGCAGGGTGAACGCCTGGTTGCGGCCGACCTGGTCGGGGAACTGGGTGATCAGCAGGGACGGGTTGTTGGCGGCGGCGCCGACCTCACCGAACTCGGTGCTCACGCAGCGGTTGCCAATCTGGAAACCGTCGTGCGGCTGGAGCCGGCTCTCGTCACAGTCGTTGGCCAGCACGCCGAGCCCGGCGCCGGGGGCGTTGCCGCCACCGTTGTTGCCACCGCCGTTGTTGCCGCCACCGTTGTTGCCGCCACCGGGGCTGGTGGTGGGTGAGCTGCCGCCGTTGTTGCCGGTCGGCTGCACCTGACAGTCGGCGAGCTGCGCGAGGCCCTGCGGCCGAGGTCCGACCCGGTCGATCGCGGTCGTGATCCGGTCCAGCACCGCGCGCCGCTTGCCGGCCAGCGGTTGGAGGATCGCGTTGCGGATGAACGCCTCACCCTTGTTGCCCTCGGCGGCCAACCGGCGGTCCGCCTCGGCGATCTGGGCCTGCAACTGGGCGAGACTCCGGTCCACCTCGGCCCGCGCCTGGGCCGGCACCTGCGGCAACTTCGCCGTCACGTCCGGACAGGCGATGGCCGTGCCGGTGCCCACAGTGCCGTCCTTGCCGTCCTCGCACTCGGGGACCGACTGCTGCCCGTCACCCCAGTGATTACGCACCCAACGACCGTTTTGCCAGGTCCGGCTGGTCGAGGCGCCGCCAGCCGGCGCGGTCGAGCCCGGGCTCGGCTCCACGCACTGCCCCGCGACCGGACGCGGCTTATTTGTCCGCCGGTCCTGGGCCGACGAAATCTGGGTCACGGCGACGACTCCGCCGAAGACCACGAGCGTGCCGACAACGGCCAGCAGACGCTTGCTCCGCGCGTTGCCGGATGACCGGCGCGCCCGTGTGGACCTGCGCATCGAATTGCTCTCCTTCTCGATCCGGTAGTGGATTCCTGCCCTCGGCGGACCGACGGATGTGAGAGGGCACGCCACGGCGGTGAGCACCGTGACCTACCCGGGTAATGCGTCGATGGCCGACGATGCCCTTTCCGCACCGTCTCCCGCGCCCGGGGGCGCGGATGGGGAGATCCTGTTCATTCGCGCAGGAGTACGGGACGGCGACCGGGAAGGTTCAACCGTCGCGCAGGAAATTGCCGGGACCGGATCCGGAGCCGGTGTCAGCAGGGAGAACGGGCGCCGGTCAGTCGACGCAGAGGTGGTCGAAGGCGAATCCGCCGACCAGTTCGGCGCGGCGTCGACTCAGCGCGACGATCTGCGCGGTCAACTCGGCGCGCGGCAACAGGTCCGTTTCGGCGTTCGCCCGCAGCCGCTCCCCGACCGCGACGGTGGCGAGATCCTCGGCCAGTTGGGCCGCGTCGATGCCGCAGGAGAAGCGCTGCTCGGTCACCGCGACCCGCTCGACCAGGCACGCGTCGGGGCGGACCTGCACCCAACTCCACCCCTGCGCCGTCCCGTCGGCCCAGCGCACGTGCAGGCCGCGCACGATCGGGTCGGCCACCCGTCCCGCCACGTACGCCTCGACCGCCGCCGCGCGGGTCAGCGCGCCCAGGTCGTTGACCCGCCCGGTGCGGCCGTCGGGCAGTCGACCGAGGATGTCCCGGAAGCCCATCGGGGCCGGGTCGTCCCCGTCGGCGGTCACCCCGGCGGCGCCCGCCGCGTAGGCGCGCGCGTCGATCACGTACTCCACGAGGCGTCGGCCGTGCTCGGCAGCCCGCAAGGTCGGCGACCCGATCCGCAGCACGGGCAGGCCGGCGGCGGCGCTGACGGCGTCGGTGAGTCGCTCGGCACGCTGCTGCGCCGAGCCGGCGGGGGCCACCGGGCCGATCTGGACGGCGACGATCGCCCGGCCGGTGTCGGCGGCGCAGACCACGACGTCGAAGCTGGCACGGCTGGCCGAACTCCACTGACTGCCGGTGACCCCGGGCGGGCGACCCTGGACCAGATCGCTGAGCCGGCGCGCCGGATGGACCCGGTGGCCGGCGCGACTGAGCGGTGTCTCGCGCCCGCCGTCGGCGGGCAGCGCCCGCAGCCAGCCGCGATCGTCGCTGCCGATGCTCGTCATCTGCCTGATCCATCCGCCGGTCGGTCGAGCCGGGCCGAGTCTAGGTGGTCGATCATGCGACCCCGAGTTTGCATGTGACCGGGATCACAGGCGACTGACGTTCCAGGGGCGGCCGGCGGGTGTATCCAGCGACCGCCGGTACCGCGCCGGCCGGAGGTGACCATGTCGCGACAGCAGTTCGGCTTCCTCGCCGGGTTTCTCGCCGTGGCGGTCTGGGCACTCGCCGGCATCGGCGTGGCCGCCCTCGCCGTACTCGCGGGCCTGCTCGGCTGGCTCGTGGTCCGGGTGCTCGACGGCGACCTCACGGTGACCGGCCTCGGCGACCGCCACACCGACCCGCGGCGGCGCCGATGACCACCCGTCCCGCCGACGCCGCGGAGGTCGCGCGGATCGCGGTCCGGGCGGCCGGCCTGGTGCCGGGCGTGTCCGTCGTCCGCCCGGCGGCGGTCCGCCTCGACGACCGGTCCGTCGGACTCGACCTGCACCTGATCACCTGGTACGGGCACAGCGTGCCCGCCATCGCCGAGACGGTCCGGGCGGTGGTCGCCGACCGGGTGGCCGCCAGCACCGGGCTGCACGTAGCGATGGTGACAGTCACCGTGGACGACCTGCTCGTCCCGGGCGTCGACGTCTCCGCCCCCGCGACCGTGTCCGCCGAGGGCGGCTGAGATGCGCAGCGTCAACCGGGTCGCCTCGCTGGTGCTGGCCACCGTCCTGCTCGTCGGCGGGGCGCTGGTGGCCGCCCAGGCACTGCTCCTCGCCCTGGACCGGCCGGTGCCGCTGGAGCCCACCGGCTGGCTCGACGCCCTGAGCGGCGCCCGGTGGCGCGACCCGGGCGTCCAGGCGGTGGCCGGCGGCGCCGTCCTGCTCGGCCTGGTCATCCTGGTCGCCCAACTGCGCCCCTGGACGCCGGTGCGGTTGCGCACCGACGAACACGACGGCTGGCACCTGCACCGGCGCAGTGTGGAGCGGCGACTGGCCGACGCCGCCAGCGCGGTGCCCGGCGTACGCCGCGCCCGGGTCCGGGTCCGACGGCGCGGCGGCCAGTGGCGCCCCCGGGTGCGCGCGACCGGCGACCCGGCGGCCCGGCCGGAGATCGAGTACGCGGTGCACCAGGAGTTGCACCGGCTCACCGCGCCACGCTCCGGCCCCATCGACGTCCGGCTCCAACCTCGCCGGCGGCCGGCATGACGAACGCCGCGCACCGCCTGTTGTGGACCATCATCGCGCTGCTGCTCGTGGCGGTCGGCGGCGCGGCGCTGGCGGCCGGCCACGGCGCCCTGCCCGGCGCCGACGCACGGGCGGTGGTGCTCAGCGCCGGGCTGCTGGAGCGGTGGCGGATGGCCGCGCCGTGGAGCACCCTGGCCGCGGCGGTCGGCGGGGTCCTGCTCGCCCTGGCCGGGCAGCGCCTGCTGGCCCGGGAGGTGCGGCGACCCGCCGGTACGCTGCGCGGCACCCTGAGCCACCCCGGGCGGCGACCGGGCCGGACCCGGCTGGCCACCGATGTCCTCACCGACGCGCTGGTCCGGGACCTGACCGGCAACCCCGGGGTACGCCGGGCCCGCGTCGTGCTCACCGGCGAGCCCCCGCGCCCCGACGTGTGGATCCGGGTGGACCTGACCGCCGACGCGGCGACCGCGGGCGTCCGCGAGCACGTACGCGCCGCCGTCCGCCGGTTCGCGGCGACGACCGACTGCCAGCCGGCGCACCTCGACGTGACCGCCCACATCGAGCCGGTCCGACCCTGACCGACACCGAACCAGGCCGACACCGAACCAGGCCGACACCGAACCAGGCCGACACCGAACCAGGCCGACACCGAACCAGGCCGACCCTGACCCGCGCCGGGCCGGGCCGGCGGGCATGATCGGGCCGGGGACGGGTGTCGGACGGAGGTGCGCGGGTGCGGGTGGTGTCGCTGGTGCCGTCGCTGACCGAGGCGGTGGCGCTGACCCTGCCGGGGCTGCTGGTCGGAGCCACCGACTGGTGCAGCCACCCGGCCGGGCTCGACGTCGCCCGCGTCGGCGGCAGCAAGTACCCGGACCTGGACCGGGTCCGCGCGCTGCGGCCGGATCTGGTGCTGCTCAACGTCGAGGAGAACAGCCGGGCCGACGCCGAGGCGCTGCGGGCGGCCGGTGTGCCGGTGCGGGTCACCTACCCGCGTACCGTCGCGGGCGCCCTGACCGAGCTGGGCGAGCTGTTGGCCGAGTTGGGCGCACCGGCCGAGCCGGACTGGCTGCGGGCCGCTCGGCGCTCGTGGGCCGCGCCGCCCCGGCTGGTGCCGCCCCGCCGCGCGGTGGTGCCGGTCTGGCGTCGACCATGGGTGGTGCTGGGCAGCGACACGTTCGCCGGCGACGTGCTGCGCCGACTGGGCGTGATCAACGCCTACGACGAACACCCCGAGCGCTATCCCCGCCCGCCCCTCGCGGAGCTGCGCGAGCAGGCGCCCGACCTGGTGGTGCTACCGGACGAGCCGTACCGGTTCACCGCCGAGGACGGGCCGGAGGCGTTCCCCGGCGTACCGTGCGCTCTGCTCTCCGGTCGGCACCTCACCTGGTACGGACCCCTCCCTGGCCGAGGCGCCCATGCTCCTGGCCGAGCAGCTGTCCCGGCCGGTGGTAGTCGACTGACGCGGACGGCCCGGCAGCTCAGCCGCCCAGCGGGCCCAGCGGCTCAGCGGCTCAGCGGCTCAGCCGTCGACGCCGGGGCGACGCGCGGCCACGACGCTGGCCCCGATGGAGACCGCCAGGGTCAGCACCACCACCGCGAGGGTCGACCAGACCGGCAGCTTGCCCACCGGCGTCTCGGCGAGGATGAGCTTGAGCCCCGCGAAGCCGAGCAGCAGCGCCAGACCGTAGCGCAGGTAGCCGAACTGGCGCAGCAGGCCGGCGAGGCAGAAGTAGAGGCTGCGCAGTCCCAGTACGGCGAAGGCGGTCGCCGTCCAGACCAGGAAGGTGGTCGTGGTGATGGCGAGGATCGCCGCCACCGAGTCGATGGCGAAGACCACGTCGGTGGCCTCGATGGCGACGAGCGCCACCAACAGCAACGTCGCCACCCGCCGACCGGCGACCCGGGCCGTGAACCGGTCGCCGTGGTAGCGGGCGTCGGTGGGCACCAGCCTTCGAAACAGCCGCACCACGACGTTGCGTTCCGGGTCGACGTCCGGCTTTCCGCGTACGGCCAGCCGCCAACCCGTCCAGATCAGGAAGGCACCCAACACGAACCCGGCCCAGGCGAGCCGGTCCAGCAGCTCGGCGCCGGCGAGGATGAACAGCAGACGGAAGACGAGCGCTCCGACGACACCCCAGAACAGCACCTTGTGCTGGTAGCCCGACGGCACTCGGAAGTAGCCGAAGAGCAGGGCGAAAACGAACACGTTGTCCACCGAGAGCGCCTTTTCCAACAGGTAGCCGGAGAAGTACGCGATGGCCGGGTCGCCGCCGAGGCCCCACCAGAGGACCACCCCGAACAGCAGACCCGCGCCGATCCAGATGGCGCTCCACAGCACCGCCTCGGGTAGTTCGATGACGTGGTTGTCCCGGTGCAGGAGCACGTCCACGGCGAGCAGCACGGCGATCAGCGCGCTGGTTGCCGCCCAGGCCCACAGCGGCACCATGACCGTCGCCTCAGCCACCGACGCCCTCCGCATCGACCACGGCCACCGCCCGACACCGCATCCGCCGGCTGTGTCGAGCCTAGGCGAGCGGCCTCGGTCCAGACCGGGGAAGTCGGATCCGTCCGCCGATCTTGCACTTTCTGTCGTCCTTGTGTCGGGGAAAGGGGCTTGTGCCAGGGCAGAAAATGCAAGATCGACGCATGGTTGGGGTGGGTGTGGGGTCGGGGTGGGCGGGTCTGCCGCACATCGGTGGCGGGTGATCCGGCAGGATCGACGGTGACCGGACACATCAACCGACACGGCAGGAGATCCCCGCATGAACCAGGCAGCAGGCGCCCGATCCGGCAAGCCCGAGGTGGGTCCGATCGAGGGTGCGCCGCCGGCCGACCTCGTGATCGAGGACATCACCGTGGGTGAGGGACCGCAGGCCGCACCGGGCCAGCTCGCCAGCGTGCACTACGTCGGCGTGTCGCACTCCACCGGCGACGAGTTCGACTCGTCCTGGAACCGGGGCGAGGCGTTCGAGTTCCCGCTCGGCGGCGGTCAGGTCATCGCCGGCTGGGACCAGGGCGTCGTCGGCATGCGCGTCGGCGGCCGCCGCCGTCTCACCATCCCGCCCCACCTGGGGTACGGCGACCGCGGTGCGGCCGGCGTCATCAAGCCGGGCGAGACGCTCATCTTCGTCGTCGACCTGCTCGGCGTGCGCTGACCGATGCACGGGGGGTCGTCGGCACGCGCCGACGACCCCGCGGCGGACCCGGAGCACGCGGGGGTTGTGCGGCGCGCGCCGACGGCCTCGCGCCAGACCCGGAGCACGCAGCGGTTGTGCGGCGCCGACGGCCTCGCGGCGAACCCGAAGCACGCGAGGGTCACCGACGCGTGCCGGCGGCCCACACCCGACACGGATCCAACGGGGTCACCGATGAGCGCTGGCGGCGTTGCGGCGGACTCGGATCGCTCGGATCGCTCGGATCGCTCGGATCGCTCGGATCGCTCGGATCGCTCGGATCGCTCGGGCCGCGGTCAGGCGGCCAGTTGCAGGTCCGCCGGCCCGACTGCCGGGCGACGGGCGGCCTCGACGATCCGGGCCGGCTCCAGGATCGGCATCACCCGGTGCAGGCCGGTGGCGCGCAGCACACGGGCCACGACCGGGCTCGGGTCGATCAGGACCAGTGCGCCACCGCACGCCCGAACACGCAGGTGTGCGGCGAGCAGGGTGCGGACGCCGGCGGCGGAGAGCAGCCGCAGCCCGGACAGGTCAACTTGAAGCACCGGACGGGCCGGCACGGACCACAGCGCGGACCGGAACGCGGCCACCGTGGCGATGTCGACCTCGCCGGCCACCCGCACGAGGACCATCTGGTCACTCACGCTGACCTGCACGTCCAGCCGGTCGCTCCGCTCACCCATGCCGAGAAATCTCGTCGCCCCCACCGACAGTTTCGGCCTCCGGCGGAGTGATTCCGGGTACGCCCAGGGTCTTACCCCGAGGTACCCGTCATCCCCCTCGGGGTGCAGGCCCGTGGCCCCTGCTCCGCGGCCTCGCCGCGCCGCGCGTCGCCCCGCCGCGCCGCGCCCCGCCTTGCCGCGCCCTGCCGCGCCTCGCCCGCGCGCCAACCGGCGGGCCGGGCCGTGATCGACTGCGGGTCAGTGAAACCGGGGCATCCGGAGCAGCGGGATGCCCCGACATCACGGATGTCGTGTTGATCTTGGATGGCTGTCGGCGTCGGCGGTGGAGAATAGGCCGATGGTGATCCCTCGGCCCCGGCCGCCCCGGTTGATCCGTCCCGTCCGCGAGCCGGCCACCGTTCCCCCGCCGTTGGCCGGGGCGTGGGCACCGACGGATCGAAGGCTCGACCGCGCCGAGGTGCTGCCCCTGCCCGACGGCGCCGTCGGCCCGGAGGACGTGCTTGTCGACGACGCCGGCCGGGTGATCAGTGGCGACGAGGACGGCCGGCTCTGGTGCTGGCCGGTCGACGCGCCGGTCGGCACCCGCCCCCGGCTGCTGGCCGAGACCGGTGGCCGGCCGCTCGGCATCGAGGTGGACGCGTCCGGCGAGGCTCTCGTCGTGTGCGACGCGTACCGCGGGTTGTTGCGGGTGACGCCCGACGGCGCGGTACGCGAACTGACCGGAACGGCGCCCCTGGTGCACCTGGCCAACAACGCGACGGTGGCGCGCGACGGCACCGTCTACTTCACCGACTCCTCCGACCGGTTCCCGGTCTCGCACTGGAAGCGGGACCTGTTGGAGCATCGCCCCAACGGGCGGGTGCTGGCCCACCATCCAGGCACCGGCCGCACCGAGGTGGTGGCCGACGGGCTGTACTTCCCCAACGGGATCGCGCTGACCCCGGACGAGTCGGCGCTGATGCTCGTGGAGACCAGCACCCACCGCCTGCTCCGCGTCGACCTGGGCGGCGGCGTCCGGGTGCTCGCCGACCTGCCCGCGTACCCGGACAATCTCTCCGCCGTCGGCGACGGGACGTACTGGATCGCGTTGCCCAGCCCACGGGTGCCGATCGCCGAGCGGCTGCTGCCGCACCCGCGACTGCGACAGATCGCCGCGTTGCTGCCCGACGCGTTGCAGCCGCAGCCGCGCCGCTACGGGCTGGTCGCGCTCGTCGACGACGCGGGCACGGTCCACCGGACGCTGCACGGCCCGGCCGGGCGGTACCGCATGATCACCGGGGTACGCCAGCACGGCGACCACCTCTGGCTGGGCAGCCTGGTCGGGCCGGGGGTGGCCCGCGTACCGCTGGATTGATCCGCCCGGTGGGCCGGCCCGCCGTGGTGGCGGGCCGGCCCAGGGTGTGCGCGCCGGTGTCTCAGCGGCCGCTGACCGAGGGCGCCGGGGCGGGCGAGCCGCCGGCCACCGCGCCCGGGTGCGCCGGGGCGACAGGTGCGGGCTTGAGACCGGGCGATACCGGCAGGGCGCTGCCCCGGGCGAACTCGTCCCAGCTCACGTTCCACGCGGTCCAGCCGTTGCCCGGCTGCAACTCCACCTCGGTGCCCTTGACGGTGATCAGGTCACCGACCTGCGTCACCCCCATCAACCAGTTGGCGGCGGTGGCGGAGACGTTGGCGCAGCCGTGCGAGACGTTCGTGTTGCCCTGGTCGCCCTCCGACCACGGCGCGGAGTGGATGAACTCGCCACCCCACGTGTAGCGCTGGGCGTCGTCGACGTCGACAACGTACCCACCGTTGGGCTCACCCCGGGTGTCGAAGGTGGTCCGCGCGTGCTTCTCCATGATCACCATCTTGCCGCTGGAGCTCGGCGTGCTCGGCTTGCCCAGGCTGACCGGGATGCGGCGGACCTGCTTGCCGTCACGCAGCACCGTCATCTGCTTGGTGGCGTTGTCGATCTCCAGCGCGAGCTGGCGGCCGATCTTGGAGGTGGCGGTCCGCTCGGCGTCGCCGACCCGGTCCTTGCCGATCGGCAGGCCCTCCAGGCCGGCCCGGACGCTGATCGTGGTCCCCGGTTTCCAGAAATCGGGCGCCCGGTAATAGACCTGACTGCCGTCCTCGATCCACGACCAGGTGCCCGGCTGCGGAGGGTTCGTCTTCACGAACAACCGCCGCTGAACATCTGCTCTGGCCTCTTTCGGAATTGCCGGGTCGAACGCGACGGTTACCGGCATCGCCGTGCCGTACGTCCGATTGCCCACGAAATAGAGGGTGCTGGTGATCTGCGGTTTGGTCGATTTGGCCATGGTGGTGAACGAGGTGGTGCGGGTGGTGGTGAGACCGGAGTCCCCGGTCGCGGTCACCTCGGCGGTGTACGTCCGCCGCGGTTGCAGCGGCGCCGTCGGCACCCAACCCGAGCCGTCTTCGCGCGGCTCGGCCCCGACCTGCTTGCCCTTGTCGTCGGTGAGGCGTACGCCGGTGACCCGCCCACCCTTGACCACGGTGCCCACCTCGGCGCTGACCGGGACGTCCCGGGCCCGGTCCGCCGGTGTCACGGCGAGGTCCGGGCCGGCGACGTGGTCCTTGGCCGAACCATTCGCCGAGTGGTCCCGGTCGGCGGTGCACCCACCCAGGATGAGCGGTGCGGCTGCGATGGTTACCGCCAACAGCGTCAATCGCCGCCTAGACGTCATGTTCAGTCCCCCCGTATTCGACTTCCCTCCGCCACATTCTGACCTGCCCAGCAGGGGCATCAGCCGCATTCCGAAATAATTGGCGGCGCATTTACCGACGCATTTTCCGACGATGTTCCACTTGGCAGAACAGGCGCTCAACCGACCGATGTCGGGCCCTCTGGTCCGCTTGAGCCGGGCGGGTGCGGGCGTCCCGTTCGTGATCGACTCGGCTTCGTCGAGGCCGGGGCATCGGGACGTCCAGGATGCCGCGACCTCCATGAGCGCGAGTGGATCACGCTCGGTTCGCGGGCGGGTCGGGTCCGGTGAGATCGGGTCCGCGCACTTCGGGGACGGACTTTTGTCGCCTGAAGCGAAACTTCTGCCGAACGCGACGAAGCTTTGCCTTCGTCCGGGGGCAAGGGTAAGGTCACCTTCCAGATAGAGGGTTGCCCATTAGTCGATCAGCTTGCCGCCACCCTGCCGGGTCGCCGTGTTCCGCCCCCACAGGGGGCTGAGCCGCACCGGCGCGCCGTCCTCACCGTCCAGCCGGAGCCCGCCTCCGGCTGGTTCGGCGTGCCCGGGTGACGGTGGCCAGGTCGACCTCCGCCGACGGCGTACCTGCCGTCAGGAAGGGACCACCACCATGGATCAACAGCTCAACCAATCGACACCGGCGTCCGGAGCGATCAGCCGGCGCGGAGTGCTGCGCGCCGCGACCGTCTCCGCCGCCGCCGTCGGCACCGCCGGCCTGCTCGCCAGCCCGGCCACCGCCGCACCCGCCGGGCCGTCCCAGGGCCGGCGTCGGGTGCCGGTCGACCGGATCAGCATTCAGCTCTACACCCTGCGTGACCAGCTCACCGCCGACCTACCCGGCACCCTGGACGCGCTGCGCCGGATCGGCTACCGGCGGGTGGAACACGCCGGATTCGTCGGACGCACCGCCGCGCAGTTCCGGGCCGCGCTCGACGAGGCCGGGCTGCGGTCCACCTCCGGGCACACCGGCATCCCACAGCCCTTCGACGCCGCCACCTGGGAGCAGGCCCTCGCCGACGCCAACGTCGTGGGCTGCAAGAAGATCGTCCACCCCTACTTCGGTCGGGACGCCAACGGTCAGGCGATCCGGGACCCCAACGTCTACCGTGCCCTGGCCCGCGACCTGAACAAGGCCGGCCGGCTGGCCGAACGCGCCGGGCTCGACTTCGGCTACCACAACCACCAGCTGGAGTTCACGCCGTTGACCGACGGTTCGACCGGCTTCGAGATCCTCACCGGGCAGACCGACCCGCGGCTGGTCCACTTCGAGCTCGACCTCTACTGGACCTGGCGGGGCGTGCACGACCCGGTCGACGTGATCCGGGCCAACCGCGGCCGGATCCGCCAGGTGCACGTCAAGGACCTCGACGTCGAGGGCGGGTTCGCCGACCTCGGCGACGGCCTCATCGACTTCGGCCGCATCTTCGCCCACGAGCGGGAGGCCGGCATCGAGGAGTACATCGTGGAGCGCGACGACGCGGGCACCACGCCACGCTCCCCCGCCGACGCCCTGGACACCGCTCGGGTCGGCTTCGACTATCTCGCTTCACTCCGGTACTGAAACACCTCGGGGGACAATCTTGATGAACAGGACCGCATTCGCGTCCGCCCTGCTGCTGGTGACGGCCGGTCTGGTCGTACCAGCGTCGGCAGCGGCCGCGGCGCCGGCCGCGCCGCCGGACACCAGCTTCCAGAAAGTGACTCTCAACGACTTCCCGGGCGAGCCGATGAGCCTCGCCGTCCTGCCCGACCTTCGGGTGCTGCACACCTCCCGCACCGGCGAGGTCCGCATCCACGACCCGCGTACCGGGCTGAACACCCTCGCCGCCGACATTCCGGTGTACGAGCACGACGAGGAGGGGTTGCAGGGGGTCGCCATCGACCCGAACTTCGCCCAGAACAAGTGGGTCTACCTCTACTACTCGCCGCCGATGAACACGCCCGTGGACGACCCGGCGACTCCCGGCGTCAACGAGGGGGACGCGCCGGAGACCGGCACCGAGGCGGACTGGCAGCCGTACAAGGGCGCGCTGCGGCTGTCCCGGTTCAAGCTGGACGGGATGAAGCTCAACCTCGCCAGCGAGCAGCAGATCATCGACGTGCCGACCGACCGGGGCATCTGCTGCCACGTCGGCGGCCAGATCGACTTCGACAGCTTGGGCAACCTGTACCTGTCGACAGGTGACGACACCAACCCGTTCGCCTCCGACGGCTACATCCCGATCGACGAGCGGGCCGACCGCCACCCGGCGTTCGACGCCCAGCGCAGCGCGGCCAACACCAACGACCTGCGCGGCAAGCTGCTGCGCATCAAGGTGAAGAACGGCGGCGGTTACACGGTGCCGGCCGGCAACCTGTTCAAGCCGGGCACGGAGAAGACCCGCCCGGAGATCTACGCGATGGGACTGCGCAACGCGTTCCGGTTCTCCGTCGACAGGCGTACCGACAACGTGTACGTGGGCGACTACTCCCCGGACGCCTCCACCCCGAACCCGGAGCGCGGGCCGGCCGGGCACGGCCGGTGGATGGTCATCGACAAGCCGGCGAACTACGGCTGGCCGTACTGCGTGACGCCGACGATCGCCTACCGCGACTACGACTTCGCCACCGGTGAGTCCGGGCCCAAGTTCAACTGCAAGCGCCCGGTCAACGACTCACCGCACAACACCGGCAAGCGCGTGCTGCCGGCGGTCGAGCAGCCGCAGGTCTGGTACGCGGCCGCCCCGTCGGCCGAGTTCCCGCAACTGGGCACCGGCGGCATCTCGCCGATGGGCGGCCCGGCGTACGACTACGACGGGACCAGCACGTCGCGTACCCGCTGGCCGGCCTACTACGACGGCGTGCCGCTGTTCTACGAGTGGTCCCGCGACTACATCAAGGAGTTCCGCCTCGACTCCGACGGCGACGTGACGGACATCCGTCCGGTGGCGTCGTCGCTCGTGGTGGACAACCCGATGGACATGGAGTTCGGCCCGGACGGCGCGCTCTACGTGCTGGAGTACGGTGACGGCTACTTCGCCGAGAACCCGGACGCCCAGCTGTCCCGGATCGACTTCGTCCGCGGCAATCGGACGCCGATCCCGAAGATCAGTGGTACGCCGACCGTCGGGCAGGCCCCGTTGACCGTCGCGTTCTCCAGCGCCGGCACCACCGACCCGGATGGTGACAAGCTCAGCTACGCGTGGGACTTCAACGCGGACGGTTCGGTGGACAGCACCGCTCCGAACGCGAGCTGGACGTTCCCGAAGAACGGCTCGTACACGCCGACGCTGAAGGTGACCGACCGCACCGGACGGTCCGCCTCGGCATCCCTGCCGCTTGTGGTCGGGCCGACCGCGCCGGTCGTCGAGTTCGTCACTCCGGAGGCCGGGCAGCCCTTCCAGTTCGGGCAGACGGTCGCGTACGAGGTGAAGGTCACCGACGACCTGCCGGTGGACTGCTCCAAGGTGAAGGTCACCTACGTGCTCGGGCACGACGAGCACGGGCACCCGCTCTCCACCTCGACGGGTTGCTCCGGGACCATTCCCACGTTCCTCGACGGTGGGCACAGCGGTGCGGACAACCTGACCGCCGTGTTCGTCGCGGAATACACCGACGCGGGCAACCCCGCGCAGTCGGGCTCGGCCACGGTCGTGCTGGACCCGACCCCGGTGGCCGGCCTGGCCGGCTGACCAGCCCACGATGACAGCGGCGGGGGGCGCGCGGGGCCCCGCGGGGCCCCCCCGCCGGGGGCCCCCCGCCGCGCCCCCGCGGGCCCCCCCCCCCCCCGCCCCGCCCCCCGCGC
>NZ_JBNCKO010000014.1:70210-202242 GCF_049841595.1 Micromonospora sp. DT228
CGGTTGGTGTGGCCCCCCCCCCGGGGGCCGGGCCGGCCCTGCTCCCCCCCCCCCATCCACCGGGGCGCCCCCGGCAACCCCCGGCCCCCCGCCGCTCGTCGTCTCCGCTCCGGCCGGCGCGGAGGCGCACACCACGCACACCACGCACACCACGCACGGCGCGGGCGGCGCGCTCAGCGCGCACGGCTCGGGCAGCCCTCGGGCCGTCGCTCAGGTCCAGTCGTTCTCCACGTGGTTGTCCCGCCAGCGTCCGCCCACCGGCGGGGTCTCCAGCAGCATTCCGTCGACGGCGTTGCCAGCCAGGTCGTTGTCCTCGACCCGGCAGCCCACGCAACTGCCGCGCTCGGTGATCCACAGCCCGTGTGTCTGGGTCTGGACGTCGTGGTTGTCCCAGATCCGGTTACCGCGAACGGTGGCCGAGTCGAACGGCGCGTCGATCGTGATCCCGGCACGCCGCTGCGGCGCGGGAGGCAGTTCGTATCCGCAGCCGGGCGGCGGCACGTCCCCGCTCCACGCGGTGAACCCGTCGGGGCGTACCGGGGCGAGGGTGAGTTCGTCACCGGTGTTGGAGGCCACCATGGCGACGGCCTTCCCGACCCGCAGGACCTTGCCCCGGTGCCCGTCGTGCGGCCAGTTGGCCGACCGGTCCACCAGGCACCGCTCGCTGTAGCGGACCCCGTCGCCCGCGCCGCCGGTGCCCTCACCGCACTGCCGTCCGTTGTTGCGGATCCGGTTGTTCAGCAGCACCGCGTCGGTCATCTGGTG
Source organism: Micromonospora sp. DT228 (assembly GCF_049841595.1). Lineage (NCBI taxonomy): Bacteria > Bacillati > Actinomycetota > Actinomycetes > Micromonosporales > Micromonosporaceae > Micromonospora > Micromonospora sp. DT228. The sequence continues at coordinate 70,976 of NZ_JBNCKO010000014.1, forward strand.
GTCGATCCGGATCGCGTCCAGGCCGTTGCCCCAGAACTCGTTGCTCTCGATGACCACGTCTCGGACCGAGCCCCGGTAGCCGCGTCCGAGGTCGTGGGCGTGGTACCCGTGCCGGCCGTTGCCGCTGATCCGGTTGCCCCGCACGGTGTACGGGCCGGGGCTGTTGCCGAGGCTGACCCCGTCGCACATGTTGCCGTCGATGACGCAGTCGGTGAGCAGCCCACCCCGGCCGGCCACGGACGAGGTGCCCTGCGCCGACACGTCGAAGCCGGTCTCCAGGTTGCCGGTCATGGTGCAGGCGGAGACGATCAGACCGTCGGCCCCCCAGTCGGAGATACCGAAGCGGTTGCCCTGGCTGTGACAGCCGATGATGCGGTAGCCGCGCGGTGGTGCCCAGTAGTCCTTCTGCAACTCCAGGAAGATGCCGTTGGTGCCGTTGGCAAGCGTGGTGCAGTTGGCGATTGTCAGCCGCTCCACCGCGCCCCAACCACCGACGCCGACGCCGATGCCGGCGCCGCCCATCTGCTCGCCGTTGTCGAGTCGGCCGCAGCCGACCACCACCACGCCGTCGATCAGGGAGTCCTGGAGGAAGTCGCAGCCCAGCCCGGTGGCCGCGGTGTGGTGGATGTAGAGGTTGCGGAACACGCCGCGCACGACGTACTGCAGGCCGAGGCCCTTGGCCAGGTAGTTGTACTCGGCCATGGCCACGCCGGAGCCGTCGATCTGGAAGTCGGAGAAGGTGCAGTCGGCGATGTGCCGGTCCCGGTCGGCGCCGTGCTGCACGGTGGTCCAGAAGGCCAACGGGGTCGGGTCGGCCCGGTTGCCCTCGTTGCTGAGCATGAACCGGGTCGCCGCCGGGCCGGCCCCGATCAGCGACACGCCGCTGCGCCACACCGTGCCCGCGTCCCGGATCGAGTAGATGCCCGGTGGGCAGTAGATGACCCGGGCCCGTCCGTCCGACGCGTATCCGGCGCCCAGGCGGTCCACGAGGGCGGCCAGCGCCGGCTGGTCGTTCGTCGCGCCGTCGCCGGTGAGGCCGTACTCCAGCGCGTCGCAGTAGAGCGGCGCGCCGGCCGAGGCGGGTCGTCGTACCCGGACCGAGTTCAGTAGCAACTCGTTCGCCACGGCCACAGGCCGGCTCCCTTCGACGTGTTCGGTGCGCTCCGGCGGGGCCGACTTCCCGGTGACGCCGCCGGGAAACCCCGGCCCACTGACGCCGCCGGGAAACCCGGCCCGAGAACGCCGCCGGGAAACCCGGACGTGCGCCGGCCCCGGCGCCGCACGGGCAGCGCCGGGGCCGGGGTACGCGTCTCAGACGGCGGCGATCAGCAGCGCCGGGCGCTCCACGCAGTCGGCGACGTGCCGGAGGAACCCGCCGGCCACGCCACCGTCACAGACCCGGTGGTCGAAGGTGAGGCTGAGCTGGGTCACCTTGCGGACGGCGAGTTGCCCGTCGACCACCCACGGCTTGTCCACGATCCGCCCGATGCCGAGCAGCGCCGCCTCCGGGTGGTTGATGATCGGCGTGGAGCCGTCGACGCCGAACACCCCGTAGTTGTTGAGCGTGAACGTGCCGCCGGTCAGCCGGGCCGGTGGCAGGCTGCCCGCCCGCGCGGCGGCGGTGGTCGCCGCCAGTTCGGCGGCCAGCTCGGCGGTGGTGAGGCGCTGGGCGTCGCGCAGCACCGGCACCAGCAGACCCCTGTCGGTCTGCGCGGCGATGCCGAGGTGCACCCCTGCGGACTGCACGATCCGCTGCGCCTCGGTGTCGACGCGGGAGTTGAGCTGCGGGAACCGGCGCAGCCCGCTGAGGCAGATCCGGGCCAACAGGGCCAGGATGCTCACCGGCGCGTCGGGAGTCGCCGCGTTGATCGCGGCCCGGGTCTCCAGCAGCCCGGTGGCGTCCACGTCGACCCAGATCGTCACCTCCGGGATCTCCCGTCGGCTGCGGGAGAGCTTGTCGGCGATGACCTTCCGGACGCCGGTGAGCGGGACGATCACGTCGCCGTCGGAGGACGGCACCGGCGCGACGGGGGCGTCCGGAACGGCGGCGAGCCGGGCGGCGGGTACGGTCAGCGCCGCCTCCACGTCGGCACGGCGGATCACGCCGCCGGGCCCGGTGCCCCGCACCGCGTTCAGGTCGACGCCACGCTCCCGGGCCAGCCGCCGCACGATCGGCGAGATGACCAGGGCAGTCGCCCGCCCCGGGTGGCCGGGCGCGTCGCCCGCGGCACCGCCGCCAGCCGGGCGGGCCCCACCGGTCGGGGCAACACCACCGGTCGGGGCAACACCACCGGTCGGGGCAACACCGCCCGTCGCGGCAGCACCCGTCGCGGCAGCACCATCGGTCCGCGCGGTGTCGGCCGGGTCGGTGTCGGCCGGCTCGGGGGCGAGCGTCAGCCGAGACCGGCGCCGACGGCGGGTGGCGCCGCCGTGGCCGGTGCCGTACCCGATCAGCACGTTGCCGGAGCCGGCCCGCTCCTCCTCGCGGTAGGTGGCGTGCCCGGCGGGCTCCTCGCCGCCGTCCAGCGGCGCGATGGTGATCAACGGCTGGCCGACCGGACGTACCTCGCCGGCCGCGCCGTGCAGGGTGACGACCCGGCCGGCGTACGGGCAGGGCACGTCGACGACCGCCTTGGCGGTCTCCACCTCGACCACGCTCTGGTCGACGGTGACCACGTCGCCCACGGCGACCCGCCACTCGACGATCTCGGCCTCGCTCAGCCCCTCGCCCAGGTCGGGCAGGAGGAAGACCTGCGTCCGTTCGACTGTGGTCATGCCGCCGCCCAACGCGCGTCCGGCTGGTCGTCCCACTGAAGGCGGGCCACCGCGTCGAGCACCCGGTCCACACCGGGCAGGTGGGTGTGCTCCAGCATCGGCGCCGGGTACGGGATGTCCAGCCCGGCGACCCGCAGCACCGGGGCGTGCAGCGCGTGGAAGCAGCGCTCCTGCACCCGAGCGGCGATCTCCGCGCCGACCCCCGCGAAGCCCTGCGCCTCCTGGATCACCACGCACCGGCCGGTGCGGCGGACCGAGGCGGCGATGGTGTCGTCGTCGAACGGGACGATGGTGCGCACGTCCACCACCTCCAGGTCCCAGCCCTCCTCGCGGGCGGCCTCGGCGGCCTCCAGCGCGACCGGCACCGCCGGCCCGTACGCCACAAGCGTGGCGTCGCGGCCGGGCCGGCGCACGACGGCCCGCCCGAACGGCTCGGCACGGGTCGGCAGGATCGCGTCGGCGCTGGCGAAGTAGAGCTTCTTGGGCTCCATGAAGACCACCGGGTCGGGGTCGTCGATCGCCTCGCGCAGCAGCGAGTACGCGTCCTCGACGGTCGCCGGGGTGACCACCTTCAGGCCGGGGGTGTGCGCGTAGTACGCCTCGGACGAGTCGCAGTGGTGCTCGACCCCGCCGATCCCACCGGCGTACGGCACGCGGATCACGATGGGCACGCTGAGCTTGCCCCGGGTCCGGTTGCGCAGCTTCGCCACGTGCGAGGCGATCTGCTCGAACGCGGGGTACGCGAACGCGTCGAACTGCATCTCGACCACCGGCCGCAGGCCGGACATGGCCAGGCCGACGGCGAAGCCGACGATGCCGGCCTCGGCGAGCGGGGTGTCGAAGCAGCGGTCCTCACCGAAGCGGGCCTGGAGGCCGTCGGTGATCCGGAAGACGCCGCCGAGCGCGCCGACGTCCTCACCGAAGACGACGACCCGGTCGTCGGCGGCGAGGGCGTCGGCGAGCGCGGTGTTGAGCGCCTTCGCCATGGTGGTGGCCATCAGGCGTCACCCTCTTCGTCGCGGGCGGCGGCCAACTCGGCGCGGACCATCTCGCGCTGCTCGATGAGCTGCGGGGTGGGCTGGGCGTAGACGTGGTCGAACAGGCTCAGCGGGTCCACCGTGGGCTGCTCGTTCATCCGGGTGCGCAGGTCCGCCGCGTACGCCTCGGCCTGCTCGGCGACCTCGGCGACCGCCGCGTCGTCGAGCACCCCGCGGGCCCGCAGGTAGGTCTCCAGCCGGGCGATCGGGTCGCGGTCGCGCCAGGCGTCGACCTCGGCGCCGTCGCGGTAGCGGCTGGCGTCGTCCGCGTTCGTGTGCGGCTCCATCCGGTAGGTGTGCGCCTCGACGAGGAACGGCCCGTTACCGGCGCGGGCGTGGGCGACCGCGCGGGTGAGCACGGCGAGCACGGCCACCGGGTCGTTGCCGTCGACCTGCTCGCTGGGCACGCCGTAGCCGACGCCCTTGTAGGCGAGCGACGGCGCGGCGGTCTGCCGGGACAGCGGGACGCTGATGGCGTAGCGGTTGTTCTGCACGAAGAAGACCACCGGCGCCTTGAACACGGCGGCGAAGTTGATCCCCTCGTGGAAGTCGCCCTCGCTTGTGGCGCCGTCGCCGATGAAGGCCAGCGCCACGGTGTCGCGACCCTGGTACGCCTCGCCGTACGCCAGCCCGGCGGCGTGCACGCACTGGGTGGCGAGCGGGGTGCACTGCGGCGCGGTGTGCACCTCGGTCGGGTCGTAGCCGCAGTGCCAGTCGCCACGCAGCAGGGTGAGCACCTCGACCGGGTCGATGCCCCGGGCAACAAGCGCCATCGACTCACGGTAGGTGGGGAAGACCCAGTCGCTGTCGCGGACCGCGAGCGTCGCGGCGACCTGGCACGCCTCCTGCCCCCGGGAGGACGGGTAGACGGCCAGCCGGCCCTGCTTGGTCAGGGCGGTGGCCTGGGTGTCGAAGCGGCGGCCGAGCACCATCCGGCGGTACAGCTCGCGCAGCGCCTCGACGGATGGCTCCGGGTAGTGGGGGCGGGCGGGCAACTGTGTGCCGTTCGGGTCGAGCAGGCGAACCGGCTCGGCGTCCGGCAGTAGCGGGCGCGCCGGGTCGGGCGGGGTGGCCGCTCGACGCGTACGCGGGGATGCCCTGCGGACCGCCTGGGGAGTGGTCGTCACGGCGGAACCTCCTGGGACGTGTGGTGAGCCTATGCTGTCGCGTGTCGGATGATTGACTCAAGATCCACGCAGAAGGCGGGACGGTTGGCATGCGGAAGAGGTATCGGTGAGCCAAGAAACCGGCGACGCGGCAGACCGGATGGTGGGATCGGGACGATCGGTTCGAGCCCTGGACGAGGTGGACCGGCGGATCCTCGACGAGTTGGTCCGGGACGGGCGTACGTCGGTCCGCACCCTGGCCGAACGGATCCACATCTCCCGCACGAACGCGTACGCGCGGGTGGAGCGGTTGGTGCGCGACGGGGTGATCACCGGGTTCCGCGCCCAGGTGGCGCCCGAGGCCGCCGGGCTGGGCACCTCGGCGTACATGGCGCTGACGATCGAGCAGAACACCTGGCGGGAGGTGTCGGCCGAGCTGGCCCAGGTCCGCTATGTCGAGCACGTCGCGTTGCTCAGCGGCGAGCACGACGTGCTGGCTCTGGTCCGGGCTCCGGACAACGCCGCCCTGCGGGATGTGGTGTTGGACCGGGTGCAGCGCATCGCCGGGGTGTTGTCGACGCGGTCCTGGCTCGTCTTCGAGGAGTTCGGCGGGACGCAGAGTCCCTGGCAGTAGGGCCATAACACGAATTCTTTGACAGAGTGGTGAGATAGGCGATTTACCGGAGAACGCCGCTACTATCCGCGACGTGGCTATATCGAACGAGTTGTGGGAGCAGGCCCGGATCGCCGCACCGGCGCCGACCAAACCGACGTCGACCAGGCCGATGTCGACAGCTCCGCGGCCCTTCCGCGGGGACATCGAAGGCCTGCGCGCGGTAGCCGTGCTGCTGGTGCTCCTCGGTCACGCCGGAGTGCCGTACCTGCCCGGCGGTTTCGTCGGTGTCGACGTGTTCTTCGTGATCTCCGGCTTCCTCATCACCGGCCTGCTGCTGGAGGAACTCGACAAACGTGGGCGGCTCTCGCTCACCGACTTCTACGCCCGACGCGCGAAGCGTCTGCTGCCGGCCGCCGCGACAGTCCTGCTCGCGACCCTGGTGCTCACCTACTTCCTCCTGCCTCGTGGCCGCTGGTCGGCCACCGCCTGGGACGTCATCGCCAGCGCCTGCTACGCCATGAACTGGCGGCTGGCCGGGCAGTCCGCCGACTACGTGGCCGCCAACGACGCCGCGAGCATCGCCCAGCACTTCTGGTCCCTCGCCGTCGAGGAGCAGTTCTACCTGGTGTGGCCGCTGCTGCTGATCGTCCTCGGGTGGTTCGCCCGCCGCCACGGACGGGCGAGCCGTGGCCTCTACCTGGTGGGGTTGGCGCTGATCGCGGTCCCCTCGTTCGCCTGGGCGCTGTACGTCTCACCGACCGACCCTTCGGCGTACTACGTGACCACCACCCGGATGTGGGAGTTGGCCCTCGGCGGCGCCGTCGCCGTCACGGCGATCTGGTGGGGCCGGTCACCGCGCCTGGTGGCCGTCCCGCTGGCCTGGGCCGGGCTGATCGCCGTCGGTGCCTCGGCCGCGCTGATCACCACAGAGGCCGGTTTCCCCGGCTACGCCGCGCTCGGCCCCACCCTCGGCACCGCCACGGTGATCGCGTTCGGGCCGGCCGCCGGCCGTGCCGGGCCCGCCCTCCTGCTGGGCCGGCAGCCGCTGCGCTACGTCGGCGGGATCTCCTACTCGCTGTACCTGTGGCACTGGCCGGTGCTCGTCGCCGCGCAGGCGCACTTCGGTGACCTCGGCGTCGGCCCCGCGCTCGCCGTCGTGGCCGCCTCGGCGATCCCCGCCGCGCTCACGTACCACTTCATCGAGAACCCGGTCCGCCGGTCACCGACCCTCGCCGACCGGCCAGCCTCAGCCCTGCGCATCGGCGCGATCTGCACCGGCGCGGCCGCGCTGGCCGGCCTGACCTTCCAACTGGCCATCCCGACGACGACGGGCACGACGTCCCCGTCGTCGGCCATCATGGGCCAGGTGCCCGGAGGGTCCCCGCAGGCGACGCCACCGGCCGCGCCGGGCGCCGCGGCGCTCGGCAAGTCCCCCCGCACCAGCCGGGCCGGGGTGCCCGTCGACAAGGTCGCCTCGATCACGCCCGAGCCGGCTCGGGCGGCCCGGGACGCGCCGCTGTTGCAGGCGACGAAGAGCTGCCACGTGTCGCTGGAGTCCTCGACGCCGGAGGTCTGCGTCTACGGAAAGATGAACTCGGCGACCACCATCGCGCTTGTCGGCGACTCCCACGCCGACCACTGGGTCCCGGCCATGCGGCTGGCGGCGGAGACGAACGGCTGGCGCCTCGCCACCTACACCAAGAGCGGTTGCCCGTTCCTGACGGCGGAGATCTCCCTGGACAAGAGGCCCTACTCGGCCTGCACGGAATGGAACAAGAAGGTACGCGAGACCCTGCTCGGTGCGGGACGCCCCGACCTGCTGATCGTCACTCACTCCGAGTACCCGGTCTCGGGCGCGCCGCCGAACTGGCGGTCCGCGATGGTCCGCGAGTTGCGCAACACCTGGAACAGCATGACCGCCGAGAAGCTTCCGGTCCTGGTGCTGCGGGACACGCCGCTGCATCTGTTCGACGTCGCCGAGTGCGTGTCCAAGAACCCGAAACGCCTGACCAAGTGCACCACGCCCCGGGACGAGGCCCTCGGCCGCGGGGGCGGTCCCGCTCAGGAAGAGGCGGCCGAGGGGCTGAGCGGCGTCCACCTGATCGACCTGAACGACTGGATCTGTCCCGCGGACCGGTGCGCGCCCGTCATCGGCGGCGTGCTCGTCTGGCGCGACGCGCACCACCTGACCGCCACGTACTCGACGACCCTCGCACCCCAGGTCGGCGCCGCGCTCAAGCCCGTGCTCGCCGAGCTGTGACCCGCCGGGCCGGCCCGGACCTCACCGAACGGGCGGGGCCTCCAGCCCGTCCCGGTCGGCCAGCTCCAACAGCGACTCCAACGAGTGCCGGTCGCCGTCCAGACCGGCGTGCGGGTCGCCGCGCTCGGCGAAGCGGGCCGGGACCGACAGCACGTCGAAGTCCTCCGGGCGGGCGTCGTCCAGCTCCGCCCAGGTCAGCGGCGCCGACACCAGGGCCTGGGGCGTCGGTCGGATCGAGTACGCCGAGGCCATCGTGTGGTCCCGCGACATCTGGTTGTAGTCGACGAAGACCGGCCGGTCCCGCTGGTCCCGCCACCAGGTGGTGGTGACCAGCTCCGGGAGCCGGCGTTGCATCTCCCGGCCCAGCGCGAGCACCGCCCGACGGCAGTCGCCGAAGCTCCACCGCGGCTCGATCGACAGGTAGATGTGCAGGCCCCGTCCGCCGGTGGTCTTCGGGTAGCCGGTCATCCCCAGCTCGGCGAGGAACGCGTTGACCTCGCGGGCCACCGGCACCACCTGGTCGAACCCGACGCCGGGCAGCGGGTCGAGGTCGATGCGCAGCTGGTCGGGTCGTTCCACGTCGGCGGCGGTGACCGGCCAGGGGTGAAACCGCAGGGTGCCGAGGTTGGCCGCCCAGATCACCACCGCCAACTCGCTCGGCGCGACCTCGTCGGCGGTCCGGCCACTGGGGAAGGTGATGTGCGCGGTGCGCACCCACTCGGGAGCGCCCGCCGGCAGCCGCTTCTGGTAGAACGCGTCGCCCCGGTTGGTCTGCCGGGTGGCGATCGTCGCGCCCTCGAAGACGCCGCGCGGCCAGCGTTCCAGCATGGTGGGCCGGTCCCGCAGGGCGCGCAGGATGCCGTCACCCACCGCCAGGAAGTAACGGACCACGTCCAGCTTGGTCAGCCCACGTTCCGGGAAGTACGGCTTGTCGGGGCTGGAGACGCGGACCAGCCGCTCCCCCACCTGAATCTCCTCCGCCACCGTGGCCACGCCCCCGAGCGTACGGCTCGGGGGCGGGCCGGCGGGGTAGGCATGTGCCAAAGTCCTCGGTCGAGCCAGGGGCTTTGAAGAGGCCCTAGCGGCCGGGAACCAGCGTGGCGGGTTGCTGCGGCAACTCCTGGGTCGGGCCGCCGACCTGCACCGGCGGCGTCGCGGGCGGCTCCTCGGCCACCGCGGTCTGCTGCTCGACCGGCACCGCCGGGGGTGACCGGCGGGCCACGAAGCCCGGCGTCCAGTCCTTCAACCGCAGCGCCGGCCGCTCGACCAACTTCCAGGACAGGAACGCGGCGGCGAAGGCGACCGCGACCGACATCGCAGCGAACGGCACGTAACCCCAGCGGCTCCAGCCGAGGCTCGCCATCACCTGCTGGAAGACGAACCCGTAGATGTAGATGCCGTACGAGTAGTCGTTCTTGCGGCCCACCCAGTGCAACTGCCGGGGCATCCGCACCGACAACCAGACCAGCAGGTACGCGAACGCGGGCAGCCCGATGACGAAGAAGCCGCCGAAGAGCAGGGACAACCCGAGCGCCACCGCCGAGCCGATGCCCAGCGCGTCGTTGATCGGCACCCGCTCCCGGTAGAGGTCCAGGGTCGCGCCGGCGGCGAAGAGGAAGCCCAGGTAGACGATGTAGTGGAAGGTCATCGTGCCGACCAGCGGCGACACGAAGGTCCAGCTCGCCGTCGGCGCCGGGCCGCTGATCCGTCCGGAGCTGATCCAGTCCTGCAGGATGCTCAGGTAGAGCGCGACGGTCAGGAACAGCACGAACCGGCGGGCGTTGCGCAGCACGGCGGTCACCGCCAGCACGCCCACCACGACGTAGCAGAACATCTCGTACTTGAGCGACCACAGGGCGCCGTTGAAGACGCTGTAGTTGACCTTGTCACTCCACGGGGTGGTCTCCGTGAACAGGTCGCGGATGCCGTACTGGCGGACACCGGTCCACCAGTTGGCCTGCAGGTAGGCCAACGGGCCGCCGCGGTCCCAGGCGTTGTCGAAGAAGCCGGCGGTGCTGCCGTGCTCGCGCAACGTGACGAGCGGGGCGATCACCAGCGCACTGACCAGCAGGCAGACCCAGAGACCGGGGAAGATCCGCAGGGCCCGGTGCCAGGCGTAGCGGATGATGCCGGTACGGCGGGCGCTGCGGGTGATCAGCAGGCCGGACAGCACGAAGAAGCCGTACACGGCCATGGTGCCGACGTTCGTCTGCCGACCGGTCAGGTGGTAGCCCAGGTCGTTGGCGCCGAAGCCGAGCGGCTTGGAGTGCGAGAGCACGACGCCGACGGCGAGGCAGAGCCGGATCAGCCCGATGCCGTTGCTCCGGCCGGAGAGCAGGTCGGCCAACGTGCCCCGGGACCGGATGAGAGCGGGGGTAGTCATGCGGTCAGGCACCTCTCGGCATCAGGCGGGCACCTCGGCGCCGGCGTGCTCCCACAACTGCTTCATCTCGGTGTGCAGGTCGTCGCTCGGTGACCAGCCGAGCACCTCGGCGGCCAACCCGACGTCCAGCCGCTGCCAATTCGTCTCGGCGGGACCGGTCTGCTCGGCCTCGATCAGGTCGGTCGGCACCTCACTGACCTCGATGAGGAGCCGGACCATATCACGCGCGCTGGCCCCCACTCCCCGACCGATGTTGATCACCTGACCGGCCGCCTCGGGACGGGTCGCGGCCAGTTGCACGGCGGCGACCACGTCGCCGAGACCGATGAAGTCACGCCGGGAGCCGAGCGGAGCCAGCTCCAGTCGGGCCCGCTCACCGGCCCGCTCAGCGTCGCGCAGCCGGGCCGCGACCACCCCGAGCAGGCTGTGGCCGGGCTGGCCGGCGCCGATGACGTTGCCCACCCGCAGCGTGACACCCTCGACCAGGCCCTGCCGGTCCGCGGCGGTGATCGCCTCGGTGCAGCGCAGCTTGAACTCGCCGTACGGCATCACCGGCGCGGGGGTCAACCGCTCGGGCATCGACGTGTCCACCGGGACCAGCCCGTACTCGTGCACGCTGCCCATCTGGAGCACCCGGACCCGCCGCGGCAGTCGGCCCGCGGCCGCCAGGAGCCGCTCGACAAGCGTCACGTTTACCGCGAGCATCTGCGCCTCGGTGAGGCCCCACATCCCGCCCGCCGCGTTGATCACGACGTCCGGGTCGAGGTCACGCAGCACCGCGGTGATCTCGTCGACGTCGGCGGCGGCCAGGTCCAGCGCACGGAACTCGACACCCGGGCCGATCGTCTTCGGGGTACGCGCCACGGCGACCACCGGGTGACCCTGGTCGGCAAGCGCGCGGCAGATCGGGCGGCCGAGGAAGCCGGTGCCGCCGAGCACCACCATCCGGACGGGCCGTGCGGTGTCCTCCGCCGGACGTCGTGGTCTGACGGTCATGGCGTCTCCCTGGCTGGTGTCGGTCATCGGCCCGGCCCGAACGCGTGCCGGGACAGGCTGCGTACGCCGGACATCCTGCCCGTGAGGATCGCCGTCGGCAGCAGGGTGATGGCGTGCAGGCGGGACGAGGTGTAGGTGCGGGCCGCCCGGGCCGCCCGAGGCCAGCCCTGCTCGTCCATCCGCCGGGCGACGTCGAGGAAGAACGCCCGCGCCTCGGTGAACCGGGAGCCGTTGGCCGCGTCGGCGGCGGACTTGCTGACCGCGTGCCGCCGGTACTGGAAGCAGAGGGTGTTGTCGACGGCCATCTGCTCACCGCGCTGGATCAGGTCGATCACCAGGGCCAGGTCCTGGATGACCTGGAACTCCTCGCGGAAGTCGACGGCCTTGAGCGCGTCCGTCCGCCAGCAGATCGACGGGAAGTAGAACCAGCAGCCCCGCAGCAGGCTGGCTGCCAGGTCCTCGCCTCCCATCAGCTCGCGGGAGCGAATCCGGGGGGCGTAGATCCGCCGCTTCGCCTCGTCCACCATCGTGATGACCACTTTGCCGTGGGCGTCGATGGTCTCGACCCCCGGCTGGACCATGCCGACGCCCGGGTACTGCTCGATCACCGATCGCACCGTCGCGACGTAGTTGGGGTGCATGATGTCGTCCGTGCCCATCATCACCAGGTACTCGTGCTCGGCGAGACCGACGCACTTGCGGTAGTTGGCGGTGATCCCGAGATTGCGCTCGTTGCGCTGGTAGCGGACCCGCTCGTCGTCGATGCCCGCGAACCACTCGGGCACGCCCGGCTCGGTGCCGTCGTCCACCACGGTGAGGCGCCAACCGGGGTCACTCTGCGCCATCACGCTGCGCACCGCCGCCTGCATGAGGGGCACGCTTCCGTAGTACGGCAGCATAATGTCGACAATCATTGGGTGGGTAGGCCTAACTGTGCGTGGTGAAAATGCGCGGCGGGCGCGGCCACATTATCAGGCTCGCCCCCGCGATCGGCCAGCGCCGAACCGGGCGGCGCGCCCACCCCGACCGCACCGATCACCGTCCGGCGCCAGCCCTCGCGGGCGCTATCATCGTCGCGCCCCGTAACCCCGCCCCCCGATCGGACGCCGATGTCAAACCGCGCCGTCGCCGCCACGGACGCGCAGCCCGCGCCTGCCGACGGGGGAAATCCGCCCCTGCCCGCCGGGCCGGACCGCCCGCCGGTCTCCCTCGCCCGCCGGCTGGTGTGCAGCGTCTGGCTCTGGCCGACGGCATTCGCCGCGCTCGCCGTGGGGTGGCGGATCGGCAGCCCGGAGATGTGGCACGACGAGTTGGTCACCATCGACGTCGCGACGCGCTCCACCGGACAGATCCGGGCCATGCTGGCGAACGTCGACGCCGTGCACGGGGCCTACTACCTGTTCATGCACGCCTGGACGACGCTGTTCGGCACCAGCCCCGTCGCGGTACGTCTGCCGTCGGCGCTGGCCATGACCCTGGCCACCGCCTGCGTGGCGCTGGCCGGGCGGCGGCTGTTCGACCACCCGACGGGTGTCGCCGCCGGCTTCGTCTTCGCCCTGGTGCCCACGGTCACCCGGTTCGGGCAGGAGACCCGTTCGTACGCCTTCGTCGTCCTCGCCGCGGCGGCGGCCACCCTGTTCCTGCTCCGCGCGCTGGAGCGGCCCGGGTGGCTGCGCTGGGTGGCGTACGCGCTCGCGGTGGGCGGCATCGGCCTGGTCAACGTGGTGGCGCTGACCCTCCTGGTCGGCCACGGCACAGTCGTTCTGATCCACTGCTGGCGGCAGCGCCGCTGGTGGTCGCTGGCCTGGTTCCCGCTCGGCGCCCTCGGTGGGGTGGCGATCGCCGCGCCGGTGATCCTGCGGGGCATGAAACAGGCGGGCCGGCAGATCAGCTGGATCCCGGACAGCTCGCCCTGGACGGTCTGGGAGCAGGCGTACGGCTCGACGCTGCTCGCCGTCGCGGTGACCGCGCTGGCCACCGTGGGCCTGCTGACCCACCTGCGCCGCGACGCCGTGGACCGGACGGTGGGCGCCACGCTCGTCGCCGTGCTGCCGGTGCCGGTGATCCTGCTGGCCTCGGCCGGCGAGATCAACTACTTCTTCGCCAAGTACCTGCTGTTCCTGCTGCCGGCCTGGGCGGTGCTGGCCGGCGCCGGGATCGCCGCGCTGCGCCGGACCCCGCTGATGGCGGCGGGGCTCGTGGTCGTCGCCGCGTTGTCCGTGCCCGGTCAGCTCACGCTGCGCGCGGAGTACTCGCACGGCTGGTACACCTATCCGCAGGCACGCGCCTTCGCGCCCCTGTCCTACTCCCAGGCGGCCCGGGTCATCGAGACCGGCTACCAGCCCGGCGACGGCCTCGTGGTGGGCGGCGTCTGGTGGTGGATGACCGAGCCGGGAGTGCGGTACTACCTCCCGGCGGACATCTCCCCGCGCAACGTGTTCCAGAAGCGGACGGCAGCCCAGCGCAACGAGCTGTTCGGCGCGGACTGCGGCGACCCGGCGAGCTGTCTGCGCGACGAGCCGCGGCTCTGGTTGGTGTTGCCGACCGTCACCGACGCACCGCTGACCGGGCTGCCGAAGCAGCGGGCCGCCCTGCTCGACGAGCGTTACCAGGTGGCCCGGCTGACCCACGTGACCGGGCTGACCGTCGCCCTGCTGCAACGGCGCGGCTGACCCGCTGCGATTACCGCCGCCGGCACCCGGGTAGGGGGTCGGCATGGCGGAACTGTCGACGCTTTGGATCATCCGGCACGGGGAGAGCACCGCGAACGTGGCGGCGACGCGGGCCGAGGCGTCCGGTGAGGAGCTGATCGGGCTCGGTCACCGCGACGCCGACGTGCCGCTGTCCCCCACCGGCGAGGACCAGGCCCGGGCCACCGGCCGCTGGCTGACCGGGCTGCCGCCGGAGCACCGGCCGGACGTGGCGGTGGTCTCGCCGTACCTGCGGGCGGTCTGCACCGCCGAGTTGGCGCTGCACGGCACCGGGGTGCCGATGAGCCGCGACGAGCGGCTGCGCGACCGGGAGCTGGGCATCCTCGACGGCCTGACCGGGCACGGCGTACGCCGGCGATATCCGGACGAGGCCGAGCGGCGGGCCCGGCTCGGCAAGTTCTACTACCGTCCGCCCGGCGGGGAGTCCTGGACCGACGTGGCGCTGCGGCTGCGGACGCTCCTCGGCGACCTGCGCCGGGACCACGAGGGCCAGCGGGTGCTGCTGTTCGGCCACGACGCGCTCGTCTTCCTGCTGCGCTATCTGGTGGAGGGGCTGACCGAGCCGGACCTGATGGCGCTGACCCGCGAGCACGTGATCGCCAACTGCTCGATCACCGACTGGTCCGCCGACGCGCGGGGCCGTCTGACACTTGGTGGATTCAACGAGGTCGGCCACCTGCGGCGCCAGGGCGCCCAGCCGACCAGGGAGGACGAGATCCATGCCGAACCGGTCTGAGGTGCAGGTGATCACACCGGGGTTGCTGCGGGACTGGGCGCTACCGGTGCCGGCCGGCGGCAAGGAGAGCCGGGGCACCGTGCTGATCGTCGGCGGTTCCCGCTTCACCCCCGGTGCGGTGCTGCTCGCCGGGGTGGCCGCGCTGCGCGCCGGCGCCGGGGTGCTCCAGCTCGCCGTCGCCGAGTCCGCCGCCGCCACACTGAGCATCCAGGTGCCCGAGGCGCTCGTGGTCGGGCTGCCGGAGACCTCCGACGGCGCGGTGGCCGCCGACCGGGACGGGCAGCTCGGCGAGCTGGTCGCCCAGGCCGACGTGGTGACCGTCGGGCCGGGACTGAGGGCGATCGACGAGACCAGGCGGTTGCTGGGTCTGGTCCTGGAGGCGGCCCCGCCGCGGACGTCGCTGGTGCTCGACGCGTACGCCCTCGGCGCGCTCAGTCACACACCGGACCTGCTCGCCGGTTCGGGCCGGCCCGTGGTGCTCACCCCGAACGTCACCGAGGCCGGGCACCTGCTCGGCCGGGAACCGGGCGACGACCTGGACGCCGAGGCGGCCGAGCTGGCCGACAGGTACGAGGCGGTCGTCTCGCTCTACGGGCACGTGGCCGCGCCGGACGGCCGGAGGTGGCGGGAGGAGAGCGGCGACGCCGGGCTGGGCACCTCCGGCAGTGGGGACGTGCTCGCCGGGCTGCTGGCGGGGCTGCTGTCCCGGGGCGCCGACCCGGCGCAGGCCGCCTGCTGGGGTTCGTTCGCGCACGCGGTGAGCGGCCAGCGACTGATCCCCCGCTACGGCCGGATCGGTTTCCTCGCCCGGGAGCTGCTCGACGAGATCCCCGGGACGCTGTCGATGGTCTGACCACCGCCGCTACCGACACCCGCGGGAGCGCAACGGAGGTCGCCCGGGACGTCCCCGGCCGGCCCGGTACGATCAGCGCGGGCCGTTACTGGCGCGTGGGGATGGACAACCATCGGGGAGCGGCCCCGTCACGAGGACGTTTGCCGAGCGCCTGGGCCTTCCCGCACGTCTGTTGGAGGTCGCATGTCGCGCAACGCCGAGTCCACCGCATTCCGTAGTGCCCTCGAGGTGATCCGGGCTGTCGAGCCGCGGGTGGCCGACGCCATCGGCGCCGAGCTGACCGACCAACGGGAGTCGCTCAAGCTGATCGCCAGCGAGAACTACGCCTCCCCGGCGACCCTGCTGGCCATGGGCAACTGGTTCAGCGACAAGTACGCCGAGGGCACCGTCGGCCGCCGCTTCTACGCCGGCTGCCAGAACGTGGACACCGTCGAGGCGCTCGCCGCCGAGCACGCCCGGGAGCTGTTCGGCGCGGCGCACGCGTACGTGCAGCCGCACTCGGGCATCGACGCCAACCTGGTCGCGTTCTGGGCGGTGCTGGCCGACCGGGTGGAGTCCCCCGCGCTGAAGAAGGCGCAGGTCCGCCAGGTCAACGACCTCACCGAGGCCGACTGGTTCGCGCTGCGCCGCGAGCTGGGCAACCAGCGGATGCTCGGCATGTCGCTGGACGCCGGCGGCCACCTCACCCACGGCTTCCGGCCGAACATCTCCGGCAAGATGTTCGACCAGCGCAGCTACGGCACCGACCCGACGACCGGCCTGATCGACTACGACCGGGTGGCCGAGGCGGCCCGCGAGTTCAAGCCGCTGATCCTGGTCGGTGGCTACTCGGCGTACCCCCGGAAGGTGAACTTCCGGATCCTGCGGGAGATCGCCGACTCGGTGGGCGCGACCTTCATGGTCGACATGGCGCACTTCGCCGGCCTGGTGGCCGGCAAGGTGTTCACCGGCGACTTCGACCCGGTGCCGCACGCGCACATCGTCACCACCACCACCCACAAGTCGCTGCGCGGCCCGCGCGGCGGCATGGTGCTCTGCCAGCCGGAGTTGGCCGACCAGGTGGACCGGGGCTGCCCGATGGTGCTCGGTGGTCCGCTGCCGCACGTGATGGCCGCCAAGGCCGTCGCGCTCGCGGAGGCCCGCCGCCCCGACTTCGCCGACTACGCCCAGCGGATCGTGGACAACGCGCAGGCGCTCGCCGAGGGGCTGCTGCGCCGGGGCGCGAAGCTGGTGACCGGTGGCACCGACAACCACCTGGTGCTCATCGACGTGTCCGGCTACGGGCTCACCGGCCGGCAGGCCGAGCAGGCGCTGCTCGACTCGGGCATCGTCACCAACCGCAACTCGGTCCCGCAGGACCCGAACGGGGCCTGGTACACGTCCGGCATCCGGATCGGCACCCCGGCGCTGACCACCCGAGGGCTGGGCACCGCCGAGATGGACCAGACCGCGGACCTGATCCACACCGTGCTGACCCAGACCACGGCCGGCGCCAACGCCGACGGCACCCCGTCCAAGGCGAAGTACGTCCTCGACGCCGACCTGGCCAACAAGATCGCCACCCAGGCGACCGACCTGCTGGCCCCGCACCCCCTCTACCCGGGCATCAACCTGGCCTGACGGCACCGGCCGCGACGGGTGCACGTGGCACCTGTCCAGATTGAGCGACATGCCTCTGGGTCACAGTCATGACTCGGAGGCATGTCGCTCACCGGGGTGGCCGACATCAGTCCAGGGGGCGCTTCAGGTGGTAGCGGTGGACTTCGGTGCTGCCCTGAACGTTGTTCACGTCCTCGGCCGCGGAGACCAGCTCCCACCCCTCCCGACCCGCGCGGTTGAGGTGCGCGATGGCGGTGTCACCGAAGGCGGTGATGTCCTTGCGGGACCCGTCCGGGGCGTACCAGACGAACGAGACATGGAAATTGCGGCCCTGTCCCTGATAGCGGCGGACGAGCAGGGCGTACTCCCAGGCAACCATGCGGCCCATTATGACCGTCCACCCAGGACGACGGCACGTCGGCCGTCGCGCATTGCCATCCGATGAACGCGGTGTGTCAGCCCGCGAGTGGGTCACCCCGCGCTCGCCCGGTCCGGCGGTCACCTCCGACGACCGCCGCGACAGCGGTCGGAGGAGCGAAGGCGTTATGGTCACCGGGTGACCCCGATGAGGGTGGCGAGTCGGGCCACGCTGGCGGCCGCGGGTCCGCTGTGGGCGATCTCGGCGATGAGGGTACGAGCGGCAGGCCGGTAGCGAACCTCGGCGGGTGCGGTGGTGTCGGCGTCGGCCAGGGCGCGCCCGGCAGCGGTGAGGTCGCCAGCCTGGAGGTAGGCGCGTGCGGCGTCGACGAGGTGGGCGGCGCGATGCTCGGCGGGTAGCAGTGGCCAGTCGTCGCGGCGGATGGCCTGCTCGTGGCGATACACGGCTTCGCCCGCGTCGCCGAGGTTCAACGCGATGAGAAAGCGGGCCAGCAGCACGCCGACTGGGCCGAACGCGGTGTGGTGGGCGTCCTCGGTGCCCGTACGCCGTCCGGCCAGTGCGGCGGCGTGGTCGATCAGGTCGTCGGCGCGGTGACCGTCGCCGCAACCGGCAGCGGCCAGCGCGGCCTGGAGGACCAGCGTCCCGTGTACCCCATCGTCGGCGGCCGTGCCCACGGCGGCGACGGCCGCGGTAAGGGCGAGTCGGTCGCGGCCCAGAGCGCGCAACGCCTGCGCGACGGCGATCGTGGCGGCACCGGTGCGGACGGGGTCGCCGGTGCCGGCGGTGACGGCCCGGTCGGCGGCGAGCCAGGCAAGGTCGGCCTCGCCGAGCTTGACGAGCACCGAGGCGGTGATCCGGTACGCGGGCACCAGCAGGCCGGGTGTGGCGTGGGCGGCATCGAGCAGAGCGGGCAGCGCCCGGAGGAGTTGTGCGTAGTGGGCGTGCTCGTAGGCGAGCCAGGCGTGCTCGACGTTCCTCTCCACCTCGTCGACGGGCACCGTGCGGGTGGGTCGTTGGTGATAGCGAGCCAGGGTCGCGCGAACCGCGTCGATGCCGTCCAGGCCGGTCGCCAGCAGCGGTGGCGGCTTGCGGGGGTCGAGCAGGACTGCCGGGTCCACGCGTAGCACCCGGGCGATCTCCTGGACGACGGAGTAACGGTCCAGGCTGCGCACGCCGCGTTCGACCTTGTCGACCCAGCTCTTCGACTTGCCGAGCCGGTCGGCGAGCATCTGCTGGGTCATCCGGCGGCGCAAACGCCAACGAGCCACCCGCCGCCCCACCGGCTCGTCGCGTTCCAGCACCGGCCGGGTCACCGGTCCCGCTCCTGCGACAGCGCCTGGGTGGGCTGACCACAGTGGGGACACCACCTCGACTTCACCCGGAACGCCAGCAACCCGAGCAGGAACCCCGGCACCAGCCCACCGAACACCATCGCCACCACCACTTCGGAAGCCATGTGCATTTCACCTTCCCTGCTCGCCGCCGTGATTCGGTCCGCTCGTCATGACGTGTCCAGTGGACGCCCTGCATCGAGCCACGAAGGCAGGTGCGTTCGGTGCCGATCGGTGCGCAGGAGTGCCGCGGCCACCCGATGTCCGACCGAATCGCTACTCTTCGTGCAGCGGTCGCTACAGGCGAGGAGGCTGGAGGGGTGGCACTCAGCGGAGAGGCGTTAACGCGGTTGTTGGCCGAGGCAGGCTGGCAGCCGGAGCAGTTCGCCCGACGTCTCAACGAGTGCGCCGAGCGACACGGACGGGCAGAACGGCTGCACCTCAAGACGCCGTACAAGTGGAAGAAGGGCGATGTTCCCCGCACACCCTGGCCGTCGTTGACCTCGGCGTTGCTGTCCGAGCAGTTACAACGGGCAGTTGATCTCGACGAGTTGGGTTGGCCGAGCGATGGGTTCGAGGCCGTTCCCGCCTCGGCCGGTCTCGATCTGCCCTGGTCCTCCGGCGGGGCCTTGCGGGCAGGCGAGGTGGTGAACGAACCTGAGGGGATGATGCACCGACGGATGTTCCTCACTCTGCTCGGTTCCGCACTTACGTCCCCAGCGCACGAGTGGATGATCGCCCAACCACCGCAGGACATCGCATCGACCTCCGGCCGGCCCGTTTCCGGCGACGTCGTGGATCATCTGGACGCGGTGACCGCCAGCCTGCGGCGAATGGATGATCACCTCGGCAGCGGTCAGACTCTGGGCCTGGTCCGCCAACACCTGAGCACGGTGGTGGGGGTGCTGCGCGAACGCAGCTACACCGACACGGTCGGCCGACGCCTGCACGGCACCGCCGGTGAGTTGTTGCGCCTCGCCGGCTGGCTCTCCTTCGACGACGGTCACCACACCCAGGCGCAGCGGTTCTGGATTGCCGGCCTCTACCAGGCCAACGCCGCCGGTGATCGCGGGCTCGGCGCGAACATCCTCGGCTTCATGTCCTGCCAAGCCAAGGATCTCGGGCAGCTCCGCCAGGCCGTGACCCTCGCGGAGACCGCGCGGGCCAGCTACCCGGCTACGAGCCCCAAGGTGGGGACGATCCTCGACCTGCGGGCCGCCGAGGCGTATGCCAACAACCGATCGGTGAACGACACCCGCCGTGCGCTCGACACCGCGTTCGACAGGTTCGCCGACGGCCCGCCGGAGCAGGGCGACCCCGACTGGTCCTACTGGATCAATGAGGCGCAGGCTCACGCCCAGGCCGGCTACTGCTTCGTCAAGCTCGAAGACTGGCCGCGCGCTCGCGACCACCTGCGGGCAGCACTGCGGTTACAGAGCAACGAGTACACCCGCGAGGGCGCACTGCGCAACGCGTTGCTCGCGACCACCTACGTCCAACAGGAACACCCCGAGTTGGATAAGGCGCTCGCACTCGGCGACCAGGCCGTGCAGACCCTGACCGGGCAGGTCACCTCCACCAGGTGCATCAAGCACGTCCGCAACCTGGTCGGCGCGCTGACCCCGTACCGACGCACCCCTACCGTCCGCCGATTCTGTCAGGACGCCAGGGACCTCATCACCTGCTGAGGGCGGCTCGATGCCGAACAGGACCCGGATGCGAGGAGATCGTGCTCGTACCATGAAATCAACGCCGTTGCGGTAGGGCTGCGGCCGGCAGGTCAACACGTGCTGGATAACGGGACTCCTGGGGCGTGCAGCTAGGTCAGGGTGTGTCTCGCGAGAAGTTCGCGCCGATCTGTGAGTCTCGGTTGTCGATATAGGTGATATGCCCCTTGCGTCGGGGCAGAAAGTGCAAGATCGCGGAGCGGGGCAGTCCGAGCCTGGCAATCACCTACTCCTGGTGCCGGGTGTGGGGCCTCACAGGCGTTCTGTTGCATGCCACAACTTCGTGATCGGCGAGGCAGCGCGGTTGACGAGGAGTGGTTCCGCCTACAGCAACGGTGTTGTCCTGGATCTCAACGTGGTTGCGGTGGCGCTGCGCCGGCCAGGCACGACCTCGATCACCAACCGCCCCCCTTGGGCAAGGTGCACGAGTCGCCCCCTTTGTTCTGCACCCCAATAGGCACCGGTCGCAGACCGTAGCCGTCGCACCCGCGGGTGCAGAGCAAAGGACCCCCGACCACCCCCGGACACGCAGTGCCTGCCCCGCCAACCGGCACCCCGCGCACCCCTGGCCGACCAACCCGGGTCGATGGACAAGACCTTGGGCATCACAGCATGAAAGGCGAGACAGTGCCCATTGACGAACAACCGCTCGCCCTAACGCAACGGCGCTGACCCTGAAATAGTGGCCTCCGCCCGAGGGCGAGGCCACTACAACATGGATCGAGCGCGCTCATCGAAGTCGGGGTGGGGCGTCAGACCAGCGCGGGGGTCTGGGCGTGGATGTGGAAACGCAGCGAGCGGGCGTCGGTGAAGCACTCCCGCATCGGGCGCACCAGGTCCCGGTGCTCGGGGGTCCGTTCCCAGGCCTCGAAGTCGGCAAGGCTCGCCCACTCGCTGGTGATCAACCACTGTTCCGGGTCGGTCGACGAGCGGCACACCTGGTCGACCAGGTGTCCCGGCACCCCGTCGGCGACCAGGTGCCGCACCTCCTCGTACGCGGCGAGGAAATCTTCGGTGCGTGCCACCGGCACCCGCACCAGGAACACCACCCGCGCCCGCTGTCCACTCATGGCGTCTCTCCCCTCATCGGCACCGCTCCGCGCAGGACCAGCGCGCTGTTGAACCCGTCGAAGCCCCGTGCGCAGACCAGCGCGAGCCGGCTGCGCGGCTGTCGGTGCTCGCGGAGGAAGTCCAGTTCGCACCCCTCGGCGACCTGCTCCGGGCCGGACGACGCGGGCAGCGTGTCGTGCGCGAAGGCGAGCAGCGCGGTGGCCACGTCCAACGCCGAGCCACCCTGGTACGCCCGCCCGGTCAGCGGCTTCTGCGTGGTCACCGGGACCGGCCGGTCGGCGAACACGGCGCGCAGCGCCTCGGCCTCGCTGCGGTCGTAGCGGGGCACACCGAGGGCGTCGGGCAGCACCACGTCGATCCCGGCCGCGGCGACGCCGGCCCGGTCCAGGGCCAGCCGCATCGCCCGCGCGTACTGGGTCGGGTCGCCGGCACTGTCCGCGGTGGTGTGCGCGGCGTCGTGGGTGGAACCCCACCCGCTCACCTCGCCGTAGACGCGGGCGCCCCGGGCGAGGGCATGCCCCAACTCCTCCACCACGAACACCGCGCCGCCCTCGGCCGGCAGGTAGCCGCTGGCCGTGGCGTCGAACGGCCGGTACGCCAACTGCGGATCGGAGACGTCGCTGAGCAGCCCGGAGCGAAGCTGGCACGCCAACGCGTACGGGCTGAGCGGGCACTCGGTGGCACCGGCGATCACCACCGGGGTGCCCCGGCGTACCGCGCGGGCGGCGTGCGCGAGGCTGTCCAACCCGCCGGCCGCCTCCGCGACAAGCACCCCGCTCGGGCCCTTGAACTGGTGGTGGATGGACAGTTGCCCGACGCTCGCCGCGTAGAACCAGGCGATCGACTGGTACGCCCCGACCGTGCGCGACGTGCCGCCCCACAGCCGTTGCAGCTCCCGCTGGCCGAACAGGTTGCCCCCGGACGAGCTGGCCAGGGTCACCGCGTAGCCGTACGGGTCGGGGGCCCGCTCGGGCAGGCCGGCGTCGGCGAGCGCCAGCCGGGTCGCGGCGAAGCCGAGGTGCGTCCACCTGTCGGTCTGCACCACCTGTCGGCTGTCGGCGTAGGAGTCGGCGGTGAAGCCGGGCACCTCCCCGCCGAGGCGGGTCGGATAGCCGGCCGGGTCGAACAGGGTGATCGGTCCGGTCCGGCGGGTGCCGGCCAGGACCGTTCGCCAGTGCGCGTCCGCGCCGATCCCACTCGGCGCGACGACGCCGATGCCGGTCACCACCGCCCGCGCGGCACGCACGCCGTCACCGGGCCGGACGGCGCTCACGCCGCCACCGGGCCGGCCGACCGGCGGAACACCATCGCCGACTGGAAGCCGCCGAACCCACTGCCCACCGACAGCGCCACGTCCACCGGGACCTCCCGGGCCTCGTTCGGCACGTAGTCCAGGTCGCACTCCGGGTCCCGGGTGCTCCAGTTGGCCGTCGGTGGCACCACACCGAACTCGATCGCGAGGGCGCACGCCGCCATCTCGATCGACCCGATCGCGCCGAGCGAGTGCCCGACCATCGACTTGATCGAGCTGATCGGCACCCGGTACGCGGCCTGGCCCAACGCCCGTTTGAAGGCGGCCGTCTCGTGCCTGTCGTTCTGTCGGGTGCCCGAGCCGTGGGCGCTGATGTAGGAGACCTGCTCGGGAAGGATCCGCCCCTGTTTCAGCGCGTCGGTGACCGCGAGGCTCATCTCCAGGCCGTCCGGGCGCAGCCCGGTCATGTGGTAGCCGTTGCTGCGGCTGGCGTAGCCGGCCACCTCGCAGTAGATGTGCGCGCCCCGCCGGCGGGCGTGCCCGAGCTCCTCCAACACCAGCACCGCCCCGCCCTCGGCCAGCACGAACCCGTGCCGGTCGGCGTCGAACGGGCGGGAGGCGTGCGCCGGGTCGTCGTTGTCCGGGCTGGTCGCCTTGATCGCGTCGAACGAGGCGACGGTGACCGGCGAGATCGGCGAGTCCGCCGCGCCGGCCAGCATCACGTCCGCCTCACCGTCCACGATCAACTGGTGGGCGTAGCCGATGGCGTCGATGCCGGAGGTGCAGCCGGTGGACACCACCTGCGCCGGGCCGTGCAGCCCGTGCCGGCAGGCCACGTCGGCGGCGAGGCTGCTGGGCACCAGCGCCTGGTAGAGGTACGGGCCGCCGCGCGTGGCGTCGACAAGCCAGCGCTGGCCGTGCTCGCTGACGGTGACGTACTCCTGTTCCAGCGCCATCGTGCCGCCCACGGCGGTGCCGAGCACCACCCCGGCCCGATCCCGCTCGGCGTCGGTGAGCACCAGTCCGGCGTCGGCGACGGCCTCCACGGAGCAGGCCAGCGCGAACTGCACGTACCGGTCGGCCCGGCGTTGTTCGGCCTCGGTGAGCCCCGCGGCGGTCGGGTCGAAGTCGCACTCCGCGGCGATCTGCGACCGGAACGCCGACGGGTCGAAGAAGCTGATCCGCCGGGTGGCGGTCCGCCCCTCGGTGATGGTCTTCCAGAACCGGTCCCGGCTGGCGCCGCCGGGGGCGACCACCCCGATCCCGGTGACCACCGTGCGGCGTCCGCTCACGACCCACCGCGCTGTTCGGCCAACTCGGTGTCGACGTGCCCCAGCTCCGGGCGCGGGGCGAGTGGACCCAGGTGAAAGACCACCTCGGCCGGTTCGACGCCGGTGTTGCGGAGTCGGTGCCGCACGTTCACCGGCACGAACAGCGCCTCACCCGCGGCCAGCAGCGTCGGCTGGTCGTCCAGGTCGACGGTGATCGCGCCGCGCACCACGTACAGGAACTCCTCGCTGTACGGGTGGTAGTGCTCGGCGATCCGCTCCCCCGGCGCGAGGGCGGCGACCCCGAGGAAGCCCGAGGTGCTGCCGACGGTGCGGGGGCCGAGCAACACCCGCAGCTCACCGCCGCGTCGCCGGTCGGCGGGTACGTCCGCGGCGGCGATCGGCCGGGTGCTCAGGTCACTCATCGCCGGCCTCCGTCGGGGTGTCCTGCTCGGTGCGCTGCCGGGCGATCCGCTCCACCCGATCCTTGATGACCGAGAGTTGGATGACGCTGTTGGTGTTGATCCGCTCGGTCATCCCGGCGTTGTCCACCGGCGCGGTCGGCTTCATCGCGAAGTCCTGCGTCCAGGTCATCCGGGTGCCGTCGGCCTCCTCGGAGTAGCGCCAGTGGATCCGCATGTACTCGAACGGCCCGGTCTCCACCCGGTACGCCCGGACCTGCCTGCTCACCGGGTCGGAGGTGCGTTCGCTGACCCAGCTCCAGGACACCCCGTTCTCGTCGGGGTACATGGTGAGCCGGAACCGCACGGTGTGGCCCTCGCGGTGCAGGATGTCCACCACGGCGTACTCGGTGAACAGTTCGGTCCAGTTCGCCACGTCGTTGGTGACCTCCCAGACCAACGCCAGCGGCGCGTCGATGACCACCGTGTTCTCGGTGTGCCCGGGTGGGTCGACGCGGCGGGCGACCAGGTCGGCCACCGCCGGGATGCTCAGCTCCCCGGCCTGCTCGGGGATGCTCACCTGCCACCTGTCGGCGACGACCGCGGAGAGTTCCAGCAGTGCGAGTGAGTCCATCCCCAGCTCTTCCAGCGACGCGGCGGGCGCCCGGGCCGCCGCGTCGGGGTCCAGCCCACAGTGCGCCACCAGGATGTCGGTGATCTCGGCGGTCATCGGGCGACCATGAGTGACGGTCATCGGGTCCTCCTGAGGGTTATGTCGGGCTCCGCGGCGGACGCGGAGCGTGGTGCGGGGGTGGCCGTCGTCCGCTGCGTGGACGCCGCGTCGGGCGCGGCGAGCAGGCGGTCGACCAGGCCGGTCGTGTACCGGCCCTTGCGGAACGCGGCGTCGTCGAGCACGCGCCGGACGAACGGGATGGTGGTGTGGACACCCGGCCCGGCGATGTCGAACTCGTCCAGGGCCCGCTCCAGCCGGTTGAGGGCCAGCTCCCGGTCCGGCGCCCAGACGATCACCTTGGCCAGCAGCGAGTCGTACCAGGGACCGACCAGGTAGCCGGCGCTGGCGTGGGTGTCCACCCTCGTGAACGGGCCACCGGGTGGGGTGAACCGTTCCAACCGGCCCGGGGTCGGCACGAAGTCCCGGGCGGGGTCCTCGGTGTTGACCCGGCACTCCACCGCGACGCCGTGCAGGCGGATCTCCTCCTGCCGCCAGCGCAGCGGCACCCCCGCGGCGATGTGCAGTTGCTCGTGCACCAGGTCGATGCCGGTGACCATCTCGGTGACCGGGTGCTCGACCTGGATCCGGCAGTTGATCTCCAGAAAGTGGAACTTCTCCTCGGCGTCGACGAGGAACTCCAGCGTGCCGGCGCCGACGAAACCGACAGCCAGCGCGCCCCGCAGGGCGGCCTCGGCGATGGTGTCGAGGACGGCGGCGGACAGCGCCGGGGCGGGTGCCTCCTCGACCAACTTCTGGTGTCGGCGCTGCACCGAGCAGTCGCGGGTGCCCAGGTGCACCCCGTTGCCGTGGGAGTCGCAGAGCACCTGCACCTCGACGTGCCGCGCCTCGGTGAGGTAACGCTCGACGTACACCCGGTCGTCGCCGAAGGCTGCCTGGGCGGCCGCGCGGGTGCGGGTGTACGCCCGGCGCAGCTCACCCGGCGTCCGTACGACAGTCATGCCCCGGCCGCCTCCCCCGGCGGCGGCCTTCACGATCACCGGATAGCCGACGGCCGCGGCGATCTCCGCCGCCGCGGCGGCGGTCGACACCGGTGCGACACTGCCCGGCGACAGGGGCAGGCCGGCACGGCTCAGCAGTGCCCGCGCCGAGGACTTGTCGGCGAGCGCGGCCATCACCGACGGCGGTGGACCGATGAAGGTCAGCCCGTTGTCCACGCAGATCTCGGCGAAGTCGGCGTCCTCGGAGAGGAAGCCGTAACCGGGGTGCACGGCCTGCGCGCCCACCTGCCGGGCCGCCTCCACGATCGCCGCCGCGTTGAGGTAGCTGCGCCGACTCGACGCGGGCCCGATCCGGACGGCGCGGTCGGCGAGGCGGACGGCCGCCGAGTCGGCGTCCGCCGCGGAGTAGACCACAGCGGTACGCACGCCCAGCTCCTTGCAGGCGCGCAGCACCCGCAGGGCGATCTCGCCCCGATTGGCGATCAGCACGGTCTCGAACATGGTCAGCCACCCTGCGCCGTCATGCCGGGTCCAGCTCGACGAGCGGCTGGTCGTACTCCACCGGGTGGCCGTCCTCGACGAGGATCGCGACCACCCGACCGGCGCGATCGGCGGTCACCTCGTTCATCAGCTTCATCGCCTCGACGATGGCGACCGGTTGGCCCGGACGGACCAGGTCGCCCACCGCGACGAAGGGCTTCGCGCCGGGCTCCGCGGCCCGGTAGAAGGTGCCGACGATGGGCGCTCGCACCGCGGCCCGTGCGGGCACCGGCGGTGGGACCGGCGCCGAGGGCGTGCCGGTGGGCCGCGCGGCCTCGGCCGACCCGGGAGGCACGTCCGCCCGGGTCTGTTCCTCCGGGTGCCACTCGACCTCCAGCACCGCCGGCCCGCTGCGCAGTCGGATCCGGCGCACCGGCCCGGCCAGTTCGGCGATCAGGTGGTGTGCCTGCCGGCGCAGGCCGGCGAGTGCCTCCTCGCCCTCCACCCCGGCGTCGCTGGATGCCTCGACCGTCGACACCGTCGCGTCCCCGGCGCTCACCGGGCACCCGCCCGCGCACCGGCGCGTGCCATCCCGAACCGTCGGAAGCGCTGGCGACGCAGGCGGACCAGCATGGCGGGCGGCACGTCCAGCAGCGGCAGCAGATTGCTCAGCAGGGCGGCGCGCAACCGGTGGGCGGTCTCCGCCGGGTCGTCGTGCGCGGCGGTGGACGGCTCCGGCACGACCTCGTCGACCACCCCGAGCCGGCACAGGTCGGGCGCGGTCAGTCGGAGCGCGCGGGCGGCCTGCGGCGCCGCCGACCGGTCCGGCCAGAGGATTGCCGCACAACCCTCGGGGCTGATCACCGAGTAGACGGCGTTCTCCAGCATGAGCACACGGTCGGCGACCGCGAGCGCCAGTGCGCCGCCGCTGCCGCCCTCTCCGGTGATCACCGCCAACACGGGGGTGGGCAGCACGGTGAGGGTGAGGATGTTCTCCGCGATGGCCGCCGCCTGGCCCTGCTCCTCGGCGCTCACCCCGGGGTCGGCGCCCGGGGTGTCCACGAGGGTGATCACGGGCAGGCCGAGCCGGGCGGCGAGGCGCATCAACCGCAGCGCCTTACGGTGCCCGGCCGGGCTGGCCATGCCGAAGTTACGGGCCACCAACTCGGCGGTGGTGTGCCCCTTCTGGTGGCCGATGACCATGACATGCCGGTCGGCCAGCCGCGCCACACCGCCCACGACGGCCGGGCAGTCCCCGCCGAGCCGGTCGCCGTGCAGCTCCAGGAACCCGTCGAAGACCGAGTCGAGATAGTCGAGTGTGGTCGGTCGGCCGGGGTGTCGCGCCAGCCGGACCGTGTCCCACGCGTCGCGTACCGCCGGGGTGTCACCTCCCGCCGGGGCCGCGTCGGCGAGGCGCTCGCGGCGCGGCGCCGGCTCCTGCCGGGGTACGGGCGGACGGGTCGGGCGGGCGGCGCGGGTGGCGGCGAGCAGCGCCGCCAGCCGTCCACGCAGGGACCGGCGCTGCACCACCATGTCGACCTGGCCGTGGCGCAGCAGGACGTCGGCGCTCTGGAAGCCCTCCGGGAGCGCCCGGCCGGTGACCTGGCGGATCACCCGGGGGCCGGCGAAGCCCATCCGCGCGCCGCTCTCCGCGAGCACCAGGTCGGTGTTGGTGGCGAACGACGCGGCCACCCCGCCGTAGGTCGGGTCGGTGAGGACGCTCACGGTGAGCAGGCCCGCCTCGCGCAGCGCGGCGATGGCCTGGCTGACGGTGGCCATCTGCATCAACGACAGCGCGCCCTCCTGCATCCGCGCCCCACCGGAGGCGGTGATCAGGATGAGCGGGACGCGGTCGTCAAGCGCCCGTTCGGCGGCCCGGGTGATCAGCTCACCCACCGCGCAGCCCAGGCTGCCGCCCAGGAAACGGAAATCCATCACCGCCAACACGGCCGGGTGCCCACCGATGGTGGCGGTGGCGCACACGACCGCCTCGGACAGGCCGGTGCTGGCGCGGGCGGCGCTGAGCCGGTGCGGGTACGGCAGCACGTCGACGAAGTCGATCGGGTCCGTCTCGGGAAGCTGGTCGGGCATCAGCCCCAGCGACCCCGGGTCGACAAGCTGACGGAGGCGTTCCGGGGCGCCCAGTCGGGCGTGCTCCCCGCACTCCGGGCAGACGTCCAGGTTGCGGCGCAACCGTTTGCGGTAGAGCAGGCTGGCGCAGCCGGCGCAGCGCGACCAGAGCTGCTCCTCCCGCGGCGCGGTGGCGGTCACGACCGCCGCCGGGTGTCCGGGGCGTCGAACCGGTAGAAGCACTGCGCCATCGCGTCACGCGGTGATCGCCAGGTGGGCAGGTACGGCGACACGTACGGGCGCAGGCGTTCGCTGACCCGGATGAACTCCGGGTGATCCCGGGCGCCCTCCACCGCGTCCGCTGCCGGATGCTCGGTCTCGAGCAGGTGCACGTAGAGATCGTGGAGCCGGTACAGCGAACGGTGCCGGACGCCGACCAGGCGCGGCAGCTCCGTCGCGTCCGACTCGGCGAAGATCTCGGCGACCCGCTCCTCGGCGGTCGGATCCACCTTCGCGACGATCAGTGATCGGTCCATGCTGGGCCTCCCCCCACAGCGTCCGGCCGGCGACGGGTGGCCCCGGACGCGCTGGACGACTGCGGACACGATGCGGCAGTCCTCGTCACGGCGGCGTCACCGGGACGCACCGGCCAGCGACGTAGGACAGTGACGCTGCGTTGACGCATCCTGTGTACCAGCTATGCGTACGCTGCACCGCAACGGTCGAGCCGACGAACGTTTCCGCAGTTCAGAACTGATCTCAGGTTGACTGTCGGCCAATAGAACATTCACCGCGCCGTTGACTCACCGTGACCGCTATTGATAATCTTCACGGTGGTCAGCCCGGCCGTCCCGGCGGGCGGGGCCCGCCCGTCAGCCGTGGGGCGCGCCCGCACCGGTGGGGCCGACAGCGGCGTCACGGGCAACCGATCCGGACACAGCAGACAGTCGGGACCAGCGTTCCGCAGGGGGTGCCGCCGTGACCGCTGACCCGTCCGTGCCGACCGCCGGCGAACCGCCCGGCGAAGGCGTCGCACTCCACCTGCTCGGCGGTTTCCGACTGTTGCGCGGGGCGACGCCGGTCGTGGTGCCACGCGGGCTGCAACGGGTGATCGCCCTGATCGGGCTGCGCCCCGGCGCCACCCGCAGCCAACTCGCGGGCCTGCTCTGGCCCGACGCGTCGGAGGAACGGGCGCTGTCCTCACTGCGCACCGCGCTGTGGCGGCTCCGGCAGGACCCGTGCTGCCCGATGACCGTGGCCAGCGACACCGTACGGCTCGGCCCGACGGTCCGGCTCGACGTGGACGACCTGGTCGGCACCGCGGCCCGGGTCCGCGACGGCGACGACCCGCGCATCGCGGCGGGAGCGCTCGCCGCCGGCCGGCACGACCTCCTGCCCGGCTGGTACGACGACTGGGTGCTGCTGGACCGGGAGCGGCTGCGCCAACTTCGCCTGCACATGCTGGAACAGGTGGCCGGGCAGCACCTGACCGCGGGGCGGCACGGCGAGGCCCTCGAAGCCGCGCTGGAGGCGATGGCGGCCGAGCCGCTCCGGGAGACGCCCCACCGCCTGGTGGTCCGCATCCACCTCGCCGAGGGCAACGCCTTCGAGGCCGTGCACGCCTTCTACGTCTACCGGGACCTGTTGCGCCGGGAGTTGCGTCTGGAGCCGAGCCCCGCGATGAGCGCCCTGCTCGACGACACGCTCGCCCCGATCCGCCAGGCCACCCGCGACGCCGTCACCGACCGCCCGTCACCGGCGGGCCGACGGACGTGACGGTGATGTGACAGACGCTGCGGCACGGTAGGCGCACAGAGCACGTGGCGCCGATCCGAGGATCGGAAAAGCCACCGGCGGAAGGGGTCCCATGAGTCGTCTACTGATCGTCAGCCGGATCATCCCGGGCGCGGAGGGGCGGGTCGCACAGATCTTCGCCGAGTCCGACGCCACCGACCTGCCCGGTCTGACGGGCGTCACGCACCGATCGCTGTACTGCCTGCACGACCTGTGCGTACACCTGCTGGAGACCTCGGACGTCGATCCGGACGCGCTCGCGGCGGCCCGCAACCACCCACTCTTCCAACAGGTCAACGAGCGGCTCTCCGCGCACACGTCGCCGTACCTGCCGACCTGGCGCTCCCCCCGCGACGCGATCGCTGGTTGCTTCTACCGGTGGGACGCCACCGACGCGCCCGCGGCGCGCCCCGCCAGCCTCGACGCGCCCGCGGCACACCCGGCGGGCTGACGTGCCCGCCGCCCCACCGCACGTCCTGATCATCGGCGCCGGCACGGGCGGGTTGTGCCTGGCGCACGGCCTGCGCCGTGCCGGGATCAGCGTCGCCGTCTACGAACGGCACCGCGACCGCGCCGAGGGGTTGCTCGGCTACCGGGTCGGCATCGGCCCCACCGGTAGCCGGGCGCTTCGGCAGTGCCTGTCCCCGGAGTTGTTCGCCACCTTCCTGGCCACCTGCGCACGGCCACCGCACTACTTCAACGTGGTCACCCAGGGGCTCCGCCAGACCGCGTCGTTCCCACTACGACCCAGCGCCGACCCGGTGCACACCGAACACTCGGTGGCCCGGATGGTGCTGCGCCAGGTGCTGCTGACCGGCCTGGACGACGTGGTGCACTTCGACAAGACGTTCACCCGCTACGAGCAGCGCGACGACGGCACGGTCACCGCGTACTTCGCCGATGGCACCAACGCCACCGGCAACCTGTTGGTCGGCGCGGACGGCACGCACTCGGCGGTACGCCGGCAGTACCTGCCGCACGCCGTCACCCGCGACGCCGGCACCATAAACATCGCCACCCGGATCCCGCTCACCGCGCACACCCGCGGCCTCGTCCCGGAGCGGGTCCGGCAGGGCATCTCGCTGATCTTCGGCGTCGGCGGGATGATGGGCGTCCTGCACGTCATGGAGTTCAAATGGGACGCCCACAGGGTGGTCAAACCCGGCGTCAGCGACGCCGACGCCGCGCTGCTGCGAAACTGGCCCGGCCTGTCCCACGACACCACCACCGACAACATCAACCTGATCATCTGGAGCACGGGTCGCCGATTCCCGGCCGACGTCCTGGACCGTCGCGGCGAGGACCTGGTGACCGTCGCCCTGGACCTCACCTCCAACTGGCATCCGAACCTGCGGGAGCTGCTGACCCGCGCGGACCCGGGCAGCGCCCTGCCGATCAGGGTGTCCACCTCCGAGCCGACACCACCCTGGAAGAGCAGCACCGTCACCATGCTCGGCGACGCCGTCCACACCATGACCCCCGGTCGCGGGGTGGGCGCCAACACCGCGCTGCGCGACGCCCGCCTGCTCTGCGACCAGCTCGGCCATGCTGTCACCGGTGACAAGACGCTTGTGCAGGCGGTCGCCGACTACGAGGCCGTGATGGTGCCGTACGGCTTCGCGCGGGTCGCCGAATCACTGAACCGCAGCGGCACCAGCGGCGACGACCGGATGTACCGGCCGGTGGTGGGTCGACTCGCGCTGCTCGGCGCGCGCGGCTACTTCGGAGTGACAAGTCGGGTGCCGCGGCTGCGGCGCCGGTTCGTCGACGACTTCCACACCTACGAGGGCGACCAGGACTGAGTCCTGCATCAGCCCGCCGACCCGGGCCCGGCGTCCCCCGCCGGGCCCGGGTCTCGTCGTGCCGGGTCTCGTCGTGCCGGGTCTCGTCGTGCCGGGTCTCGTCGTGCCGGGTCTCGTCGTGCCGGGTCTTCGTGGCGTCCTGGTGCGACGCTGCGTTACTCGGCGGGCACCGCCTGAGGTGGTCGCCGTGACCGGGACGCCTACGGCCGATCCTCTCACTTGCCGGCAACACGCGTGTGCGAAGCTGCGGCGAGTTTTTCTCGTGAGTTTTCCAACGAGCTGAGAGGGAGGTTCGCCGTGGCGTGGTCTATCGGACACTCGCTGATAGTGGTACTGGCACTGTTGCTGGGCCTGGCCGCCGGGTGGCTGCTGCGCGGCCGGCGGGGCGTACAGGGCAATTCGATAGTGGACGGAGACCCCGTCGCCGGGCTGGCCGTATTCGAAACGCCGACGTCGGCGGCCACCACCGACGAGGCCCGGCCCGCGGCCGCCGTCGACCCGGCCCCCGTCGCGGTCGCCGACGAGCCGGTACCGGTGGACACGATCAGCGCGCCCGCCGCCGTCACCGGACCGGACAGTGCGCCCACGCCGGTGCAGGTCCCGGCGGAGGCCCCGAGCACTGTCGATCCGGGCGACATGGCGCTGACCGAGGCCCCGCCGTCGGCACCGTCCGACGCGGGTGATGACCTTCCGTCGGAGCCCGTTGTGGAGTCGACCCCCGAGCCGGTCGCGGCCGACGAGCAGCCTGCCCCGGCGGCCGTGATCGC
Source organism: Micromonospora sp. DT228 (assembly GCF_049841595.1). NCBI lineage: Bacteria > Bacillati > Actinomycetota > Actinomycetes > Micromonosporales > Micromonosporaceae > Micromonospora > Micromonospora sp. DT228. The sequence continues at coordinate 104,082 of NZ_JBNCKO010000014.1, forward strand.
CCCTCGTCAGCCCGCGGACGACCTTCCAGTCGACACCACCCCGGCCGACGAGCCGACCACGACCGAGCCGGTTGCCGAGCCGATCGCGGCCGACCTGGCCGACGAGCCGACCGCGAGCAGCTCGGCCGACGATGTGACGACCGAGGCCGCGGTGCCGGCGGAGGCGCCGGTGAACGCCGACGCGCTGCGCACGGACCCGACGGACGCCAACGGCGTGGAAGCAGCGCCGACGGACGTGGACGCCGAGCCGGTGGACGCCGAGCCGGAGTCGGCGCCGTCGGCGGTGGCCGTGCCCGCGGTCGTACCGGCCGTGGCCGAGGTTCCTCCGGTCGTGACGACCGCTGCCAACGGCGCGGGCGCCGACCCGGCGGGCTCGGCCGACGACTTCCGCCGGATCCAGGGGATCGGGCCGAAGCTGGCGGCGGCGTTGCAGGACGCCGGTGTACGCACGTACGTCCAGCTCGGTGCGCTGGACGAGGCGGCGCTGCGCGACCTGATCCGGGCCGCCGGCCTGCGGGCCGCACCCGGGCTGGCCACCTGGCCACAGCAGGCCCGCGTGCTCGCCGGTGCCGGCGACGAGATGGCCGCCGTGCTCCCAGGCGGCAACCCGTCCTGACGCGCGACATCGAGCCCCCGGTCCACCGTCCGACGCGACGGTAGGCCGGGGGTTCTGCCGTCGGGCCCATCCACGGACCCGACCGACGGGTTGATCGACTCGGACTCCCGGAAACCGGGCCATCCAACCCGCCCGGACACCCCGACGTCCAAGAACCCGAGTCGATCACCTCGGTTGGGGGAAGGCGCGGCGAATTCGCGGCCGGGTGGTCGACCGATCGTTACCGTCCGTTGAGGTGGGCCGGACAGGTCCGTCGAGTCGACCGGTTCCGCAGGAGAAGCCCGTGCACCTCGCCGCGCCGGAGCCCGGGTCCCCGCGGTCCCGTCGTCCTCCGGTGCGTGATCCGGAGGCCCCGCGCCGGGTGACCCTCCTCGAGCTCTTCTTCGACCTGGTGTACGTGGTCGCCCTGGCGCTCATCTCCCGGGGCATGGTCGACCAGCTCGACTGGCACCGGGCCGGACAGGCGCTGATCCTGCTGGCCGCCGTGTGGTGGACGTGGGTGATCACCACACTGGTCACCGACCTGTACAACCCGGAACGCACCGAGATCAAGCTGCTGATCAGCGCCGTGATGTTCGGCGCGCTGCTGATGACCACGGCGATCCCGGACGCGTTCGGCGACCGCGGGCTCGCCTTCGCCGGCACCTACGTGGCGATCCACCTCGGGCGCGGACTGTTCCTGATGCCGGCCGTCCGCCGCGAGCCGCAGACCCAGCGCCGCGCGGCACGCATCTTCGTCTGGTTCGCGGTGTCCGCGATCCCGTGGATCATCGGCGCGTTCGTCAGCGGGGACGCCCGCCTGGCGTGCTGGGCTCTCGCGCTCGGCATCGACTACGTCGGCTTCCGGCTCGCGTACCCGGTGCCGGGGCTCGGGGTGGTGCCCGAGCCCCAGCGCAACGTCACGGCGGAGCATCTCTCGGAGCGCTACCAGCAGTTCTTCATCATCGCCCTCGGCGACGCCATCCTGACCATCGGCACCATGTTCAGCGCGGCGCACAGCGAGGCGCAGAACATCGGGGTCTTCGCGGTGGCGTTCCTGACCACCCTGCTGCTCTGGCGGATCTACGTGCACAAGTCCGGTCAGCTGCTGCCGATGGCCATCAAGGGGTCCGGGTCACCGAGCAAGTTCCTGTTCACCGCGCCGTACACCCATCTGCTGATGGTGGCCGGGGTGGTGACCACAGCGGCCGGGTTCGACCTGGTGCTGCGCGAGTCGGCCGGGCGGACGCCGCCGGCCTGGGCTGCGGTGATCCTCGGCGGCCCGGCCCTCTTCCTGGCCGGCCGGGCGTCCTTCGAGTACGAGGTGTTCAGCCGGGTGTCGCTGTCCCGGCCCGGCGGTGTGCTGGCGCTGCTGACGATCGCGCCCGCCGTGCTCTACCTGCCGCCGGTGTTCGCCTCGCTCGGCGCCCTCCTGGTGCTGATCGGGGTGGCCTACGCGGACTTCCGGCGCAGCTACGGCAAACCACCAGAGGCCCCGTCCCCACCGCACTGACCCGACCGGCCGCCCGGCTTACACCCCGGCGAGCAGCCGCCCGGCGTCCGGCACGTACGGCTCGACACCCAACCTGGTCAGCACCTGGTGCACGGTGGCGGTGGCCGCGGTGAGCACCGGGCGGCCGAGCCGGGCCTCCACCCGCGGCACCGCCGCCAACGACGGCAGCTGTACGCAGGCGGACAGGACCACCGCGTCCACGTCGGTCACGTCCAGCCGCTCGGCCAGCTCGACCAGGTGAGCGGTGGGGATGCGCCCCACCGCCACATTGTCCGGCTCGCTCAGGCTCACCGCCTCGGTCACCCGCACGCCGTGCGAGGCGAGGTAGGCGGCGACGGTCGCGGTCAACGGCGGCAGGTACGGCGCGATCAGGGCCACCCGACGGGCTCCCAGCACGCGCAGCCCGGCGACCAGCGCCCCCGCACTGCTCACCACGGGCATGTCGTGCCCGGCGCGACCGGCCGCCCGGCCCAGCCGCCGCTCGGCCCGTTCGTGCGCGCCGGGGCCCTCGCACATCACCGCCACCAGGCAGGCGTACGCGAGCACGTCGCAGCGGGCGTCGGCCAACTCGGCAACGCAGCGCAGGGCGGAGCGGTTCATCCGGGCCAGTTCGTCGGGGGTCACCTGACGCAGTCGTACCCGGCTGGTGTGTGTGGTGAAACGGACCGTCGCGTCGACGGCCTCACGGCGGCGCAGCATGGCCGGGATCTCGGTCTCCATCGTGGTGTTCGAACTGGGCACGACCAGGCCGACGCGGTAACCGCTCACACCAGCGCCCCGGCGTACGCGCGGACCTGCAGCCGCTGCGCGGCGGTGCCGCCCAGGCGCACCTGCAGGCCGAGCGGCGCGGCGGCGCGGCGGACGTCGTCCAGGTGTAGCGAGCCGTGCCGGTCCACGGTGAGCACCGGCGGCTCCTCGAGGTCGCCCTCCGGCGCGTGGAAGGAGAGCAGGGTGACCGAGGTGGTGAGGTAGCCCGGGTACGCGGCGCGGGCCGCCGACTCGTCCCGGTGGGCGAGCACCACCAGGTCGTCGAGGTGGGCGAAGTCGGCGGCGAGAGCCTCGGCCTTCCAGTGCGCCGGTTCCTCGGCCGCGCCGGTGAGATGCCGGGAGCGGTTCGCCGAGGTGATGTAGAGGTGGTCCGATCCGGTCTCGGCGAGCGCCCGCTCGAAGAAGACGTTGGACGGGCAGGTCAGACCCGGCGCGATCACCTGGGTGGTGCGCAGCCCCTGGTCGACCTGGGTGAGGTGCTCGGGCAGCCGCTCCGCCGCCGGCCCCCGGAAGCCGAACGGCCCGGCGCCGTAGAGGGCGTCCATCAGTGCCCGCACCCGACCGACCGGCAGTCGGGGCGAGATCCGCGTCCAGTCGAACATCCCGGGGATCCGGCCGATCGCGGTGGTGATGCTGCCGACCTGCTGGGCCGGGCGGCCCTTGGCCAGGTTGACCCGGCGGACGGTGGCCTCGTCGGGACGCGTGACGATGACGTAGAAGTTGGCGAACGCCGCGGCGACGACCGCGCCGCGAGCCAGCGCGCGGGCCGCGACCGCAACGTCCTCGGGACGGTCGATGTGCAGGTGTGGTGTCGGGGCGTCCATGAGTCCTCCTCGGCGGGGCCGTGAGGCAGTTCTACGTCCGCCGACCGGTGCGACGGCTGGATCGGTCGCCGATCCGATAGCCGACACGCGTTACCCCGTGCGAGCGGCCGATCCCGGGCGGTACGCAACGGCGGACGGCCTCGGCCGGATGGGGGATCCAGCGTGGCCCCGCCTCGGTGTCAGTTAGCCGCACGACCCAATTGGGTACAACGACTGCACCTCAGATCCACCACATTTCCTCAGGAGGCAGCGATGCGCGGCACCTCGATACTCGGAGTCATCGTCGTGATCTGGCTGGTGATCGGCGCGGTCGCCGCCGGCCAGCGTGGCTACTACAGCGGCGACGACACCAACTGCGCCGAGGCCGGCACCATCCTGGTCACCATCGTGGCCGGGCCCTTGAACTACATCGGCGCCAACCCCAAGGTCGACTGCAAGCTGCCCGAGCCCTCCAAGTAGGACAGACGGACACCGGCCCGCGCCCCTCGACCCCCGGGGCGCGGGCCGGTGTCCGCACGGGGGCGGCTCAGCCGTTCCGAGACGTTACGCGCCGGCCCGCCGCTCGCGCCCCCACGCGGCCAGCGGCTCGAGCGCCTCGTTGAGTCGCGTGCCGTCGACGGTCAGCGAGTACTCGACGCGGGGCGGCACCTCGTCGTAGGAGACACGGTGCACGACGCCGTCGCGTTCCATCTCCCGTAGGTGCGAGGCCAGCACCTTCTCGGTGATCCCCGGAAGGAGTCGACGCAGCTCGCCGAAGCGGCGGTACGGGTGCTCGTGCAGCGCCCAGAGGATCAGCACCTTCCACTTGCCGCCGATCACCTCCATCGCGGCGTCGATCCCACAGATGTGTCCCTCTGCCGCGCCCGGCCGGTTCAGCGTCGTCATGCGCACCCCTTCCGACGTCCTCGCTCACCCGGGGGTAAGCACCCACTCCGAGGTGCGTACTTGATCACCGGAGTGCTTCCGACCAGCCTAATCGGCATGACACCGAACGCTGTGCAGAAGACCTCCGTCACGATGCTGGGGCTCGGCGCGATGGGCTCCGCGCTGGCCCGCGCCTGGCTCGCCGCCGGTCACCGGCTCACCGTCTGGAACCGCACCCCGACCCGTGCCGCGGTCCTCGGCGCCGAGGGCGCACGGGTCGCGGCCAGCGCCGCCGAGGCGGTCGCGGCGAACACCCTCGTCGTCGTCTGCCTGTTGGACGACACCTCGCTCGACGAGGCGATGGCCGGCGTCGATCTGGCCGGCCGGGACCTGGTCAACCTGACCACCAGCACCCCTGCCCAGGCCCGCGCCCGCGCCGCGTGGGCCCACGAGCAGGGTGCCCGCTACCTCGACGGCGGAATCATGGCTGTCCCCCCGATGATCGGCGTACCGGAGGCCGGCGGCTACGTCTTCTACAGCGGCTCGCGGGAGCTGTTCGAGCGGCACCGGGAGACGCTCGGCGTCCCGGTCGGCACCACCTTCGTGGGCGAGGACCCGGGGTTCGCGGCCCTGTACGACGTGGCCCTGCTCAGCGCCATGTACGGGATGTTCGCCGGGGTCACCCACGCCTTCGCCCTGATCCGCGGGGAGAACATCGATCCCGCGGCGTTCGCGCCACTGCTCGCCGACTGGCTCGTCGCCATGGCCCCGGCCGTGCACCAGACCGCCGACCGGCTGCGCAGCGGCGACTACGCCACGAATGTCGTCTCCACTCTCGCCATGCAGGTGGCCGGCACGCCGACCTTCCTGCGTACCGCCGAGCAGCAGGGTGTCAGCGCGGAGCTGCTCAGCCCCTTCTTCGCGCTGATGGGCCGCCGCCTGGCCGAGGGCGCCGGTGCGGAGGATCTGGCCGGCGTGGTCGACCTGCTGACGCGCCACACACCCCGTACGGCGTCCTAGGAGGCTGGCCTGCGGGCCTCGGCGGTGTTTGTCGAGGCGGAGGCCGGGAACCGACCCGCGTCAGTCGACGGACGACGAGCGGGGGCGTGGCATGCAGATCGGCTACAAGCTGGCCGCGGAGGGGTACGGCCCTCAGGAGATCATCCGGCAGGCTGTCCTGGCCGAGCAGGCCGGTTTCGACTTCGTCGAGATGAGCGATCACTTCCACCCCTGGTTGGAGGCGCAGGGCCACTCGTCGTTCACCTGGAGCGTGCTCGGCGCCATCGCCGCCAGGACCAGCACCCTGCGTCTGGCGACGGGCGTCACCTGCCCGACCGTCCGCTACCACCCGGCGATCATCGCGCAGGCCGCGGCGACGATGGCGCTGGTCTCCGACGGACGGTTCACCCTCGGGGTGGGGGCCGGTGAACGACTCAACGAGCACGTGGTCGGGCAGGGCTTTCCCAGCGTCCGGGGACGGCACGAGCGGCTCCGCGAGGCGCTGGAGATCATCCGACTGCTCTGGCAGGGCGGCTACCAGTCCTACGAGGGTCGGCACCTGCACCTGGAGGACGCCCGCGTCTTCGACCTGCCGGACACCCCGCCGGTGATCGCGGTGGCCGCCAGCGGCGAGGCGTCGGCCCGGCTCGCCGCCGAGCTGGGCGACGGGTTGTTCGCCACCGAGCCGGACGCCTCGATCGTCGAGCACTACCGGCGGGCCCACGGCTCCGGCCCGCGCTACGCCGAGGTGCCGCTGGCCTGGGCCACGGACGAGCAGCAGGCGGTGCAGGCGGTGTTGCAGACCAGCCGATGGATGGTCACCGGCTGGAAGGTGATGAGCGAACTGCCGAACCCGGTCAACTTCGACGCGGCCAGCGCGCACGTGGAGGAGAAACACGTCCGCCAACTCTTCGCCGTCGGCCCCGACCCGGAACCGCACGTGGCAAAGGTCAGGTCGTACGTCGAGGCCGGCTTCGACCACGTTGTCCTGCAGAACGCCGGCCCCGACCCGGACGGCTTCCTCGACTTCTTCGCCGGCACCCTCGCCGCCCGGCTGCGCGCCATGTCCTGACACCGCCGACACGGCAACCGCCCGGAGGTGTCGCAACGATCGGGCGGGACAGCGGACGGCCGCCCGGACGATCGTGGTGATCGTCCGGGCGGCCGGCTGCGCTCCCGATGGGCGCCGGGGGTCCGCTCAGCGGAAGCAGTGCGCGACAGGTACCGGGCTGCCCTCGCAGTTGGTCGGCTCGTTCTCGATGACCACGCTCTCGTCGTCGATCTTGACCTGGGCGTGCGCGGCGAAGATGCCGCCGGGCTTCACCGTCGAGGCGTTGTGGGTGATCTTGCTGGTGTAGATCGCCACCGAACCCGCGGACGCGTAGATGCCACCGCCGCTGGACGCCGCGCCGACCGCCTCGTTGCGTGTCACGTCGCTGCCGCGGACCAGCAGGTTGGCCTTCTCGGCGTAGATGCCGGCGCCGACGCCGTGGGTGGTGTTGCCGTCGACCACGCTGTCGTCGAGCGGCGTCAGGCCCTTCACCGTGGAGATGCCGCCGCCGTTGACGGTGGACGTGTTGCCACGGATGGTCATCGTGCGCATCACCAGCACCGCGTCGGAGTTCGCGGCGCCGCCGCCGACCTGCGCGGTGTTGTTCAGCAACTCGGTGTCGGAGACCTTCGTCCGGGCCGAGAAGCTGGCCAGCCCGCCGCCCTGACCCGCGCTGTTCTGGGTGAAGGAGACGCTCTCCACGTCGGCCGCGCCGCGATAGTTGCCGAGCCCGCCGCCGTAGCCGTTGGCGCTGTTGTGGTGGAACTCGGAACGCTTCAGCGTCAGCACACCGCCGTTGAGCAGGCCCCCGCCCTTGCCCGCGGCGCCGGAGGCGCTGTTGCCGACGAATGTGGAGTCGGTGACCACCATGTTGCCGTCGTTGAAGATCCCACCGCCGCCGCCCTCCGGGGACAGCGAGGTGCTCTGCGAGACGGTGACCCGTTCCACCACGGCGGTAGCCCCGTGCACCACGTGCACGCTGCCACCCTCGATGGCCGAGCGGCCGTTGTGCAGTTCCACGTCGCGCAGGGTCAACTCGCCACCGTCGCGGACGGTGAAGAAGCGGAACGGCGCGGCCTGGGCGTCGCGGGCGATGGTGGCGCCGGCGCCGTCGATCGTGATGGCCTGGTAGATCACCGGCAGGCCGGCGGTGTCGTCGGCCGGGTTGTGCGGCGGCGCGTCGGCGTCACCGGGAGTTTCCGCGGCGTCGGCCGCCTCCCGGGCGTCGCGGATCCCCCCGTCGTACTGGTCGGTCTCGTGGAACGCCTCGGTGAGCAGGTAGCGGCACTTGGGCGCGAGCCGCAGCTCCGCGCCGCCCTCGGCGTTGGCCGTGACAAGCGCCGCCACCAGCTTCGCGGCGTCGCAGGGCACCGACACCACTGCCCGCTTGCCGGTGCCCGGGCTGGGGGCGTGGCCCCGTTCGGCCCCGTCCGGGTCGCGCTGCGCCCCGCCCTGGTCGCCGGCACGGCGGTCGTCGTCGTTTCCGGCCGGCGTGCTCAGCCGGCTCAGACCGGGGAGGGAGAGGTCACGGTCGGCCGCGGCGGCCACACCGGCCACGCCGGCTCCTCCCACGACCAGGCTTCCCGCCAGCAACCCGCTGGCCAAGAGCCAGCGGGACCGGCGTCTGGGTCGGATCTCGCGGTCTCCTCCTTGGTACGTGGACATCAAAGGTGCCTGCCTTCCTGCCTGCAAGACGTGACCGCGCGCCGATCCGGGCGCGGGGGGCTCGACGTAGCGTCGACCGCCAAACGTCACGATAGGTCTGCAATACGGACAGGAAGGTGTGAACGTGAATAGTGCCTCTATTCATCTTTCAACCCCGCCAAACGGGCAGTCGGGTCACCCGCCGACGTGGATGCCGGGGCGACGCAGCGGGTCCCGCTCGGTCCGCCGGATGATCTCCCGCACCACCGGCGGGGTGTCGCCCCGACCGAGGATGAGATAGCGCGCCAGGTGCGCGATCGGGCTCCCCTCCGACCACTCGAAGTGCGCGTGCGGCCGAACCCCGGTGGCGTCCCGCAGGGCCAACAGGATCGCGGCTATCGCGTTGGGCGCGGCCGGGCTGCTGGCCCGCAACACCCGGAAGCCACCGACCTCGATCCCGTGCACCCGCAGCACCTGACTGAACTCCGACGGGTCCACCACGTCGATCTCCAGGAACAGCACGTCCGCCGCACCGGGCACCGGGTTCATCCCCCGCTGCGCCCGTTCCTTGATCGTGTACTCCTTCACCGACCCGCTCTGCCGCTTGTTCGCGATCAGGTGCAACTGCCCGTCGTGGGCCAGCGACTCGGTGATGAACCGACGGGCCGGCTCGTCGAACTCGATCCGCTCGGCGCGCAACTCGGTGGTCCGGGTGACCCGGGAGACCAACGAGACCACGATGATGCCGAGGATGAACAGGGCGGAGATGGTGATCCCGTCCGGCTGCTCGATGACGTTCTCCAGCAACGCGTACAGCAGCACCAGGGTCAGCAGTGTGAAACCGACGGCGGTGGCGCGCTGGTGGTGGCGGACCGCGGAGATCGTCACCGCCACCGCGCCGGAGACCATCATCGCCAGGATGCCTGTCGCGTACGCCCCGGCCTGGGCGTTGACGTCGGCCCGGAAGGCGATCGTGATGGCGACGCTGACGACGGTGTAGACGATCACGACCGGACGCACCGCCCGCGCCCACTCCGGCGCCATCCCGTACGAGGGCAGGTAGCGCGGCACGATGTTGATCAGCCCGGCCATCGCCGAGGCGCCGGCGAACCAGAGGATGAGGACGCTGCTCACGTCGTAGACGGTGCCGAAGGCCTCGCCCAGGTGAGCGTGCGCCAGAAACGCCAGGGCCCGCCCGTTGGCCGCCCCTCCGGGTTCGAACTCCTCCCGTGGGATGAGCGCCGTGGTCACGAAGGTCGTCGAGATGAGGTACACCGACATGATCAGCGCGGCGGTGGTGAGCAGCCGGCGGGTGTTGCGGATCCGGGAGGCGAGCCGGGCCTGCTTGTCCACCCCGTCGGCCCGGACCAGCGGCATCATGCTCACCCCGGTCTCGAATCCGGACAGGCCCAGCACCAACAGCGGGAACGCCAGCACGGCCGTGAGCAGCACGTGGCCCGGCCCGCCGCCGCTCGTGGTCAGCGCGGCGGTCCAGTCCGACACGATGCCCGGGTCGGCGACGAGCTGGGCCACCGCGACCACGACGATCACCGCGTTGAGCACCAGGAAGACGGCGACAAGTGGGATGGCCACCACCACCGCCTCGCGGAAGCCGAGCAGGAACACCCCGCCGAGGATGAGCAGCAGCACCACGGTGACCACGACCGGGACGGCGGGGCCGTGCAGCGCGTCCGGCAGGTACGGGTTCTCCAGCAGGTGCACGGTGGCGTCCGCCGAGGACAGGGTGATCGTGATGATCCAGGAGGTGGCCACGAAGCCGAGCAGCACGAGTACGAAGATCTTGCCCCGCCAGAACGGCAGCAGGCGCTCCAACATCGCCACCGACCCCTGCCCGTGCGGGCTCTCCTGGGCCACCCGCCGGTACATCGGCAACATGCCGAAGAGGGTGAGCACGACGATCAGCAGGGTGGCCAGCGGGGACAGCGCCCCGGCCGCCACCGCCGCGATACCCGGAAGGTACGACAGTGTGGAGAAGTAGTCGACGCCGGTCAGGCACATCACCTGCCACCAGGCGTGCCGGCGGTTCTGTCCCTCGCCCGCCTCCGGGCCCGGCGGCTGCACCTGGTGCTGGAAGAGCCACCGGCGCAGTGGACTGGCCGGCAGCGACGACCGCGCCGCCGACGCCACGCGTTCGGGCACCACGACACCCGGCCGGCCGCCCCGGTGCGGGCGCGCCGGGTCACGGGCCGCCCGCAGCGCCGGGTCCGGCCCCGTCGGCGCGTGGCGGCGCCCGCTCCAACGTCGTGGTTTCGCCCGGTGCTCGTCACCCATCGCCAGTCCCACCCTCACAGGTCCTGATCCGACGGTAGGTGGTGGCGCGGGACCCGACCGGCGGAACCGGGCAGGTGGACGGCCAGCTCAGGACAGGTCCGGAACGGCGAGCACACGGGCCAGCGCGGGCGGGTCGGCGATGGTCACCGTGGCCGCCGGGTGTCGTGGCCACCCGCCCGGCACCACCGCCGGCACCGCCGTGCCGAAGCGCAGGCAGATCCCGCCGGCCGTGCTGCTGCCGAAGCTCGCACCCCCGTCGGCCAGCGACAGGTGCGGCCCGATCACCCGCCACCAGCGGTACGGGCCGCTCAGCTCGACGGCTGTCACGTTCTCCCGGTCGGTCCGCAACCGCCACGGCCCGTACCGGATCACCAGGTCCCGGTCGGTGACGGCGACCCAGGTCGTCGCCGGGCGGACCCCCAGCAGCGCCAACACCGGGCGGAACACCGGATCGAAGCGGAACGCGAACCGCGTCGCGGCACCTGTCACCGCGCACCGGGACGAACTGTGGGTCGCGGCACCGGGCCACCCGGCCGCAGCGGGCCGGGCCGCGCGGGCCGAGGGCGGGCGGCGGGCCGACGCCGGGCCAGGACGGTCATGGCGCGGGCGTACCCGCTATGAGCCCGCCGACACCCCTCGACAGCCGCCACCGCCACCGACGAGCCCCACGCCCCTCCCCCACCGTCGGCCGGCGCCCCCCGGGGCCGACCGACGGTGGCAGACGGTCGACACCCCCCGGGGCCGACCGGCTGCGCCTCCGGGCCCGACCGGACGCCGGCCGGACACCAGGGGCGGGTGGATCTGCTGGGACGCGCCCCCGCGCTCCGCCACCCCCCACGGGGCGGAGCGCGGGGACCCCCCGTCCCGGCTACTGCAGGAACGCCCCGAGGGGCGAGAGCAGTAGCCGGCCGAGCGCCGCGGCGTTGTCGTCCAACCGCGTGCGCTCACACTCGCGGGCGTCCGGATCGTGCCGGCACCGCCAGATCTTCTGCGCGTTACGCCAGGCGACATCGCGGGTGTACTCGACCAGTTCCCCCTGGTACCAGTCGTCGATGTCGCCGTTGAGCATGTCGATGAGCAGCTGCCACCGCTCCAGATAGCCCCGGCGCAGACCGGGGATCTTGTCCGCGAAGATCTTGTTGATCTCCAGGTAGTCATGGTGCTGGTCACTGCCGTCGACCGGCTCCGACTCCAGGTGGTCGAACGTGGTCACCAGGGCGAAGGGCAGGTCGAAGTTGATGTGCGCGTTGACTCCCGCCGCCGCCGACGGCAGCGGGCGGGCGTCCGGCCCACGCATCCGCTCGAAGAGGCACGACCACGCCTTCGGAGTGCCCGGGCTGGAGTCGGTCCAGAGCCGCATCGCGTCGAAATACCGCGCCGCGAACTCCACGTCCAGCCGGGAGAGAAAGGCCGGGTCGACGAAACGGTCGTCGTACAAGCCGTCCAACACGCTGCTGGTGATGGTCAGGTAGAGCCTGTTGAAGTCCGCGAGGGGGCAGCTGGCCTCCAACGGAGGCAACCGCACGAGCAGGTCCTGCAGCTTGGTGAGGTGATCGACAACGGCCGGCACGTCGGCGGGATGGTCGGCGAGCAGATCGACGATGTCCCGGTGCACGGGCCCCCAGACCGCTTCGATCATCTCTGCCTCCAAAGTGGTCGGCGGCATCCCCCGTGCCGTCGTCGACGCGGCCCAGCCTCTCAGCCGACACCCACTCGCCGAATCAGTAGAACGACGTATCCCGGCGCACACACGCCGGTGGGCGGTGGCCGAGCGTCAGCTTCGGACGACGTTGCGCAACTGGATCGCGCTGGCCTGGACGCGGGTCCGGACCTGGAGCTTGTCGAAGATGTGCGACACGTGCACCCCGATGGTCCGCTCGCTGATGAACAGCCGCTGCCCGATCTCCCTGTTGGTCAGGCCCTCCGCGACGAGCGCGAGCACCTCCCGCTCCCGTGCGGTGAGCGCCGCCAACTCGTCGTCGGACGCCTCGGCCGGCGCGCCCCGCGTCCCGCTGAGAGCCTCGCGTTCCTCAAGCGACACCCGGGCCCGCCCGGCCAGCTCGCGGATCTCCGAGGTCAGTGGCACCGCGCCCAGTCCCTGCGCCACCCGGTACGCCTCCCGCAACAGCTTGCCGGCGGTGGCCAGCCGGCTGCGGCGGGCCAGCAGCGCCTCGGCCTGCCGCAGCCGCGAGTACGCCGCCGGGTAGGGGTGGTGGCGTCGATCCCACTCGGCGACCGACGCGGCCCACAGGTCCGGATCGCTGCTGTCGAGACGGCTCACCTCGGCGGCGCACAGGGCCAGGAACCCGTCCACCACCGAGCGCACCGGACGGGCCGCGCCGACGCTCTTGCGGGCCACCCGGTCCGCCACGTCGCGCAGCCGGCGGACCACCGTCGGGTCCACCGCCACGGTACGGCTGGCGTGCGCCTCAGCCTCGGCCCGCAGGCCGTGCCAGACCAGCGCCGACAGGATCGTCACGTCGTCGGAACGGCTCTCGGTGAGGCCACGTTGCACCGCCAACCGCGCCACGTCGTGCCGGCCCTCCCACATGGCCAGCCCGGCGCGCAGGGTGAGCAGCGGAATGACGTGCCGCGCACCGCCACCGGCGAGCAGGGTCGCCACCGCGTCGAGGTCGCGGCTGGCGGCGTCGATGTCGCCGTAGCCCACCGAGAGCCGACAGCGGGCCAGCAGCAGCTCCACGGCGTCCGCACCGGACGGTCGGTGCCGCAGGGCGGCGGCGACCACCTTCTCCGCCTCGGCCCACTGGCCCACCCGGAACAGCCCGTTGATGGCGACGGCCAGCAGCCGGGTCTCCCAGGTGCGGCCCAGCCCCAGCTCGGCGACCCGCTCGGCACCGCGCCGGGCCACCACCACACCCTCCTCGAGGATGTTCAGTGGCCCGGTCAACAGCTCCGCCAGGTGCAGGTACGCGCAGGCCACATCCTCGGGCTGCCCGGCGCGCTCGGCGGTCTCGAGGGCGTCGCGCATCACCGCGAGCCCCGCGTCCGGGTCCTCCAGGTAGGCGTCGCTGAAGCCCAGCGCCGCGCTGGCCAACACCACCTCGGTGGCGGAGCCCTCCACGTCGGCGGCCAACGCCAGCGCCTCCCGGGCCCGCTGGCCGGCGTCGGCGTAGCGGCCCAGATGCAGGAGCAGCTCGGCGAGACGGGCGGCGGCGGTGGCCCGGTCGCGCGGGGAACAGTCGGCCGCCGTCAGCGCCCGCTGGTATTCCTCCTCGGCCAGCGCCGAGCGACCGGCGGCGGCCAGGTAGCGGGCCCGGCGGATGTGCAGCGCGCTCGGCTCGCCACCGGGCAGCGCGGCCACCTCTTCCAGCAGGGCCAGCGCGCGGGCGTGCTCCCCGCAGTGGTGTGCCGACTCGGCGGCGTTCTTGAGCAACTCCACCCGGTCCACCCCCAGCGGAACCGGGTCGGTGGCCAGTTGCAACGCCGCCGACCAGTGCCGGTGCGCCTCGGCGTAACCGTGCAGCCGCTCGGCCTCCTGCGCCGCCGCCACCTCGGCCGGCAGGGCGCGCGCCGGCTCACCGGCCAACCGCCAGTGGTGCGCCAGACGCGCCTGGTGCAGCTCGCCCGGAGCGGCGGTGAGCGCCTCGGCGTAGCGGCGGTGCAGCCCGGAACGCTCGGCCGGCAGCAGCTCGTGCGCGAGCACCTCGGCGACGAGGCGGTGCCGCAGCCGGTAACCGTCGTCGGCGCCGACCAGCAGCCGATGGGCCACCGCGGCGCGGGCCGCCTCGATCAGCTCGTCCTCGGGCAACCGCAGCACCCGGGCCAGCAGCCAGTGCTGGACCGGCTCGACACCCGCGGCGACCGCGTGCACCACCGCGTGCGCGTGCTGGGGCAGCGCGTCGACCCGGTCGAGGAAGATCTCCCGCAGCGTCTCGGACAGGCCGTCGCGGCCGTCGCGGAGATCGCGGGCCAGCTCCTCGATGACGAACGGGTTGCCGCCGCTGCGCTGCCAGACCTGTTCGGCCGCCTCGGCGGCCAGCGGTCGGCCGACCACGGCGGCGGCGAGCTTCTCGGTGTCGGCCCGGTCCAGTGGGGCCAGGTCGAGCACCCGTACCGTCCGCAGCCGACGCAGCTCGGTGAGCACCCGGCGCAGCGGGTGCGCGCCCTGCAACGACTCGGCGCGCACCGCCGCCAGCACGGAGAGCTGGAGGTCGCCGAGCCCGGCCAACAGGTAGAGCAGCAACTGTCGGGTGCTCCGGTCGACCCACTGCAGGTCGTCGAGGATCAGCACCAGTGGCCGGCCCTCGGCGATCAGGTGCAGGCCGCGGCTGACCCGCTCCAGCAACGCGCCCGCGCCGTCCGGGCCGGCGGTCTCGTCGGCGAACATCTGCAGCAGCCCCCGCACCGCGGAGGAGGTGCGCGCGTGCGCGCTGGACAGGTCGGCGTCGAAGCGGCGCAGCGCCTGCAACAGCGGGTGCAGCGGGGAGGCGTCGCCGATGTCCAGGCAGCTGCCGGTGAGCACCACGGCGCCCTGCGCACGCAGCCGGTCGCCGACCTCACCCAACAGGCGGGTCTTGCCCACACCGCTCTCACCGGTCAGGAAGACGGCGGCGGTCTGCCCGTGCGCGGCGTCACCGAGCAGCGCGGACCGAACCGTCTGCACCAGCGCGGTCCGGCCCACGAGCGGTGCGGTGTCCACATCGCTGGCCATGGCACGCAGCCTAATCACCGATCCCCGAAGCGTTCTACGGCCAAGTGCCGCTTGTGGTACTCCTCGCGTCGACTTTGCGACTAAAGGTTGCGAGTGGCCGACATACGTCGTTCGGCAGATCCCCCGTCAGCCCAGGAATGCCAATCTCCGGAGGTCACCAGGCATCAGCGGGGAGAAGGGTTGGTGCGAAACCATGATCACCACCACCACGACCAGCGTCATCGTCGGCGACGCGCGGCGACCCGTGACCCCGCACTGGCCCGTCCCTGAGGAGAGACGCACCGTCACGGTGCTCTTCGCCGACATCGTCGGCTCCACGGCGCTGGTGAACCGACTCGACCCGGAGGACGTCCGCGCGTTGCAGCGGGTCTATTTCGACACCGTCGCCCGCGTGCTGCACCGCTGGCAGGGAGTGGTGGAGAAGTACGTCGGCGACGCGGTGATGGCGCTCTTCGGCGCTCGGCACTCCGACGGCTTCGACGCGTACCGCGCGGTGCGCGCCGGACTCGAGATCCAGGCCGCGCTGGACCGCCGACCGATGGTCGGGGACATCCGACTCCGGGTGCGTGTCGGTGTCGCCACCGGCGAGGTCGTGGTCGACCTGGGCGACGCGGTCAGCGGCGGGCACGGCGTGGCCAGCGGCGCGGTGATCACCACCGCGGCCCGCCTCCAGGAGTACGCGCCACCGGGCGCCGTCGCGCTCTGCGCGGCCACCGCGCGGGCCACTGCCGGCCTGATCACCCAGCGTCAACTGCCGCCGGTGCCGGTCGCCGGCCACGTGCCACCGACACCGGTCTGGCACGCCGTCGGTCCGGTGCGTCCCGGCGTCGACAGGCACGACGGCCCGCTGATCGGCCGCCGCCGCGAGCTGGCCACCATCCGCGACCAGCTGACCCTGGCCATCCGGGAGCGGAAGCCGTGCTGGATCTCCCTGGTCGGGCCCACCGGCAGTGGACGCAGCCGGCTGCTGCACGAGCTGGCCCGTGGGCTGACCACGGTGGACCGAGCATCCGTGCACTGGTCGGTGACGGCCTGCCAGCCGTACCCCGATCAGGTCCTGGAACCGGTCGCCGAGCTGCTGCGTGGCGTCGCCGGGGTCCGCCGCGGTGACGGCCCGGCGGCGGTCCACGACCGGCTCGTCGCCGCCCTGACCGCCCTGTTCCCACCGGATCGGGTCGCCACCGCCGTCCCGGCGCTCCAGCGGATGCTGACCAACCCGGACGGCTCCGCCGCGGCGATGGCCGGCGCGGCGATCTGCCGTGATGTCCTGCTGCGCCTGGCCACCCAGGTGCCGCTCGTCGTCGCCGTGGACGACGTGGACCGGGCGGCGCCGGCGGTGAGCGGATTCCTACGTGCGCTGTTCAGCGCGGCGACGGCACGGGGGCTACCACTGGCCGTGATCACGCTGCACCAACCGCAGTGGGCCGACACCCGGCCCGGCTCGGCCCGCCGGGTGACGATCCGCCCGCTGGCCACGGTGCAGTCCGGGCGGCTGCTGCGCCACCTCCTGACCCGGGCCGGTCAGCCGGTCCCCCTGGTGGACCGGCTGCTGCCGCTGGTGGGCGGCCGACCCGGGCACGCGGCGGCGTACGTCGCGTCGATCGTGGCCGGGGCCGACCCGACGGCGCTCCCGTTGCCCGAGGCCGTACGCCGGGCCGTCGGCGCCGAGCTGGACCACCTCGACGGTGAGCGGCGGGCGGTCCTGATGGCCGCCGGTGTCCTCGGCGGCGTGATCTCCGGCGCGGCTGTCGACCGGGCCCTCAGCTGGACGCCCGGACGGTCCGTGTCGGCGCTCCGCCGGCTGGTCGCCGCCGGGCTGCTCATCCCCCAGCACGCCGGCGGGTACGGGTTCGCGTCGCCCGCGCTGCGCCAGGTCGCCGCCGAGCGGCTGCCCCGCGCGCTGCGGGCCGTCTTCACCCGCCGGGCCGCCACCGTCCCACACCACGACACCGCCGGCTCCGACACCGGCCGGCCGAATCGCGCTGCCAACGACCGCACTGGAGCCGCTCGCACCGGTGCGATCAACGGCACGACGACGAGGAGCGCCGAGATCGTGCGCCTCGACACCGTTGGCGCTCGGGCCGGCCGCCTCGACGCAGTCTTCGCGGCGCTGCCGAGGGCGGGGCAGGGCGGTGCCACCGGCCCGACAGCGCCGCCGCGACGTAACCCCACCCCGACGATGGCCGCCCGTCCGGCCGCGTCGAGTCCCGCGACCAACCAGTTGGCGAGTCTCCGCCCGCTGCGAGTCGTCGCGTCGGCCGACGACGTACCGTCGACCCCGCCCGCGGCGGCGTCGGTGTCTCCGCGCAGTGACTCCCCCCGCTCCCCAGCGGCGCTCCGGCCGGTGCCGGTGAGGTCAGCGGTGAACCGGGTGCCCGCTGGCGTCGGCGTTCCGCCCGGCACGGTACGCGCGATACCGCGCCCGCCGTTGATCGGCCGGCCGGATGGCCTGGCCGCCTCCGCCTGACGGTCCGTTGACGGCTGTGGGCCGCCCGCACACCTTCGGTGTGCCTCGTACGGCGCGGCTCGTCCGATGATCACTTAATGCACAGCAGTCAACCTGACGTCCCCGGACGGCCGGCCGCCGAACTGCCAGTCGTGCACCTCGACGGCGGCGTACCGGTCCGCGGTCAGGATGGCGCGCGCCGCGTCCGGGGTCGGCGCCCGGACCAGCGCGGCGGTGCCCAGCCACGTGGCGCCGTCGTCGGACAGCAGCGGCCCGTACGCGATCAGCTCGTCCGGGTCGGGTGGCAGGGGCAGGTCGACGGCCTGCCCCTCGCCGAGGCCCAGCACCAGGTAGCGGTTGCCGCCGGTCCGACCACCGGGGAAGTCCCACATGGTGCGGCCCAGCGTGTTGCGCCATCGGCGCAGCAGCACGTCCCGGTACACACCGGCCTGGTAGTTGGGCTCGTCGAAGGCGAACGCCTGTGCGGCGGCCGGATCGGGCACGTCGACGATGTGCACGCTGCCGGTGGCCGTGTCGCCGGACAAGGTCGGGCCGCGGGCGATCAACTTCTCCGCGTACCGATCCATGTAGGACCAGTGCTCGGCCAGCAACTCGTCGCGCAATGTCGCCGAGCCGGGCCGGTCGCGGTGGTAGCAGAGGAACTCCATGCCCCGCATTCTCGACGTGGCGCCGGGCCTCCGGACGGCCGGGTGTCGCCCCGCCGCCTACGGCACGGACGCCGAGGCCAGTAGCGCCGCGGTCGGCAGGACGAGCAGGCCGTCCGCATCCCGGTAGGCGGCGGTCAGCTCGTCGTACACGGCGCGAACTCGGGTGATCACGTCCGGCGGCTGTGCCGCCAGCACCAGACCCGCCTTGCTGATGCCGTTGGCCGGGCCGCTCCACCACGCCTCAGGGTGGGTGCGATGCGCCCAGGTGATCGTGTCGCAGCGCACGTCGGCGAGACCCGCGGCGTCCATCAGACCCGCGAACCCGTCGGGGGTACGGGGAAAGTCCCGCTCCGCGTCCACCGTCGGCACCGAGGTCGGACGGTCGACCCCGGCGGCGTCGAACACCGCGCCCCACAGCCGCTGCGCCTCGGGCGGCGGGTCGGGCCAGATCGTCACGGCGATCCGTCCGGCCGGCCGGACGACCCGTCGCAGTTCGCGGATCGCGGCCAGCGGGTCGCCGACGTGATTGATCACGAAGTTCGCCACGGCCGCGTCGAAGTGCCCGGCGGGGAACGGCAGGTGGGGCAGGGCCGCGAGGCGAACCTCGGTGGCGGACGGGACGCGGCCGCGCACCAGCTCGACCATGCTGGGTTCGGCGTCGACGGCCACGACCGTGGCGCCGCGCGCGCTGGCCAGCCTGGCCACGGTCCCGGAGCCGGTGCCGGCGTCGAGCACCCGCAGGCCCGCGGCGACGCCCGCGGCGTCCAGCAACGCTGGGGCGGGATGGGCGCAGAGGGCGGCGAAACTGCTGTCGTACGCAGTCGCGCGCCCGGCCCAGCGAGACCGTTCGTGCTCGTCGAAAGCTGTCGTCGGCACTGGCCACATCCTCATGGATCTTGACGGTGGTGCCACGGTATCGGACGAGCGCCTCCTCGTCGGGCACGAACAGTTCCACGGCCGGTGGGTGGACCCGTATCCCGAGGACCGGCCACATGGCGACAAGCGACATGGGCTCATCGTGGCGGAGGGACCGAGTCTGGGTCGTCCCCGACGTCGCCGTTCGGAGCGCTCAGCGGACGCTGAGGAAGGCCAGCACCCTCGGCCAGGTCGCCGCGTCGGCGCCCCTGTCGTACTCGCTCAGGTCCGGGTCGGTGAACAGGTGACCCGCGCCGGGGTAGCGGAAGACCGTCAGGTCGGCACCGGCATCGGTCATGACCTGCTGCCACTCGTCGACCTCGTCCGGCGCGTCGTACGGGTCGGGGTCGGCGAGGTGCAGCTGCACCGGCAACCCGGGACGGACCGCGTGCGGTGCGCCGCCGGTGCCGTGCAGCAGGAGCAGACCTGCGGCGTCGGGTCGCTCGGCCAGCAGGGCCCCGGCCACGCCGGCGCCCATCGAGAGGCCGGCGAGCGCCGTCTCCGGGGGCAGGTCACGAAGCGCGGCTCGGGCCCGGTCCAGCACCACGTCGTGGCCGATCTTGTCGAGCAGCGCGAAGCCCTCCTCGACGGTGCCGGCGGCCGGGACGCCGTACAGGTCGGGGACGGTGACCTGGTGCCCGGCGGCGCGCAACCGGTCGGCGGTCGCGCGGACGGCGGGCCGCAGCCCGTACACGGAGTGGAACAGCACGACGTGTGGCATCCGGTCATCCTGCCGCAGCCGCGGGTCCCTCCGGTGTGGCCACGCGGGGCCGACCTCAGACCAGCGCCGCCAGCCGCGCGACCAGGTCGGCCGGTGGCGGCATCGCGGCGATCTCACGGCTGACCTGGACGGCGGCGGTACGCAGGCGCTCGTCGGTGAGCAGGTGGGTCAGCGCCCGCGCGGTGATGTCGCGGGGGCGCAGGGCCAGGCCGGCGCCCCGGCGGGCCACCAGCTCGGCGTTGTGCCGCCGGTCCCCCGACCAGGATGCGCGGTTGCCCGCCCGGTTGCCGCAGCCAGGCCGGTAGCTCGCCGCCGCCGACGTACGAGTCGTAGCGCATCGGCCAGCCATCCTGCCGCGCCACGCTGGGCGGGGCCACGGCGATGGCGGCGGCCGGCGTGGCGCGGCAGCTCGGTCAGGCCGTGCCGCCGCAGCGCGCCGCCGAGTCGGGCCACGGTGGCGCGGACCAGGTCCCGGCCGTCGAAGAGGGAGTTCTCCTGGCGCACGGCCGGCACCCCCAGCCGGGCGGCGGCCACCGCGCCGGCGACCGCGAACGGCTCGTGGAGCACCAGATCCGGCCGCCACTCGGTGGCCAGCGTGACGACCGGGTCGGTGAGCCGATCGGTGAGGGCGCCGAAGAGCAGGCCGGCGCCCCGGGTGTCGGCGGTGCCGGCCATCTCGGCGCGGGCGATCAGGGGGTGCCGGGGAAAGACCCGCAGCGCGATCCGGCCGAAGTCGAAGCCCGGCGCGACGTCGTGCACCGACAGACCCGCGTCGGCGGCGGCCAGACCACCGCCGCCGGTGGCCAACAGCACCTCGTGGCCGGCGTCGCGCAACGCGACCGCGAGCGGCACCAGCGGAAAGACGTGCCCGACCAGCGGGGCCGAGACCACCAGGACACGCATGGGCGGGATCCTATGTCGATCAGGCCGCTGGCGAAGCCCCGCCACCGACCGCCGGTGGGCACTGACGGGCGGCGATCAGCCGGACGGGCGCTGGTCCACGATGCGGCGCATCTTGCCCACCGACCGCTCCACCGCGTCCGGCGCGAGGACGTCGACCACCACGCTCACGCCGATGGTGTTCTTCACCAACTCCACGAGCGTCGCGCCGGCCCGCTCGGCGGCATCCGCGGTGACGCCGGTGCGCCGCTCCACCCGTACCGTCAGGGTGTCCAAGCGGCCCTGCCGATCGAGGACGCACTGGAAGTGCGGCGACAGCTGCGGGGTCCGCAGGATCAGCTCCTCGATCTGGGTCGGGAAGATGTTCACCCCGCGCACGATCATCATGTCGTCGGTGCGGCCGGTGATCTTCTCGATCCGGCGCATCGGACGGGCGGTGCCGGGCAGCAGTCGGGTCAGGTCGCGGGTGCGGTAGCGCACCACCGGCATCGCCTCCTTGGTCAGCGAGGTCAACACCAGCTCACCCCGCTCACCGTCGGGCAGCACCGCACCTGTCACCGGGTCGATGATCTCCGGGTAGAAGTGGTCCTCCCAGAGATGCAGCCCGTCCTTGGTCTCGACGCACTCGGTGGCCACGCCGGGGCCCATCACCTCGGACAGCCCGTAGATGTCGACGGCGTGGAGGTCCAGCCGCTGCTCCATCTCCCGCCGCATGTCCTCGGTCCACGGCTCGGCCCCGAAGATGCCCACCCGCAGGGAGGTCGCGCGCGGGTCGACGCCCTGTCGCCCCATCTCGTCCACGATGGCGAGCATGTAGCTGGGGGTGACCATGATGACCTCGGGTTCGAAGTCGCGGATCAGCATCACCTGACGCTCGGTCATGCCGCCGGAGACGGGGATGACGGTGCAGCCCAGCTCCTCGGCGCCGTAGTGCGCGCCCAGGCCGCCGGTGAAGAGCCCGTAGCCGTACGCGACGTGCACCCGGTCGCCGGGACGACCACCGGAGGCGCGGATCGACCGGGCCATCAGTCGCGCCCAGGTGCGCAGGTCGTCGCGGGTGTAGCCGACCACCGTCGGCCGGCCGGTGGTGCCGGAGGAGGCGTGCAGGCGGGCCACCCGGTCCCGAGGGACGGCGAACATGCCGAACGGGTAGTTCTCCCGCAGCTCCGCCTTGCCGGTGAACGGGAAGCGGGCCAGGTCGTCGAGGTCCCGGCAGTCGTCGGGGTGCACCCCGGCCGCGTCGAACGCCCGACGGTAGTGCGGCACGTTGTCGTAGGCGTGCCGCAACGACCAGCGCAGCCGTTCGCGTTGCAGGTCGCGCAGCTCGTCGATGCCGGCGCGCTCGATCGGCTCCAACTCCTCCGCACGAGGGGTGCGGTCCTGCATCGCGTGCCTCCTTGGCGCGGCGGTCCGGTCCCGGTGGGGCTGCGGGTACCGTACGCCCGCCGTGGCCCGGGCTGGCGGGTCGGTCAGCGTGCGGTCGGCAGGCGGTGCAGGGCGTCGACGAGCGGCGCCAGCTCGGGGGTGGCCTCGCCCTCGGCGAGCGCTTCGCTGAGCACCCGGTCGTGGGTGGGTCGAGTCTGGGTGAGCAGCTCGGAGCCGGCCGGGGTCAGCTCGGTGTAGATGCCGCGCCGGTCGTCGGCGCAGAGGATGCGGGTGAGCAGCCCGCGCTGTTCCAGTCGGGTGACCAGGCGGGTGGTGGCGCTGCCGGAGAGGGCTGCGGCGCGGGCGAGCTGGCTCATCCGCATGTGCCAGCCGTGCTGGCGGGAGAGCGCGTCGAGCACCGTGTATTCGACGACGGACAGGTCGTGGTCGGCCTGCAACGCCCGTTCCAGAGAGGTCTCGATCAGCCCGTGCAGGGCGGCGAGGGTGCGCCAGCCCTGCGCGCGGATCTCGACCGCGTCGTCGGCGATGCCCATGCCGGCCCTCCTCGGGGGTGATCTCGACGGCCCCAGGCTACACGCTTGCGCCGGTATCCAGCGCGTGCAACTATCTCGTTGCTGGCGCGTGTAGTTGCACACGCCGCATATCTGCCCCCTCCCCGATGGGAACACCATGTCCGTACGCCAGAAGTCCCTGCCACCCGGCCTGATCGCGCTGGCGATCGGCGCCTTCGGCATCGGGCTCACCGAGTTCGTGATCATGGGGCTGCTGCCCGAGGTGGCCGCCGACTTCGCCGTCACCGAACCGGTCGCCGGCTGGCTGATCTCCGGCTACGCGCTCAGCGTGGCCGTCGGCGGAGTGGCCCTGACCGCGGCGGTCACCCGGCTGCCGCGCAAACCGGTGCTGCTGGGCCTGATGGTGCTCTTCATCGTCGGCAACCTGCTCTCGGCGGTCGCCGGCGACTACGCCGTGATGATGGCCGGCCGGATCGTCGCCGCGCTCTGCCACGGCGCGTTCTTCGGCATCGGCGCCGTGGTCGCCGCCGGCCTGGTGGCACCGGCCCGCCGGGCGGGCGCCATCGCCATGATGTTCGCCGGCCTGACCATCGCGAACGTGCTCGGCGTTCCCTTCGGCACCTTCCTCGGGCAGCACTTCGGCTGGCGGTCGACGTTCTGGGCGATCACCGCCATCGGGGTGGTCGCGCTGATCGGGCTGGCCCTGCTCGTTCCGGCCAGCGACACCGCGAACGCCGACCGGCCGGCCGGTGGGCTGCGTGGCGAGTTGCGAGCCTTCACCCACTCGCAGGTCTGGCTGTCGCTGGTGATCACGGTCCTGGGCTTCGGCGGCATGTTCGGCGCGTTCACCTACATCGCCTACACGCTCACCGAGGTCAGCGGCTTCGCCAGCAGCACCGTGCCATGGCTGCTCGTCCTCTTCGGCGTGGGGCTCTTCGCCGGCAACCTGCTCGGCGGCCGGGCAGCGGACCTGTCGCTGTCGCGCACCCTGGTCACCGTCCTGGCGGTGCTCACCGTGGTGCTCGTCGGTTTCGCGCTGACGGCGTCGAGCCCGGTGCTGACCGTCGTCTCGCTGGTGCTGATGGGCGGGTTCGGGTTCGCCACCGTGCCGCCGCTGCAGATGCGGATCATGCGCTACGCCAGCGAGGCGCCGACCCTGGCGTCCGGGGCGAACATCGCGGCGTTCAACCTCGGCAACGCGCTGGGCGCCTGGATCGGCGGGGTGACCATCGCCGCCGGACTCGGCTACACCTCGCCGATCTGGGCCGGCGCGGCGCTCACCCTGGCCGGCCTGGGTGTCCTGCTGGCAGCGCTGCGGCTGGCCCGCCGTCGGGAGCCGGCGACGGCCGACGCGGCCCTGGTGGACACGGCGGCCTGACCTGCCGGAGACGGACGCCGGGCCGGGCGGAGGCCCGACCCGGCGTCACTCTGATCATCGCTCTGCCATCTTCCCGCAATTGCAAGTTATGTGCAACAAGGTCTGGACAACGCGTCCGGCATGTAACTAGCCTGCTCGCTATGAGTCCTTACCTTTTGGAGCCCTGGGCCTGGCAGGAGAGCTGGGATCGCCAGCAGGAGGCGTACCTGCCGGACCGGGAACAGCGGTTCACCACAATGCTGGACACCGTCGACGCGGTGCGCGACGGTCGGCCGCCACGCGTGCTCGACCTGGCCGGCGGCACCGGCACCATCTCGCTGCGGACACTGGCGCGCTTCCCCGACGCCGAGGTGACCCTGCTGGACCTCGACCCGGCACTGCTGGCCATCGCCGGGGCCACCCTCGCCGACCGGGCCACAATCGTCCCGGCCGACCTCGGCGCCCCCGAGTGGCGCGCCGCGCTCCCCCACCGCGACTACGACGCCGTCCTCACCGCCACCGCCCTGCACTGGCTGCCGGCCGACCGGCTCGGGCGGCTCTACGCCGAACTGCGCGACGTGTTGCGGCCGGGCGGGGTCTTCGTCAACGCCGACCACATGCCCGACGACACCCTGCCGGAGCTGACCAAGCGGCTGCTGGACCGGGCCCGGGACCGGCGCAACGCCCGGTACGCCGCCGGCGCGGTGCTGTCCTGGTCGGACTGGTGGGAGCGGGCCGGGGCCGACCCGGCGCTGGCCCCGCTGGTCACCCAGCGGCAGGACATCTACCCGACCGGGCACAGCCCGGAGTGGAACCCGCCGGTCTCCTGGCACCTGACCGCCCTCACCGCGGCCGGGTTCAGCGAGGTCGGCACGGTGTGGCGCGGCGGCCCGGACGCCGCCGTCGCGGCGGTGCGCTGACGCGACCGTCAACGGCAATGCTGACGCGGCCGTCGCCGCCAGTGCTGACGCGGCCGTCGCCGGCACTACGCTGAGGACCCGTGCCAGAGCCATCCGAGCAGCGTGGCGACCCCGACGTCGACCTGCGCGTCCCCGCCGACCGCCGCGAGCTGACCGCGCGCCCCGCGACGATTCTCGCCACGATCGCGGCCGGCGGGGTGCTCGGCGCGCTGGCCCGAGCCGGCCTGCAGCACGCCGCCCCGCACTCGCCGACCAGCTTTCCCTGGGCGACATTCGGCATCAACCTGTCCGGCTGCCTGCTGATCGGGGTGCTGATGGCGGTGCTCGCCCACCGCGACGGTGGGCACCCCCTGGCCCGCCCGTTCCTCGGGGTCGGGGTGCTCGGCGGGTTCACCACGTTCTCCGCCTACGCGGTCGACATCCAGCAGGCGCTCGTCGCGGGCGCGCCGGGCACCGCGCTGGCGTACCTGGCGGCGACGCTGCTCGGGGCACTCGTCGCGGTCGGGCTGGGCGACGCCGTCACGGCCGCGTTGCTGCGCCGGCGGGCGGCCCGATGACCGTGCTGCTCATCGCCCTGGGGGCGGCCGTCGGCGCGCCGTTGCGGTACCTCACCGACCGCGCGGTCCAGTCCCGGCACGACTCGGCGTTCCCCTGGGGCACGCTCACCGTCAACGTGGTCGGCTCGCTGCTGCTCGGCGCGCTCGTCGGGTGGCCGACCGGCCCGGCGCTCACCGCGCTGCTCGGCACCGGGTTCTGCGGGGCGCTGACCACCTACTCCACCTTCAGCTACGAGACGCTGCGGCTGACGCGGGGCGGTCACCGCCTCCTCGCGCTGGCCAACGTCGTGGGCAGTGTCGCCGCCGGGCTCGCCGCGGCCGCCGCCGGCTACGCCCTGACCCGCGCCCTGCTCGGCTGACCTGCGGAAACCGCGCCCGGATCGGGGAGCACACCGGGGGTATATACGCGAGGTATACCCCCGGTGTAGTCTCCTCTCATGAGCGTGCCACTGACCCTTCTCGGCCTCCTCGAACGAGAGCCCAGCCACGGCTACGACCTGAAGCGCGACTACGACGCCTTCTTCGGCCGGGGCAAGCCACTGCCGTTCGGCCAGGTCTACTCCACCCTCAGCCGCCTGGCCCGGGACGGCAAGGTGGTGATCAGCGACGTCGCTCCCGGCGCCGGCCCGGACCGCAAGCGCTACATCATCACCGACGTCGGCGCGACCGAGGTGGAGCAGTGGCTGACCCAGCCGGTCGACCCGGAGCCACACCTGCAGACGGTGCTCTTCGCCAAGGTCGTGCTCGCGCTGATGCTGGACCGGCCGGCCGACGAATATCTCGACACCCAGCGCAGCGCGCACCTGCACCGGATGCGCGAGCTCACCGAGATCAAGCGCGCCGGCAGCCTCGTCGACGCGCTGCTGGCCGACCACGGCCTCTACCACCTGGAGGCGGACCTCCGGTGGATCGAGATGACAAGCGCCCGGCTGGACGCCCTGCGCAAGGAGGTACGGCCGTGAGCGTCATGATCGAAGCACGTGACGTGCGCTTCTCCTTCGGCCAGACCCCCGCCCTGCGCGGCGCCAGCGTCGCCGTGGAGGCGGGCGAGATCCTCGCCGTCATGGGCCCCAGCGGCTCGGGCAAGTCCACCCTGTTGCACTGCCTGGCCGGCATCCTCGTGCCCGACTCCGGCGAGATCCTCCTCGACGGGGCCCGGATCGACACCATGGCCGAGACCGGGCGCAGCGGCCTGCGCCGGGACCGCTTCGGCTTCGTGTTCCAGTTCGGCCAGCTCGTCCCCGAGCTCACCGCCGTGGAGAACGTCGCCCTGCCGCTCCTGCTCAGCGGCGTACACCGCAAGCAGGCGCTGCCGAAGGCGCAGGCCTGGTTCGCGCGCCTCGGCCTGGACGGTCTGGAGCAGCGCCGCTCCGGTGAGCTGTCCGGCGGGCAGGCGCAACGCGTCGCCCTCGCCCGGGGCCTGGTCGCCGAGCCGCAGGTCCTCTTCGCCGACGAGCCGACCGGCGCGCTCGACTCGCTCACCGGCGAACAGGTGATGGACCTGTTGGTGGGCGCCGCCCGCGAGCAGGGCACCACCGTCATCCTGGTGACCCACGAGCCGAGGATCGCCGCGTACGCCGACCGCGAGGTCATGGTCCGCGACGGGCGCGTCAACGCGCCGGACCGGATCGCCTCGTGATCCGCTTCGGGCTCCGCCTCGCCGTGGCCGGCGGCCGGGAGGCGCTCACCCGCCTGCTCGTCATCGCCGCCGCCGTCGCGATCGGCAGTGGACTGCTGCTGACCACCCTGGCCGGGGTCAACGCGGTCAACGCCCAGCTCACCCGGTACGCCTCGATGTATCCCCAGGCCTCGGCCGGCGACGCCGACCCGCTGTGGTGGTCGACCCGGTTCGACTACTTCCACGGCAAGCAGATCATCCGGATCGACGTCGCCGCTACCGGCGCGACCGCGCCCACCCCGGTCGGTGTCCCCACCACCCCTGGTCCCGGGCAGTTCTACGCCTCGCCCGCGTTGCGCGACCTGCTGGCCGCCCACCCGGCCGACCAACTGGGCGACCGCTACCCGGGGCGTGACCTCGGCACCGTTGGTCCGGCCGCGCTGACCTCACCGGACACCCTGCTCGTCATCGCCGGCGGCACCCCCGACCGGGTCGCCGCACTTCCGAACGCGAAGAAGGTCACAAGCGTCGGCGACACCCCCGCCCTCCCCGAGGCCACGGTGAACCTCATCCTGGGCGTCATCGCCGGCGGGCTGCTCTTCCCGGTGCTGATCTTCATCGGCACGGCCACCCGGCTCAGCGCCGCCCGCCGGGAGCATCGCTTCGCCGCGATGCGCCTGGTTGGCGCGACGCCCCGGCAGATCGCGATGGTCGCCGCGGTGGAGGCGGCCGCCGCCGCCGTCGCCGGCACCGCCGTCGGCTTAGGCCTGTTCTACGCCTTCCGCGGTCCGCTCGCGGCCATCCCGTTCAGCGGCATGCCGTTCTTCCCCAGTGACATGTCGCTGGGCCTGCTGGACGTCCTGCTCGTGGCGCTCGGCGTCCCGGCCGGCGCGGCGGTGGCGGCCCAGGTCTCGCTGCGCCGGGTACGGATCTCGCCGCTGGGCGTCACCCGGCGGGTCACGCCACGGGCACCGCGCGCGTATCGGCTGATCCCGGCCCTGCTCGGCGTCGCGGTGCTGTTCTTCGCCATCGGCTTCAAGCCGGAAACGTCCGACGGCCAGGCCGCTGTGTTCCTGCCCGGACTACTGCTCATCATGGCCGGCCTGGTGCTCGCCGGCCCCTGGCTGACGATGGTCGGCGCCCGCATCCTGGCCCGGTACGCCAACCGCCCGGCCACGCTCATCGCCGCGCGCCGCCTGGCCGACAACCCGAAGGCCGGCTTCCGGGCGATCAGCGGCATCATGCTCGCGCTCTTCGTCACGAGTGTGGCCGTCGGCGTGATCACCACGATCATTGCCAACCGCGGTCCGGCGCCGGTCGGCTCGACCGAGGCGGGGCGGGTGTCTCTCGCCCTTCCCGACGATGCGCCGGCGGCACCTGACTCGCTCTTCACCGGGCTTCGCTCCATCACCGGCGTGCGGTCCGCGACGGCAGTACGCGAGAACCCGGACTGGATGACCGCCAGCGAGCCCGGCCTGATCGCGTGCACCGACATTCCGAGCGCGTACGGCCGGTGTGCCGAGGGCGCCACCGTCGCCGAGGTGGCGACGGGCCTCGTCCCCTTCCGGGAGTCGGCCTCGTCCGCCCGGGTCTGGCCCTCCGCGTCGGTGTCGCTCGGCGATCTTCAACAGCTCCCGGTGCTGTCGATCGTCGTCGACACGGACGGCTCGGCAGCCGCCATCGAACGCTCACGTACCGCCCTCGAGGCCGCCTTCCCGACCTTCTGGGTCGGGCCGAACGTGCCCGGCGACTTCGAGGCGGACTTCGCGAACACGCTGCGCGGCTGGGAGCAACTGGCCAACGTCGTCATCGTGGCCAGCCTCGCGCTGGGCGGGTGCAGCCTCGCGGTCAGCGTCATCGGCGGTCTCACCGAGCGCCGACGCCCGTTCAGCCTGCTGCGTCTCAGCGGCGCGCCGGTGCGGGTGCTGCGCCGGGTGGTCGCGTTGGAGAGCGCGGTGCCGATGCTCGCCGTCGCCGCCGTCGCCATCGGCATGGGCCTGCTCGCCGCGCAGCTGTTCCTGCGGGCACAGATGCACTACACGCTTGTCGCGCCGGAGCCGCGCTTCTACGTGATCGTCGTGGTCGGACTGGTCGCCTGCCTCGGCGTCATCGCCTCCACCCTGCCGCTGCTGGAACGGATCACCGGTCCGGAGACCGCCCGCAGCGAGTGACAGTCAGAGCGTGGGCCCGGTGGTCGACAGCGCGACCACCGGGCCGACGACGAAGACCGCGGGCGGGCGAATCTCCTCCCGAGCGGCCAACGCGCCGATCTCGTCCAGCCGGGCGGGCAGCGACAACTGGTCGGGCTGTCCGGCGTCCTGCACCGCGAGCACCGGGGTCTCCGGGGCGCGGCCGTGCTCGATCAGCACTGACGCGATCTTGGCGATGGTGTCGACGGCCATCAGCAACACCACGGTGCCCCGTGCCCGGGCCAGCGCCGCCCAGTCGACGAGCGAGTCGGGGTGCCCGGGCGGTAGGTGTCCGGACACGACAGTGACGTCGTGCGCCACGCCCCGGTGCGTCACCGGCACGCCGGCGAGGGCCGGCGCGGCGATCGCGCTGCTCACCCCGGGGACCACTGTCACCGGCACACCGGCCGCCGCGCAGGCCTGCACCTCCTCGTGGCCGCGTCCGAAGACGTACGGGTCGCCGCCCTTGAGCCGGACCACCCGCCGGCCGGCGCGAGCGTGCGAGACCAGGGCCTCGTTGATCGCCTCCTGGGCCATCGACGGGCCACGGGGCACCTTTGCGGCGTCCACCACCAGCACGTCGGGGCGCAGCCCGGCGAGCAGCCCCTGCGGGGCCAACCGGTCGACCACCACCACGTCGGCGGCGTCGAGGAGGGCCTTTCCGCGTACCGTGATCAGGTCGTCGGGTCCCGGCCCGCCGCCGACCACGGCGACCGACCCATGGTCGTGGTGATCGTCGTGGTGAGGGCTGTGGTCGTGGCCGTGGTGATGGTGGTGGCCGACCGGGTCGTCGGGGTGGTCGTGCGGGCGTTGCGGGCGGCCCACCTTGTCGGCGAAGCCGGGCATCAGCACCCGGTACGCGCAGGTGTCGCAGTTCATCCGGATGTCCCCGCCCAGCGCCTCGGCGTGGCGTTCCCGGACCAGGTCGGCCAGGGCGTCGCAGTCGCCGATCACCTCGGCGACCCGCACGTCCAGGTCGGGGTGGGCGGCGGCGAACTCCGCCGACTGGGCGACGATCCGGTCCGGCAGCACGCCGGCGAACAGGAAGTACGGGGCCACGACGATCCGCCGCGCGCCGAGCCGACGCAGGCGCTCCAGCACCGCCGGCACCGACGGCTGGGCCAGGGAGACGAAGCCCGGCTCGACGCCCGCGTAGCCGCGCCCCTCCCAGACCAGCCGGGCGACCTTCGCGACCTCGGCGTTGGCGTCCGGGTCGGTGGAGCCCCGCCCGATCAACGCGACCCAGGTGCCGGCCCGGTCGGCCGTGTCCGTCTGAACCGCACCGGCCAGCGCCGTGCCGGCCCGCTCGGCACCCGCCAGCGCCGCGTCGATGCGTTGTTCGAGGGCGTCGTGCAGCAGCGGGTGCGGGCCGAGCGGGCGACCGTAGCGGTAGGTCAGCCCGGGGTGCCGCTCCTGTTCCCGCGCCATCGCGGCGGGGATGTCGCCCTTGCCGTGCCCGGCGGCGGTCAGCACCAGGGGCAGCGCCACAAGCGCCCGGTGCCCGCGCGCGACGAGCGCGCCGACCGCGTCGGTCAGCGGCGGGCGGGACAGCTCGATGAAACCACCCTCGACGTCGCCGACGTCACCGCGACGACGGACCCGCTCGACGAGGGCGGCGAACTGGTCGACCCCGGCCGCGCTGCGCGTACCGTGCCCGACGATGACCAACCCGGTCATGACTTCTCCTCGATGTAGAGCAGGGCGTTGAGGGCGGCGGCGGCGACCGCCGAACCGCCCTTCTCCCCCACGTTCGACACGGCGGGCAGGCCACTGGCCCGCAGCGCCGCCTTCGACTCGGCGGCCCCCACGAAGCCGACCGGCAGGCCGACGACGAGCGCCGGTGCGGCGTCCAGGGTGAGCAGTTCGACAAGCGCGGTCGGCGCGCAGCCGACCACCCAGACCGCGCCCGGACCGACCCGCTGCAGCGCGATCCGCACGGCCGCCGCCGAGCGGGTGATGCCGGCCGAGCGACCCAGCTCGGCGGCGGCCGGCTCGGCCACCGGGCAGACCAACTCCAGGCCGGCGCGGGTGATGCCGGCGGCGACCATCGCCACGTCGGTGACGACGGGAGCCCCGGCGCGCAACGCGCCCAGCCCCGACTCCAGGGCGGCCTCGTCGCAGACCAACTCGTCGACGTACCCGAGGTCGGCGCTGGCGTGCACCACCCGCTCGGTCACCGCCCGGGTCAGCGGCGGCAGGTGCGACAGGTCGACCCGCTCGCGCAGGATGCGGTACGACTCCACCTCGATCGGGTGCACCACCCTGCTCATCGGGCTCCTTCCTGAGGGTCGAGCACGCGGATCGCGTCGACCGGGCAGATCTCCAGGCACTCCAGGCAGCCGGTGCAACGGTCGGCGCGGACCGTGAGGCCGCCGGCGACCGGCCAGATCGCGTGCGTGGGGCAGGTGAGCAGGCACGCGCCGCAGCCCTGGCAGGCGTCGATCGTCACGAGCGCCACCGGTACCCCCGAGGTGTCACCATCCGGCCGGCGACAAGCCTCGTGTCGCTGCTGCCGACCACCACGACGCTGTACATGTCGACGACGGCCGGGTCGAGGGTGGTCAGGGTCGCCAGGTGCACCCGCTCGCCCTGGCGGCTGGCGTTGCGCACCACACCCACCGGGGTGTCCGGTGGCCGGTGCGCGGCGAGGATGCCGAGCGCCTTGCCGAGCTGCCAGTCCCGGGCCCGACTGCGCGGGTTGTAGAACAGCGTCACGAAGTCGCCCTCGGCCGCCGCGGTCACCCGCCGCTCGATGACCTCCCACGGGGTGTGCAGGTCGGACAGGCTCACGTAGGCGTGGTCGTGGCCGAGCGGGGCGCCGAGCAGCGCGCCGGCGGCGAGCGCCGCGGTCACCCCGGGCACACCCACCACGTCGATGCGCTCGTCGGCGTACTCCAGGGCGGGGCTGGCCATCGCGTACACCCCGGCGTCGCCGGACCCGACGAGCGCGACCGCCCGGCCGGCGACGGCCTCGGCGACGGCGGCGCGGGCCCGTGCCTCCTCCGCGCCGAGGCCGCTGGACAGCACCCGGGTGCCCGGCCGGAGCACGTCGCGGACCTGGTCGAGGTACTGGTCCAGGCCGACCACCACGGCCGCGCGACGCAGCTCGGCCACCGCGCGGGGGGTGCGCAGGTCGGCGGCGCCGGGCCCGAGCCCGACCACGGCGAGCCGGCCGCGCGGCGCGTGCCGGGCCACCGCCACGGTGGCCATCGCCGTCGCGGTCTTCCCGACCAGCAACGTCGCGTCGTCGGCCCGGCCGTCCGGTCCGAGCAGGGCCGCGGCCTCCGCCACGCTCGGCGTGCCGACCGCGGCGCGGACCACCTCGCTGGGATGCGGCACGTCGACGGTGGCCAGCCGCGTCGCCGGCCAGGTCACCAGGGGTACGCCGAGCGTGTCCGCGGTGCGCAGGATGCCCGCCTCGTCGGCCTTGATGTCGGCGCTGGCCAGGCAGCGCAGGCTCGCCGGGTCGAGGCCGGCCTCGGCCAGCACCCGGTGCAGCAACTCCGCCACCTCGCCGGCCGGTACGCCCCGACTCGCGCCGACCCCGGCGACAAGCGACGGTGGTCGCAGCACGGCGGTACGCCCGTCCAGCGGCACCACCCGGTCGGTGACCAACAGTCGGTACCCGACACCCACCGCGTCGCCGCTGTCGGCCCCGATGTTCGTGGCGATGGGCTGTGGGTGGACGTTCGGGGGCAGGGCGGGCAGCGGCCAGTCGGCGTCGGCGACGAGCCGGACCGGCTCACCGTCCAGGATGGCCCGGGACACCGCGGCGACCGCGCCCTGCACGGGCCAGCCGAGGGTGTCCAGCCCCGGCAGGCCGACCGTGTCGGTGGCGGTGGTGATCACCGGTCGGGCGTCCAGCAGGGCACCGACCCGCTCGGCGAGGTCGTTGCCGCCGCCGGCGTGTCCGCCGAGCAGCGCCACGGCGTGCCGGGCGGCCTCGTCGACGACCACCACGGCCGGGTCGCTGCGCTTGTCGGCGAGCAGCGGCGCGAGGATCCGCACCACCGCCCCGGTGGCCAGGAACGCGACCACCGCGTCGCACTCCACCCAGGCGGTCCGCAGCGCGTCGGCGACGCTCTCCCCCTGCACCAGCCGGGCGTGCGGCCAGGCGGCGGCGACGGTGTGCGCGTGTCGACGGCCGGCGGCGGTGGCCGCCACCAGACCGATGCGGGCGGGCGGATTCTCGTGGTTCACGGGCGCTCCCCGGTGAGGACGACCACCGGGTTGGTGGCCGCGAGGCGGATCGACCCACCGGGCAGGTCGGCGAGGCGGGCGGCGGAGAGCTGGGCGCCCTCGACCGTGTAGCCGGCGGCGCGCAGCAGACCCACGGCCGGCGCGACCCGGTCCAGGGCGGCCAGGGTGAGCACCACCCGCTCGGGCCGGCGGGCCACCACGGCGGCGAGGACGTCGACCCCGCCACCGCCGACGAAGACCGCGTCCGGCTCGGGCAGGCCGGCCAGCGCCTGCGGGGCACGACCGGAGACGAGCCGGACGTGCACGGCGTGCGCGGTCGCGTTGGCCCGGATGCTCGCGCCGGCTCCGGGGTCCTGTTCGACGGCGAGCACGGCCGCGCCGAGCAGCGCGCACTCGATGCCCACCGAGCCGCTGCCCGCGCCGACGTCCCAGATCAGCCGGCCCAGCCGGGGGCGCAGCCGGGCGACGACGAGGGCGCGCACCTCCGACTTGGTGATCATGGAGTCGCGGTGGGCGTACCGGTCCTCCGGCAGGGCCCAGCCGCCGGCCGGCGCGGCGGCCGGCTGGTTGTCGGCGCGCATCCCACCGGGCCCGACCCGACCACGGGCGGAGTCGGCCGAGTCGGGTGCGGCTTCGGCCGGGTCGGGCGCGGGGTCGGCGCGGCCGGCGGGGGCGGGCGCGGATTCGACAGGCCCGGCGTCGGCGAGGCTGAGCAGGACGTGGGGGTCGGCCCAGGTTGCGGCGGCGGCCTGTTCGGGGGTCGCCGCGCGGATCCGTTCGGCGTCGGTGCCCAGGTGCTCGGCGACCAGCAGGCGGCGGGACCAGCCGATCAGGCCGGCGCCCAGCTCGGCGGCGCCGGCGCCGGGCGCGGTGAGCACCGCGACCAGCGGCAGCGCCCGGCACGCGTTGAGGGCCGGGCGCGGGTCGCGCCCGTGCGCGGTGACGACAGCGGCGCCGTCCCAGGGCAGGCCGGCGCGGGCGAACGCGGCGGCCACACTCGACACCGCCGGCACCACCCGCAGCGGCAGCCCGGCCGCGCGCAGCCGCCGGACGATGCCGAACAGGCCGGGGTCGCCGCTGGCCAGCACCACGGCCGGCACCCCGGCGGCGACGGCCTCGACCAACCGGTGCAGGGCGGGGGCGAGCGGCCCGAGAGCGACGGTGTCCGCGCCGGCCGGTACGGGCACCGCGGCCAGGTGTCGGGCCGCCCCGACGACAAGCCCGGCCCCGGCCAGCGCGGGCGCGAGGGCCGGGTGCGGCGGCGCGCCGACCGCGTCCAGCCCGACCACTGTCACCAGCGCCTCCGGGCCGGCCGCGGCCGCCAGCGCCTCCGGTGCCGCCAGGTTCGCCAGCGGATCCGGGGACGTCCGGCTCATCGGGGCCACCGCCCCGACGAGGCGACCACGTGCGCTCCGGCGAAGTCGACCATCGCCACGTCCACGGTGACCGTCGGCCCGGCGAAGCGTCGCAGCACCTGGCGGACCCGTTGGCAGAGCAGGTCACCGGCCGGGGCGAGCAGCCCGGCGGCCTCCCACAGCTCGTACGCGTGCCGCCCGGTGTTCGCCTCGGTCACGGCGGTGACAAGCGACGGGTCGCCGCCGGCCTCGGCGGTCACCGCGCCGAGCAGGGACAGGTCCACCTTCGAGCGGGTGTAGTGGGTCATCAGGATGCCCGCCGCGAGTTTGGCCAGCTTGCCGGCCATGCCGACGAAGACCACACCTGTCATCTCGTCACCCACGGCGGCGGTGACGGCGGCCCCGGTGAAGTCACCGACCTCGACGAAGCACACCTCGGGCAGGTCGGGCAGGAGCGCGCGGGCGGCCCGCTCGGTACGCCCGCCGGTGCAGAGCACCACGGTCCGCTCGCCCTGGGCGGCCATCACGTGCACGGCCTGCACCACGCTGGCCCGCCACGACGCCGTGGAGAACGGGCGGACGATCCCGGTGGTGCCGAGGATCGAGATGCCCCCGAGGATGCCCAGCCGGCGGTTTGTGGTCTTACGGGCCATGATCTCGCCCCGGGGCACGCTGATCACCACCCGGACGCCCACCTCGCTGAGGTCGACGACCTCGGCCACCGCCTCGCCGATCATCCGGCGGGGAGTGTCGTTGATCGCCGGGCCGCCGACGGCGAGCCCGAGGCCGGGTTTGGTGACCGTGCCGACGCCGGCGCCGCCGGCGAGCCGC
Source organism: Micromonospora sp. DT228 (assembly GCF_049841595.1). Classification (NCBI taxonomy): domain Bacteria; kingdom Bacillati; phylum Actinomycetota; class Actinomycetes; order Micromonosporales; family Micromonosporaceae; genus Micromonospora; species Micromonospora sp. DT228. The sequence goes on from NZ_JBNCKO010000014.1 coordinate 139,879, forward strand.
AGACCGGGGACGTCGGTCCAGTCCACGGTGGCGGTCAGCTCGGCCCCGTGGGTGACATCCGGGTCGTCGCCGGCGTCCTTGACCACCACCGCCTCGGCGCGCACCGGTGGGGTGCCGGTCAGCTCGCAGCGTTCCACTCCGAAGCGCACCCGCTTGCCGGCGGGAAGGCCGATCTCCACGTCCGGCTGGATCTCGCCGGTGACGAGCGCGGTCACCGCTGCCTTGGCCGCCGCCGTGGCGCACGCGCCGGTCGTCCAGCCGGTCCGCAGCGCGGTGGGGCGTACCTTCGCGGTCCGGGGCAGGTCCGGCTCGCGCAGCGGCGGCTCGGCGTACGTCATGGTGTGTGCCCCGGTGTGGCTGTCCCCCCGGTGCGGGCGCCGGCCTGGCGGCGCAGCTCGGCGCGGGCGGCCGGCTCCGCGCGGCGGAAGGTGTGGAAGTGCCCCGGGTGGTACAGGTGCGAACGGGTGCCCTCGGCGGCCAGTGCCGGCCCCACCAGGAAGAGGGTGTGCTTCCACAGCTTGTGCTGCTTGACGGTCGCCTCCAGGGTGCCCACCGTGCAGCGCACCACCAGCTCGTCGGGCCAGGTCGCCTGGTACGCCACGACGGCCGGGGTGTCCGCCGGGTAGCCGCCGGCCAGCAGCTCGGCCTGTACCTGCCCGGAGCGGGCGGCGGAGAGGAACAGCGCCATCGTGGTGCCGTGCCGGGCGAAGTCGCGGACCCGCTCACCGGGCGGCATCGGGGTCTTGCCGCCTTCGAGGCGGGTGAGGATCACCGACTGGGCCACCTCGGGCACGGTCAGCTCCCGCCCGACGATCGCCGCGACGGCGGTGAACGAGGAGACCCCGGGCACGATCTCGACGGCCAGGCCGAGCGCCCGGCACACGTCCAGTTGCTCCTGCACCGCCCCCCACAGCGCCGGGTCGCCGGAGTGGATCCGCGCCACGGTCAGCCCCTGCGCGGCGGCCCGCTCATACAGTGGCAGCACACCCTCGATGGGCAGCTGCGACGAGTCGACGATCTCCGCGCCGGACCGGGCGTGGCCGAGCACGTCGGCGTGCACCAGGCTGGCCGCCCAGATCACGATGTCCGCCTCGGCGATCACCCGGGCGGCCCGCAGGGTCAGCAGGTCCGCCGCGCCGGGGCCGGCTCCGACGAACCACACCTTGCCGTCGCTTGTCACAGTTTTCCTCCTCGGTGCTCGCGGCGGGCCGGGACCAGCAGCGTCGACAGGTACGGCAGGTCGGGCGCGGTGTCGTCGACCGGGCCGACGCGTTCGCCGGGCAGCCCCAGGCTGCGCCCGAGCACGGCGTCGGCGAGGCGGCCCTGCCGGCGCAGCTCGGCGAGCAGCTCCGGGTGCCGCCGCCAGCCCTTGTAGGCGACCACGGTGCCCGGCCCGGCGAGGGCGTCGGCGAACAGCGCCAGGCCGGCGGTGGCCGGCAGCAGGGTCAGCGGTTCGCGCCCCTCGCAGAGCGGGATGCCGCTGCGCGCCGCCAGCTCCTGCATGGCGGTGACACCGGGCACCGTCGCCACCCGCACCGCCGGGCGCAGGGCGCGGACGCTCTGCGCCAGGTAGCCGAATGTGGAGTAGACGTTGGGGTCGCCGATCGTCGCGAACGCCAGCGACCGCGCGCCCGCGTCGAACGCCTCGACCACCACCCGGGCCGCGTCGTCCCAGGCCGCCGCCCGGCGGGCGGTCACCCCACCCCTGTCGTCCAGGGCGAACGGCAGCCGGCGCAGCCGATCCACCGGGACGTGGGACCGGACGGTCGCCTCGGCCCGCCCGGCGTCCGCACCCGCAGGCGTCGCGGCGGCGGTCGCGGTGGGCTCGACCCGGTCCGCCATCACGGGTACGAAGACCAGATCGGCCTCGCGCAGCACCCGCACCGCCTTGACGGTGAGCAGTTCCGGGTCACCCGGGCCGACCCCCACCCCGGTCAGCGTGGCGTCGGCCGATCCGCCGGCCCGACTGTCGTCGGCGCTCATCGGCACGCCCGCACGAGGCGGCGGGCCGCGTCGGGGTGACCGGCCCAGTGGGTGTGCAGGTAGGAGGCGTGCACCCGACCGCTCACGAAGCCGTGCTCCGCGTCGTCCCAGCGCCACGCCGACGCCTCGCCGTGCCGCGGGTCGGTGGTGGTGCGGTGGAACTCGTGGCCGCGTACCTGTTCGCCGGCGCGGGCCACCGGGGAGTCGGTGGCGGCCAGGGCCTCGCGGTAGCCGAGGGTGAGCCGGCCGGTCATCCGGGCGGTCAGGTCCAGCCGACCGCACATCGGTACGCCGTCCAGGGACCGCCCGAGGTAGAGCAGCCCGGCGCACTCGGCCACGATCGGCCCGTCGAAGTCGGCCAGCTCGGCGCGGAGCGTGGCGTTGCCGGCCAGCGCCTCCGCGTACGCCTCGGGGAACCCGCCGCCGATGACCACCGCGCGGGTGCCGCTGGGCAGAGCCGGATCGTGCAGCGGGTCGACGGTGACCACGTCCGCGCCGGCAGCGGTGAGCAGTTCTGCGGTCTCCGCGTAGGAGAAGGTGAAGGCGGGGCCACCGGCGAGCGCGACGAGTGGTCGTTCGGCGTCGGCCGGCCCACCGACGGCGGCGACCGGGTCCCACGCCGGGCCGGTCAGCGGCGGGGCGGTCCGGGCCAGGTCGAGCACCGCGTCCAGGTCCACGGTGGCCTCGACCAGTTCGGCGAGCGCGGCGACGATCGCCAGGGACTCGGGGGCCCGCTCGGCGACCGGGACCAACCCGAGGTGCCGGGCCGGCGCGGCCACCTCGACGGCGCGGGTGACGGCCCCGAGCACCGGTACGCCCACCTCGGCGAGGGCGTCGCGGAGCAGCGACTCGTGTCGGGGTGAGCCGACCCGGTTGAGGATCACGCCGCCGATGCGTACCGCCGGGTCGAACGCGGCCATGCCCAGCGTCAGGGCGGCGGCGGAACGGCCCTGTGCGGTGGTGTCCAGCACCAGCAGCACGGGTGCGTCGATCAGCCGGGCGACGTGCGCGGTGGACGCGTAGTCGCGGCGGCCGACCGCCCCGTCGTGCAGGCCCATGACGCCCTCGACGACGGCGATGTCGGCGGGTGTCGGGACGCTCGCGCCGTGGCGCAGCAGCGGGGCGATCCGTTCGGCCCCGACCAGGAAGGGGTCGAGGTTGCGCCCTTCTCGCCCGGCGGCGAGGGCGTGGTAGCCGGGGTCGATGTAGTCGGGGCCGACCTTGTGCGGGCTGACCGTCAGGCCGCGACGGCGCAGCGCGGCGAGCAGCCCGGTGGCGACTGTCGTCTTGCCGTGGCCGCTGGCCGGCGCGGCGACCACCAGCCGGGGCAGCGCCCAGGGTGTGCTCACCACTCGATGCCCTTCTGGCCCTTCTGGCCGGCGTCCATCGGGTGCTTGACCTTTGTCAGCTCGGCCACCAGGTCGGCGGCGGCGACCAGGCGCGGGTCGGCGTCCCGGCCGGTGATGACCACGTGTTGGAAGCCGGGGCGGTCGGCCAGGGTGGCGACCACCTCGTCGACGTCCACCCAACCCCACTTCATCGGGTAGGTGAACTCGTCGAGCACGTACAGCCCGTAGCGCGCGGCGGCCAGGTCACGCTGGATCTGCCGCCACCCCTCCAGGGCGTCGGCGGCGTGGTCGGCCTCGCCGCCGCGCTGGATCCACGACCAGCCCTCGCCCATCTTGTGCCAGGCCACCGGCGCGCCCTGGCCGGTGCGCTCGTGCACCTCGCCGAGCGCCCGGAAGGCGTTCTCCTCACCCACCCGCCACTTGGCGCTCTTGACGAACTGGAACACGCCGATCGGTAGACCGGCCGTCCAGGCCCGCAACGCCAGCCCGAAGGCGGCCGTCGACTTCCCCTTCATCTGCCCGGTATGGACGATCAGGAGCGGTCGATGCCGCCGCTGCCGGGTGGTCAACCCGTCAGCGGGCACGTGACTCGGCTGTCCCTGCGGCATCAGCAGTCCCCCCGTCCCGCGGGCATTCCCGCGATCTTGCAGTTTCTGTCGGTCATCTGCGCACTTGATCCCGTTATGCCGCGACAGAAAGTGCAAGATCGCGGGGGTGGGTGACGGCTTCCAGGGTGGTTTTCGGGGCGTTCAGCTGGGTTGCCAGGCGGGTTGCCAGGTTGAGGCGGACCGGGCCGGACTCGCAGTCGACGACCACGCAGGGGGCGGCCGTCGCGGCCAGGACCTTTGCCGCTGTTGCCGCGCGGTCGAGAGGGCGGGTGCCGGCGGTGGCTCTGCCGTCGGTGACGATGAGGACCAGCGGGCGGCGCTTCGGGTCGCGCAGGCGTTCCACCCGCAGCAGATCCGCGGCGGCGAGCAGGCCCTCGGCCAACGGCGTACGCCCGCCGGTGGGCAACTCGGCCAGCCGGGTCGAGGCGGCCAGCACCGACGACGTCGCCGGCAGCAGGGTCCGGGCGCCGCTCCCCCGGAACGCGATCACCGCGACCTTGTCCCGCCGCTGGTACGCGTCGGTGAGCAGGGCGAGGACCGCGTCCTTGACGGCGCTCATCCGCTGCCGGGCGCCCATCGAGCCGCTGGCGTCCACCACGAACAGCACCAGGTTGCCCTCACGCCCCTCGCGGACGGCCTCCCGCACGTCCTCCGGGCGCAACCGCAGCGGGCCGGCCAGCCGTCCCCGCAACGCCTGATGCGGCGCGGCGGCGCGGATCGTGGCCGGCAGGTGCAGCGCGCCGACACGGCCCGCCGGCACCCGGGCGCCGGTAGTCCGACCCCGTCCGGTGCGGGCGCGCGACCGCCGGCCCGGCACCCCGTCACCCACGCCGGGCGCGGTGAGCACGCGCGCCCGCAACCCACCCCGGGGTACGGCCACCGACTGGGACTCCCCGCCACGAGTCGCGTCGTCGTCACCGGTCGCCGAGTCCTGGCCCCCACGCGAGCGCGAGTTCTGGCCGTCGGCGCCTCGGTCGCCCGCCTGGCGCTGCCACCCGTCGTCGCCTCGCTGACGCTGCGGCCCGTCGTCGTCGCCTCGCTGGCGCTGCGGCCAGCCGTCGTCATCGCCCGTCGGGTGCTGCGGCCAGCCGTCGGCACCGTCCGGGCCGTCGGTGCGCCCGTCCGGGCCGCTGCCGTCCCGCGCCGCCGAGTGCCCGGCCGACCCGGGTCCACCCTGGTCGCCGCCGTCACCGCCCTGCGGGCCGCCGCCGTTCGGGCCGCCATTGCCGGCCGGGCCGCCATTGCCGGCCGGGCCGCCATTGCCGGCCGGGCCGCCATTGCCGGCCGGGCCACCGCCCTGCGGGCCGGTGTCGTCGGGGCCACGGTCGTCGGGGCCGCCGTCGTCCGGGTCGTCGGGGTGGGCGTCCTGGGCACGCTGCAACGCCTCGTCGAGACGCTTCTCGTCCAACCCGGGGGTGTCGAACGGGTCGCGGCGGCGGCGGTGCGGCAGGGCCAACCGGGCAGCCACCCGGACGTCGTCGATGCTGACCCGGTCCCGGCCGTGCCAGGCGGCGTGGGCGAGAGCGGCACGGGCGGTGACGATGTCGGCGCGCATACCGTCCACGTCGAACGCGGCGCACACCTCGGCGATCTGCCGCAGCGCGGCGTCCGGAAGGCGTACCCCGGGAAGCCGGCGGCGGGCGGCAGCCACCTGGCCGGCGATCTCCGCGTCGGCGTCGGCCCACCGGGCGGCGAACCCGGCCGGGTCGGCGTCGGCGGCGAGCCGACGGCGGACCACCTCGACCCGGACCTCCGGGTCCCGGCTGGCGCCCACCTCGACGGTGAGCCCGAACCGGTCGAGTAGCTGCGGACGCAGCTCCCCCTCCTCCGGGTTCATGGTGCCCACCAACAGGAACCGGGCCGCGTGGCTGACCGACACGCCCTCCCGCTCGACGTGGCTGCGACCCATCGCCGCCGCGTCCAACAGCAGGTCGACGAGGTGGTCGTGCAGCAGGTTGACCTCGTCGACGTAGAGCACGCCCCGGTGCGCGGCGGCGAGCAGGCCCGGCTCGAAGGCGCGTACCCCCTCGCCGAGGGCCTTCTCCAGGTCCAGCGAACCGACCACCCGGTCCTCGGCGGCGCCGACCGGCAGCTCCACGAGACGGGCCGGACGGGTCTCGGCGGCAGCGTCGGCGGGGTGGGGGCCGTCCGGGCAGGCCGGGTCCGGCTCGGCCGGGTCACACCCGAAGCGGCAGCCGGCGACCCGGCGGACCGGGGGCAGCAGCGCGGCGAGTGCCCGCACCGCTGTGGACTTGGCGGTCCCCTTCTCACCCCGGACCAGCACGCCGCCGATCGCCGGGGACACCGCGTTGAGCAGCAGCGCCAACCGCATGTCGGCCATGCCGAGCACCGCGCTGAACGGATAGGTCGTGGTCGCGGCGACGGTCTCGGTCATGCCCGGTCCTCCAGATCGCCCTCGCTGGCCAGGTACGTGTCGCGCAGCCGGTCCAGGGTGGCCGGCTCGGGTTTGGCCCACAGCCCCCGGTCGGCGGCCTCCAGCAGCCGCTCGGTGATGCCGCGCAGCGCCCACGGGTTGGACTGCTCCAGGAACTCGCGGGTGGTGTCGTCGAACAGGTACGCGGCGGCCAGGTGCTCGTACATCCAGTCGTCCACCACCCCGGCGGTGGCGTCGTAGCCGAACAGGTAGTCCACGGTGGCGGCCAGCTCGAACGCGCCCTTGTAGCCGTGCCGGCGCATCGCGGCGATCCACTTCGGGTTGACCACCCGGGCCCGGAACACCCGCCGGGTCTCCTCGCCCAGCGTGCGGGTCCGCACGTCGTGCGGCATCGCCGAGTCACCCACGTACGCCTGCGGTGACGTCCCGGTGAGGTGGCGGACCATCGCCACCATCCCGCCGTGGTACTGGAAGTAGTCGTCGGAGTCGACGATGTCGTGCTCGCGGGTGTCCTGGTTCTTCACCGCCACCGCGATCCGGGCGAAGGAGCGTTCCATGTCGGCGCGCGCCTCCCGCCCGTCCAGGCCCCGGCCGTAGGCGTAGCCGCCCCACACCGCGTACACCTCGGCCAGGTCGGCGTCGCTGCGCCAGGTCCGGGCGTCGATCAGCGGCAGCAGGCCCGCGCCGTACGCCCCGGGCTTGGAGCCGAAGATCCGGGCGGTGGCCCGCCGCTCGTCGCCGTGCTCGGCGAGGTCCGCGGCGACGTGCGCCCGCAGGTAGTTCTCCTCGTCCGGCTCGTCCAGGGCGGCGACCCGCCGGACGGCGTCGTCGAGCAACGCCACCACGTGCGGAAACGCGTCGCGAAAGAAACCGGAGATCCGCACGGTCACGTCGACGCGGGGCCGACCCAGCTCGGCGGTCGGCACCACCTCGATGCCGGTGACCCGCCGGGACCGCTCGTCCCAGACCGGTCGGCAGCCCAGCAGCGCGAGCACCTCGGCGATGTCGTCGCCCTGCGTGCGCATGGCGCTGGTGCCCCACACGGTCAACCCCACCGAGCGGGGGTACGCCCCGGTGTCGGCGAGGTGCCGGGCCAGCAGCGAGTCGGCGAGGGCCACCCCCACGTCCCAGGCGTTGCGGCTGGGGATGGCCTTGGGGTCGACGGAGTAGAAGTTGCGCCCGGTGGGCAGCACGTTGACCAGGCCCCGGGTGGGTGAGCCAGACGGGCCGGGCGGCACGAACCGTCCGTCGAGCGCGCCGAGGGTGTTCGTCAGCTCGTCGGTGGTGCGGTCCAGTCGGGGCACCAGCTCGGTGGCGGCGAAGTGCAGCACGGCGGCGACGTCCGGGATCGACTGGCCGGTCACCTCCGCGACGACGGCGTCCACGGCCCCGGCGTCCCAGGCCAGCGTCTCCATCCCGACGACCAACCGCCGGGCCAGCGCCTCGATCAGGTCGATCGCGTCGGCGGCGGTGCCGGCCGGCCCGTCCACCACGTCGGTCAACGCCGTGGGCACCGCCAGTCGCTGTCCCGGTGCCGCCAGCAGCTCCTGCTCGTCGAGGGAGTACGCGACGGCGAGCGCCTGCCGCAGGCCGGGCAGGGCGCGGGCGCCGCCCCAGATCTGCGGGGCGCGCAGCACCGCGAGGACCAGGTTGACCCGGGGCTCACCGGTGGGCGCGTCGGCGAGGATGTGCAGCCCGTCGCGGATCTGCACGTCCTTGACCTCGCAGAGGTACCCGTCGAGGTGCAGCACGAACTCGTCGAAGTCGTCCGCGTCGGGCATCGCCTCGGCGTGCAGGTCGTGGTGCAGCTCCGCCGCGCGTACGAGGTCCCAGATCTGCGCCCGCACGGTGGGCACCTTCGCCGGGTCGAGGGCCTGCACGGTGGCGTACTCGTCGAGCAGTTGCTCCAGCTTGGCCAGGTCGCCGTAGGTCTCGGCGCGGGCCATCGGCGGCACCAGGTGGTCGATCACCACGGCGTGCGCCCGGCGCTTGGCCTGGGTGCCCTCGCCCGGGTCGTTGACGATGAACGGGTAGACCAGCGGCAGGTCACCGAGGACCGCGTCGGGGGCGCAGTCGGCGGCCAGGCCGAGGCCCTTGCCGGGCAGCCATTCGAGGGTGCCGTGCTTGCCCAGGTGCACCACGGCGTCCGCGCCGAAGCCGCCGTCCGCGACGGGCGCGGTCAACCAGCGGTACGCGGCCAGGTAGTGGTGACTGGGCGGCAGGTCCGGGTCGTGGTAGATGGCGATCGGGTTCTCCCCGAAGCCGCGCGGCGGCTGGATCAGCAGCACCACGTTGCCGAAGCGCAGCCCGGCGAGGACGATGTCCCCGCTCTCGGTATAGAGCTGGCCGGGCGGCTCACCCCAGTGCTCCCGCATCCGCTCACGCAGCTCGGCGGGGACCTGGTCGAACCACCGCCGGTACGTCGGCCCCGGTATCCGGGCCTCGGCGGCGGCCAACTGCTCCGGGGTGAGCCACTCCACGTCGTGACCACCGGCGGCGATCAGCGCGTGGATCAGCGCGTCGCCGTCGTCGGGCGGTGGCCCGTCACCCAGGTCGTAGCCGGCCTCGGCCAGCGCGGCGAACAGCCGGACCGCCGAGACCGGGGTGTCCAGCCCGACGGCGTTACCGACCCGGGAGTGCTTGGTGGGGTACGAGCTGAGCACCACGGCGACCCGCTTGTCGGCGGCGGGCACGTACCGCAGTCGGGCGTGGCGCACGGCGATCCCGGCCACCCGGGCGGCCCGGTCGGCGTCGGCCGCGTAGACCGACAGCCCGTCGGCGTCGATCTGCTTGAACGAGAACGGCACGCTGACGATCCGGCCGTCGAACTCGGGGATGGCCACCTGCATGGCCGCGTCCAACGGGGACAGCCCGGCGTCGCTGCCGGCCCACTGCTCGCGGGTGCTGGTCAGGCAGAGCGCCTGGATGATCGGCACGTCCAGGGCGGCCAGGGCGCCGACGTCCCAGGCGTCCTCGTCGCCTCCCCCGGAGGCGTCCGCGGCGACCGCGCCACCGGCCGCGAGCACGGTGACCAGCAGCGCGTCGCAGCGGGCGAAGAGCCCGAGCGGGCCCGCGCCGGTGGTCAGGCCCCGCAGCGAGCCGCAGAAGATCGGCAGCGGGTTGCCGCCGGCTCTGTGGACGGCGTCCGCGAGGACGTCGACGAACCCGGTGTTGCCGGCGAGGGCGTGCGCCCGGTAGAAGACGATCCCCACGGTGGGCCGCCGCGGGTCGGTCGGGTGCTCGCCGTGCACGCCGTACGCCGGGGTCGGCGCGGGTGGGGCGAACCCCTCGCCGGTGAGCAGCACCGTGTCGGAGAGGAACCGGGCCAACTGCGCCAGGTTGTCCGGCCCGCCCTCGACCAGGTACGCCAGCGCCTGGGTGACAACCCCGGACGGCACGGTCGAGATGGCCATCAGCTCCGCGTCGGGCAGCGCCTCGCCGCCGAGCACCACCGTCGGCACACCCGTGGCGAGCACCGCGGCGAGACCGTCCGGCCACGCCTGCCGACCGCCGAGCAGGCGTACGACGACGAGGGCGACCCCGTCGAGCAGGGCGGGCACCTCGTCGGCGGCGACCCGCGCGGGGTTGGCGAGCCGGTAGTCGGCGCCGCTGGCGCGGGCGGCCAGCAGGTCGGTGTCGGCGGTGGAGAGCAGCAGGATGCGCACGGCAGGCTCCGGAGAGTGACGTCCTGGCCGCCACGGAGGCGGCCCGGACGAAGCGGGTGGGTACGGCGTCAGCCGGTACGACGGCCCCGGGTGGACGGCACGCCGACGCGGACGTCGGGGCCGGTCAGCGCCGAGCGCTCGACTCAGCGGTACCGGAAGCCAACGGCCTGGCGTACGCCGCGGCGGCCGGCCCGAGACGTGCCGGCGCGGCCGGCCGTGGGCGCGGCGCAGCGCCCGCGATGCGGGTCATGACGATAATCGTCGATGAATGAGACGCTGTGCGTCATCAGGTCCTCCTCGGGTGTCCACGCCCTGGGGCACATCCCGACGGCCGAAGTATCCTGGCTTCCGGATCGACGCTCTCCCCCGGCCTTCCAGCCGCAGACACACGGCCGTGACTCACGAGGGGGGATCGCTCCCCGGTGACAGTGGCGGGACCGCGTCGGAATCGCACCGACTTCCTTCACTGCCGTCAGGCCGCGAATGCTGCCACACCGCCGCGCCGCCGGTCAACGCCGACCCCGGCGTCGCCCGGCCACGCTCACCACATTGACCTGCGGAAATATCGGCGCGCGGGGTGGCCTGACGCACGAGACGGCGAGCTGACTGGCCGGTGGCGGAGGGCGCCCGCGCAAGGGGGCCGAGTGTCGGTGTGACTTCGTTGGAGCTGATGCCGTAGGCGACTCGGCACCGGCGCGCTCCGCCCTACGTCACTCGTGCTCGAAGCGGCGTGGCCGCCGGGCCAGCGACAGCCAGCCGAGAAAACGGGCGTGCATGTTGGCCAGGTCGGGGCGACCGCCGAGACTGTACAAGTCGTGAATCGCCTCGTTCAGGCAAGACGTCAGGTAGAGGGCCAGCGCCAGCGAGTGGCCGTAGAACTCGGCGACGAGATCGAGTTGGGCGCGGGGGCACGGCCACGGGGCGGCACAGTTGCGGCACAACCAGGCGGGGCGCATGGGCAGGTGTGGGCGGGACCGGGAACGCACACCACGACCCTGCGCACCGCAACCGCCGCCATCCATCACAGTGGACGATTTTTCGGCGGATAACTTTCTTCCGCCCTCCGGATGTCCTTCGGCGCGGCCATCCGACGACTGGATAGGCTGACCCTCAGCCCTTGAGCAGGAACGGAGCCATTCGTGAGCGTCCGGACGACTGCCGCGCTTAGCATCTCCGACCTGATGTGGGACACCACCGACATGCTCGATGCCTTGGCGGCTCGCGATGTCGCTCAGGTGTTCCGGCTCGTCCAGCGGGCCACCCACGCCAGCCAAACCACGGTCGGTGTCGCCACCGGTCTCAGCCAGGCGCAGGTCAGCGAGATCACCAGTGGTGCCCGCCGGGTCAGTAGCATCGACGTTCTCACCCGCATCTGCACCGGCTTGTCCATGCCACGCCATGCACGCATGACGCTCCTCCTCGGCGAACGCGAGCCGGCCCTGGACCTCGCCGGTCAACAGGCCGACGAGGCTGTGCGGGACCGGTGCGCTGATGTCACCGCGATCTATTCCAGCCGGTCAGATTTCGTGGCGGAGATGCCGCCGCACGTCCTCTTCGACCGTGCCACGGACATCCGGGCGTCCGGCCTGTCACTCAACCTCATCTGTCAGCAGTACGCGGACAACCGTCTTCTGAAGCTCCTCGCCGCCGGCACCCGCCTCCGTTGCCTGTTCCTCGACCCGGCCGGCCAGGCGATCAGGCGATCAGGCGACAGGAGCGTGAGGACGACTATCCGGACGGACACCTGAGCGCTCTCACCGAACTCAACATTCAGAACCTCGCCCGCCGCATTCGGGACCGACTCCCCGCAGGTGCCCGAGACCACCTCACCATCGGCGTCTACGACGAGTCCATCCGCGCCAACGTGCTTCTGGTCGATGACCGACTCTGCGTTGTTCAGCACTACCTACCACGGATGCGAGGCGTCGACTGTCCGACGATGGTCATCGAGCGCAGCGCGGGCCCTTCCGGCCTCTACCCGATATTCGACGAGATGTTCACCTCACTGTGGGATCGCAGCCGCCAGCTATGACCGACTACGCCCGCCTCCTGCCCCTCGCACAGCAGGCCGTCGACCTGGCGCACGACCTGATGCGGACACTCCAGCCCGGTGCGCTGACCTTCAAGGGTGACCGCGACATGGCTTCCGAGGTGGACTACGCCATCGAGCGGCAGGTTCGCACGCATCTGGCCGCCAAGGCGCCCGACATCGGTTTCCTCGGCGAGGAGTACGGCAGCAGCGACGACGCCAGCGCACTGACCTGGGCACTCGATCCCGTCGACGGCACTGTCAACTTCGTCCACGGCTCACCCCTGTGCGCGATCTCCCTCGGCCTCCTGCACGGCGCGGACGCCGTCCTCGGCGTCATCGACCTGCCGTTCCTCGGCACCCGCTACCACGCCGCCAAGGGACACGGGGCCTACGCCAACAACCGCCGCATCCACGCCAGCCGGGTCACCGACCTCACCGACGCCGTCGTCGCCATCGGCGACTACGCGGTCGGCACCGGGGCCAGCCGGAAGAACGCCGAACGACTCGCCATCACCGAGCAGCTCACCCGGCACGTCCAACGGATCCGCATGCACGGGTCCGCCGCGATCGACCTCGCCTGGTTGGCGCACGGCAAGATCGACGCGTTCATCATGCTCAACAACAAACCCTGGGACACCGTCGCGGGCGTCGCGGTCGCCCGAGAGGCGGGCGCCCTGGTCGTCGATGTCGACGGCACGCCGCACAGCGCGCACGCTGTCGCCACGATCGGCGGCAACGAGCTGCTCCTACCGCCCGTCCTCACGCTCGTCCAGCGATCACTCGAACGTGCGGCGCCCGGCTAGGAGCGCGGGTCGGTAACGGGCAAGGTGTCGGGTGATCGTGACGGGCCGGAGCCTGTCGTGGTCGCGCGGTTCGGATGACGGTGCCCACTCCGACGGGGCTGTGGCACTTGCGATCCGCTCTGCCAAAACGCGAGGTCCGATTGCCGCCAGCGCCTTTCGCTGGGTTCACCGATAGTTGATCACGGCTCGCGCTGCGCACGGCGAGTCGGTTCAGCTCACATCCTGCGAAAGGCAACGACATGCATGTGGTCCCCGGGCTCAAGGTGCTGTACTTCGGAACCCCGGTGGTGCTGATCAGCACCCGCAACGAGCCGTTCGAGCCAGTGACACGGCCACCGAGGCCTCCCGATTCCGGCGGCGCCACCTGGACGCCTTGGCCGAGGACGCCCGCTTCGGGGCAGGCGGCAAGGACATCGGCCTGCGGCCGAACTGGACCGGCGGGACAAACGCCTGACCCGTCTGCAGGCCGCCCGCGCGCAGATCGAGGCTGATGCCGCCGAGAAGGCACGAGTCCACGCTCAGGACAAGGAGAAGGCTGCGACATCACGCTCTGGCGTACCGACCCGCGGTGGTCGCATCGAGGTGGTGGACCGCCGCGTCGATGCTGGTGGCGGCGGCTGGCAGCAGCGGCAGCCGTACTCTCGGGTTCGGGATGCGGCCCTGCGCGTGCAGGACTCCCTTGATCACGGCGGGGTTGGGCTCGGCGAACAGGGCGGCGGCCAGTCGCCTGAGCTGGTTTCCTAGCCGCCGCGCCTGATCCGCCTGCCCTGCGTGGAAGGCTGCGGCCAGCGCGAGGAACTGTGCGGTGGCCACGTGTGCCGAGGCGAGGATGGCGCCGTGCGCACCGAGTGCCAGCATCGGCGCCAGCAACTCGTCCGTGCCGGCCAGGACCGTGAACCCCTGGGGTGGGTCGGTGAGCAGATCGACGGCGTCGCCGTCGATGGCGCCCGGCGCGTACTTGATACCGATCACCGCGTCGATCGCCGCCAGCCGCCGTACCGCACGTGTCGACAAGTCCTGTCCGGTGCGGTGCGGCACGTGGTAGACCACGAGCGGCACCGGGCTGGCCGCCGCGAGGGCCGCGAAGTACGCCACGACGCCGTCCTCGCCGGGGCGCACGAACGGTGGCACCAGACACAGCGCGGCGACCACCGATCGGCGTGCGGCCAGCGCCTGCAGTTCCTCGGCGGTGTTGGCGCCGACCAGGAGCGCGGCACCTCGCCGCCCGCAGACCCCGGTCAGCACCTCCACCACCTGGCTACGCTCGGCGGCGCTCAGTGTGGTGACTTCGGCGGTGGTACCCAGGGCCACCAGACCGGCAGCGCCGGCGGTCAGCACTTGGTGCGCGAGTTCTTCCAGTACGCCCAGGTCCACCGCCCCGGCCTCGTCGAAGGGAGTGATCAGGGGAACGTGCACGCCGTTCAACGTCATGAACGCAGCCTGGCTGACGGCACTCGTAAGATCCAGTTCCGATTACTGTCCTGATCCGTAAGGTGAGCTGATGCTCGATGGACGCCGGTTGCGGCTTCTCAGTGACCTGGATCGGCTCGGCACCATCGCCGCCGTCGCCGCCGTCCACGCGTACACACCGTCGGCAGTCTCCCAGCAGCTGGCCGTCCTGGAACGCGAAGCGGGTGTCGCGCTGCTGAGGCGCAGCGGCCGCCGGGTGGAGCTCACCGCCGCTGGTCGGGTGCTCGTGCGTCATGCCGCGACGGTGCTCACCGCGCTGGAGGAGGCCGCCGCCGCGGTCGCCGCCGTACGCTTCGAACCCGCCGGGCCGATCCGCATCGGCGCTCATCCCACCGCCGTACGCACGGTGCTGCCGGCGGCGCTGGTCTCACTCGGCCGCGACCATCCGGGGCTGGAACTGTCGGTCAGCGAACTCGACCCGGTCACGGTGCCCGACGCCCTGCGTGACCGCCGGCTCGACGTGGGCCTGCTCCATGACTACGACGTCGTGCCGGCCGTCCCGGACCCGTCGCTGGAATCGGTCCCACTGCTACACGAGGCCGTGTACCTCGCCGTGGCGGCGGACGCGCCGGTCGCCACGCTCGCGGATGCCCACGACACCGCGTGGATCCTGGCCAGCCCTGGCACGTTGTGCCATGGCGTGGCGCTGCGGGTGTGCCAGGGCGCCGGCTTCACGCCTCGCGCACGGCACCACATCGACGACTTCGCCGCTGTGCTTTCCCTGGTCCGGGCCGGGCAGGGGGTCGCACTGGTGCCTGAACTAGCAGTGCTCGCGCCGGAGACGGGAGTACGGCTGATCGCCGCGCCGACTCGACGACGCACCCGGATCGGGTACCGCCGTGGCGCGGCCGAGATGCCGGCAGTCGCAGCCGTCGTCACCGCGTTACACGCCTCGGCACGTATGTTCGCCGCCGGCAAGCCCGCCCAATCGAGCGCATGAAGCACCACGCCTCGTCAACACCACTCACCCCCGGAGCAGGACGGCGGTCTTCCCGCGGGCGTGGCCGGTGTCGATCCGGCGGTGCGCGTCGGCGATCCGGTCCAGGGGGAACGTCTCCGAGACGGTGAGTGTCAGCCGGCCGGTGCGGTGCAGGTCGGTGATCGCCTGGAGCCGCTGGGCTGAGCGCTGGCTGCGCAGGAGGCGTACGCCGAGCTTGTTCGCCCGGGCGAAGTCCACGAGTGTGCCGATCCGGTCCCGGTCGGCGACCAGATCGAGGCAGGCGTCCAGGGCCGCGCCGCCCGCGGCGTCCAGGGCGACGTCGACACCGCCCGGCGCCAAGGCTCGCACGCGGTCGGTCAGTCCGTCGCCGTAGGTGGTCGGTATGGCGCCCAGCGAGCGCAGGTAGTCCTGGTTCGCCGGGCTGGCCGTGCCGATCACTGTCGCACCCACGGCCAGGGCCAGTTGCACCGCGACGGTGCCGACGCCGCCGGAGGCGCCCTGGATCAGCAGGGTGTCACCGACGCTGACCTTCAGCTCTTCCAGCGCGGTGTGCGCGGTCTGCGCCGACGCCGACAGACTGCCCGCCTGCGGCCAGGACATCCCGGCCGGCTTGGCCACGACCTGCCCGGCGGGGACGACGACGTACTCGGCGCAGCTGGCGAGCACGGCCCAGCCGAGCACCTCGTCGCCGGCCCGGACGTCAGTGACGCCGTCGCCGGTCTGGTCGACGACACCGGCGAAGTCGTTGCCGACGATCTGCGGGAACCGCACAGTCTGACCCGGCGGTGTCCAGCCGGACCGGACCGCCGAGTCGTACGCCTGCACGCCCGCGGCCTCGACGCGGACCCGAACCTCTCCCGGCCCGGCCACGGGCGTGGCCACCTCGACAACCCGCAGCACCTCCGGACCACCGAAGGTGTCAAACGCCGCTGCCCTCATGGATTTCCTCTCGCCTGGCACGCCGTCGCCGGCCAGCAGGCCGGCGACCGTCAGGACCCAGCCTGCAAGCTCAAGCACGCTTGAGGTCAAGCTCCGCACGGGACGACCGGTTCACAATCTCGGGCTCGCGGCGGCGGCTCGCGGCCCGGTTACCTAGGATCGACGATCACTGGACCAAGGTCCGCGATCGATTCCGGAGGTCGATCACCATCGTCGCCATGCGATTTCACAGGCTCGCCGGCCGGGTCTGGCTCTGCCCGGGCGACCCGGACCCGGACGCGGTCCAGGCCGGCGTCGCAGTCGTCGCCGACGAACGCGGCAGTGTGCTGATCGACGCCGGGCAGAGCCCCGCGCACGCCCGCGAGATCCAGGCCGCGCTGACGGCCGCCGGGCTACCTCAGCCCCGCTGGCTCGTCTACACCCACCACCACTGGGACCACGTCTGGGGCGCCTGCGCCTGGCCGGGAGTCGAGATCGTCGGACACGAGGCGGCCGTGCCGCTGCTGCGCGCCGAAGCCGCCCGACCGTGGAGTCACCACTACCTGGACGAGCAGGTACGCCACAACCCCCGCCTCGGCCCGAGCTTCCGGGCTCGGGCACGCGCCGTGGACTCCTGGACGGACTTCGCCGTCCTGCCGCCCACCCGGGTCTTCGCCGACGTGGACGAGCTGCCGGTCGGGGTCGAGCTACGTCACGTCGGCGGCAGGCACGCACCGGACTCGACAGTCGTGCTGGTGCCCGACTCGGGCGTCATGCTGCTGGGCGACTGCTTCTACCCACCGCCGGCGCACCTGCGCCAACCCGAGGACGGCCTCGACCTGGCCATGGTCCGGCGACTGCTCGACGAGGACTACACGTGGTACGTGTCCAGCCACGCCGAGCCGATGACGCGTGAGCAGGCCCGCTCAGCCGGCACGACCGACTGAGCGGACGAGCCTGAGCCGGGGACGCACCTGAGCCGGGGACGCACCTGCGCGGACGCGCTCAGCGGGCGTGGCGTTCCGGGTGGGCGCGGCTCCACACCCGCATCCGTTCCGGATAGCCGGTGCGGCCCGCCTCGTACAGCGGCACCGCGTGTTTACGGGCGATGGACCCCGCCGCCCGTGGCGTGCCGGTGCGGCGCCGGATCCACTCCCCGTCGTGGGCGATCGCCACCACCGTGGTATCCGTCGCGGTGGTCTCCGGCTCCAGGTAGAACTCCACCCCGCGCCGGCTCGTGACGAACGCCTCCAGCGCGGCGAGGTCGTCCCGGGTCGCCTCCCGGTCCAGCTTCGTCGGGGTCGCCTCGGCACCCCGTGACCGGCGACTGAACCAGCTCATGCCCCACCCCTTCCCTCGACGCCCCTTCAGTGCAGCACCGAATCCTGGCAATACGCTGCACGTCGGGTGGGAGACAGCTGACCCGACGGGGGCTGGAACCCGCCGAGCGTGGGCGGTGTCATGAGTGTGACCCCGAACGGAGGTTCCCCTGGACGACGACGCGCTCGTCACCCGCGCCCGCTCCGGCGACCTGGCGGCGTACGACCTGCTGGTCGCTCGGCACACCGCGTCCGCGTACCGGACGGCGGTGCTGCTCGGCGCGGGCTCGGACTCCGAGGACGTCACCCAGGAGGCGTTTGTGAAGGCGTACCGCAAGTTGTCCCGTTACCGGGGTGAGTCGTCCTTCCGGTCCTGGTTGCTCGCGATCGTCGCCAACGAGACCCGCAACCTGCACCGGTCGCGCGGCCGGCGCGACGGGCTCGTCCTGCGCGCCGCGGCGGCGGACCCGGCGTCGGAGATCGCCGAGGACGGCGCGGTGGGTGCGGTCCTCGCCGGGGAGCGCCGCGCCGCGCTGGTGCGGGCCCTGCGGCAACTTCCGGTACGCGACCGCGAGGTGATCGTCTGCCGGTTCTTCCTCGACCTCAGCGAGGAGGAGACGGTGGCGGCGCTGGGCTGGCCCCGGGGCACGGTGAAGTCGCGCACGTCCCGGGCCCTGGCGAAGCTTCGCGGCCTCCTCGACCGGGAGGAGGTCCGGCATGGGTGACCTCGAACGGGAACTGCGTGACCTGTCCACCTGGCTGGAGACGCCCGAGCCGCCCGACGTGCGCGCCCAGGTCCGCGAACGGCTCCACCGGCCGGCGCGGCGGTGGCGTCCGCTCGCCGCGGCGGCGCTGGCCGCCGTGCTGGTGGCGGTGTTGCCGCCGACCCGTGCCGCCGTCGCCGACGTGGTGTCCGGGCTGCTGCGCTTCGCCGGCGTCAGCATCGCCGTCTCGCCCGAGCAGACGACGCCCAGCGGCGTCGCGTCGCCGCTGCCCGGGCAGCGGGTCGCCGGTCTGGACGAGGCACAACGAGCGGTACGGTTCCCGATCCGCCTGCCGGCGAAGCTGGGTCCGCCCGAGCGGGTGCTCGTCGCCGACCCCGACCCCACGGGCGCCTGCCGGGTGGCGACGTTGCTCTACGACGGTGGCGCGCTGCGCGTCGACGCGTTCGACGGTCGTCTCAACCTGTCCTTCCACAAGGAGGTCATCCCGCCGGGAGCGGAGTGGGTCGAGGTCAACGGCGACTTCGCGGTGTGGGTCGACGGCCCGCACGTGCTGTCGTACGTGGACCGGGCGGGCACGGTCCACAAGGAGAGCGCCCGGCTGGCCGCCTCGACCCTGATCTGGCAGGACGCCGACGTGAGCTACCGGCTCGAGGGCGCCCGCACCCAGGCCGAGGCGATCGAGATCGCCCGTTCGCTGCGCTAGGAACCGGACGGGCGCGACAGGTGTCCTCAAGATACGAGTCGCCGACGCGGTACGGAGGGATCGGAATGGGTTCATGGGGCAGGTCGCTGCTGGCGGCATCCGTGGTGCTGCTGGCGGGGTGCACGACCACGGCCAGCGGCGGGTCGGCCGCACCGTCCGCCACCACCACCACGGCGGGCGCGGCGAGCGCCGCGACGGGCTGCCATTCGCCTGTCGAGATGGAGTCGCTGCCCGACTGGGCGGACGCCGGGTTCCACGGGACCAGCCGGGGCCCGCACGTCTTCGGCGCGAAGGGTGACATCGTGGCGGTGCTGTTCGCTCATCCGCTGCGCCAGGTCCGCGAGGACGGGTCGACCAACAAGATCCTGTGGGTGGCCCGCGCCTCCACGACCTCGCCCGACCCGACCGCGCCGTCGACCCTGGTGATCACCGCGACGCTTGACGGCACCGCCACCCGGGTGACCCGGGAGGTCGCCGGCGGGCCTGGGCCGTCGGGCATCGACATGCCGCAGGCCGGGTGCTGGCATCTCGACCTGCGCTGGTCCGGGCACACCGACACGATGGACCTGGTCTACGCCCCCTGAGCTACGTACCGTGGCGGCCATGGTGACTCTGCTCGACGACCTCACGCCGCTGTACGTGGCGGCGGACATCCACGGCCACCGGTCGGAGTTCCGGGAGTCGCTCCACGAGGCCGGGCTCGTCGACCACACCGGCCACTGGGCCGGGGGTGGCGCGCGGTTGTGGCTGCTCGGCGACTACGTCGATCGCGGCCCGGACGGTGTCGGTGTCATCGACGACATCCGGCGGCTCGCCGACTCCGCACGGGCGGCGGGCGGCCACGTCGGGGTGCTGTTGGGCAACCACGAGGCGCAGTTGCTCGCCGCGCACCGGTTCGGCACCACGCCCGTTGCCGGGTGGGACGAGCCCGGCGGGTTTCGGGGCGGCTGGGCCCGGTTCGGCGGACGGGAGGAGGACCTGCGCCGGCTGACGGCCCGGCATGTCGAGTGGATGGTGCGGCTGCCCGCGGTCGCGGTCGTCGACGGGTTCCTGCTCGTGCACTCCGACACCGCCCGGTACCTCGAAATGGGGTCCAGTGTGGCCACCGTGAACGCGGCGGTCAGCGTGGCTCTCGCCTCCGACGACCCCACGGCCTGGCTGGACTTCTGTGGTCGGATGAGCGATCGGGGCGCCTTTCGCGACGCGGTGCCGGCGAACCCCGACGACCGGGTGTCGATGATGCTGCGCACGCTCGGGGGCACCGTGCTCGTCCACGGCCACAGCACCCTCACCAAGCACTTCGGTGTGGCGCCGCAGGACGTCGCGGTCGCGCTGCGGTACGCCGACGACAGAGTCATCGCCATCGACGGCGGCGTCTACGAGGGCGGCCGGATCCTGCTCACCCGACTCCGCTGACCCTGACTAGGCTTCCCGACGTGCTGGACGACGCGCGAGTGGTGGCGGCCCGCGACAACGCCGAATGGTGCGACATCGTCTGCGCCAGCCACGGGCTGGCCGGCCGCAGCGACGCCGACGCCTGGTCGGTCCCCCACCGCTCGCCACAGTGGTACCCGGACGCGGTCACCAGGCGGCCGGGCGTCGACGCCGTGGCTCTGCTGGCCCGGATCGACGCGGGGCCCGGCGCGTCGGTGAAGGACAGCTTCGCCGACCTCGACCTGTCCGGGTACGGGTTCCGGGTGCTCTTCGACGCGCAGTGGATCCTTCGGCAACCGGCGGTGCCACCGGCCGACGACGTACCCCTCACCCCGGTCGTCACCACCGACGACCTGGCGGCCTGGGCGGCGGCCCACGGCGGTGGGGAGCTGTTCCGCCCCGCGCTCCTGGCCGACCCACGGGTACGAGTGCTCGCCCGCCACGACGATTCGGGTGCGGTCACCGGCGGAGCGGTGCTCAGCGGTGACGGCCCGTACGGCGTCTCCAACCTGTTCTCCCGCACCGAGCGCCCCCGCGAGATCTGGCGCGCGGTGTGCGCCACCGTGCCCGACGCGGCGCTTGTCGGCTACGAAACCACGGCCGACCTGGCCCCCGCCCTGGAAACCGGCTTCACCCCCACCGGCCCGCTGCGCGTCTGGCTGCGCGCCTAGGGCTCCGCGCCGGCACCGCCCTTGGCGCCGCGTGCGGACGGCTATGCTGGACGGCATCGGCACCGATCCGGCCATCACCGGGGAGCCTCCGGAAGAACGGGCAGCTCGCTGCCCCAGTAGACCCGGACGCAGCGGCACGTCACGTCGCGAAATCAAGCGGCGCCCGCACGGTCGGGGCGCAAGCGGGGTGGTACCGCGGAGTCCTGGCCAGACGCCAGACACTTCGTCCCCGCGTGGGCAGTGAGCTGATGCCCGCGCGAGCGGATGTGGAGTGTAGGGAGAGCGTCGGTGCCGGACGGTCCGTCGAAGTCGCCATTCGTGCCACTGCCCACCAAGATCGACCTTGGTGGGATGGACCGTGCGGTCATCGAGTGGTGGCAGGCCAACAACGTGTTCGACAGGAGCCTGGAACAGACGGCCGACGGTCCGCCGTGGGTGTTCTACGAGGGGCCGCCGACCGCCAACGGCACGCCGGGCACCCACCACATCGAGGCCAGGGTCTTCAAGGACCTCTTCCCCCGGTACCGGACCATGCGGGGCTTCTCGGTGCCGCGCCGCGCCGGATGGGACTGCCACGGCCTGCCGGTCGAGCTGGCGGTGGAGAAGGAGCTGGGGCTGGGCGGCAAGCCCGACATCGAGAAGATGGGCATCGCCGAGTTCAACGCCAGGTGCCGTACCTCGGTGCTGCGGCACGTGGACGAGTTCGTCCAGCTCAGCCAGCGGATGGGTTACTGGATCGACCTGGAGCACCCGTACCAGACGATGTCACCGGAGTACGTGGACAGCGTCTGGTGGTCACTGAAGCAGATCCACGACGGCGGGCGACTGGTGGAGGACTTCCGGGTCGCGCCGTACTGCACCCGCGACGGCACGACCCTGTCCGACCACGAGGTGGCGCAGGGCTACGAGACCGTCACCGACCCGTCCGTGTACGTGCGGTTCCCCGTCCGCGGGGACGTGGCCGGCCACAGCGGTGTCGAGCTGCTGATCTGGACCACCACCCCGTGGACCCTGGTGTCCAACACCGCCGTCGCCGTCCACCCCACCGTGACGTACGCCCTCGCCCGCACCGAGCGGGGCACGTTCGTCGTCGCCGAACCGCTGGCCCGGCGGGTGCTCGGTGACGAGGCGGAGATCCTGGCGACCGTAGCGGGGTCGGCCCTGGAGGGGGTGCGGTACGAGCGGCCGTTCGACCTGGTGGACATCCCGGACGCGCACCTGGTGGTCCTCGCCGACTACGTCACGACCGAGGACGGCACCGGCCTGGTGCACCAGGCGCCGGCCTTCGGCGCGGACGACCTCGCCGTCTGCCGCGCCTACGGGTTGCCGCTGGTCAACCCGGTCGCCCCGAACGGACGGTTCCACGACGGCATCGACCTGGTCGGCGGGGTGTTCTTCAAGGACGCCGACGCGTTGCTCATCGACCACCTCCGGACCTCCGGTCGGTTGTTCCGGCACGAGCCGTTCGCGCACCCCTACCCGCACTGCTGGCGGTGCCACACCCCGTTGATGTACTACGCGCAGCCGTCCTGGTACATCCGGACCACCGAGGTACGCGACGAGCTGACCCGGGAGAACGAGCACACCAACTGGTTCCCGGAGCACATCAAACACGGCCGGTACGGCGACTGGCTGAAGAACAACATCGACTGGGCGGTGTCCCGCTCCCGGTACTGGGGCACCCCGCTGCCGCTGTGGCGCTGCCCGGACAACCACGTGAGAGCCGTCGGTTCCCGTGCGGAGCTCGGAGAGCTGGCCGGCGCCGATCTGTCCGAGTTGGATCCGCACCGCCCGTACGTCGACGAGATCACCTTCGCCTGCCCGGCCTGCGGCCGCACCGCCACCCGGGTGCCCGAGGTGATCGATGCCTGGTACGACTCCGGGGCGATGCCGTTCGCGTCGTTGGGCTACCCGCACGTGCCGGGCAGCAGGGAGATCTTCGAGCGCACCTACCCGGCCCAGTACATCTGCGAGGCGATCGATCAGACCCGGGGGTGGTTCTACACGCTGATGGCGGTGGGCACCCTGGTCTTCGACAGGTCCCCGTACGAGAACGTCGTCTGCCTCGGGCACATCCTGGCCGAGGACGGCCGCAAGATGAGCAAACACCTGGGCAACATCCTGCTGCCGATCCCGTTGATGGACACGCACGGCGCCGACGCGGTGCGCTGGTTCATGGCCTGCTCCGGCTCACCGTGGTCGCCGCGCCGGATCGGGCCCGGTCCCCTCGACGAGATCGTCCGCAAGGTGTTGATGACCTACTGGAACACCGCGGCGTTCTTCTCCCTCTACGCGGCGAACTCGACCTGGGCGCCGCAGGTGGCGCAGCCGGTCGCCGAACGGCAGGTGCTGGACCGGTGGATCGTCGGCGAGGTCCACGCCCTCGCCGCCGCCGTCGACGAACGACTCCAGAACTACGACACGGCCCGCGCCGGCCGACTGCTCGCCGACTTCGTCGACGACCTGTCGAACTGGTACGTGCGGCGCTCGCGGCAGCGTTTCTGGGAGGGCGACCCGGACGCCCTCACCACCCTGTACGAGTGCCTCGACATCCTCACCCGGCTCCTCGCGCCGTTCATTCCCTTCCTCACCGAGGAGGTGTGGCAGCAGGTCATCAGGCGTGGCGCCGGGTCGGCCCCGGAGTCGGTGCACCTGGCGACCTGGCCCACGCCCGACACCACGCTGATCAGCGCCGAGTTGTCGGCCCAGGTGGCCATGGCGCGGGCGTTGGCCGAGGCGGGCCGGTCCGCGCGTAAGGCGAGCAACCTGCGGATCCGGCAGCCGTTGAGCCGCGCGCTCGTGGGACTACCGGCCGGCACGGTGCTCCCGCAGGCGTTGCTCGACGACATCGGCGACGAGTTGAACGTCAAGATCCTCCAGCCGCTCGACTCCCAGAGCGGGGTCATCGACGTGCGGATCAAGGCGAACTTCCGGACCCTGGGCCGCCGGTTCGGCAACCGCACCCAGCACGTCGCGAAGGCCATCGCCGCCGTGGCCGCGCGGGAGCTGGTCGACGGTGTCCGGGCGAACGGGACCTTCCCGCTGACGGTCGACGGCACCCAGGTCGAGGTGGGCCCGGACGACATCCTGATCACGGAGGTGCCGCGGACCGGCTGGGTCGTGGAGTCCCAGCGCGGAGTGACGATCGCGCTGGACACCGCGATCACCCCCGAACTGGCGGCCGAGGGTGTCGCACGCGACGTCGTCCGCATCGTCCAGCAGGCCCGCCGCGACGCCGACTTCGAGGTCGCCGACCGGATCACTGTGGCGATCGCCGCGCCCGCCGACGTCGCGGCGGCGATCGCCACGCATCAGTCGCTTATCGCGCACGAGACCCTCGCGCGCACGCTGACGATGGTCAGCGCGTTGTCGGAGGGCTTCGCCGGCACCGTGGGCGACGGCCAGGAGATCGTGGTGCACGTCGTGCGGGCCTGATCGGGCGGAAGGTCGGACGCCCGCCGTGCGCCTCGGCACGGTGGGCGCTCAACCGAGCTGGGTCAGGTCCTCCGGGGTCAGGCGGAGGGCGCCGGCCGCCACGTTCTGCGCCAGGTGGTCCGGGTTCGCGGTGCCGGGGATGGCGAGCACGTGCGGGCCCTGGTGCAGCGTCCAGGCCAGGCGTACCTGCTGCGGGGTGACGCCGTGGGCGCGGGCGACGGCCTCGACGGCCTCGCTCTGCGCGGCGCTCGCGCCCGCCTCCCGACCGGTGCCGGCCAAGGCGAAGAACGGCACGAAGGCGATGCCCCGCTCCCCGCAGAGCCGCACGAACGCGTCCTGCTCCCGGTAGGCGTCCACCCCGTAGTTGTTCTGCACGCAGACCACCGGCGCGATGCCGGCCACCTCGTCCAGGTGCTCCGGCCGGGCGTTGGAGAGCCCGAGGTGTCGGATCAGCCCGGCGGCCCGCAATTCGGCGAGCGCGCCGAACCGGTCGGCGAGCGGCACCGCGCCCGGCCCCCGGCCGAGGCGCAGGTTCACCACGTCGAGCTGGTCGCGGCCGAGCCGGCGCAGGTTCTCCTCGACCTGGGCGCGCAACTGCGCCGGGGTGAGCGCCTCGGTGAAGCCCGCCTCCGGGTCGTACCCGAAGCCGACCTTTGTGACGATCACCAGATCGTCCGGGTACGGGGCGAGCGCCGCGCGGATCAACTCGGTGGCGTAGCGGGGCGGCCCGGTGCCGACCCGCAGGGCGCCGCCGGGCGAGACGTAGAACGCGGCTGTGTCGATGTGGTTGACGCCCAGCTCCACGGCGCGGCGCAGCAGGGCGACGGCGCGGTCGCGGTCGGGGTTCGCGGTGATCCGCATGGAGCCGAAGCCCATCCGGCGCACGGTGCGGTCGCCCAGGGTCCAGGTGCCCGCCGCGGCGGCGGTGATCTCGTCGGTTGGCATTCGGCGACCCTAGCCAGGGCGGGTACGCGGCGCAGTCGGCCGCGCACCCGATACCGCCCGGCGACGAACTGGGTTAGTTTTTGTGGGCTGACGGAGCAGTTTCCGCGGGGTGCGGCGGGCGCAGCACCCGCACCAACAGCAGGGTCGGCAGCAGCAACAGCGGCACCACAAGCAGCGCGCGCAGGGTGCCGACCCCGTCGCCGAGCAGCCCCAGCAGCGGTGGCCCACCCAGGAACGCGGTGTAGCCGATCACCGCGACCACACTCACCCGCACCGCCGCGTGCGCCTCCTCGTCGGCGGCCGCGCTCATCCCGACCGGGAAGCCCAACGACGCGCCGAGGCCCCACAGTGCGACGCCGATGATGGCCACCGGCCCGGAGCCCGCCAACACGGCCAGGCCGGCGCCGACCACGGCGAGCCCGATGGTGCCGCTGAGCACCGGCACCCGACCCCAGCGGTCCAGGGCGACAGTTCCCGCGGTACGCCCGATGGTCATGCCCACGACGAAGACACCGAAGACCGCCGCGCCGGCGGCCTCGCTCAGGTCCCGACCGTCGACGAACGCGACGGCCAGCCAGTCGTTGGCGGCACCCTCGGTGAACGCCGCCACCAGCACGAACAGCCCGATCAGCAGGGTGCGCGGCTCCCGCCAGGCGGCGAGCTGCGCCCGACGGCGGGCCGCCGGGGTCGCGTTCGCCGGGTCGCCGGTGTGATCGACGACGACGGGCAGGAACGTCCGGGCGGCCAGCGCAGTGCCGGTCAACACGACCACCGCGACCGCGACGAGGTGTGCGCCGACCGGCACGTCGAACCGGGCAGCCGCGGCGCCGAGCCCCGCTCCGGCCACCGAACCGAGGCTCCACCCCGCGTGGAAGCGGGGCATGATCGTTCGACCCAGTCGTCGCTCCACCGAGGCGCCCTCGACGTTCATCGCCACATCGCAGGCGCCGGAGCCGTAGCCGAGGGCGACCAACCCCAGGGCCACGATGGCGAACGACCCGGTCATCGTCGCGCCCAGCCCTGCCACGCTCAGGCCGATCGCGACAAGCACGGTGGCCATCGTGACGGTGCGGGCCGCGCCGAACCGCTGGGCGAGCAGGCCCGAGGTGGGCATGGCGAGCAGCGCGCCGACACTCATCGCCAGCAGCAGCAGCCCGAGCCGGCCGGCGGAGAGGCCCAACGCGTCGCGGACCGCCGGAACCCGGGAGAACCAGCTACCGACGGCCAGCCCGTTGAGGGTGAAGGTGACAGCGACGCCATTGCGGGCCAGCAGCACAGCGCGCGACGGCGGTGGTGCGGTGTCCGGGGCAACGGGTCGACTGGTGGGGGCGCTCACGGGGCAGGTCCTCTTCCTCG
This sequence comes from Micromonospora sp. DT228, assembly GCF_049841595.1. Lineage (NCBI taxonomy): Bacteria > Bacillati > Actinomycetota > Actinomycetes > Micromonosporales > Micromonosporaceae > Micromonospora > Micromonospora sp. DT228. Next base: position 166,630 of record NZ_JBNCKO010000014.1, read on the forward strand.
GGGTGATCTCCTGGCACGATCGCACACCTGAGAGCGCTACCACCACAACCGGCCACCGCCCCTTACCGGCGACGCACAGGCCAGGGCATGATGTGAAACAGGCGTTTGTCCGACCGGACGGGCCGGCTCGGGGAGGCGACGATGACGACAGCGGCACAGCGAGCGGCCACCCTCGAGGACGTCGCCCGGATGGCCGGGGTGTCGCGGTCCACCGCGTCGCGGGTGATCGCCGGCACGGGGTTCGCGTCGCCGGCAGCTCGGCAACAGGTCACGGCAGCCGTCGACCAGCTCGGTTACGTGCCGAACCCGGCCGCCCGGGCGCTGGTCCGCGGCGGCGGCGGCGTACGACTGGTCGTGGCCGCCCAGGGGGCCAGCCCGGCGGTGCTGGACGACCCGTACGTCCACCAGGTGGTCGGCTCGGCCGCCCGGGTGTGCACACCTGCCGGTGTCGGGGTGGCGTTGCACTGGTTGCCGCTCGGCGACCCCCGCGGCCTGCACCAGCTCGCCGGGGACCGCACCGTGTGCGGGGTGATCCTGGTCAACACCACCGAGGACCTGCTGGCGGCGGTGCCCGGGTCGCTACGCGACCGGGTGGTCTCGATCGGAGTCGGCTCGGCGACCGTGCCGTCGTTCGACGTCGACAACGCCGCCGGCTCGGACGCGGTGCTGCGCCACCTGTACGCCGCGGGTCGCCGCCGGATCGCCATGGTGACCGGCCCCCGCTGGCTGCCCTGCGCGCAACGCCCCGTGCAGACGTACCGCCGACTGATGCACCAGGCCGGCCTGCCGGAGTGGGAGATCACCGGGGACTTCACGGCGGCGCGCGGCCGGGCGGCGGCCGGCGAGGCGCTGAGCCGCTGGGCGGACGTCGACGCCATCTACGCGATCAGCGACGACACCGCGCTCGGCGTGATCGCGGGGCTGCGCGACGCCGGTGTACGGGTGCCCGGCGACGTCGCGGTGGCCGGCTTCGACGACATCCCGCTGGCCGGGATGACCGCCCCGGCGCTGACCACGGCGAGTCACCCGGTCGGGCGGATCGCCGTCGCCGCGGCCACCGCCCTGCTGGACGGTCGCCCGGCCGCCCGGGTGACTCTCTTCCCGTCCACCCTGGTGGCCCGCTCCAGCGCCTGAGCGTCCGCGCTTTTCCGGCCCGAGGCCGACGGTTAAGCCCTGGCCGCCCGGGTAACCGCGTCGCACGTTGCGTCGATCGCGAGGAGCGCAGGCCGTGTCCGACTCCGCGCAGCCGCCCCCGGACTACCGGCACGGGCGGTTGACCGCGCGCCCCCACCCGCCGGTGGCGCCGGGGCCCGCCGGCCTGCTGCGGTTGACCGGCCCCGACGGGGAGCGGCGGGCGCTGGCGTACGTTCCGGATCCGGCAACCGACGGTTCGGCGTACCGGTTGGTGCTGCTCCTGCACGGCGCGGGTGGCTCCGCGCGACAGGGGCTGGACCTGCTGTCGCCGGTGGCGGACGCGCAGCACCTGCTGCTTGTCGCCCCGGAGTCGTCGGCGGCCAGTTGGGACCTGATCGCCGGCGGTTTCGGGGCGGACGTCAGGCGTGTCGACGGGCTGTTGAGGACCGTCTTCGACGGCTATCCGGTGCGGGACGTGACGTTCGGCGGTTTCTCCGACGGCGCCTCGTACGCGCTCTCGCTGGGCCTGGCCAACGGGGAACTGGTCGACGCGGTGCTGGCCTTCTCCCCCGGTTTCGCCGCGCCACCGACCACCCACGGTCGGCCACGGATCTTCGTCTCGCACGGTGTCGACGACCGGGTGCTGCCCATCGACGTGTGCAGCCGCCGCCTCGTTCCCCACCTGCGCGGGCTCGGCTACGACGTCACCTACGAGGAGTTTCCCGGCGGCCACGAGGTCCCCGCCCCGATCCGCGACTCCGCCACCAGGTGGCGCACCAGCACATCCGGCGGCCCGCGCACTCCCCTGGAGACGTCAGACGGCGGGCAGGCCGAGGGCTTCGTCAACGCGGGCGAGGACGGCGGTGTCGTCCTCCGGGTTGACACCGCGCAGCAGGTCGATGGCCGTGGCCCGGACCTGACCGATGATCATGGCTAGGGGGAGGGTAGGCGTGGCGCCGAAGAGCTGCCCGGCGGTGTGCACGGCGGCCAACGCGGACTCGTCGGCCCGGCTGCCGTGCCGTTCGGCGGTCTCGTCCCGGCCGTCGAGGTCGGCGGCGAGCGCGGCACCGGCCTGGCGGACGGCCTCGGCAAGCGATCGCAGGGCGGCGCCCAGTTCCGGTGGCACCGGGGTGTGCAGCCGGCTCAGCGTCACGCCGGCGCGGGCCAGCACCCGGACGTTGCGGACCGCGTAGTCGATCTGCCGGATCGACTCGTCCACCGACCGCAGCCGACCGATGTGCCGGCGTCGCCGGACGTTGAGCCGCAGTGCCTCACCGGCGGCCAGCACCCCGTCCCGCAGCCCGTCCACCCGGGCGTCCATCCCCCGGGCCTGCGTCAGCGCCGCGAACGCGGCGGCCTCGTCGCCGCGGTCCAGCGCGTCGGCGATCCCGCCCAGCAGCCCGGCCAGCTCGTCGAAGGTCCGCCGCACCTCGGCGACCAGCGGCGCGAGGGGGTGCCGGGCGTCGACGAGCAGGCTGGCCGCGAGCGCGACCGCGCCGCCGACGAGGGCGTCGACGAACCGGTTCGGCACCAACGACCCGTCCGGCGGTGCGACCACCACCAGGTAGAGCGCGGAGACCGCGGCCTGCACAAGCGTCACGCCGGTGGCGCCGAAGGCCACCGCGAGAAGGACGGTGAGCAGGATGACGGTGCCGACGGTCCAGGTGCTGCCGGGGCCGAGTGCCTGCACCACCAGGTCCGCGACGAGCACCCCGGCGGCGACCCCGAGCACGACCTCGACGGCCCGGCGAATACGTTGACCGCGGGTCTGACCGAGCACGATAAGCGCCGCGGCCGGCGCGAAGAAGGGCTGCGGGTGCCCGAGCAACCGGGTGGCCAGCAGCCACGCCACGGTCGCCGCGACGGTCGCCTCCAGCACGGGCCGCCAGCCGTGCCGCAGCCGCCGGCCGGCCGTCCGCAGGCCACTGAACCGCACCATCGCCACCCTCTGCTCACGCGCCGTCAACCCACGGCAGCCCGAGGCGATCGTCTCCCATTCCGTGACGGCCCTGCTCACCGGGGCAGCTCCGCGCCGCGCCCGAGGTATCGAGATGCCGTGGACACGATCGCCGACCGGGTCACGTGCCGGTGAGGGCGGCGACCTCCGGCTGGCTAGGGCCTGCCCTAAGCAGACTCGGCGGGCGTCGGGCCGGCGAACGCGGCGGTGTCGTCGGGTGCGGCGAGAAACCGGGTCAGCACCTCGACGGTGCCCGGCGTCCAAGGACGCCCGTTGAGCACCTCGTCACCGGGCACGAAGACCATCGCCGCGCCCTCACCGAGCACCACATCCTCCTGTCGGGCCCGGGTGCGGCCCAGGAAGTAGTGCATCTCCCGGCCCAGCTCGGGACGCGGCTGCACGGCGATCAGGCGCAGCGGCCCGTCGGCGCGCAGGCCGGTCTCCTCCCACAGCTCCCGCTCGGCGGTCTGCTCCGGCGTCTCCCCCGCCTCCGCGTGGCCGCCGGGCAGCCCCCACACGTCCGGGTGGTGCATCGCTTCGGTGTCCCGCAGTTGCAGCAGCAGCCGCCCGTCGGGATCCACCAGCAGCACACACGCGACGACAATCACCGGCTCACTTTAGGCGGGTGCGCCGCCCCCGTACGCCTGCTCCCCCACCGACACCAGCCGCGCGTGGTCGGCGGCGTCCCCGAGCATGCCGCGCAGGCCGGCGGCGTAGGCGGTCGCGGGGGTCACCCCGAGGTGGGCGGCGAACGCGTACTCGTCGGCCAGGGTGATGTCGAAGATGGCCGGGTCGTCGGTGGACACCGAGCAGGCGACCCCGGCGTCGGTCAGCACGGTCAACGGATGGGGGAGGTCCTCGCGGGCCACGCCGAGGCGCAGGTTGGAGGTGGGCGTCACGTCCAACACGACGCCCCGCGCGGCCAACTCGGCGACCAGCTCCGGGTCCTCCACGGCCCGCACCCCGTGCCGGACCCGGACCGCGCCCATCGCCAGCACCTCGCGGACCGCCTCCGGCCCGGCCGCCTCGCCCGCGTGCGGCACGAACGGCAGGCCGCCGTCGCGGGCCAGCTCCACCATCCGGCGGTACGGCGTGGTCGGGTGCCGCCCCTCGGCGCCGGACAACCCGAAGCCGACCACGCCCCGCCCGGCGAACCGGGTGGCGATGCGGGCCGCGCTCTCGGTGAAGTCGACGTCGTGCCCCCGGCAGACCTGCGGGGTCAGCCCGATCGACACCCCGTACGACTCGCGGGCCTCGGCCGCCGCGTCGACAAGCGCGGCGAGCAGGTTCGCCCAGCCGTCCAACCCGAGCCGCTCCTCGGCGTCCACGATCGGTTCCAGGTGGACCGCGCCGTCGCGGGCGGCCTCCGCGGCGTAGGCCAGCAGTGCCCGCTGGTAGTCCTGTGGCGTCCGCAGCACAGTCGTCATCGCGTTCCAGGTGGCGATGAAGTCGTACAGGTCGTCGAACCTTCCGGACGTCTCGGCCGGCACCGGGAGGCGATGGCCGCGGGCCAGCTCGGCGAGCAGCGCCGGGCGGACCGTTCCCTCCAGGTGGACGTGCAGTTCGATCTTCGGGGTGTGGCGCTGAGCCGGTGTCATCGCTGTCCTCGGGGGTGGTCGAACGGGTGGGTCCAGCCTGCCGCACCCCGGTCCGGGCCGACCTCCCCCAGGCGGGGGATCACCACCGGAAAACTGTTCCTGACCCCAAAGCTCCAGAGTAGTCAATAGCGGCCCGATCCACCTCGGTCACATATGACAGTGCGTCGGTACAATCGGCGACTGCCTTGTGACTGATCGCTGACTGCCGATGGTGAAATGGATCACACACACTGAGCCCATGAACAGGAGAGTGAACCGCGGTAAGGCACTCCGCGTCGCGGTGTGCCTCCTTCTGGTCGCCGTGTTGGGCGGCTGCATGCAACTCAACATGGGGCTCACCGTCAACGCCGACGACACCGTCGACGGGCAGTTGCTGCTGACCGCCGAGAAGTCCCTGCTGACCTCACGAAACAAGAACATCCCGGCGGCCTTCGCGGAGCTGCGGCAAAACATTCCCGCCCTGCCGGCGGGGGAAGAGACCCGGTACGAGGACGACAAACTCTTCGGCGCCCAGATCAGTTATCGCAAAGCGCCGCTGGCGGGTTTCGACACGGAGAGCGTAAAACTGGTCCGGGACGGCGACTTGTACCGTTTCACGTTGCCCCTCGATCCGTCTAAATACGGCGGAAAGGTGGCGCAGCAGAATCCGCAGCAACAGCAGGCGTTCCTCAAGCTGATGTCGTTCGAGATCTCGGTGACATTTCCCGGCCGAGTGATCGACAGCAACGGCACCGTCAACGGCCGGTCGGTGAGCTGGAAGGTCGACTCCAACCAGGACAAGCCGACCGAGCTACGCGCCGTCGCCGAGGCGCCACCCCGACCGTCCACCTCGCCGGCCGCCGCCGGTGCTGACGACGGCGGCATCGGATGGCCGCTGATCGTCGGCGGCGCGCTCCTCCTCCTGCTGCTGCTCGCCGCGGTCGGCGTACTCCTGCTGCGACGCCGGCAGCCCACGACGCCGGCCACCCCCGGCCCGACCTCGCCCGGACCGACCTCGCCCGGACCGACACCGCCGGGCCCGCCCGCCGGCGCCCCGGGGCCCGGTTGATCCACCCGGTGGCCGGCTGAGCCGGCCACGCCCGGCCCCGGCCGCCCCCGAGACGACGGCGACCGGCCCCGGCGCTGCCACCCGGCGGCACCGGACCTCACCACCACCACATCCCGGTCGCACCATCGCAGAAAAGGGGGATCGTCATGAACGATCTCTTCACCTGGGCAGCCCTGGGGACCATCGCCGGCGCGAGCGCCGCCACCCTGCTGGCCACAAACGTCATCGGGGGGCTGATCGGCCCCAGCGGCGACAAGCTCCGCAAGTGGATCGCCATTGTCATCGCGCTGCTGCTGTCCTACCTCACCGCGGCATTCGCGGACGAGGTCGGTGGCGAGAAGTGGATCATCGCGTTCTTCAACGCGCTTGTCATCTTCTCCGCCGCGCTCGGCGTCAGCCAGTTCCCGCCCGGCAACCGGCAGGCGACGCCGACCCAACTCGCGAGCGGTCGCGAGCCCAAAATCTTCCGCTCCTGGGTCTGAGGGGGATGACGTCATGGTCTTCGGAGTTCTCAGCGCGGCGGTCCAGGTCATCCTCGGCGCCCTGTTCGGCTTCCTCGCCGGCGGCCCGATCGGGCTTCTGGTCGGCGCCGTCGTGGGCCTGCTCGTCGGCGCGGTCTTCGGCTGGGCGGTGGCCTCCGCCGGGGTGTACGCGGCGGACGCCCGCGGCATCTTCCTCTTCGTCGTCGACCACACCTGGAGCCTGCTCAACACGGTCGTCGGCGCCATCTACCTGGCCGTGCACCTGATCTTCGGGCATTCGCTGGACCGGCCCACCTCGGCCGGCAGCGGCCGGGTCAGCGTGGTGGAGGGGGTCTCGCCCCGCTACGCCACCACCATCGGCACCGTCTGCGCCGGCTCCAGCTCGGGCATCCAGCGGCACGAGGACGTGCACATCTTCCAGGGTCGACTGCTCGGTCCGCTCTACATCCCGCTGGTGCTGGCGAACTACGTCCTGTTCACCATCGCCCCGGTGTGGCTGCTCTACCACGACCACACGAACGCCCCGATCAACCGGTTCACCCGGTACTTCGAGATCGGCGTCTACCCGCACGTCTGGAACGAGGCCATCGCGTACCGGATCCAGGGGACGCCGCCGCGATGACCACCGACGGGCGCGGACCGATCGAGACGGCCACCGCCGAGCTGGCCGCCTGGCTGACCAGCGCGGCGGGGGAACCCGTCCCGGTCGGCCCGCCCCGTACCGACGGCGACGCCGCCGGGCTCACCCTGTGGCCGATGGAGCTGCGCCCGGCCCGGCAGACCCGCTCCAGCGGCGCGGTCCGCGAACCGTACCGGTTCACGGTCCGCTACCTGCTCTGCGTGACCGGGCCGGCCGGGTTGCCCCGGCTGGACCGGGTGCTCACCACCGCCACCAGCGAGGGCAGCTACGCGGTCGTGCTGGAGGCGGGTGACGCGCCACTGTGGGCGGCGTTCGGGGCCGCGCCGCGCCCGGCGCTGCTGATCGACGTACCCGCCCAGGTCGACCACCCGACCCCGGCCGCACCGCCGGTGCTGCGACCGCTGCGGCTGCGGCAACTGGAGGTACGCACACTCATCGGCCGGGTGGTCGGCCCCGAGGACCAACCGCTCGCCGCGATGCGGGTCGAGCTGTCGGCCACCGGATCCGCCACCCGCACCGACTCCGACGGTCGGTTCCGGCTCGTCGGCGTCCCGCACGACCCCGAGCACCCGTTCCCGGCCCGGCTGCGACTGACCGGGCGTGGGCTCGTCCTCACCGCCGACGTCGACCCCGGCGAACCCGACCTCGTCATCGTCTGCGCGCCACCGACCCACTGACGCCCACCCGCACAGGAGGACCGATGCCCAGCTACTTCTCCCCCGGCATCTATGTCGAGGAGGTCCCCAGCGGCGCCCGACCGATCGGCCCGGCGAGCACCAGCATCGCCGCCTTCGTCGGAATCGCCCCGAACCGCGACGCCCAACTGGGCCGGGCGGTGCCGGTCAACAACTGGACGGAGTTCCTGCGGCTCTTCGCCGACGGAGAACGGGTGGAGAGCACCCCGCTGGCCCGAGCGGTCTTCGGCTTCCTCGACAACGGGGGTGCCCGCTGCTGGGTGGTGAACGTCGGCGAGGGCGGCGCGATCACCGGCACCGGGCAGCGGCGCGGTGGCCTGCAACTGCTGGAGGCCATCGACGAGATCTCCATCATCGCCGCACCCGGCTTCCACGACGTGGTGTCGCACGAGGCGCTGCTCAGCATGGCCGAGCGGACCCGCACCATGGTCGCGATCTGCGACCCGGCGCCGGACATCGACGACATCGCCGCGCTGACCCGGGTCGCCACCCCGTCCTCTGGCAAACCCCCCAAGCCCGCCGAGGGTACGGCCGGCGGCTCGGCCGGTACCGGCGGCGGCTCGGCCGGTCCTGGCGGCTCGGGTGGGCACGAGGGGGCGGCGTACCGGCCCCGGCAGTCCGAGTTCGGCGCCTTCTACTACCCGTGGCTACGGGTCCGCGACCCGATCAGCGGCGAGTTGGAGCTGACTCCGCCGAGCGGGCACCTGGCCGGCATCTGGGCCCGCACCGACGCCCTGCGCGGCGTGCACAAGGCCCCGGCCAACGAACCCGTCCGCGGGGCCGTGGACCTGGGCTACCTGGTCACCCGGCCGGAACACGACGTGCTCAACCCCAAGGGCGTCAACGTGATCCGCTACTTCGCCGGTGAGGGCATCCGGGTCTGGGGCGCCCGTACGCTCGCCGCCGAGGCCAGCGAGTGGCGCTACCTCAACGTCCGGCGACTCAGCATCGCCATCGAACAGGCCATCGCCAACGGCACCCGGTGGATGGTGTTCGAGCCCAACGACTTCACCCTCTGGCGCTCGATCCGGCGCGACATCGGGGCGTTCCTCACCCGGGTGTGGCGCGACGGCGCGCTGCTCGGGCGCAGCCCCGAGGAGGCGTTCTTCGTCAAGTGCGACGAGGAGACCAACCCGGCGGACGTCCGCGACGCGGGCATGGTGATCGCCCACATCGGCATCGCCGTCGTCAAGCCCGCCGAATTCGTGGTGTTCAAGCTGAGCCAGTGGGCCGGCGGCACCGAGACCGAGACGATCGGAGGCTGACATGCCCACCACAGCCACCCCGCAGCCCGGCGCCCCGGTCGACCCGTACCGGGCGTACAACTTCCGGCTGCTCATCAACGGCGTCACCAACGGCCACTTCACCGAGATGACCGGGCTGGAGGTGAACATCCCCGGGCAGCCGTACCGGGAGCACGGCCTGGGCCGGATGCGGATGGTGCCCGGCCAGGCCGAGTACGAGCCGGTGACGCTGCACTTCGGCCTCACCGCCTCCCGCGAGCTGTGGGACTGGGTGAACGCCACCGCGCAGGGCACCCTCAACCGCCGCAACGTCTCCGTGGTGCTGCTCGACTCGGTCGGGACCGCCGAGGTGCTGCGCTGGAACCTGATCGACGCCTGGCCCACCAGGTGGCGTGGCGCGCACCTCAACACGCTCAGCCACGAGATCGCCATCGCCGCGTTGACCCTGCGCTACGAGGGTCTGGAGTTGGAGACCGGCGGTGCCACCGCGCCGACACCCGCGTAGCTGGCTGGCCGGTCGGCTGCGCTCGACGGCCGGGGCGGTGCAGCGCCTCGCTGGGCGGATCGAGCCAGGCGAACACCGCACACCCCCCGAACACCGTGCGCCCGCCGCACACCATGGTCCGCAGCCGCCGCCGGAGACGCCCGGGGCGACACCGCGCCGCTTCGGGGAACCCCCGCAGCACTGGCTGGACCTGGTCACCGCCCACGCGCCAGGTCTGCTGCACGACCTGGACCTCGACCGGCCCGCCGCGGCACCGCCGCGGGGGCGCGATGACCACGCCAGCGACTCCGACTCCGGCTCCGGCTCCGGTGATCGGCACGATCAGGACGGACCGGATCGGTGGGCCGCGGCGACCCGACCAGCTCGGCCCGCCGGGGAGGGTGCCGGGCTTCCTGCCGACTCGGTGAGCCGTGATGCCCCCGGCACGGTGGGTCGTCGTGCCCCCGGCACGGTGGGTCGTCGTCCCCCCGGCACGGGTGGTGGGCCCGGCGGCGCAACCAGCATGAGCGGCCCGGACACGGATGCGCACTCCTACGGGCGTGGCCGCCCGGCGTCCGCCACCGACGGCACGCTGGGTGACGACGGCACGGGCGGTCACGACGGGACGGTGGACGCGTCCTACGGCGTCGACGGGCCGGTGGCGGTGCGCGGGGTCGGAGGGCCGGACGGGTCGCGTTCGACAGGCGCAATCCGACGGTCGCAGCACGCGTCGAGGGCAGTCGACCGGTCCGGGGGTCCAGGGATGGGCGGCGCCAGCCCACGGGGCAGCGGCGCCGCCGACATCGCGGTGACCGGCGGGGTGCCCCGCGGACCGGATGCGGGCCGACGTTCACCGAGCCGGCTGCTGGGCGGCTGGCGTCTGCGCGCATCCCGACGGGGCGCGGCGACAGGCCCGGCGCAGGACGACACCCTGGCCACCGACACGAGAGAGCGGCCCCGAAGCGAAGCGCCAACCGCCCCGGCCAACTTTCCCCTCCGCACCCCTCCCGCCGAGATCTTGGAAGATTTCGGCCCCTCCGGGGGCACTTACCTTCCAAGATCTACAACTGACTCCGCCGGCGGGGGCGGCGGGGGCGGCGGGGGCGGCGGGGGCGGCGGGGGCGGCGACTCCGCCGACGTCGGCGGGGCTAGGCCGGGCCGGGCGGCAGCTCGGGACGGGCGATCCGCTGGCGGCCACCCCGCGGCTGGCGGGGCGGCTGGCCGCGAGGCGACTGGGGGCAGGGAGGCGGCCGGGGGCAGAGAAGCTGGGGGCGGGGCGGCGGCTGGGGGCGGGTTGTGGCCGGCGCTGCCGGGCGAGCGGGCACGGCCGGGGCAGCAGGGTGGCGAGTCGGTCGGACCGCACGCCGCACTGCGGGACGGTCCGGCCGCGGGGGCCGCAGGTTTCGGCTGGATCGGCTCGGCGCACCGCGATCCGGGCGGCCGGCGAGGCCCGGGCCAGCCCGACGCGGCGGCCGACAGGTGGCCGGCGCTGCCCGATGACAGCGCGCTGTGGTCGGTCGCCGGTGCGGCGCTGGACACCGCCCACCTGACCCGGATGGACCGGGAACAGGCGGGTGGCTGATGGAACGCGTCGCCTTCCTCATCGACTCCACAGGCGTTCGGGTGGACTGCCTGCTCAATCCGGAGACCGTGCAGGTGACCCGGCTCGCCGGCGTACGCCATCGGGGTGCCGGCGACGGGCAGCTCACCGGGTCCGGGCTGGCCGACGACCCGCTTGTCTTCACCGGCGGCGGCCGGACCGAGCTGGTGCTCGACCTGCTCTTCGACGTCGAGTTCGTCCAGGCGCAGGTCCGTCCGGCCGATGTGCGGGTGCTCACCCGTCCGCTGTGGATGCTCGCGGAGAACTCGGCCGCCGAGCATGGCTGGCTGCGCCCGCCGCTGGTCCGGTTGGTGTGGGGAAAGACCTGGAACGTACCCGGCGTGATCATCGCGGTGGCGGAGCGGTTCGACGCGTTCACCGGCACCGGCTCACCCCGGCGCTCCTGGCTGCGGCTGAAGCTGGTCCGCGCCGCGGAGACGGCCGACCAGGCCGAGGCGGGGTTCGCCGAGGAGCTGGCCGCGGCGAGCACCCCGACCGCCGCCCCGGGCAGCGCGGTGATCGCCGCGGGTGACGGCGCGGCGGAGCCGGGCCGTTCCGGTGTGCGGTTCGACCTGCTGGCCAACGACGCGCTCGGCTCGCCGCTGCGCTGGCGTCTGCTCGCCGAACACAACCGGATCACCGACCCCCTCGCCGTGCCGGCCGGCACCACCCTGGCCGTGCCACCACCAGGTGCGCCAGGCGGTGGCGGATCGGTGGTGGGCGCGGTGACCGGAGTCGCGCGGGCGCTCGCCGGCGGGGTGGGTGCCGGCGCGTCGTTCGTCGGAGCCTCGATCGCCACCGCGCCCGCCGCCTGGGGCCCGACCGGCACCAACCCCACCCCCGGGGGTACGCCGTGACAAGCGTCGCGCCCCGGGCCTTGATCGTCGTGCTCGACGGCGTCGAGCTGACCGGCGCGGTTCGTCAGCGGATCCGCTCGCTGCGGGTGGCGGCACGGCTGGACCAGCCCACGCAGGCGGAGCTCGTGCTCGCCACCTCCGTCGGCGTCGGCGCGTTCGACCCGGCGGTACGCCCCGGCACGACGCTCGACGTCCGGCTCGCCGACCACGCCGACGCCCTGTTCAACGGGGAGGTCACCGCCGTGGAGGTCGAGTACGCCGGCGACGGGGCTGCGGTGCTGCGGCTGCGGGCGTACGACCCACTGCACCGGCTGCGGAAACGTCAGGGGTTGCGGGTGTTCACGTCGGTGACCGCCGTGGAGTTGGCCCGGGAGCTGTGCGGCGCGGTGGGGCTGGAGGTGAGCGCGGAGGTCGACGGGCCCCGGCTGGACCGGCTGTCGCAGCACCGGCACAGTGATCTGGAGCTGCTGTGCGAGGTGGCCGGTCGGGCCGGGCTGCACCTGGCCGCCGACGACGGTACGGTCCGGCTGGTCACCCTCGCGGGCTACGGGGAGCCGGTCGCGTTGACCCTCGGCGCGGGCGTGCACAGCCTGCGCCTGTCCACGAACGCCGACCAGGCCAGCGGTGCCAGCGCCGCGTTGGGCTGGCACCCGCAGCGGGCCGAGGTGATCAGCCAACAGGCCGACGAGGCGCGGTGTGGCCGCCCGGCGTTCGACCGACCGGACCCGGCCGACGTGGGGGCCGACGGGGTCCGCACCGCCGTCGACCAGCCGGGCCGCAGCGACGACGAGTTGGCGGCGCTGGCCCAGGCGCGGCTGGACACCCGGGCGGCGGCGCTCGTCACCGCCGAGGGGGTGGCCGAGGGCGATCCGGCGCTGCGGCCGGGCCGGCGGGTCGACCTGAGCGGTGTGCCCGAGCCGGTGGCCGGGGCGTACGTGCTGACCGAGGTGGTGCACACCGTGGACGGCAACGGGCACCTGACACGCTTCTCCACCGTCCCGCCGGTGGCTCCACCGACCCCGGTCGGCGGCGCGGTGGTCACCCTCGGCACCGTCACCGACGTCGCCGACCCCGACGGGCTGGGCCGGGTCCGGCTGACCCTGCCGGCGTACGGGGACCTGGACGCCGGCTGGCTGGCGGTGCTCTGCCCCGGCGCGGGGCGGGGCAAGGGTCTGGTGGCGCTGCCCGATCCGGACGACAGCGTGCTTGTGGTGCTGCCCGCTGGCGAGCCGGCCTCGGGCGTCGTGCTCGGTTCGCTGTTCGGCGCCGTCGAGCCGTACGACGCGGGCATCGACGACGGCCGGGCGCGGCGCTGGACGATGCGTACCGCCGGCGGGCAGTCGATAGTCGTCGACGACGTGCGGCGCAGCCTGCGGCTGGCCACCGAGGGTGGCAGCTTCCTGGAACTGACCCCGGACCTGGCCACCCTGCACGCGGCGTCCGACCTGGTGATCTCCGCACCCGGGCGGGCCATTGTGGTCCGCGCCCGCAGCGTGGACTTCCTGCGCGCCGAGTCGACCGAGGACCCGACCACCGCGGCGCGGCAGGCCCTTTCGCTGGCCCGCGCCCATCACGAAGGAGGCGGCTGATGCGCTGGATCCACAGTGACTCCGTGATCACCTGCGATCACGACGGCCGGGTCGAGAACCGACCCTCGCAGCAGTGGGTGACCGTCACCGGCGTACCCGTGCTCGTCGACGACGACCCGGAGGGGCGCGACATCAAGGCCTGCCCGAACTACGGCCCGACCATCAAGCCCTGCGGCAAGACCCTGAACGTCCGAGTCGGCTACAGCGACTGGCTGCGGGTCGACGGGCAGCGGGTGGTGCTGTCGCACCTGGAGGGGTTCACCGACGGCACCCCACCGGGGCTGGTCCACCACACGGTGCGCGACCCCCGCCAGCCGTTGCTGGGGGCCGACCGGTGAGGGCCTTCCGTTTCGTCGGGGCCGGCTTCGACGCCGGACGCGGCGGCGGCCCGGCACTGACCGCGGCCGGCGGCCTGGCGATGACCGAGGGCGACGAGAGCGTACGGCAGGCGCTGTTCCTGCTCCTGTCGACGACGCCGGGCGAGCGGCTGATGCGACCCGGGTACGGCTCCCGGCTGCACCGACTCGTCTTCGCGCCCAACGACGACACCACGGCCGGCCTGGCCATCCACTACGTCCGGCAGGCCATCGCCCGGTGGGAGCCACGGGTCGAGGTGATCGACACCGACGCCGGTCCGGATCCGGACGACGCGTGGCGGTTGGTGATCCGGTTGGACTACCGGGTGCGCGCCAGCCTGACACCCGGGCAACTGGTCTTCTCCGTGGACCTGCTCCCCGCCGACGAGCCCGCGCAGGGAGGACCGTCATGACGCTGCCCGTGCCGCACCTGGACGATCGCGGGTTCCTCGACCTCGTCACCGAGGCCCGGGAACGGATCCGGCAGTCCTGCCCGGCGTGGACCGACCTGTCGGCGCACGACCCCGGGATGGCGCTCGTGGAGGCGTTCGCGCACCTGACCGAAGTGATGATCTACCGGCTGAACCAGTTGCCGGAGAAGGCGTACGTCTCGTTTCTGAACCTGCTCGGGGTCACCCGGCACGCGCCCACCGCGGCCTGGGCGGACGTCCGGTTCACCCGCAGCGGCGGCGACCGGGCCGCGATTTGGATCCCGGCCGGGCTGCGGGTCGCGGCGGCGCGCGGCGCGGATCCCCGGCCGGTCGTCTTCGTGACCACCGAGCCCACAATGCTGGCCGCCGGCGAGACGTCGGTGACGGTACGGATGCACCACTGCGAACTCGTCGAGGCCGAACTGCTCGGCGTGGGTACCGGCCAGCCGGGGCAGGTGCTGCGGGCCGCCCACGCCCCGCTGGCGCACACCGCCGAGGCGCTGGACCTGCTGCTCGGCGTGGAGGTGCCGGCCGGCACCGTGGAGCTGGGCGCGGCGGCCCGGGAGCACGACGGCCGCACGTACGAGATCTGGCGGCCGGTGGACAGCTTCGCCGGGCTCGGCCCACAGGCCAAGGCGTACCTGGTGGACCGCTGCTCGGGCACCGTCACCTTCGCCCCGGCCCTGGACCTGCGACCGCCGACCCGGCCCGGCGATCCCGCGCCACCCGGCCCGGCGCCGGTGACCGTGGCGGCGGTGCCGCCGGCCGGTCGGCAGGTCCGGCTCTGGTACCGCGCCGGTGGCGGGCCCACCGGCAACGTGGCCGCGGGCACGCTCACCAGCCTGCGCGACCCGCTACCCGGGGTACGCGTGGACAACCCCGCCCCGGCGGCCGGCGGCCGGGAGGTGGAGGCGTTGGAATCAGTGCTGCTGCGCGGCCCGTACGAGTTCTTCGCCCAGCAACGGGCGGTCACCGCCCGCGACTTCGAGGTCCTCGCCACCAGCTCCGGGGCGGTGGCACGGGCGCGGGCGTTCACCCGCGCGGCGGTGTACAGCTTCGCCCGACCCGGTGAGGTCGAGGTGGTGCTGGTGCCGTACGTGCCGCCGACGGCCCGCCCCGGTGGCCGGCTGCCGGTGGCGGTGCTGCGCGAGCACGAGGTGCCCGAGGCGCGTCGCCGGGTGGAGGCGGACCTGGAGGAACGGCGGATGGTCGGCATCCGGTCCCGGGCCACCTGGGCCCGGTTCAAGGCGGTGTCGGTCCGGGCCCGGGTGGTGGTCCGCCGGGAGGAGGACGTGGACGCGGTACGCCGCCGGATCCACGACCGGCTGCACCAGACGTTGAGCCCGCTGCCGACCGCGCTCAACCCGACCGGTTGGCCGTTCGGCGAGCCACTGCGGGCGTCGAACGTGTACCGGCTGTTGGAGCACGCCGAGCCGGGTGTGCGCTACGTCGAGTCGGTCCGGTTCGTGGTCGACGAGGCCCCCGACGCGGAGGTACGCGCCCTCGCCGTCGACAAGTACCAGCCGCGCACCTGGTACGCCGGGCGCGGCCCGGTGCTGTTCCGCTCCAGCAACG
Organism: Micromonospora sp. DT228; assembly: GCF_049841595.1. Taxonomy (NCBI): domain Bacteria; kingdom Bacillati; phylum Actinomycetota; class Actinomycetes; order Micromonosporales; family Micromonosporaceae; genus Micromonospora; species Micromonospora sp. DT228. The sequence continues at coordinate 182,320 of NZ_JBNCKO010000014.1, forward strand.
GCGGCGCGGGGTGGGAGCCGGCCGGCCGGTTCGACGACGAGACGGTGCTGCGCATCGCGCCCGCGCCCGCGCCGGTGCGGCCGGGAATCGTCGCGCGCCCCGGCTCGGTGGCCGTGGTGACGCTGCGGTCCTCCGGCGGCTCCCGGGTGCACCTGAGCACCGACCTGGGTGAGACCTGGTCGCTGCTGACCGACCTGGACGCGCGGATCTCCGACGTGGCCTGGCTGGACCGCGACGGCGCGGGCGCGCTGCTGGTGGCCACCGACACCGGCCTGTACGAGGTGTCGTTGCTGCCCGGGGCGGTGCCGTTGCAGATCCTGGTCGACCCGTCCGACGCCGACCGGGGGTTCTACGCGGTGCGCGCGTTCGTCTCGGAGCGGGGCGCGCCGGGGGTGGCGGTGGCCGCGCAGGCCGGCTTCGGGGTGTACCTGTCCACCGCCGCCGGCCGACCGGGCAGCTTCGTGCACGTGGGCCTGGCGAACGTGGACAACCGGGTGCTCGCCGTGCAGTACGACGGCCCGGCGACGCTGCTGTGGAGCGGCGCCGGCGAGCCGGACCCGAAGAAGCCGGGACAGGGTTGCCACCGCACCCGGTTGTTCGAGTCCGACGTGAAGTGGCAGCCGGTGCAACTCGGCTGGGTCGGCGGCACGTGCCGCGACCTGGCGTTCGCCGGCCAGCTCGCGGTGGCGGCGACGCAGAGCGGCGGGGTGCTGCGGTTGGACACCCTCGCCGCACAGCCGCAGTGGCAGACGGTGTCGGTCAACTGCGGGTTGCCGCTGCGCGACCGGACCCGGTTCGTGCCGGTGGACGCCATCGCCGTGGGTGGCCCGGCCGGCGGCAGCGGATTGGGTGGCGGCCCGGCCGGCGGCGCCGGAACGGGCGGCAGCCCAGCGAGCGGCGGCGGAGCGGGCGGCGGAGCGGGCGGCCCGGCGGAACGGCTGATCCTGGCCGGCGGCGCACGCGGCGTGCACCGCAGCGCCGACGCCGTCGACTGGACGCCCAGCGCCAACCAGGCCACCGCCGACGTGGTGACCGTCCCGGATACCTGGCTGCTCTGCTCCGGCGAGCACGACATCGAGGTGGTGCGCCAGGATGCGACGTTCGGCGATTGAACGGCTGCTGCCCGCCGCCTACCAGCGGGCCTGCGTACCCGGCAGCGTGCTCTGGGCGCTGCTGGACGTGATGGAGGGGCTGCACGCCCCGGACGAGGCGATCCTCGCCGAGGTGGACGCCCTGTTCGACCCGTACCGGGCCCCGGACGGGCTGGTCGTGCGGTTGACCCGCTGGGTGGCGATGGACCACGTGGTGGCCTCACCCCGGCCGGACGCCCCCCTGCCGCTTCCGGTGGGGCGGCTGCGCGACCTGGTCGCCAACGCCGCCCTGCTGGCCCGGTGGCGCGGCACCCCGTACGGCATGCGGCGGGCCCTGGAGCTGGCCACCGGGATGCCGGGCTTCGCCATCGACGAGCCGGCCGAACGGCCCTTCCACGTCGTGGTGCGGGTCCCCGCCACCGCCGCCGGCCAACTCGCCGTGATCACCCGCATCGTCGAGGCGGAGAAACCCGCCTCGACCACCGTCGAGATCGTCTGGGAAGAGGAGTCGTCATGACCACCGAATGGGCGGTCGTCGCCGCCGCCGAGCAGTTCACCCTCGACCCGCGCAACGGCGGCGAGCTGACCTTCACCGTCTCCAACCCGGGCACCGCACCGGACACGGTGGTGTTCGACGTGGCGCCCGGCGACGGCTCCCAGCGGGCGTGGTTCACCGTCGCCGAACCGCAACGGGTGGTAGCCGGGCAGGGCTCGGTGTCGTTCCTGGTCACGCTCGCCGTGCCCGCCGGCACCCCGCCTCGGCGCTACGACATGACCGGGTTCGCGTACTCGGCGAACACCGCGCCCGAGGAGAGTTCCCGGTCCAGCGGTCGGGTCACGTACGAGGTGCGGGCGGTCGCGCCGCCCCGGCGTACCCCGTGGTTGTGGATCGCCGCCGCGGCGGCGTTGGTGCTGGTGGTGGTGGCCGTGGGGGTGGTCCTGCTGACCCGCGACGGCGAGCCGGCCCCGGGCACGCCGAGGGTGGTCACCATCGAGGCGGAGAGCCTGGTGGACGCCGCGGTCATCACGTCGCCGCAGAAGAGCAAGGCGGCCGTGGGCGCGCAGCCCAACTGCTGCGGGGTGACCTGGTCCGACGACAAGCAACTGTTCTTCACGGGGCTGGCCATCGGCGACCAGGTGACGGTGACGGTGCAGATCCCGGCCGACGGCACCTGGCGGTTCGCCACGGTACGGACCATGGCCCCCGACTACGCCAACACCGTCTTCACCATCGACGGCAACCAGGTGGGCGGCACGTTCCTCGGCTTCAGCGCGAAGGTGCAGACGACGGAGTTCCTGGACGTCGCAACGATCCGACTGGCCAAGGGGCCGCACCAGGTCACGCTGCTGGTGGTGGGCAAGACACAGGGTACGAAATTTTACTTCGCCGGGGTGGACACGATCCGGTTCAGCGAGGTCGTGTCACCTGTCGCCGCGCGATGAGTGGCCGGCAGAAGGCGCTGCTGGGGCTGCTGGCCGTACTGCTGGTGGCGCTGTTCGTGGTCGCGGTCGGCGTGGGCGGCGGCGACCGGGGTGATCCGGGCGCCCGGCACGGGTTCGTCGACGGGTTGGCCGCGCTGGGCGGCGAGCGTGCGGCGGTGGACCCGGCCACCGTCGACGCCGACTGCGCCGACGGGACCGGCCGGTTGACGTTCTCCGGCAGGTGCGTGGTGCGCGTCGCCGACCCGGGCGGGCTGCGCACCCTGGTGCTGCGCAGCGCGGCACGGTTCACCGTCGTCGCGCCGGCGCCCGGCGACGCCGACCTCACCATCCGCGACGAGGTCGAGCCGGCGTCCGACGGCACCGGCGCGGTGGCGAAGGTCGCCGTCGACCGGGCCACCGAGGTGGGCCTGACCTGCCCCGGCCTCGGAAGCTGCACGGTCCTCGTGGCCACGTCCTGACCCACTCACCGTGGCCACGTCGTGGCCGGACCACCGCGGCCACCTCGTGGCCGGAGAGAAAGGTGTCGCCGTGGGTGACCTGCGTAAACCGTTCCTGCTGCTGGCGATGCTCGCCATCGTCCTGGCGATCGGCGTGGAGTTGGGCGCGGGGCTGCTGCTGGGCGGCGCCGACGCCGGCGCGGCCCTCGCGGACAGCGCGGGCGCGCTGGAGGTCGACCTCGACGACGTGTCCGGGGTCAGCGAGCCGTCCGGCCGGGGCACCGGCTACCTGGCGTTGATCGACGCGGTGGCGGTCTGGAGCACCGGGCTGTTCTGCCTGGGCATGCTGCTGCCCGAACGTGTCCAGGGCCGGGTGCAGGGCGTCGCCAGCCTGATCTTCTCGATCATCCTGATCATCGTCGGGCTGGTCGCGCTCCTCGTCGCGTTCGTGGAGCTGACCATCATGGTGTCGCTGTTCCTGGCGGTCCCGTTCGGCACGATCGCGTACCTGGCGCTGTGGGGGTTCTTCCCGGTCGGCGAGGCGGCGCTGCTGCTGGGGTTGGTGCTGCTGCTCAAACTGGTGTGGGCCGGGCTGCTGGTGCTGGCCCAGCCACGCTTCCTGCAGAACAAGGGCCTCGTCCTGCTGATCCTCACCACCCTGTTGTGCACAGTCGTCCTGGAGTTCCTGCACAACCTGGTGCCGGTGATCCTGGTGAGCATCGTCGACGACGTGGCGGCACTCGTCTTCGCGGTGATCGCGATCATCTGGGGGCTGGTGCTGCTGATCGGGTCGATCCCCGCGATCGTGAAGGCCATCCGGGTGACGGCCGCTCTGCCAGCCCGGTCCGGAACGCCCCCACCCCGGTGATCATGATGTTATTGCCCTCCGGAGCGGCGTGTCGTGGCAATAACATCATGATCGACGCGCTCGTGGGGCCCTCACTCCACCTTGGTTAGGAGGGGTTTGCCTTTTTCTACTACGTAGGTGGCCAGCTCTACCGCTATGCCGTCGCCGACGTTGCGGGCCTGGTGGTGGACGCCGTAGGGCACGGTCAGCGCGTCGCCGACATTGCACACGATCGGTGGCTGGCCCTCCAGCGTGTATTCCAGGGTGCCCTGAAGAACGCAGATGATCTCTTCGCCGGGATGGAAGTGCTTGAACGGCGGCGAGTCGGGGGTGAACTCCACCCGACTCTGGATGACCTCGCGTCCGGGAATGCTGAGATCGTGTTTCTGGAGATCGACGCGCCACAGCCCCGGCGCTCCCTCCACCGCTGTCGGGCTGATCCCCTCGGGTCGATCTTTCCCACTCATCTCGGCCTCCTGCACGCCGTCGTGCGGGCGGCACCCGCCCCGGTCGGCATTTCCCGAGAGTAGGTGGCCGCGGAGCCGTCGGGGCGAGGATGCCGAGAAAGCAGACCCGCGCGCCCCGGTCACGTCGCGGGGCGCCCGCCCGGTGGCGTCGGCCTCGATCTCGCGGCCAGGGCAGCGGCGGCGGCGCGGTCCAGGGCACCGTCGGCGACGACCACCGCGTGCCGGCCCCGCCGCGTCGTGCCGGCCGCGATGGTGACCTGCCGCTCGAACGCGAACGCCACCCCGACGCCCGGATACATCGCGGTTCGCGTGAACCACCTGTCGCCGTCGCCGAGACCACCGAAGACCAGGGTGTACGCCCGTTCGTCCGGCCCGGTCCCGACCAGGGCGACCCACGGCTCGGCGGAACCGTTCACCGCCTCCTCCCCGGCCGCCGAGGCGTCGAACACCGACGCGGGCGCGGTCGAGACCGCCCGCCAGAAGAACCCGCCGTAGCCGGCGCCGTCGGGGCGGCCGTTGGTGGCCGGGCTGCCCAGCCGCACGTCCTGCCCGTCCGGGGCCCGAAGCGTGTAGTCCACGTCCAGCCGCCAGGCCGACAGCTCCTCGGCCGGTCCCGCGCCGGCCAACGGGACGGCGCTGAGCCGGCGGTCTTCGGTGAGCAGCACCGCCCCGCGCGGGTCGCGCCACTCCAGTCGGTGGGCCAACCGGTCGGCGGAGCGCCGCGACCAACGGGTGTGTGCGATCCGCCCGTGGTCCTCGCGCCAGGTGTAGCCGACGTCGCGGACGTAGGTGCGCCCGCCCCAAAGGTTGCTGCCGTTGACGTCCTGCACGGCGAGGGAGGCGCCGAGGTGCCACACGTGGTCGGCGGGCAGCGCGTCGGTGACCACCGTGCCGCCCAGGGTGCGGACCGGATGCAGGTACGGTCGCGGCCCGTGCCGCGCGTCCAGCGCCGGGTCGACCACGTACCGGGCCACCTCCGTGTCCCCGACCCACAGCCGCGCCTGCTCCCGCTCGGTGCTCACGGCAGCTCCACGCCGGTGGGAGCCGACCACCGGCCGGCGACGGCGTGCAGGGCGGCCACGGTGTACCCGGCGAGGATCGGCACCGCTACCGGGGTGACAAGCACGGCGAGCAGCCCGGCCAGCGCGGTCACCCCGGCGAGGGCAGCCCAGCGGGCGGGCGCGTCGAGGCAGGCGCGGGCGGCGGACCGGGCCGCGGCCCGCCACCGCCCACCCCCGTTGCCGCCCACCTCGACGACGACCAGCCCGGCGAACCCGGTCAGGCCGGCCGCGACAAGCGCGGTCACCAGCAGCGCCGGCGGCCCGCCCGGCACCCGACCGGTGGCCAGCGCCGCCAGGTCGACGGCGAGCAGCCCGGCCACAACGAGCGTGAGCAGGCTGACCGGCACGCCCGGCAGCGCCAGACGGCCGAACCGGCGCACGGTGGCCCGCGCCGACGGCCAACCGCCGGTACGCGTCCAGTCGTGCACCGCCGCGCTGGCGGCGCCGGTCGCCGCCGCCGCGGTGAGCAGGGGCGCCGCGGCGAGGGTCAGCAGGATGCCCAGCAGCGCCAGGTCGGCGGCGTCGCGGGCGACGTCACGCCAGTCCCGCCGGCCGGCGGCCTCGGTCGCCGGTTCAGCCCTTGATGCCACTTGTGTTGATCCCCTCGACGAGCATCCGCTGGAACGCGACGAAGAACAGGAAGACCGGCAGCAGCGACAGCACCGACATGGCGAACATCGGCCCGACCGCGCTCTGGCTGGTCGAGTCGATGAACAGGGTCAGCGCGACCGGCACCGTGTAGTCCTCCAGTTGGGACAGGAAGACGAGCTGGCGGAAGAAGTCGTTCCAGGTCCAGATGAACGAGAAGATCGCCGTGGTGACGAGCGCGGGGCGGCTCAGCGGCAGGATGATGTGCCGGAAGATGCCGTACGGGCCGGCGCCGTCGATCCGGGCCGCCTCGTCCAGCTCGCGCGGGATGCCCCGCATGAACTGCACCATCAGGAAGACGAAGAACGCCTCGGTGGCCAGGAACTGCGGGACGAGCAGCGGCAGGTACGGCCATTCGCCGCCGACCAGCCCGAGCGTCCGGAACAGGATGTACTGCGGCACGATCAGCACGTGCTGGGGCAGCAGCAGCGTCCCGATCATGACGGCGAACCACACCCCGCGCAGCCGGAAGCGCAGCCGGGCGAAGGCGTACGCGGCCAGCAGGCAGGAGAGCCCGTTGCCGACGACGGTGAGCAGGCTGACCATCGCGCTGTTGAGGAAGAACCGGCCGAAGCTGACGTCGAAGTTGGACCACCCGGCGGTGTAGTTGCCCGGGGTGAAGCGCTCCGGCAGCAGGCCGACGTTGTTGACGATCTCCTCCGGGGACTTCACCGAGGTGCCGACCATCCAGATCAGCGGGTAGAGCACCACGGCGACGATCGCCACCAGGATGAGCAGCCGCAGCACCGATCGACCGCCGGTGCGTCGGCGCGCGGAGGGCGCCGGTCCGGTCGGCACGTCGGCCGTCGGGGTCATGGTCACCGTCACCGGTCCTCCCCGTCGGAGTAGTGCACCCAGAACCGTCCGGTGCTGAAGAAGATCGCGGTGATGACCCCGATGGCGAGCAGGAACACCCAGGCCATTGCCGATGCGTAGCCCATCTGGAGTTCGGTGAACCCGGTGATGTAGAGGTTCAGCGTGTACATCAGGGTGGAGTCGACCGGGCCGCCGGTGCCGTTGCTGAGCACGAACGCGGCGGTGAAGCCCTGGAAGCCGTTGATGGTCTCCAGCACCAGGTTGAAGAAGATCACCGGGGAGAGCATCGGCAGGGTGACGTTGCGGAACTGGCGGAACCGGCCGGCGCCGTCGACCGCGGCGGCCTCGTACAGCTCGGTGGGCACCTGCTTGAGCCCGGCCAGGAAGATCACCATCGGTGCGCCGAACTGCCAGATGGCCAGCACCATCAGGGTCTCCAGGGCCCAGTCCGGGTCGTTGACCCACGGCTTGCCCGTCATGCCGACGAGGCTCAGCAGCGAGTTGAACGCCCCGTCGCGGTTGAACATGTTGACCCAGACGATGGCCAGCGCGACGCTGCCGCCGAGCAGCGACGGCAGGTAGAACAGCCCACGGAACAACCCGACGCCGCGCCAGGCGCGGTTGAGCAGCAGCGCCACGCCGAGCGCCGCGGCCAGCTTCAGCGGTACGGCGATCAGCGCGAAGGTCAGGGTCACCCGCACCGCGTGCCAGTACGACGGGTCCGCGGTGAACATCCGCTCGTAGTTGGCCAACCCCACCCACTCCACCTCGGAGAACGGGGTGAGGATGTCGTAGTTGGTGAAGCTCAGGTAGAGCGACAGCAGCATGGGGATCGCCGTGACGGCCATCAGGCCGATGAGCCACGGCGACAGGAAGACGTACCCCGCCAGACCTTCGCTGTGCCGCACGCGTCCGGGCCCACGCCCCCCGGCGCGGGTCCGGACGGGGCCGCGTCGGGTCGGGTCGGGCGCCGTGGTCAACGCCACGAACGGCTCCTCTCCTCGCAGGAGGTCCGTGTCGACGTCCCCGGTCGAGCCGAGGACGTCGACACCGACCGTGCCGGCGTCAGGCGATGGCGGATGTGCAGGCCTCGACGAACTGGGTGGCGGCCTCGGCGGTGGTGGCCCGGCCGTACTGGGCGTTCTCGGCGGCCTTGATCAGCTCGGACTTGACCTTGCTGTGTCCCTTGATCGGCACCTGTGGCGACGGGCCGAACTTCTGGGTCAGCTCGGCCTCGACGGCGATCGACTGCTTCATGGCCGGGTCGGTGACGTCGTCGCTGACCACCCGGCGCAGGTCCAGGTTGGACGGCAGGCCCCGGTCGGTGCCGAGCAGAGTGACCGCCTCCTTGTCGTTGTACAGGAAGTTGATCACGTCGACCGCGACGTCCCTGTTCTTGCTGCCCTTGAAGACCGACCAGTACATCGAGGCCCGGGCCCACTGCGCGCTGGGGTCACCGGGATAGGCGATCACGCCCAGCTCGTCCTTGGTGTTCTTCTTCAGGTCGGGCATCTGGTTGGCCCACACCCAGGAGGTCGCCGACTTGCCGGTGACCACCAACTGCTTGGTGACGTCGCTGGAGTTGCCCTCGTGGATGACGTCGGCGGTCGGGGTGGCCCTGCGGTCGCGGGCGCCCTTCCACAGGTCGAACCACTTCGTCACGTCCTCGGCGGTGAAGCCCAACTCCTTGCCCTGGTAGAGGTCCTTGCCCTGCTGGCGCAGCCAGACCCAGAACGCCTTGTAGTCGGCGCTCGGGTCCTGGGTGCCGGGCACCTTTGTCGTGGCGGTGACCTGCTCGGCCCACGCGATGTGCTGCTCCCACGACATCCCGGTGGTCGGCTCGGGCAGGTTGTGCTTGGTCAGCAGCGTCTTGTTGTAGACCAGGCCCTGGGTGTTCTCCCCGGCGGCCAGGCCGGCCAGCTTGCCGTCGACCACGCCGTACTGCCAGAGGCTCTCCGGGAACTTCGAGGTGTCCAGCTTCCCGGACTTCTGGTAGGAGGTCAGGTCGAGCGTGGTGTTGCGGGCCGCGTACTCGGCCAGGTAGTTGTCGTCGATCTGGAACAGGTCCGGCGGGTTGCCGCCGGCCGTGAGCGTGGCCAGCTTGTCGAAGTAGCCCTGGTTGGCCTGCCAGGTCGTCTCGAATGTCACGTTCGGGTGCTTCCTGGTGTAGAGGGCCAGCGCGTCCTCGGTCAGCTTGGCCCGGGCGTCGCCGCCCCACCAGAAGACGGAGAGCTTGACCGGGGCGTTCGGGTCGGCGGAGCCGCCGCCGTCGTCGCCGCAGGCGGCGGCACCGAGCAGCAGCGGCGCCGCCACCGTCAGGGCGAGCAGGCCGCGCAGCAGGCGCCGCCGGGGCAGCGGGGTACGGTCATCGCGCCCGACGGGCGCGTCAGTGGTGGGGGGCGTTGCGGGGTGCATGTGCGCTCACTCCTTGGCTCGAGGAGGCGACGGCGTCACCGCTGGCCGTGGTCGGGGCGCCCGGGCCCGCAGGGCAATGCGGGTCCGGGCCCTTCGGCGCGGCCGGGGGACGCGCCGGTCGGGCGTGCGGGCCCGGACCGGTCGAGTCGCGGATGACCAGGTCGGTCTGCAGCATTACCTGTGCGGTGGTACGACGGACGCCGAGCGCCGTGCCGGCACCGGGTCCCCGCGCGCCGCGCGGTGACTCGATGTCCTGTTGCAGCAGCATGTCGACGGCCGTCCGTCCGGCGGCCCCGGCGGGTGTGGCCACCGTCGTCAGTTTTGGCCTGGTGAGCCGGCTCAGGGTGATGTCGTCGACGCCGACGACGCTCACCTCCCCCGGCACCCGGACCCCGAGGGCGTCCAACCCTTCGATGAGGCCGATCGCCATCAGGTCGTTGTAGGCGAGCACGGCCGACACACCGCTGCGTCGCACCTGCTCGGCGACGGCGGCGCCGCCGGTCTCGGTGGGCGCGTTCGGGCCGAGCACTGTCAACTCCGCGCCACCGGCGCGGGCGGCCGTGCCGGCGGCGCGGCGCATCTCCCGGTTGGTCCACGAGCTGCGCGGGCCGCCGAGCAGCGCGATGTGGCGGTGGCCCAGGCCGACCAGGTGCTCGATCGCCGACCGGGCGCCCCGCCCGACGTCCATCAGCACGCAGGGCAGGCCCGTCACCTGGCGGTTCACCACCACCAGCGCGACCTCGCGGCTGAGCTGCTCGATCAGGCTGTTGCTCATCCGCGGGCTGCACAGCAGCACGCCGTCCACCTGCTTGGCCAGGGCGTGGACCAGCTCCTCCTCGGCGGCGGGGTCCTCGTTGGTGTCGGCCACGAAGACGTGGTAGTCGCGGTGTCGGGCCTGACTCTCCGCCGCCTTGATCAGCGGCGGGAAGAACGGGTTCGCGATGTCCGCGATGATCAGGCCGATGTTGTGCGTACGGCCGGTGATCAGGGCCCGGGCGGCCCGGTTCGGCCGATAGCCCAGGTCCTCCGCGCAGGCCAGCACCCGGACCCGGGTGTCCGGGTTGACCAGGTGCGGGGCGGAGAAGGTGCGGGACACGGTGGAGATGTGCACACCGGAGGCTCGGGCGACGTCCCGGATGGTGACTGGCACGGCTGGCCCTTCGTCTGCGTGTGGCGGCGGTCACGCGGGATGTGGCCCATTAATGCAAACGGTTGTGCCAGTGTCAACGGTCAATGGTTGCGTCTTTGTTGCGGGCACCCTCCTCGCGGTGACCCACAGCCGCATAAAAGAGGGAAAATCACCGCCGTTCGTGTCTCCGTCATTGACGCAGTTATATTGATCGTGGTTACTTCACTGCAAACCTTTGCAGGATCATCGGGAGGCGACCCCATGTCACCGAGAACCGGCGGCCGGGTCCGGTACGCCGTGGTGGGCACCGGCGCACGGGCGGAGATGTTCGTCCGCGCCCTGGTGCTCGACCACGCCGACACCACCGCGCTGGTCGCCTTCGCCGACGTCAACCAGGCCCGGATGGACACGCACAACAGGTGGCTGGCCGAGCTGGGCCACCGTCCGGTGCCGACCTACCCGGCCGGTGACTTCGCGACGATGCTGGACGCCGAGCACGTGGACGTCGTGCTGGTCACCAGTGTGGACGTCACCCACGACGAGTACGTGGTGGCCGCGCTGCGCGCCGGCCGCGAGGTGATCACGGAGAAGCCGATGACAGTGGACGCGCCGCGCTGCCGGCGCATCCTGGACGCGGTCGCCGAGACCGGCGGTCGGGTGACAGTCGCGTTCAACTACCGCTACAACCCCCTGCACGAGCAGGTCCGCCGGCTGCTCGCCGACGGCGCGGTCGGCGAGATCGGCTCGGTGCACTTCGAGTGGCTGCTCGACGTCCGCCACGGCGCGGACTACTTCCGCCGCTGGCACCGCCACAAGGCCACCTCCGGCGGGCTGATGGTGCACAAGGCCAGCCACCACTTCGACCTGGTCAACTGGTGGTTGGCAGCCACCCCGGTGGAGGTGTACGCGGCCGGCCGCCTCTTCTTCTACGGCGACGCCGGCCGGCGGCACGGCTACGCCCGCGACTACGACCGGGCCCACGGCTCCCCCGCCGCCGCCGACGACCCGTTCGCGCTGCGGTTGGACGCCCACCCCCGGCTGCGCGAGCTGTACCTCGACGCCGAGGCCGAGGACGGCTACCAACGGGACCGCAACGTCTTCGCCCCCGGCGTCACCATCGAGGACGACATGGCGGTGCTCGCCCGCTACTCCACCGGCGCCACGATGACGTACCACCTCACCGCCTACGCGCCCTGGGAGGGCTACCGGGTGATGGTCAACGGCAGCCGCGGCCGGCTGGAGCTGGAGGTCACCGAGAACGACTTCGTCGACCGGGGCACCGCCGGCGCGGTCAAGGGCGCCGCCCTGCACGGCACCGACGCGCCGGCCGAGGGCGGCGGTGCGACACTCACCCTGCGCCCGTTCTGGGCCCCGCCCCGGCAGATCCCCGTCGAGGGTCGCACCCGGCACGGTCACGGTGGCGCGGACGCCCGGATGACCGCTGTGCTCCTCGGTGGTCAACCCGACCCGCTGGGCCGCGCCGCGACCGCCGACGACGGCGCGTCGGCCCTGCTCACCGGCCTGGCCGCCAACCGGTCCTTCGAGACCTGTCGACCGGTCCGGGTCGCCGACCTGCTCACCCCCCGCTGACCAGGAGACGAGGAGCCCATCCCCGTGCCGACGTTCGACCACACCGACCTGCTCCTGCCGCCCGAACCGGGCCAGCGCGCGCTGGCCCGGGAGCTGTACGCCCTCGCGGCGGAGCAACCGATCATCTCGCCGCACGGGCACGTCGACCCGGCCCTGCTCGCCGAGGACCAGCCCTTTCCAGACCCGGCGCGGCTGCTCATCGTGCCCGATCACTACCTGACCCGGATGCTGCTCAGCCAGGGCGTGCCCCCGGCGGACCTGGGCGTGCCCACCCGCGACGGCAGCCCGGTGGAGACCGACGGCCGGGTGATCTGGCGACGCTTCGCCGCGCACTGGCACCTGTTCCGGGGCACCCCGTCGCGGCTCTGGCTGGAGCAGACCTTCCGCACCGTGTTCGGCGTGCACACCCCGCTCGGCCCGAGCACCGCCGACGCTCTCTACGACGAGATCGCGGCCCGGCTCGCCGAGCCGGACTTCCGGCCCCGGGCGCTGTTCGAGCGGTTCGGCATCGAGGTCCTCGCCACCACCGAGTCCCCGCTCGACGACCTCGGTCAGCACGCGAAGCTCGCCGCCGACGGGTGGGGCGGGCCGGGTGGCCGGGTGGTCACCACGTTCCGCCCGGACGACGTGGTGGACATGGAGTTCGACGGCTGGTCGACGAACGTGGACCGGCTCGGCGAGCGGGCCGGCGAGGACACCGGCACGTACGCCGGCTACCTGGCCGCGCTGCGGGCCCGACGGGCCGCGTTCATCGGCGCCGGCGCGACCTCCACCGACCACGGCCACCCCACCGCGCGCACCCTGGACCTGACGCCGGCCGAGGCCGAGCGGCTCTACGACCGGGGCCGGCGCGGCGCGGCCGGCGCCGCCGACGCGGAGGCGTTCCGGGCGCACATGCTCATGGAGTTCGCCCGGATGTCGCTCGACGACGGCCTGGTCATGCAGTTGCACCCCGGCGCGGTCCGCAACCACAACCGGTGGCTGCACGCCCGGCACGGCCGCGACGTCGGCGGCGACATCCCGCAGGCCACCGAGTACGTGCACGCCCTCGCCCCACTGCTGGAGCGCTACGGTAACGACACCCGGCTGCGGCTGGTGCTCTACACCCTCGACGAGGACACCTTCACCCGCGAGCTGGCGCCCCTCGCGGGCGGGTACGCCGCGGTGCTGCTCGGCGCGCCCTGGTGGTTCCTGGACTCCCCCGAGGTGCTGCGCCGGTTCCGGGAGGCCGTCACCGAGACCGCCGGTTTCTACAACACCACAGGTTTCGTCGACGACACCCGGGCGTTCTGCTCCATCCCGGTACGCCACGACGTGGCCCGCCGGGTGGACGCCGGCTTCCTGGCCCGGCTGGTCGCCGAGCACCGGCTGCCGATGGACGAGGCCGCCGAGACCATCGTCGACCTGGCGTACCGGCTACCCAAGCGGGCCTTCAACTTCGGAAAGGTGGACCGGTGACAGTCACCATCACCTCCGTCGAGGTGCACGACGTGCGGTTCCCGACCGCCGCCCGGGGCGACGGCTCCGACGCGGTCAACCGCGGCGACTACTCGGCGACGTACGTGGAGTTGGGCACCGACGCCGGCCCGACCGGCGCGGGGTTCACCTTCACCAACGGCCGGGGCAACGAGATCACCTGCGCGGCGGTCCGGGCGCTCGCCCACCACGTGCGGGGGCGCACGGTCTCCGAGATCGTCGCCGAGCCGGTCGCGTTCTGGCGATCGCTCAGCGCCGACGTGCAACTGCGCTGGCTGGGCCCCGAGAAGGGCGTCATCCACATGGCGACCGGCGCGCTCGTCAACGCGGTCTGGGACCTGCGGGCCACCCTGGCGGGCAAGCCGATGTGGCGGTTCCTCGCCGAGCTGCCCACCGACGACCTCGTGGCCAGCGTCGACTTCCGGCACATCACCGACGCGCTCACCCCGGACGAGGCGGCCACCATCCTGGACCAGGGGCGCGACGGGCTGACCGGCCGGTTGGCCACCCTGGAACGGGACGGCTTCCCGTCGTACACCACCTCGGTCGGCTGGCTCGGCTACCCCGACGACAAGGTGCGGGCGCTGACCCGGCAGGCGTACGCCGACGGCTGGCGGGCGATGAAGATGAAGGTCGGCGGCCCGCTCGCCGACGACAGGCGTCGGGCCGGGATCATCCGGGAGGAGATCGGCCCGGACGCGCTGCTGATGATGGACGCCAACCAGGTCTGGGACGTGGACGAGGCGATCACCGCGATGGCGACGCTGGCCGAGGTGGATCCGTACTGGATCGAGGAGCCGACCCACGCCGACGACATCCTCGGCCACGCCCGGATCGCCCGGGCGGTCGACGAGCTGACCGGTGGGCGGTGCCGGGTCGCCACCGGTGAGGTGGCCGCCAACCGGGTGGTCTTCAAGCAGTTGTTGCAGGCCGAGGCGATCGGCGTGATGCAGATCGACGCCTGTCGGGTCGGCGGCGTCAACGAGGTCCTCGCCGAGCTGCTGCTGGCGGCGAAGTTCGGGGTGCCGGTCTGCCCGCACGCCGGTGGCGTCGGCCTCTGCGAGTACGTCCAACACCTGGCGATCTTCGACTACCTGCGGGTGGGCACCGGCCTGGACGGGCGGATGATCGAGTACGTCGACCACCTGCACGAGCACTTCGTCGACCCGGTCCGCACCCGCGGTGGCCGCTATCTGCTGCCCGAGCGGCCCGGTTACAGCGCCACCATGAAGCCGGCGTCGATCGCCGAGTTCCGCTTCCCGGACGGTCCGGCATGGCGGTGACCGTCGGCGCCCGACTCGGCCTGGGCGTGCTGCGCCGGCTGCCCGTCGAGGCCCGCCCCCTGGTCCGGCCGGGCACCGTGCCGGCCGGCATCGTCCATCTGGGGCTGGGCGCGTTCCACCGGGCGCACCAGGCCGTCTACACCGAGGCGGCGGTCGGCGCGGCCGGCGGCGACTGGGGCATCGTGGCCGTCGCGCCGCGCAGCGCCGCGGTGGTCGAGGCGCTCGCCGCCCAGGACAACCTGTTCAGTGTCAGCACCCTCTCCGCGGCCAGCAGCGGCACCCGGGTGGTGGGCGCGCTCAGCGGCGTACGGCACGCTCCCCACGACCCGGACGCCGTGGTGGCGCTGCTCGCCGACCCGGCGGTGCGGGTGGTGACGCTCACCGTCACCGAGAAGGCCTACCAGCTCGACCCGGTGACCGGCCAACTGTCCCCGGACGCGGCGCTCGCCGCCGACCTGGCCGGCGGCCGGCCGCCGACCACAGTGCCGGGGTTGCTGCTGCGCGGGCTGGCCGCGCGGGCCGCCGCGGACGCCGGCCCGGTGGCCCTGGTCAGCTGCGACAACCTGCCGGCCAACGGCCGGCGACTGCGCGGCATGCTCGACCAGACGGTCGGCCGTGCCGACGGGGTGCCCGCCGGGCTGGTCGAGTGGGTGGCCGGCAACGTCACCTGCCCGGGGACCATGGTGGACCGGATCGTGCCGGCCAGCACCCCGGCCACGATCGAGGCGGCCCGCCAGGCGCTCGGCGTGACCGACCTGGCCGCGGTCGCCGCCGAGCCGTACGCGCAGTGGGTGATCGAGGACGACTTCCCCGGCGGCCGGCCGGGCTGGGAGCACGCCGGCGCGGTGCTGACCGGCGACGCGGGCCCGTGGGAACGGTTGAAGCTGCGCGCCCTCAACGGCGTGCACTCGGCCGTGGCGTACCTGGGCGCGCTGGCCGGGCGGGAGACGATCGCCGAGGCGCTGGAGATCCCGCACCTGGCCGACGTGTTGCGCCGGCTGATCGCCGAGGATGTCGCGGCCAGCTTCACCCCGCCGGACGGGGTCCGGGTGGTCGACTACGGCGAGCAGGTTCTCGCCCGGTTCGGCAACCCGGCGATCCATCACCGCACCCTCCAGGTCGCGCTGGACGGCTCGCAGAAGCTGCCGCAACGCGTCCTGCACACAATCGTCGACCTGCGCGCGAGCGGCCGGTCCGCGCGTTGGGGCGCGCTGGTCGTGGCGTCCTGGTTGCGCTTCGCGCTGGGGTACGCCGACGACGGCCGGGCGTTGCCGTTGCAGGACCCCCTCGCCGGGCCGATCCGGGCCGCCCTGGACGCCGGGGCGCAGACCCCGGCCGGCGCGGTGGACGCCGTCTTCGCGCTCCGCGAGATCTTCCCGGCGGAGGTGGCCGGCGACGACGAGGTCCGCGCCGACGTGATCGCCTGGCTGACCGCGCTGGGACGACACGGCGTCGAGGCCACCCTGGCCGGTGCCCGGTGAGTTGGCCGGTCGGTACCCGGTGAGCGGTCGGGCGACGGCGACACCGCCCCGGGTGGCGGTGGTCGGGGCGAACGGGCACGGCCGCTCGCACCGGCGGGTGATCGCCGGCCTGCACGCCGCCGGCCGGTTGCGGCTTGTCGCCCTCGTCGACGTCCGGCCGGTGCAGGACGATCCGGGCGCGCCGGTGCCGGCCGGGGTCGAGGTGTTCACCGAGCACCGGGCGATGCTCGCCGCCTCCCGGCCGGAGGTGGTGGTGATCTGCACCCCGCCGCACACCCACCTGGCGATCGCCCGGGACGCCCTGGCCAGCGGCGCGGACCTGCTGCTGGAGAAGCCGCCGGTGCTGTCGCTCGCCGAGCACGAGGAGCTGACCCGGGCGCTCGCCGCCGCCGGCCGGGTGGCACAGGTCGGCTTCCAGGCGCTCGGCTCGGCGGCGCTCACCGCGCTTACCGACGCGCTGGCCGGGGGCCGACTGGGCACGGTCACCGGCATCTCCACGGTCGCCGCCTGGCAACGCCCCGACGCCTACTACGTCCGCTCCCCCTGGGCCGGTCGACGGAGCCTGGACGGGCGGCCGGTGCTGGACGGCGCGCTTGTCAACCCGCTCGCGCACGCGGTGATGCAGTGCCTGGCGGTCGCCGAGGCGCTGGGCGGGGCGACGCCCTGGCCGGTGACGATCGAGGTGGAGCGCTACCGGGTCCGGCCGATCGAGGTGGAGGACACCGCCGTCCTGCGGATCCGGTTGCGCGCCGGCCCACCCGTGCTGGTGGCGGTGACCCTGGCCGCTGACGAGTTCGTGGCGGGCGAGGTGGCGGTGACCGGCACGGCGGGACAGGCGGTGCTGGAGTACCCGACGGACCGGCTGCGGCTGCCCGGGGACGTGGTCACCCGCCAGGTCCCGGGGCGGCGGGGGTTGTTGGAGAACCTGCTCGCGCACCGGGTCGACAGGTCGGGGGTGCCGCTGATCGCCCCGCTGGCCCGTACCGCGCCGTTCACCGCCCTGCTGGACGCGTTGCGGGCCGCCCCCGAGCCCCACCTGCTCGACGGCGACCTGGTGAGCGTCGTCGGGGACGGTGGGCAACGGGTCCGCCACCTGCGGGGCGTGGTCGACGTGTTGCGCCGCGCGGCCGAGCGGGGGGCGCTCCCGAGCGAGCTGGCGGTGCCGTGGGCGACCACCGCGTACCGCGCCGACCTGGCGGGATAGCCGAACGACGCCCACTCGCCGGTCGGGTCGGCGACGTAAGGGCTCATCGATGTGGAGAAGATCGGCTATAAGTGACGCATGGACTTCCCGCCGCACCTGGGCAGCATGCCGATGCACGCGATCACCGAGATCCACGGCGAACCGGGCCTGCTGGAGCGCTTCCGGTTGGAGGTCCGGCAGTTCGACGACGCGGCCCGCGAGCGGTTGACCGCCGCGCTGGACCTCGCCGCCGAGCTGCACCGCGACGACCGGCGCGTCCGCGAGCCGTACCTCAACCACCTGCTGCGGGTGGCGATCCGGTTGATGCACCACTACCAGGTGCGCGACGTGGACGTGATCGTCGCCGGCCTGCTGCACGACGCGGTCGAGGACCACCCGGTCGAGCTGGCCGACGGCGACGGGGGCGCCGACCCGACCGGGGCCGCGTTGGCCGCGCTCGCCGCGCGGTTCGGGACGCGCGTCGCGACGCTCGTCGCCGCCGTCACCAACCCGGTGTACGACCCCGAGCGCGACCGCAACACGCAGTACCGGGAGCACCTGGCGGTCAGCCTGGACCGCGAGCCCTGGGCGCGGGTGATCAAGGTGTCGGACTTCACCGACAACGGCGTCGGGGTGATCCACACGGTCGGGCCGAAGGTCGTCTCGTCGGCCCGGAAGTACCGGCCGCTGGTGCCGCTCTTCCGGGACCTGATCAGCCGGCCGGACACGCCGTTGTCGGCGGTGGTGAAGCGGCACATCTTCGGCCAGCTCGACCTCGCCGAGGAGCGGTTCAGCGCCATCCTGGATCAGCCCGCGCACCCCAACTGACCTGCGGCCACATCACCCGACAGGGTTCCGTGACAAGTTCTCGGATCTTTGCCGCTACCTGCGGCATTACGGTGGTTTTGCGTCAGTTGAGGGGCAGAGGTCCTCTCGATCGACGTTCTGACGCGACCCCGATCGAGAGGACTCCGACCATGCGCGACCTCACTCGCCGCGACCTGCTCAAGGCGACGGCCGTCGGCGCCGGAGCTGTCGCCCTCCCCGGCGTGATCGCCGGCGGTGCGGCGGTGGCGGCGGACGGCCCACCCCTGGATGGTGAGAAGTTCCCGTCCGCCACGTTGACCGGCCGGATCGTCCGCCCCCAGAGCCCGAACTACGCGGAGGCGAGCCTCGGCTGGGACGAACTGTTCGTGCGCTACCCACTGGTGATCGTCTTCGCCCAGGAGACCCAGGACGTCGTCAACGCCCTCACCTGGGCCCGGCAGCACGACGTGGCGCTGCGGGTACGCAGCGGCCGGCACAGCCTGGAAGGCTGGTCGAACGTCGACAACGGCATCGTGATCGACGTCAGTGAGCTGAAGGACGTCCACATCGACCCCGCCGCCCGCAAGGCGAAGCTCGGCGCGGGGCTCACCCAGTCCGAGGCGGTCGCCGCACTCGGGGAGTACGACCTCGCGGCGACGACCGGAGGCGAGGGGACCGTCGGCCTGTCCGGTGCGACCCTCGGGGGCGGTCTCGGTTTCCTCACCCGCTACATCGGCATGGCCTGCGACAACCTGATCGGCGTGGAGATCGTCGTCGCGGCGGGGGCCGACGGCGCCAAGGTGCTCCAGGTGGACCCGTGGAACCACGCGGACCTGCTCTGGGCGCTGCGCGGCGCCGGAAACGGCAACTTCGGGATCGTCACGTCCCTGACCTACCAGGTGGCTCCGCTGGAGAGCGTCGCCTACCTGCAGGCGACCTGGCCGGGCCTCGACAACCTGCACGACATCTTCGACCTCTGGCAGCACACCGCGCCGTTCGCCGACCCCCGTCTCGGCACCCAGGTCGAGGTCCACCCGGGCGAGATCCTGTTTTTCGCGGTGCTCGCCGAGGGCTCGGAGGCCGAGGCGAGGAGGCTGTTGGAGCCGCTCCTCTCGATCGGCAACCCCGAGGTCACCGTGCAGGTCGGCGGCTGGGGCGAGACGTACGCCGGATTCCAGGTCCCGAGCGACGAAGATCCGGGGAAGTGGAAGTTCTACTCGCAGTTCACCAGGGAACCCTTCCCGACAGAGGCGATCAGCATCGTCCGCCGGTTCATGGAGAAGGCCCCGTCGCCGGACAGCAACTTCTTCGCCCAGGCCTTCGGCCGGGGAGCCCAACGACAGGAGCCCTTCGGCGGCGCGGCGTTCCCGCACCGTGACTCGCTCTTCTACTCCGAGCCCGGCGCGGGCTGGGGCACTCGCGGCGAGCCGGACAGCGACGATGCCGTCACCCCGATCGCCCAGGCCTGGATCGCCGAGTTCAGCCTGGCGCTGCGGCCCTACGTGGACGGCGCCTACGTCAACGTGCCGAACATCGGCATGGCGGAGTGGGAGGAGGCCTACTGGGGGCGCAACTTCCCGCGGCTGCGCAAGATCAAGGCGAAGTACGACCCGCACAACGTCTTCCAGTACGAGCAGAGCATCCCGCCGGCGACCCACTGACCCGGCCGGGGGGGGGGGGGGGGGGGCGGCCCCCCCGCCCCCCCCCCCCCCCCCCCCCACCCCCCCCCCCCCCCCCCCCCCCCCCACA
>NZ_JBNCKO010000015.1:0-148220 GCF_049841595.1 Micromonospora sp. DT228
TTTTGGGGTGTGTCCTAACCCGGGTGGATACCCGCCCCGGTGTGTTATACGTGTGGGCGCCGGTGGCGGGGCGGGCCGCGCCCGGCCCGCTCCACCGCAGTCCGTCAGATGTCCAGGAACCGGACGTCCTTGGCGTTGCGCTGGATGAACGACCGCCGCGCCTCGACGTCCTCACCCATCAGCACGCTGAACAACTCGTCGGCGGTCGCCGCGTCGTCGAGCGTGACCTGACGCAGGGTACGCGTGGCCGGGTTCATAGTGGTTTCCCACAGCTCGGGGTAGTTCATCTCGCCGAGGCCCTTGAAGCGCTGGATGTCGTCCGGCTTCGCGTTCGGCTTCTTCTGCTGGCGCAGCGCGATCAGCCCGTCCCGCTCGCGGTCGGAGTAGGCGTACTGCGCGTCGTCGCCCTTCTTGTTCCACTTGATCTTGTAAAGCGGCGGGGCCGCCAGGTAGACGTTGCCCATCTCGACAAGCGGCCGCATGAAGCGGAACAGCAGGGTGAGCAGCAACGTCTGGATGTGCTGGCCGTCGACGTCCGCGTCGGCCATCAGCACCACCTTGTGGTACCGCAGCTTCTCCATGTCGAAGTCGTCGTGGATGCCGGTGCCGAGCGCGGTGATCAGCGCCTGGACCTCGTTGTTCTTCAGCACCCGGTCGATCCGGGCCTTCTCCACATTGAGGATCTTGCCGCGGATCGGCAGGATCGCCTGGGTCCGTGGGTCGCGGCCCTGCTTGGCCGAGCCGCCGGCCGAGTCACCCTCGACGATGAACACCTCGGACTCGCGCGGGTCGGTCGACTGGCAGTCGGCGAGCTTGCCCGGCATCGAGCCGGACTCCAGCAGCGACTTGCGCCGGGCCAGCTTGCGCGCCTGCTGCGCGGCGATCCGGGCCCGAGCAGCCTGGGAGGCCTTCGTGATGATCATCTTGGCCTCGGCCGGGTTGCGGTCGAACCAGTCGACGAGCCGGTCGTTGCAGACCCGCTGCACGAAGCTCTTCACCGGGGTGTTGCCCAGCTTGGTCTTGGTCTGGCCCTCGAACTGCGGGTTGGCCAGCTTGACCGAGATGATCGCGGCCAGGCCCTCGCGGATGTCCTCGCCGGAGAGCTTCTCGTCGCCCTTGAGGAGCTTCTTGTCGGTGCCGTACCGGTTGACCACGCTCGTCAACGCGGACCGGAAGCCCTCCTCGTGGGTGCCGCCCTCGTGGGTGTTGATCGTGTTGGCGAAGGTGTAGACCGACTCGCCGTACGACTCGTTCCACTGCATGGCGATCTCGAGGGACATGCCCTCCTCCTCGGCCTCGAACTCGACCACGGTCTTGTGGATCGGGCTCTTGGAGGCGTTGAGGTGCCGGACGAAGTCGGCGATGCCACCCTCGTAGTAGAAGGTGACCTCGCGCTGCCGGCCGTCCTCCTCCTCGGCCACCCGCTCGTCGAGCAGGTGGATGCGCAGCGCGCGGTTGAGGAAGGCCATCTCCTGCAGGCGTCGGTAGATGGTCTGGAAGTCGAAGTCGACGGTCTCGAAGACGTCGGGGTCCGGCCAGAAGGAGACGGCCGAGCCGGTGCGGTCGGTGGGCTCGCCCTTCTCCAGCGTGGATGGCTTGGAGTTGGTGTAGTGCTGCCGCCACACGGAGCCGGACTTGTGGATCTCGACGAACATCTTGGTGGAGAGCGCGTTCACCACGGAGACGCCGACGCCGTGCAGACCGCCGGAGACCGCGTACGCCTTGCCGTCGAACTTGCCACCCGCGTGCAGGATGGTCAGCGCGACCTCGACACCCGGCTTCTTGAGCTTCGGGTGGAGGTCGACCGGGAAGCCACGGCCGTTGTCGGTGACCCGCACGCCGCCGTCGGCGAGCAGCACCACGTCGATGGTGTCGCAGTATCCGGCGAGCGCCTCGTCGACCGCGTTGTCGACGACCTCCCAGACGAGGTGGTGCAGACCGCGCTCGCCGGTGGACCCGATGTACATGCCGGGCCGCTTGCGAACCGCCTCCAGCCCCTCGAGAACGGTGATCGACTCTGCGCCGTACTCCTGCTTGTCCTGCGCTGCCACCCTCGGCCACTTTCTCGCGTCAGCCGCGCCGGTAGGGGCGCGTCGGGCGCGGGTTCGGCGGACAGGACGCGACGTCGGCGCGTGGACCGGTGCCGGAGACCTCCGGACAACGGGTCGAACGCGCCGGTCGCCGCGGTTGCCCGCGGATCGCGATCGGCTCGACCCGACGTGGAGAATGAACCTGGGGCCACCGGCCCCGTCCCTCTCCCGCACCGGGTCTTCGTCTCACTGTCAATCCTACTGTGCGTGGGGGACAGAACCACCACTCGGCACCCTCAGAGAGGCGGCTGAGAAGTCCGTAGCCGGCAGAACCCCGTTGCCCGCGACTCCCCCCACACGCCAAGGCCCGATCGCACGCGCCGTCCCCGAACGGGTTGACCCGCGCTCGGGCGGGTCGGGGGTCGCGGCCGGAGCGTCAGTGCCGTACGTTTGCGGCGCTCCGGAACCAAGCTTGATCTTTACCGGCCGGAACCGGGACGATCGACCCGATCGACCCGACACGTGCTCTTTAAGAGGTGACAGATGGGGCTGGACAACGTCGCGGTGCACTGGCCGCGTACCGGCCGCTTCTACGATCCGGTCGCGCCGGCCGAGTTCGTCGACTTCGGCGAGATCGTCGATCTGCCGCGCATCTCCGCGCCGACCGCGGCGCTGGCCGAGCTGATCGCGAAGACCGGCACCATCCGGGCGACCGCGTACACCGAGTTGGTGGATCTACTGCTCGGCCTGGAAGGTGTGTTGTACGCCACAGACGCCGCCGCCGAGGACGAGGACCCGGTGATCGACCCGGACGGCTGCTCCTGGATCGCCAGCGGCATCGAGCGATTCGTGGCCGGGCACCGGGCGCACGGTGAGGCGGTCACCTTCGACTCGGTGAGCACGGTGCTGCGCTCGTTGCTCGGCGACGGCAGACTGGCCGAGCAGCAGCTGCGGTGGCTGGAGACCCGACTCGACGCGCTGCGCGACGAGCGCGGTGACCCGCCGCAGTGGAACTTCACCTGCGCCGAGTTGGGCGTGCTCGCCGCCTTCTACAGGCGCTGCGCGGAGCGTGGTTTCGCCGTCTACGCCGACGCCTGACCCGCCGCGCCGGTCTCCGCCGCGGGCTGGTCGCTGCCCGGTCGGTTGGCGGCGGCGATCACCTGGGTGAGCACCGCGTGCAGGTGTTGCAGGTCCTCCACGGGCAGCCCGAGTCGCCGCACGATCGCGGCCGGGATCAGCTCCGCCTGGCTCCGCAGCGCGGCGCCACTGGCGGTGAGGGTGACGGCGAGGCTGCGCTCGTCGCCGGGGTCTCGTTCCCGGCGTAGGTAGCCGGCCGCTTCGAGCCGCTTGAGCAGGGGTGAGAGCGTGCCCGGGTCGAGCTGCAACAGGCGGCTGAGGTCGCGACCGGACAGCGGCGCGTGCTGCCAGAGCGCCAGCATGACCAGGTACTGCGGATGGGTGAGCCCCATCGGTTCCAGAAGTGGCCGGTAGACGGCCACCACGCTGCGCGCGGCCACCGACAGGGCGAAGCAGACCTGCTGCTCCAGCGCCAACGGATCGACGCGATCCGGTCGTTCGTTCATCGGTTGCTCTCCCCAGGCACGGTGACTACTCTACCGATCGTTGGTGTACGAACAATTGGTGCCCCAACCATCTGCTCGTACGGCGGGCGGACGAACGCGAAGCGGGAAAGGGCGGCAGATGAGCGAGGACGGCGCGGTCACCAGGGCCCCGGGCGAGGGCGGCCGACTCCTGAGCTGGGCCTTCCGGCACCTCGCCGGCCCGGCCGAGGGTGTCCAGGGTGCGGTGCAGGGCGGCTCGACCGAGGCTCGTGAGGCGTGGAAACGCGACCTGGCCGAACGCAAGCGCTACACCCGGGAACAGCGCGAACGCAGGCGAGCGGCCCGCGAGGCCCGCAACGGCTGAGGAGTCGACTCAGCCGTACGTGTCGCGGGGCCCCCGGCCGCGTACCCGGCGTGGCCCCTTCCCCCAGGAGGGCGCGGCCGGGCCGTGGATGTGCAGCTTGCGCACCACGTTGTGGCCGACCTCGCTGGCGATCTGCTTGAGCAGCGAGCCGGCGAGCAGACGCAACTGGGTCGCCCACGCGGTCGAACGCGCCTCCACGGTCAGCTCGCCGTTCTCCAGCTTGACCGGGCGACTGTGCTGGGCCACCTCCGCGCCGACGACCCGCTCCCAGGCGCCGAACACGGTGGCCTCCGCCGCCGGCTGCTGCCAGCCCCGCGCCTGCACCAGCCGGTTGAGCACCGCGCTGAGCGACTGCGGGTCGCGGGGGTCGGGGCCGGGCCCGGAGTAGCCGCGCAACCGCCGCCCCGACCCGCCGGCCGCGTCGCCGCCCGCGCCACCGGGGGTACGCCGGGCACGGGCCGCCGCCTGCCGGCGGGACAGCGCCGCGTCGAGCACCGCCCGAGCCAGCTCCGGCCCGGCGGCGGCCGCCGGCTCACCGCCGGTCGCTTCCACCCCGGGGGTACGCGCGGCTGCGGCGTCACCCTTGCCGGTCTCCGGTCGTCCGGGGCGTGGCTCATCCGACACGGTGTACCGTCCCCTCGCCGACCTGGTAGCGGGCGCCGCGCAGAGCCGCTGGCACATCATCGTCCACCGCGCAGGTGACGAGCAGTTGACTCGCCCCGCCGACCAGCTCCGCCAGCCGTTCCCGGCGGCCGGTGTCCAGCTCCGCGAAGACGTCGTCGAGCACAAGCACCGGCTCGATCCCGTCGGCGCGCAGCAGGTCGTACCCGGCCAGCCGCAGCGCGAGCGCGAACGACCAGGACTCGCCGTGGCTGGCGTACCCCTTGGCGGGCAGCGGGCCGAGGGCCAGCGCCAGCTCGTCACGGTGGGGACCGACGAGTGTGGTGCCCCGTTCGATCTCGGCGGAGCGGGACGCGGCCAGTGCGGTGGTCAGCGCGTCGGCCAGCGCGGCCCGGTCGGTGGTCGGCTCGGCCAGCTCGATCGAGGGTCGGTAGGCGATGCTCGCCGCGCCCCGGCCGGCGGCCACCGCGTCGTACGCCTTGGCGACGTGCGGGGTGAGTGCGGCCACGAGTTCCAGTCGACCGGCGAGCAGCTCCGCGCCGTGCTGGGCCAGGTGGGTGTCCCAGACGGCGAGGGTGCCGAGGTCACCGCCGCGGGTCCCGCCGGTCTTGCGAGCCAGGTACGCGGTGCGCAGCAGGGCGTTGCGCTGCTTGACCACCCGCTCGTAGTCGGCCCGCACGCCCGCGTACCGGGGCTGCCGGTTGACCAGCAGGTCGTCCAGGTAGCGGCGGCGCTCGGACGGGTCACCCCGGACCAACTCAAGGTCTTCCGGGGCGAAGAGCACGAGTCGCAGGGCGCCGAGCACGTCCCGGGCCCGCCGCGCCGGCGAGCGGCCCAGCCGGGCCCGGTTGGCCTTGCCGGGCACGATCTCCAACTCGACGAGGAGCTCCCGGCCGTCGTGCACCACCGCGCAGCGGATCACCGCGGCGGTGGCGCCCATCCGGACCAGCGGAGCGTCGGTGGCGACCCGGTGTGAGTCCAGGGTCGCCACGTAGCCCAGCGCCTCGACGAGGTTCGTCTTGCCGACGCCGTTGGGGCCGGTCAGGACGTTCGCCCCCGGCTGGAGGTCGACGGCCACCCGCTCGTAGGAGCGGAAGTCGACAAGTTCCAGCCGGTGGACATACACAGGTTGTGGATACCGCTCAGCGCTTGTGGACGGCGTGGCCACCGAACTGCTGACGCAGCGCGGAGACGGCCTTCATGGTGGGCGAGTCGTCCTGCCGCGAGGTGAACCGGGCGAACAGCGACGCGGTGATGACGTTCAGCGGCACCCCCAGCCGGACCGCCTCGTCGACGGTCCACCGGCCCTCGCCGGTGTCCTCGGTGTAGCCGCTCAGGTCGGCCAGCTCCGGGTCCTCGTCGAGCGCCCGGTCCAGCAGGTCGAGCAGCCAGGAACGGACGACTGTGCCCTCCCGCCAGGACTTGATGACGCCCGGCACGTTCGTCACCAACTCCGAGGCCGCCATCAGCTCGTAGCCCTCGGCGTAGGCGTGCATCAGGCCGTACTCGATGCCGTTGTGCACCATCTTCGAGTAGTGCCCGGCGCCGACCGGCCCGGCGTGCACGAAGCCGAACTCGCCCTCCGGCTTGAGCGCGCTGAAGATCGGCATCAGCCGGTCCACGTGCTCCTGGGCGCCGCCGACCATCAGCCCGTAGCCGTTCCGCCGGCCCCAGACGCCGCCGGAGACGCCGACGTCGACGTAGCCGATACCCCGCTCGTTGAGCCGCTCGGCCCGGGGTGCGTCGTCACTGAAGCGCGAGTTGCCGCCGTCGATGATGATGTCGCCCTCGCCGAGCACCTCGGCCAGATCGTCGATGGTGGCATCGGTGACACCGGCGGGCACCATCACCCAGACCGCGCGCGGCGACTCAAGCTTCTCTGCCAGGCCCGCGATGGTCGGGACGTCGCTAAGCTGGGCGTTGTGGTCGAAACCGACTACCTCGTGACCAGCGGCACGCAACCGCTCCCGCATGTTGCCGCCCATCCGGCCGAGTCCTACAAGGCCGAGCTGCATGTGTTTCTACCTCCGTGGATCTGGGTGTTGCTGGGCGCGATCAGCGCGAGACGCGGATCGGCATGATGAGGTACCGGTACCCCGGAATGACCTCTCCATCCTCGCCGGCGGGCGAGATCACCGCGGGCTTGAAGGCGTCGACGAACGAGAGCACGGCGGTCTGCGAACCGAGGTTGGCCAGGCCGTCGATGAGGTACTGCGGGTTGAAGCCGATGGTCAGCGCGTCACCGGTGAAGATGGCCTCCATCGCCTCGCTGGCCCGCGCCTCCTCGGAACCGCCGGCCTCGACCACCAGGCCGTCGGCGCTGAAGCTCAGCAGCACCGGGGTGGTCCGCTCGGCGACGAGCGCGACGCGCTTGACCACCTCGATGAGGGTGCTCACCGAAACCCGGGCGGCGGCGTTGTGGGTGGCCGGGAAGAGCGAACGCACCGGCGGGTAGTTGGCGCCGTCGAGCAGGCGGCTGGTGGTGCGGCGGGTGCCGCCGGCCAGGCCGACCATGCCCTCGCCGGCAGCGCCCTGGGCGAGGGCGAGGGTGACCTCGCCGCCCAGCGGCCCGAGGGCCTTGGCGGTGTCGTTCAGGGTGCGGGCGGGCACCAGGGCGTTGATGCTGACCTCGGGGTCGTCCGGCTGCCACTGGATCTCGCGCAGCGCCAACCGGTAACGGTCGGTGGCGAGCATCGACAGCGTGTTGCCGGAGAGTTCGACGCGGACGCCGGTCATCATCGGCAGCGTCTCGTCCCGGCCGGCGGCGATGGCCACCTGGGACACCGCGGTGGCGAACGCGGCCGCGTCGACGGTGCCGGCGCTCTGCGGCATCTCGGGCAGCGCGGGGTAGTCCTCCACCGGCATGGTGGGCAGGGTGAACCGGGCGCTGCCACAGACCAGCTCGAGGTGGGCGCCGACCGCGGCGATGTCCACCGGCTTGGCCGGCAACGCCTTGGTGATCTCGGCGAGCAGGCGGCCGGAGACGAGGGCGGCGCCGTCGGCGTCACCCTGCACCTCGACGGTCACCTGGCTGGAGACCTCGTAGTCGAACCCGGAAACCCGCAGGTTGCCGTCGGTGACCCGGAGCATCACCCCGGCGAGCACCGGTACGGATGGCCGGTTGGGCAGGCTCTTCGCGGTCCACGCCACGGCCTCGGCGAGCGCGTCGCGCTCCACTCGGAACTTCATTAATGCCTCCGCGTCGACGTCAGCGACAACTCTCTCATGCCGACCGCTGCCTACCGTCCCGCCCGACCGTGCGGGTACCCATCGCACCTTAGGGCGCGGGGGTATCGGCTGTGCGCCCGACCCCATGGTTCGTGTCGGTGCTGACCTGTCGATCGGGCAGCGTTCGGCACGATCCACAGAAAGCCCAACGGTGATGATTGGTTTTTGTTCTCTTAGAAGAGATAACTCATCGTCTTCATCGCACCTGTGCAAACTGTGGAAAACCCGGGTCTGCGCAGCTCAGACAGGTTATCTACAGGTGATTTACCTGTGGAGAACCGGGGGTACAACCGGCTTGCCTGTCCACAGCCCGGTCTCGGCGCTCGGTTGTCCACCGTTGTCCACCGGTTGTCCACCGGTAATCCACCGACTTTCTCCCCAAGCCTGTGGACGACGATGAAGATCACCATTGCCGTTATCCCCAGAACCTTCAACAGCTCGTACACAGGTCGACGGTCGTCGGTGGAAAACCTGACGGTTGTCCCCAGGCGTCCACAGCTCCGTACACAGGGTTTCTCCACAGCCTGTGGGTAACCGAAGATGGACGGACCGTAGTTATCCACCGACGGTGGACAACGAGCTGTGGACAACGAGTGGGAGGCGAGGCGGTCACGGCCTCCATGCTGTGGCCTACACCATGTCGAGAGTCCAGTTGGCGGACCGAAAAAACGCCCGACCGGAGATCCGGTCGGGCGTTTCCTGGGCTGCGTGCCGCCGCCACGGCGGCGTACGCCTCAGCTGTTCTGCTTGATCCGGTTGGTCAGCTCGGCGATCTGGTTGTAGAGCGAGCGACGCTCCGCCATCTGCTGACGGATCTTCCGGTCGGCGTGCATCACTGTGGTGTGGTCCCGGCCGCCGAAGGCCTGCCCGATCCGGGGCAGCGACAGCTCGGTCAACTCCCGACACAGGTACATGGCCACCTGCCGAGCGTTCACCAGCACCCGGGACCTGGACTGACCGCGCAGGTCCTCCAGGCTCACCCCGAAGTAGTCGGCGGTCGACGCCATGATCTGGTCGGCGTTGATCTCCGGCCCGGCGCCGTCGGGCATGAAGTCCCGGAGCACCTCCTCGGCCAGGGACAGCTCGACCGTCGACCGGGTCAGGCTGGCGAACGCCGTCACCCGGATCAGGGCGCCCTCCAGTTCCCGGATCGAGTTCGACACCCGCGAGGCGATGAACTCCAACACGTCCGGCGGGGCGTACATCCGTTCCTGCGCCGCCTTCTTCTGCAGGATCGCGATCCGGGTCTCCAGGTCCGGTGGCTGGATGTCGGCCAGCAGCCCCCACTCGAACCGGGTACGCATCCGGTCCTCGAGGGTGGCGAGCTGACGCGGCGACCGGTCGGAGGTGATCACGATCTGCTTGTTGGCGTTGTGCAGGGTGTTGAAGGTGTGGAAGAACTCCTCCTGCGTACGCTCGCGGTTCTCCAGGAACTGGATGTCGTCGATCAGCAGGATGTCGACGTCGCGGTAGCGCCGCTGGAACGCGCTTGTCTTGTCGTCCCGGAGCGAGTTGATGAAGTCGTTCGTGAACTCCTCGGTCGAGACGTACCGGACCGAGCGGGCGTTGCCGAGCGTCGTGGCGTAGTGCCCGATGGCGTGCAGTAGGTGCGTCTTGCCCAGCCCGGAGTGCCCGTAGATGAAGAGAGGGTTGTACGCCTTCGCCGGGGACTCCGCCACCGCCACGCTCGCCGCGTGGGCGAACCGGTTGGACGATCCGATGACGAACGTCTCGAACATGTACTTCGGGTTGAGTCGGTTGCCGCCGGTGTCGGCGCCGGGCAGCCGGCGATCGTCCCGGCCACCCGCCCGGTGGTCGACTCCGCTGCGCCCCGGGCCGCTGTCCGTGCCGCCGTCGCGGGGCATCGACCGGATCACGTGCTGGTCGCGCGGCGACCCCGAATCTTCCCGGTAGCGCTGCTCGTAGGGCCGGGTGTCCGGGCCCGGCGGGTCGAGGCGGGCGGCCTGCTCGTCGTAGCCGCGCCGGTCCGGCCCCGGTCGGGGCGACCGCATCGGCTCCGCGAAGGAAGCGCTGAACAGCGCCTCCTGCCCGTCCCGACTGGCGGGGATCATCCCGGGACGATGCGCGTCGACGCTCGGCGCGAGCGGCGGACCCGCGGGTGCGGGTGGCGCGACCGGCTCGGACGTCCGGGGCGCGTGTGACTGCTCAGGGATCATCGTGTCGGCGTGCGCTCGTGCGCCGTGGTCGTCGAAGGGTGCGGTAGCCGGACCCTCGACGTCGAACGGGCTGGTCTCCGGGGCGCTGCGGTAGACGGTGCCGGCCGGTCGGCCCGTGGCATCCTCGGCCACCCGAACGGTGACCGCCACCTGGATCGGTCGGCCGAGCCGGCGAGTGAGCGCCTCGGTGATCGCCGGGCGTAGCCGTGACTCGATCACGTCACGGGTGAACGCGTCCGGGACGGAGAGCAGCGCGGTGTCCTCGACGATCGCCCGCAGCCGGGTCAGTCGGAGGTAGGCGCGCTGCTGAGCAGAGATGATCTCGTCGGCAAGCTCGTCGGTCGCCGCTAACCACACTGCGGCAAGGTCGGTCGTACCGGCCACCGTCGTGCCACCCCCTCGCTTCTGCTCCCGGCCGCCGCTGTCTGCCAGCCGGCCATCCCGGGCCCGCCGCGTTCGCGGGTGGAACAACACCCCACCCGGTCGGCCGACCGGTGGTCATCCACAAGTTATCCACAGCCTGTGTACCGACCGATTGTGGCCGCTGCCGGACGCGGGTGGGACCTGCCCCCTGCCTGACCGGGCGCTGAAGCGGGTTCACCGTGCCGAACGATTCACTACCTTGTCCGGTCTTGCCTGCGCGACGACCGGCGCTTGAAGACGCTCACCGCAATCGGGCACGGTAACAGCGTTGTCCCTGCGCCATCAACCGGCGACGCGGCGACACCCTTGTCGGCATCAGCGAAAACCACCCCTCGGCCTCGGGCGCGTCCTGTTGGCCGCTCCTCGGGGTGTTTGACGGTCATTGCCCCCCTGCGTAGGCTGGAACGGTTGCTTTCTCGCCCTCTGCTAGGGTGATGGGTGCTTGCTGTCCGCGGTCGCATTCCCCCGCATCGTCGAGGTCCCGCACCGCCGGACAGCACCGATCGGAGGCCACCGTCGAGGTGGCCTGGACACCACCACACGACCCCGGCGATCCCGTCGCGCGGGGCGCGTACGAAAACGGAGAGCCTGACGTGAGCAAGCGCACCTACCAGCCGAACAACCGCCGGCGCGCGAAGACCCACGGCTTCCGGCTGCGCATGCGCACCCGTGCCGGCCGTGCCATCCTCTCGAGCCGTCGCGCCAAGGGTCGCACCACCCTGTCGGCCTGAGCCGACCGGGCCGGTCAGGGGACGTGAGCAGTCGTGCTGGCCGCCGCGCAGCGACTGCGGCGCAGCACTGACTTCGCCGCAGCGGTTCGCGGTGGCCGACGCGTCGGACGTGGCGCCGTCGTGGTCCACCTGACCGTGCCGCTGGTCGCCGACCCCTACCTTTCGACCTCGTCGGAGCCGGTGCGGGACGACAGTGCGGAGCAATCACCCGCGCCGTCCCGCGCCGGCTTCGTCGTGTCCAAGGCCGTCGGCAACGCGGTGATCCGCAACCGCGTCAAGCGTCGGCTGCGGGCACTGGTCCAGGATCGGTTGACCGTCCTGCCCGCCGGCAGCACCCTTGTCGTCCGGGCGCTGCCCGCAGCGGCGGAGGCGTCGTACCCTCGCCTCGCCACCGACCTGGACGCCGCCATCGCGGTCGCCCGGTCGCCCCGCGAGCGGCGGTCCCGATGACCGGTGCCGAGGAGACCAGCCCACGTCCGCGGACAACCGGTGCCAAGGTGCTGATCGCGCCCATCATCGCGTACCGTCGGTGGATAAGTCCGGCGTTGCCGGCCCGCTGTCGGTTCTACCCGTCGTGCAGCGCGTACGCCCAAGAGGCGGTCGCTCGGCACGGCGCGCTCCGGGGAGCCGCGCTGGCGGTCCGGCGGCTGTTGCGCTGCCACCCCTTCCACCCTGGTGGGTATGACCCGGTGCCGGAGCCGGGCGGCCGCCGTCGTGCTGATGTGACTGGAGCCTGAGAGTGGACTTTAGCCTCGACTGGATCTACTACGCGATCTCGTGGATCCTGCTGACCTGGCACTCCGCCTGGGACGCCATCGGGGTGCCGGTTGGTGCGGTGATCGGCACCAACTTCGCCTGGATCCTGTCCATCATCTTCCTGGTGGTCACCGTCCGGGTGATCCTGTTCCCGGTCTTCGTCAAGCAGATCAAGTCCCAGCGGGCGATGCAGGCGCTCCAGCCCAAGGTCAAGGAGCTTCAGGAGAAGCACAAGGGTGACCGGGAGACGCTCCAGAAAGAAATGATGGAGCTCTACAAGAAGGAGAAGGCCAACCCGCTGATGGGTTGCCTTCCGATGTTCCTTCAGATCCCGGTCTTCCTGGGTCTTTTCCACACGTTGAAGCGGCTGGACCCGGCGAACCAGGGCAAGACCCTGTACGGGTGGAGCGTCGACCAGTTCACGAGCGCCTCGCAGGCGAAGCTCTTCACCGCCCCGATCGCCGGCAAGTTCGGCTCGACGGCCGACGAGTTGTCCCGCCTCGGCGCCACCGGCAGCACCGTCAAGATCATTGCCGGCATCCTGGTCCTGATCATGATCGCGACCACCTACCTGACCAGCCGTCAGATGATCCTGAAGACCGGCTGGGCGGAGGACCCGCAGCAGCGGATGATCCAGCGGCTGATGCTCTACGGCATCCCGGCGTCGCTGCTGATCTCCGGCGCGATCTTCCCGATCGGCGTCATCATCTACTGGGTCACCAACAACCTCTTCACCCTCGGCCAGCAGCAGTGGGTGCTGCGGAAGTTCCCGCCGCCGGTGACCGCCAAGAAGGCCGTCGCCCCCGCGGCCACGCGCAACCCGGTGCAGCCCGCCAAGTCCGGTGGTCTGTTCGGTCGGGGCAAGGCGGCCCCGCCGGCGCCGGTCAAGGCGACCGCGCCCAAGGTGGCCGGCCCGAAGCCCGGGGCCAAGCCGGTGA
Organism: Micromonospora sp. DT228; assembly: GCF_049841595.1. Classification (NCBI taxonomy): domain Bacteria; kingdom Bacillati; phylum Actinomycetota; class Actinomycetes; order Micromonosporales; family Micromonosporaceae; genus Micromonospora; species Micromonospora sp. DT228. The sequence goes on from NZ_JBNCKO010000015.1 coordinate 12,831, forward strand.
ACAACCCGAAGAAGAGCCGTCCCGCCAAGCGGCAGGGCTGACCTGTGCGGGCCGTCGCCGGGTGACCGGCGGCGGCCCGCTCCGCACCGTGCAGCCGCCGTCCGGTGGCGCCGAGCGGAACCGACCGCGCATCCTGCGGCCACGGGCGACACTGCCCGTACAGACGTGCCCGCGGGCACCGGCGACCTCCCGCCGGCCCCGGGAAACCAGTCGGACCCGACGGTCCGGCCGAGCGAGTACGGAGATGAGACCGTGACCGAGACCAGCATCCCCCACGCCGAGCAGTCCCTGGACGAGGAGGAGACCGCAACGCTCGCGGTGGACGGTGACGACACCGAGACCGACGACGACAGCGCTGCCGACGAGGACACCGATACCGCCGCTGGCGGCAGGGTGAAGAAGGCGGTCAGCGAGAGCGACCTGTTCCGGCAGAGCGAGATCGCGGCCGACTACGTCGAAGGGCTGCTCGACATCCTCGACTACGACGGCGACATCGACGAGTTGGTCGCCGCTGGGCGCCCGATGGTCGAGGTCGTCGGCGAGCGGTTGCAGAACCTGGTCGGCCAGCGGGGGGCCACCCTGGAGGCGCTCCAGGAGCTGACCCGCCTCGCCGTCTTCCGGCAGACCGGCACGCCGAGCCGGCTGCTGCTCGACGTCGGCGGCTACCGGGCGAACCGCCGCAAGGAACTCGCCGCGGTCGCCAAGAACGCCGTCGAGAAGGTCAAGGAGTACGGCGAGCCGGTCCGCCTGGAGGCGATGTCCGCGTTCGAGCGCAAGTGCGTGCACGACGTGGTCAACGCCATGTCCGGTGTGGCGAGCGAGTCCGAGGGCGTGGAGCCGAACCGGCGCATCGTCGTACGGCCGGCGGACTGACCGGGTGACCCACGACGACAACACGGCCGACGCCGTGACCGGCCCGGGCGGCACGCCGCTCGGGCCGTCCGCTGTCCAACCCGCTGGGGCTGGCGCCGAATCAGACCGGCTCGACTCCGCCCCGTCGCCAAATGACGCGGCGGTGCCGCCGGAGCTGGCTCCGGCCGCACTCACCCTCTTCGGCGATCGTCTCGACCTGGCCGCCGCGTACGCCGAGCTGCTGGTCACCGACGGTGTCGTCCGCGGCCTGATCGGTCCCCGAGAAGCACCTCGCATCTGGGACCGGCACCTACTCAACTGCGCCGCGGTCGCCGAGCTGATCCCGTCCGACGCGACAGTCCTCGACGTCGGCTCCGGAGCCGGTCTGCCGGGTCTGGTCCTGGCCATCGCGCGCCCGGATCTCACGGTCACCCTGATCGAGCCGCTGGCCCGACGCACGTCGTTCCTGATCGAGGTCGTCGAACGACTCGGTCTGGCCAAGTCGGTGCGGGTGTTCCGCGGTCGGGCGGACGAGGCGGCCACCGGCTCGAGCGGCCGGGAACCGATAAGCGGCGACGTGGTGACCGCCCGCGCGGTCGCGCCTCTGGATCGCCTGGCGGGTTGGAGTCTCCCCCTGGCGGTCCGTGGGGGCCGGCTGCTGGCGCTGAAGGGTTCGTCCGCGGCCGCCGAGATCGAGGAGCACGCCGAGGTGGTGGCGCGACTAGGTGGCGGGGAGCCGTCGGTGCGCCTCTGTGGGACCGGGGTGATCGAGCCGCCCACCACCGTCGTGGAGATCGTGCGCGAGCGGATGATCGGCCCGGCGCGGGTGGCGGCCAACAAGCGCACCCGGAGCAGCCGCCCCCGCCGACGCTGACCTCTCGTGTCCAGCGGGCTTCCGGTGGGCGGGTTGCCTCGTTGTACCGGTACGGATGGACGAGGGGATGAGAACCCGACGTGGACCGGCCGCGCCCGTCCGCCGTAGGCTGACCGCGCGTCGATAGTGTGGAGCGGGCGACGGACGTCGCGGGTCTCCGACCGCTCCCGAGGGCCGTACGCTCTGGGTTGCGAGCGTGGGTGTGGCCAAGTTGACCGGGGCGCGGACCGACCATCCGAAGCGGGCAGGGATGACAGGTGCATGACGACGGCAGGTACGACGATCCACGCGTGACCGGGTCGACAGGCGATCCCGTTTCACGTGAAACCGACTACCCGAGCTGGTCGCCCGGCACGACCGGGCCAGCGACCCGACCTACGGACGGCGATCCGCCGGCGTTCGCCGGAGATCCAGCGGCTCAACAGACCGGGCCCGAAGTCGTGGACCCGGCGGCGGCTCGACGGACATCGGAGGGGTCGACCCGACCCGCCAATGTCGTCGAGGTGCGGCAGACATTGGGACGGCGTAACAGCGCGAGGGCTGTTCGCTTCGAGCCGGCGGTCCCGCACCAGCCCAGCGCGGCGGCCGTTCGGGACGCCGCGCCGGTGATCGCCGACCCACCTGTCGCTTCGACCGAGTCGTTGGCTGCCGTGGCGACCGACCCCACGTACGTTTCACGTGAAACCCCGACGCGCGAAGAGGATGACCCACCGTTGGCTATGGAGGCGATGCGCGCCGTGCAGATCCTGAATCCCAGTGGCGAGGTGAGCATGCCTCGGCCCGACCGGACCCGGGTCATGTGCGTCGCCAACCAGAAGGGCGGCGTGGGCAAGACCACGACCACCGTCAACCTTGCAGTGGCGCTCGCCCTGCACGGCAACCGGGTGCTCGTGGTGGACCTCGACCCGCAGGGCAATGCCTCCACCGGGCTCAACGTCCCACACCACACCGGAATCCCGGACGTCTACGACTGCCTGATCAACAGCGTCCCCCTGGCCGAGGTGGCCCAGGCGGTCGAGGGCATCCCCAACCTCTGGTGCGTACCCGCGACCATCGACCTGGCCGGCGCCGAGATCGAGCTGGTGTCGGTGGTGGCGCGGGAGTCGCGCCTGGACCGGGCGATCGCCGCGTACCCGGGCGAGTTCGACTACGTCTTCATCGACTGCCCGCCGTCGCTCGGCCTGCTCACGGTCAACGCCCTGGTTGCCGCGCAGGAGGTGCTGATCCCGATCCAGTGCGAGTACTACGCCCTGGAGGGGCTCAACCAGCTGATCAACAACATCAACCTGGTACGCCAACACCTCAACCCGAAGCTCGACGTCTCCACGATCCTCCTGACGATGTACGACAGGCGTACCCGGTTGGCCGACGCCGTCGAGCAGGACGTCCGGAACCACTTCGGCGACAAGGTTCTCCAGGCGGTCATCCCCCGCAACGTCCGGGTCTCCGAGGCACCCAGCTACGGCCAGTCGGTGATGACCTACGATCCCGGATCGCGGGGAGCCACGAGTTACTTCGAGGCCGCCCAGGAGATTGCCGAGCGAGGCGTCAAGGAGCCGGTGGGCCGGAATGCGTAGTGCGGACGAGTCGCTGGGAGGCGAGGCATGAAGAACCGTCCTCGGGGCGGTCTGGGTAGGGGCCTGGGAGCGCTGATCCCGACCGGGCCAGTGCCGGGCGCCGCCGAGACCGTAACGGCGGAGCCGGAGAACGAGTACGCGGACGACACCGGCACCCCGGCCATTCCGGCGCTGCCCGTCGGGGCGACGGTTCACGAGCCGGAGTCCACGCTCAGCCCGGTACCCGGAGCGCGATTCGCCGAGATCTCCGTCGACGCGATCCTGCCCAACCCGAAGCAGCCCCGCCAGGTCTTCGACGAGGAGGCCCTGGAGGAGCTCATGACCTCGATCCAGGAGGTCGGCTTCCTCCAGCCCATCGTCGTACGGCAGCTCGACGACGAGAAGTACGAGCTGGTGATGGGCGAGCGGCGTTGGCGGGCCGCCCAGGCGGTGGGGCGGGAGAGCATCCCGGCGATCATCCGGGACACACGTGACGACGCCATGCTCCGCGACGCCCTGCTCGAGAACATCCACCGGGCCAATCTGAACCCTCTCGAAGAGGCCGCCGCCTACCAACAACTGCTCGAGGAGTTCGGGGCCACCCACGAGGAGTTGGCCCGCAGGATCGGCCGGAGCCGTCCGCAGATCTCCAACACGATCCGGCTGCTGAACCTGCCGGCCCAGGTGCAGCGCCGGGTCGCCGCGGGGATCCTCTCGGCGGGCCACGCGCGCGCCCTGCTGAGCCTCGACGGCACCGAGGCGCAGGAGCAGTTGGCATTGCGGATCGTGGCGGAGGGCCTGTCGGTCCGGGCGACCGAGGAGATCGTCGCCCTCACGCTCAACGATGGGCCGGCGAAGAACCAAGCCGCGAAGCGCCGGCCGACGGCGCACGCGCCGGCCCTGACCGATCTCGCCGATCGACTGTCCGACCGGTTCGATACCCGGGTGAAGGTCGACATCGGCCGGAGCAAGGGGAAGATCACCATCGAGTTCGCGACGGTGGACGACCTGGAGCGAATCGTCGGCATCATCGGAGTGCAGCAGGAGGAGAGCGGGGACTGAGGCCCACACCCCCTCCGCCCACGGCCGCGCACCCTCTCCGGGTAGCGCGGCCGTTCCACATCCGGCTGGCCGTGTTTCACGTGAAACGGCCGCCGTTTCACGCTCGTTCGACTTGTCCGGCTTGGATTCGCTGGCGGGTGAGTTCGCGGTCGGCGGCCCGTCGGGGCGGACCGCGACGATTTCGTACCGCCGGATGCCAGCGCTACCCCTCGGGGTGGTCCAGCAGTCGACGCGGTCAATCCCCCTCGCCTAGGCGGGGCCGACGACCGCAGCGGCGCGCGGGGCTTGTTTCACGTGAAACGGAGATCGGCCACGCGAGCAACTCCTCGACCTCAACGGAATGACCATGAGGTACTTTGCGGCCGCTGAGTGGCCCGCTGCCGCCTCGTGCGCCGCTGGGTGACCTCCCATTGGCCCAGAGCTCCTCGAAGGCCTCTCGGCCCGAATGCGGCCCCCGGCGACTCCGATGTCCCCCTCGTCTGCCGCCCGACGTTTGGCTGCTGCCTCCGGTCACTGGTCTTCCGGCTCGGTGCGTGTGCTTCCGGTCGCTGGAGCGCTCTGGTCGTCGAGGTCTTCCGTCGTTGGTGTCCGAGGATCGGCGGGTGCCGCTGGTTGGTACGAGGACGGCGAGCGGGAGACTGCCGGCCGCCGGCGCCGAGGCCCAGCGGGCCCACCAGTCGTTGGTGTTTGACGGTCGGCTGCACCTCGCGTCTTGGTTCGTGAACGCCCGCCGGCACCCTCCGGCCATCGGTACCTGAGGCTCGGCGTCGGCGACCACCCGGACCTCCAGGCCACCGGCGCGCAGGGGACCGGCGCTGGCGCATCCCGTCGTCGTCGCTCGGTTGCTGCCTCGCGTGCTCGTCGCCCCGATACTCCGAAGGGCTCACTTCTGCTGATCGGTCACCGACCATCGGTCCGTCGATGAGGCCGCGTCCTCTGTGTTCGCGGGCTCTGCGCCTGCGAGCCCTGTGTCCGGGTGCTCTGTGTCCGCATGCTCGTTGTCCGCGAGCCCCGTCGGCGTGCCCCCGCGCCTGTGTCCTGTGCTCGCGATTGGGCGGCCTCTACGCCGAGCCGAGGCGTGATGCGTCGTCCGACGATCGGTGCTGTCCCACATCCCTTGAGGGACGCAGTACTCACCTGCACCCCCTGGCGCTCGTCAAGCGGAGGCGCGGAGATCTTCTCAACGAGGCGTCGGCGTGGACACGCCCCTGGGTTACGGCTCGGCACGGAGATCGACTTCGGAGAACGCTCGGAACCTGCCGGCGTTCAGCGGCCAGTCGGCGTCAGGTGGACCCGACACCCGATCGTGGTCGAACCAGGCTGTGGTGGCCTCGGTGGCGGCGGAAGCCATTACATCAATGATCGAGCGCGATCCTGTGCCCCGTCAGACACGGCCGCGACGCCCACCCTCGGCACCCCGGCACCCCGGCACCTCGGCACCTCGGCACCTCGGCACCCCGGCACCCCGGCACCCCGGCACCCCGGCACCCCGGCACCCCGGCACCCCGGCACCTGACACCCAGCGACCCCGTTTGGGCAGCCTTCGCGGCGGCGGAGGACGGCAGATTGGGCCCGGATGAGGCGGCGGTGTCTTGCGGTTGCCGCCGCGCGGTTCAGCGGCCTGCGGACAACGACCAACCGGCCAAAAAGTTATCCACACCCTTTGTCCACAGGCACCCCCTGTTTCACGTGAAACAGCGCGTGAGAGCGGGTGTGAGCCTGTGGATGACGGCCTGTGTTGGGGATCTCGGCAGCCTGTGGATATCGGTTCACCGCTCGGTGGTGACGTGGCACACCTGGCCGACCGAGGGCACTGATCTGGTCGGTCAGGAGCGGTCAAACAGGTAGGGACAGCGGTGCCAGACTCGGTTAGGGTCAGCGTCGTGCACGACACCCCTCCCTCAGTCCCGGACTTCACGCAGTGGCCGTCGTTTCCCTTCGAGGGGGACCTCCACGTGAAGCAACTCGATGATCCGGTCCCGGTCGAACCACCCCGGAAGGGCGAGGGTCTCCGGGAATGCACCGCTTGCAACGCACCCGATGAGGCCTACATCTGGGTCGGCGAGCGGTGGCGGGTCCGTGCCATGGACCGGCCCACCGGCCTGCCCATGGTGCTCATCCTGGAATCGCGAACGCACCTCGACCTTGGTGACCTGCCGAACCTGCTCGCCGCCGAGCTGGGCGTGATGACCGTGCGGCTGGAACGGGCCATCAGGTCGCTCGACGGTGTGGCGCGGGTGCACGTGAACCGGTGGGGAGACGGCTCGGCCCACCTGCACATGTGGTTCCTCGCCCGGCCGTATGGCCGTCTCCAACTGCGGGGCACCTTCCTGTCGCTGTGGGATTCGATCCTGCCGCCGATCTCCGAGGCGCAGTGGCGGGAGAATCTGGCGCTCGTCGCCGCCTGGCTTGCCGAGTTCGGCGGACGTCCGCTGGCCGAGCCACCCCGGATTCAGTGGCAGGCGCCGTCCAGTCTGCTGGCCCAGTCCGCCGCTGCGGATGCCGCTGCCGCCGCCCAGGCAGCATCGGCGGAGGCCGCCTCGGTCATCGAGGCAGCAGAGGAAACCCCGGAACCAGCGCCGGAACTCACCGCCAGCGCCGACCAGACCGACGGCGACGGGGCATCCGCCGCCGATCCCGTCGTCCTGAGCCCGGACACCGGCAGCCGGTACGACGGGATGCAGGTTCCCGGCTCGCCGGCCGACACCGAACCGACGGGTGAACAGGTTCGGTCGGCATCCGCCACCAACGAGCCCGCCGACGGCGCATCCACCGCCCCAACATCCGGCACCTCAGCGGCTGGCCTCTCGGCGACCGGCGCCTCCGGGACCGGCGCCCGAACAGCCGGCGCGCCCACATCCGGCAGGTCAGCATCCGCCGCCGTTGGCACCGAGGAGCCGGTTCCCGGCGGATCCACAGACCTCGGCGGTGCCGAGGCCCGTCGCGACCGGGCGGGCAGCACCGATGGCGAAGCCACCCCCGGCGCGGCCAACGAAACCGCCCCAAAGGCCACCCCCGACAGCGTCACCCCCGACAGCGCCACCCCCGACAGCGCCGAAGCGGACAGCGCCGCCCCAAAGGCCACCCCCGACAGCGCCGAAGCGGACAGCGCCGCCCCGGACAGCGCTACCCCCGACAGCGCGGCACCGGACGGCGCGGCACCGGACGGCGGCACTGCGAGTGCTTCACCTGCCGCATCCGCGCTTCCCGACGGCCCGGGCGCATCCGGCGTACGGACGGCTCCCTGAGCGCGGACCGACCAGGAGGGTGGCGCGGCCGTCCCGGCGCGCGGCAACCGCGCAAACCTCGTGGTCGGCTCGCGCCGACGCGACGGAGAGCCGACGCGACGGAGAGTTGATCAGGGAGCGGTGACGCGGGTCGCCGCACGGGCGACCAGGGTGCCGAGGAGTCGGCCGAAGTCCAGGCCCGCGGCCTGCACGGCGAGTGGCAGTAGCGACGTTTCCGTCATGCCCGGCGAGACGTTGACCTCGAGAACGTGGGGCTGGCCGGCGGCGTCCACGATCACGTCGACCCGCGAGAGGTCCCGCAGACCGAGCGCCGTGTGCGCGGCGAGGGCCACGTCGGCGACGGTGGCGGACACCTCCGGGTCCAGCCGGGCCGGAGCGTGCCAGGTGGTCCGCCCGGCCGTGTAGCGGGCCGCGTAGTCGTACACCCCGTTGCGCGGCACGATCTCCACCGGTGGCAGCGCCTGCGGCCCGTTGCCCAGGTCGATCACGGAGACCGCCACGTCCATGCCGGGCACGTACCGCTCCACCAGGGCTGTGGAGTCGTACGCGAAGCAGCCCACCATCGCGGCGGGCAGCGCTGCGGCGTCCCGGACCACCGCGCCCCCCAGCCCCGACCCGCCCTGTGCGGGCTTCACCATCAGCGGCAGGCCCAGTCGATCGACGATCCGATCCAGGACGGCAACCGCGCCAAGCTCGGAGAAGCGGTCGTGTGGAAGGGCCACCCAGTCCGGGGTGGGGATGCCGGCCTCGCGGAGCACCGCCTTGGCCGACGGCTTGTCCCAGGCGACCCGGGAGGCTCGGGCGTCGCAGCCGACGTACGGGATGTCGCACAGGTCCAGCACGCCGCGCAGCGACCCGTCTTCACCTGTGGCGCCGTGCAGTGCGATGACGACGGCGTCCGGCGGATCGGCGGCGAGCGACGGCAGCAGGGCCACGTCGGCATCCCGCAGTTCGGCCTCCACGCCGACGGCGCGCAGCGCGTCGAGCACACGGCGACCGGAGCGCAGTGACACGTCCCGTTCGTAGGAGAGCCCACCGGCGAGCACGACGACGCGCAGGTCGGCCGGAACGGCGGAATCGGTCACGAGGAGGCGCTCGGCGGCGGTCGTACCCATGCCGGCATCATGCCAAGTCGGGCCCTGGCACGTCGGAGCCGGCCTGGCCGCGTCGGCCGGCGGCACCGCCCACGGCACCGAAGACCCGGCGCATCGCGATCTCCTGCTCCATCACACCGGCCAGCCGACGGACGCCCTCGCGGATCCGCTCCGGTGGCGGGAAGCTGAAGTTGAGTCGCATCGCGCCGGTGCCGGTGCCGTCGGCGTAGAAGCCGGTGCCGGGCACGTAGGCGACCCGCGCGGCGACCGCGCGGGGCATCATGGCCTTGGAGTCGAGGCCCTCCGGCAGGGTGGCCCACACGAAGAGACCCCCGGCCGGCGTGGTCCAAGTGGTGCCCTCGGGCATCAGGTCGGTCATCGCGTCGAGCAGCGCGTCCCGGCGTTCGCGGTAGACCTCGCGGTAGACCTTGAGTTGCTGCCGCCAGGGCATCGTGCCCAGGTAGGTGGAGACCGCGGTCTGGGCGTAGACGCTGGGGCAGAGGATCTGCGCCTCGCTGGCGATGACGAGTTTGTCGCGGACCGCGTGCGGTGCCAGGATCCAACCGACCCGCAGGCCGGGCGCGAAGGTCTTGGAGAAGGTGCTGAGGTAGAAGACCCCGTCGCGGCGGCGGGCCCGCAGGGGCGCCGGGGCCTCACCCTCGAACCCGAGCTGACCGTACGGGTCGTCCTCGACGACGAGCAGGCCGGCGCGCTCACAGATGTCGAGCACCCGTTCGCGGCGTTCCTCGCTGAGCGTCACGCCGGCCGGGTTCTGGTAGGTGGGGATCGTGTAGAGGAACTTCACCCGCCGGCCGGCGCGGGCCAGGTCGGCGATGGCCGTCTCCAGCGCCTCCGGGATCAGCCCGTCCGCGTCCATCGGCACGTGCACGACCTGTGCCTGGGCGGCCTGGAACACCCCGAGCGCCCCGACGTACGTCGGCCCCTCGGCCAGCACCACGTCACCCGGGTCGAGGAAGAGCCGAGCCACCAGGTCCAGTGCCTGCTGCCCGCCGACGGTGACCACGACGTCCTCGGGGGAGGCGCCACACGCGGCGTCGATCCCGGAGAGCGACATCACCTCGCAGATCCGCTCGCGCAGCTCGAGGGTGCCCTGGCCGATGCCGTACTGAAGGGTGGTGACGCCGTGCTCGGAGCCGAGCCGGCCGAGCATCTCACCGACCGCGTCCAGCGGAAGGGCGGCGATGTACGGTGCGCCACCGGCGAGCGAGACGACCTCTGGACGACTTGCCACCGCGAACAATGCTCGAATCTCGGAGGCGGTCATCCCGCGTACCCGCCGGGCATACCGGTCGGTGTAGTCGTCGAGTGTCGTGCCGGTCATGACCTCACCTCGATCGCTGCTCGGGCGGCTACCGCTCCGGGTACCCCATACACCGATAACCATGGCGATGGGACACCGATTGTCGATCCTAGTCCGCCAGAACCACGCCGCCGCCCCACAAATACGGATCGACCACATGGCGGACCCTGGGGGGCGTCCCCCGGTGAGGTGGGTATCTGCGCGTCCCCTCCCGGATCGCCGAATGGCGGCGTACGATCGCTCGTCGGAGCAGGAAGGCGGCGCTGTCGTTACGTGCCGCTCCTACCACCGAGCCTATTGTGGGGATGCGCCATATGTCGCGACGTCTGGTCAGCCTGACCCTCGACACGCTGGAAGACGTTCCTCGCCCGTGCCGGCAGTGCGTCTACTGGGAGCTTGACCCGGTCTCCGCCGACCGGGCCTGCGCCGCTGGCGATCCGGGCCTGGAGAAGGAGGCGTGGGTCTCCCAGACGCTGCTGGAGTGGGGCTCCTGCGGCAAGCTCGCGTACGTCGACGGCATGCCCGCGGGTTTCGTGACGTACGCGCCGCCCGCCTACGTGCCCCGCTCGATGGCGTTCCCGACCTCGCCGGTCTCCGCGGACGCGGCACTGCTGATGACGGCAAACGTGGTCGCCGCGTTCGCCGGTGGCGGGTTGGGCCGGATGCTGGTGCAGGGCGTCGCCCGGGACCTGACCAAGCGGGGGATCAAGGCCATCGAGGCGTTCGGCGACGCCAAGTTCGGCGACGCGGACGACCCCGTGGGCGGCTGCGTGGCACCCGTCGACTTCTTCCTCTCGGTGGGGTTCAAGACCGTACGTCCGCATCCGCGTTTCCCCCGGCTGCGCCTTGAGCTGCGGACCGCGCTGAGCTGGAAGTCCGACGTCGAGTACGCGCTGGAGAAGTTGCTCGGCTCGATGAGCCCGGAGACCCTGCTTCGTCCGGTCCGCCCCGCTCCCGCCACCCGCTCCACGAACACCTGATCGCCGAACCGGCGGATCAGTCGACCACCGTGCCGGCGGTCACGACGGCGCGCAGTTCGCTGACGTCCAGCGAGCCGGTGGGCACGTCCCGCTCGATCGGGTAGTACATCCGCTGCACCGCCGCCACGATCGCCTCCACGACCCGGTCACGGAAACGGGGGTCGACAAGTTGGGCGCGGTCCGTGGGCGAGGTGAGGTAGCCGACCTCGACCCGGACGGCCGGCATCCGCGTCAGCCGCAGCAGGTCCCAGGTCTTGGCGTGGGTACGGCAGTCCCGGAGCCCCGTCCGGGCGACGATCTCCCGCTGCACCAACCCGGCCAGGCGCTCACCGGTCGCCGACGTCACGCCGTTGTCGGTGCCGTAGTGGTAGGTGGCGACGCCCTCCGCATCGGGGTTGGCGTGGCCGTCCAGGTGCAGCGAGATGAACACGTCGGCGCCCAGCGAGTTGGCCAGCAGGGCCCGGTCGGTGTCCGGTAGGCACCTGTCGGGCGACGGCCCGCGGGTGAGCTGCACCCGTACGCCGGTCGCGGCGAGTCGCCCTTCCAGCCGGCTGGCCAGGTCATGCACCAGGTCCGCCTCCGTCCAGCGCAGCGACCCGTCGGGCACCACCATCCCGGGATCGGTGCCCCCGTGCCCGGGGTCGACGACCACCGTCTTGCCGACCAGCGCGGGCCCGGACTGCCGGATCGCGTCGGATTCGCGGAGCCACTGGGGTCGGCCACCGACCACCTTGCGGCCGATCCGGCGCAACGCGTTCATGGTGTGCGGGCCGCAGGACCCGTCGGGGGTGAGGCCGACCTCGCGCTGGAACTGGGCAACCGCCCGGGACGTCCGGATGCCGTAGGTTGCGTCCGCTCGGCCCACGTCGTACCCCATCTCCAGCAGCCGCTCCTGCAGTGACCGGACGTCCTCGCCGCTGAGCGGGTCGGGGACCGCGTGGTAGAGGGTGCGGGCGCCGAGTCGCCAGCGGGCGGCATCCAGGGCGCGCCAGGTTTCCGCGCCGACCCGGCCGTCCACGCTGAGGCCCCGGGACTGCTGGAACGCGCGGACCGCCCGCTCGGTGTCGAGGTCGAACTCGTCGGCGGCCGGTCCCGCGGCGGTGAGTAGGTCGAGGCCGGTCAGGATGCTGCGGATCTCCGTGACCGCGGGGCCCCGGTCACCGGATCGGATCGGACGCACGGCGCGACCCCCTCTGCACGACACTGGCTGGCCGGGCGGCCCAGGGTTGAGGCTATGCGTTCCGGGGCGGCGAGGTGGCGTGGCCGGGAAAAACGTCGCCCGACGCGGCCGGAAAGACAGCGGCCGGAAAGACACCGAACCCCGCACCCGACGAGCGGGGCGGGGTTCGGTGGATGTTTCTGCTGGTCAGAGAGCCGATTCGATGAGTCGGACCAACTCGCCCTTCGGCTTGGCGCCGGCGATGGACTGCACCGGCTGGCCGTTCTTGAACACGGTGAGCGTCGGCACCGACATCACCCGGTAGGCGCGAGCGGTTTCCGGGTTCTCGTCGATGTTGAGTTTGACGATGCTGACCCGGTCGCCCATCTCGCCGGCGATCTCCTCGAGCAGCGGCGACACCTTGCGGCAGGGACCGCACCACTCGGCCCAGAAGTCCACCAGAACCGGCTTGTCGGCCTGCAGCACGTCAGCGACGAAGCTCTTGTCGGTGACCGCCTTGGTATTTCCCACTGTGCCCCTCCTCCGGGATGTGTTTCCTGTTTCAGCTGAGCGTCGCGATGAACCGTTCGGCGTCGAGCGCCGCGGCACAGCCGGTGCCGGCCGCGGTGATCGCCTGACGGTAGGTGTGGTCGACCACGTCACCGGCGGCGAATACGCCGGGGACGTTGGTGCGGGTGCCGGGGGCCTGGACCTTGACGTAGCCTTCGTCGTCCATCTCGACCTGACCACGGAAGAGCTCGCTGCGGGGGTCGTGACCGATGGCCACGAACACGCCTGTCACGTCCAGCACCTTGGTGTCACCTGTGTGCACGTTGCGGACCCGTACGCCGGTGACCTTGCCGTCGTCGCCGAGGATCTCCTCGACGGTGCTGTTCCACTCGACCTTGATCTTCTCGTTACCCAACGCCCGCTCAGCCATGATCTTGCTGGCCCGGAACGAGTCGCGGCGGTGGATGATCGTGACCGACTCCGCGAAGCGGGTGAGGAAGCTGGCCTCCTCCATCGCCGAGTCACCGCCGCCGACGACGACGATGTGCTGGTTGCGGAAGAAGAAGCCGTCGCAGGTGGCGCAGGAGGAGACGCCGTGGCCCAGGTATTCCTGCTCGCCGGGCACGCCCAGCGGACGCCAGGCCGAACCGGTGGAGAGGATGATGGATCGGGCCCGGTACGCGGTCTCGCCGACCCAGACGGTGCTCACCGCGCCGGAACCGGCGTCGCCGGTGTCCACCAGCTCGACCCGGGTCACGTCGTCGGTGAGGAACTCGGCACCGAACCGCTCGGCCTGCTTGCGCATGTTGTCCATCAGCTCGGGGCCGAGGATGCCGTCGGCGAAGCCGGGGAAGTTTTCCACCTCGGTGGTGGTCATCAGCGCGCCACCGGACTGCACGCCCTCAATGATCAGTGGCTTCAGGTTGGCGCGCGCGGCGTAGACCGCCGCGGTGTAGCCGGCCGGCCCGGAGCCGATGATGATCAGGTTGCGGACCTCGTCCACTGCCGTCTCCCGAGTGTGTGTGTTCAGCGTCGGTGAGCGCACCGGCGCTGATCCGAGTTGCCGACGCCTGGGTGGGGTCGACAGCTGACTTCCAGAACGTCATCGTACGAAGCGTGGATTCCCGAGACGGGCATCTGGTGGGTCAGGTCACGTGGGTGCTCATCGTGCCGATGACCGTGGATTCACCCTACCCGCGCCGAATACCGGCTGTCCGCGCCGGACCCCGGCACTCCGCACTCCGGGCCGCTCACCCAGGCCCAGCGGGCCCCGGTCACGTCGGTGAATCGGATGACAAGCGTCTGCTCGCCCTGGAAACGCGCGTAGTCGATCATTTCGACCGCCAGTGGAGCGTATCCGTGCTCCGCCGCCACCTCGGCCAGGCAGGTGCTCAGTGCGGCCTCGGTGGTCAGCCGGGCCAACTGGTCCAGCCCGTCGGGCGACGAGCGTCGCTCCTGCTCGGTGCCCACCCCCGGCTGCGAACCGGGCGCGGCACCGCTCGTCTGGCCGGACGTGGTCTGCCGGTCGGCGGCCGGCGCGTTGCCGAGGGTCTGCGGGGTGTAGTCCGTGCCGCTGCGCAGTGTCGGGCCGGTGGTGCGGGCCGCCGCGGCGTCCGCGGGCGCACGGACCGGCCGATTGATGGCGCTGGTGCCGGAGTCGTCGCTCGCGCTCATCGACAGCTGGTTGAGGCCCAGCGCGACCGCGACGACGGCGATTACCGCGGCGGCCACCGGCGTGCCGCGACGGAGCCAACCGTGCCGGCGACCCGGGCCGGTGGACGCCCGGCGACCAGCACGGGCCGGTGCGGGGATGGCCGCCCAGCGACGGGACCCGCCCTGCACCGGCACGACAGGCGATGTCGTGGGGCGGTCGACGTCGGCGGTGTCCTCGTCGGTCGCGCTGTCTCCGACCGGCGGCCCCGCGTCGACAAGCGCGGCGACGAGACGGTCGGTGATCGCCTGCGGCATCCGCGGCGACGGCTCGGCCCAGCGGCCCAGGTCCGTGCTGACCTCCGCGAGCGCGGGGGCCAGCAGCGCGTACGCCTCGGTCCAGGCCGGGTCCGTGGACACCAGCCGGGCGACCTCCTCCTGCTGCGGGGTGCCGTCCAACGCCCCGCCGAGGTAGTCAGCGAGGAGGTCGTCGTCGACCTCCCGGAACCCCTCGGTCGTCACGTGTCCTCCTGGTTGGCGTCCCGCCGGTATCGCCCCGACCCCGATCCGACGCCCTCGACCGGGCCTGGGTTCCCCGGCGTGACGCCCGGCACCTCCCTGGTCGGGCCGGTCGGGTCCGGGCGGGCCGACGGCGGCGAGGTGCCGGCGGGCCGAAGGTGCCCGAGCAGCACGGCCAGCCGCGCCCGTCCCCGGGCGCACCGACTCTTCACCGTTCCCTCGGCGACACCGAGGATCCGGGCGACCTCGGCGACCGGGTAGCCCTGCACGTCCACGAGCACCAGCGCGGCACGTTGCTCGAGGGGCAGCGCGGCCAACGCCTCGCGGACCACAAGCGCGGTGTCGTGGTCCGGTGCGGGGGCGACCGGCTCGATCCCGCCGATGCCCGAGCCGTCCCCTGCCCGGTTGCCGTCCGGCAGCGGCACGGTCGGGTGCGCCTGCCGGCGACGGATCCGATCCAGGCAGGCGTTTACCACGATTCGGTGCATCCAGGTGGTGACGGCGGAGTCACCGCGGAACCGAGCGGCCGCCCGGTGCGCGGAGAGCAGCGCGTCCTGGAGCGCGTCGGCGGCCTCTTCACGATCACCGAGCGTACGTAGGGCGACCGCCCAGAGCCGGTCGCGGTGCCTGTGGAACAGCTCGGCGAAGGCCTGCCCGTCGCCGTCGACGTGGGCGCGCAGCAACTCCAGATCGGAAGCGGCGGCGCGCCCGTCCATCACCACGTCCTGCGGATGCGGTGCCACGGCGGAGCTGCCAGGATCACGACCCCTGGACCGTGATCTCCTGGACGTCGACCTGGTAGCCCCCATCGCTGGGCGGCAACTCGGTGATCCAGAACAGCAGGTACTGGTATTTCGCGTCGGCGTTGAAGCCGTCGAACGCCATCGTGGTGCCGTCGTGGTCCTCGAAGGGCTGCCCGATGGCGGTCTTCGCGGTCCGGTAGTTGGCGATCAGTTGCTTGTCGCCGTTGGAGGTCGACGGCGGGTTGACGGTGCCGGTGAGGAGCTGGGCGGAGGCGCCCCGGGCCGAGAGGACCGCCTGTACCGACTTGACGGTATGCGGCGCGCCGAGATCCAGCCAGATCCCCATGCCCTGCTTCTGGTTGCCGAACTTGGCGGCCGTGTACGTGTCGGTGCCCCAGCCCTTGTCCGGGTCGCCGTCGACCGCCTTGTTGGCGCCGTCCAGCTCATCGCGCTTCAGGCTGTCGGGGTCGACGATCCGAACGTCCTTCACGGGCAGCTTGCGGACCGCGACGGCGGCCGGAGTGGCATCGTTGGCCGGGGCGCTTGCCGACGGCGCCGGGCTCTGGCTGGCCTGCGGGTCCTTGTCGCCAAGCGTGCTGATGCCGATCAGCAGACCGACCAGGGCAACCGCCAGCAGGCCGGCGATGCCCACGGCGACCTTGCGACCACCAGCCGCGGCCAGCGGCGACGGCTCTTCGCCGGTCTCGGCGGCGAATCGCAACGGGCCGCTGTTTTCGAGGTAGTGCTCCTCCTCGGCCGGCACGTCCAGTCGGGCCAGCTCGGCGGCGAGCACATCGGACGACGGCGGCGCGATCTCGGCGTCGAGCAGATCCATTGTCAGGTCATCCAGGTACGCGGGCACACCCGCCCGGACCTGACGTGGCGCGGCGATGCCACCTCCGGCGTCGCGAACGGCGTCCGGGATGGCGGCCCGGCCGTGACCGGCGGTGGCGCCGTGCAGCGGCGCCTCGGCGTGTGGCCACGAGCCGGTGAGCGCGAAGTAGAGGATGCCGCCGACCGCCCGGATGTCGTTCTCCTGGCTGTCCGCGCCATCGGTGCGGGCGTCGGCCAAGACCACCCGGCCCTCATCACTGATCATGACGGTGCCGGGGTGGACGTTGCCGTGCACCATGCCTGTGGCGTGCACGGCGGCGAGGGCGCTCGCGACGGCGTTACCGATCGCGGTGGCGCGGGCCGGGTCCAGTGGACCGTCGGCCGCGAGGTCGCGCAGGGACTGCCCGTCGACCCACTCGCGCACCACGTACGCCCGCTCGGCCTCGTCGATCGCGTCGTAGACGCCGACCAGGTTGGGGTGGATGACCCGGCTGGCCGCGACGGCGGCCTGGAGCATCTCGGTGGCGGAGTCGCCACCCGGGTAGCGCAGCACCACCGCGACGGGACGGCGCAGGATGACGTCGACCCCGCGCCAGACCAGCCGACCCGCGCTGTCGTTGTTGATGTGCTCAACCAGTTCGTACCGCTCGGCGAGGACTTCACCGGCCGTGGGAGCACCGAAGGTCATAACCGGAGGAGCGCTTTCGTCCGCCTCCTGACCCTCGCCGACCTGGGTCACCCGTCCTCCCTCGGTGATCGTGTCGATCGATGGACCCGCACTGCTGGGCATGTGGCTTCCCGCTCTGCCGTTGAAGGAACCGGCCGACCGGTGTCGACGCGCAGCGTCGGCCCCTGCCGTACCCGTCGAGAGCGACCTTACCCGGGTTGCCCGTCTCCCCGACATGTCATCTTCCCGCCTTACCCGACGGGCTTCCGGCAGTCGAGGAACTCGTCCGGTTACGACCGTTGTCAGCCACGTTGCTGGCACATGTACTAGCTAATCTACGGCTTCACCGCAAGTGACCGACGCCGGGGCTGGGCTGGCGTGGCGCACCTGCCACCGTGCCTGTTCCCGCCGTTCGGCTTGCCACGCTCAGCCGTACGGTTGGTTATCCACAGGTCGATGCGGCAGTTGACCGGCGAATCGCGGAGTTATCCACAGCTGTGTCCCCAGCCTGGTGATCCGTGGTCACGTTCCGTGTGTGCGCAAACTTTTTGTGATCGGGTGCTTGCGGTCAGCGACCGAGGCGGCGGCGGACCATGCCGACCACCTCGGTGATCTCGCCGATCCGTAGCAGCGTGGCCAGACCCAGGTAGCTCCCGCCGATCACCGCGCCACCGACGACGAGCTGGATGGCCGCCTCAAACCAACTCGGCCGGTCGCCGCCGGGCAGCAGGCTGATCACCAACCATCCGACCAGTGCCGCGCCGAGCGCGGCGACCACGACCCGGCCGAGGGTGCGCATGATGGCGCCCAGCCCGATCCGGCCGACCCGGGGCCGCAGCAACCAGGCGGAGGCAACCGCCGCCGCCACGTACGAGACCGCGTTTCCGATCATCATCCCGGCCGCCGCGAAGTTCGCGGCGAACGCGGCGAACAGCACGATCTGCACGCCCACCCGCAGCGCCACCACCGGGATGTTGATCAGGGCTGGGGTGCGGGTGTCCGGCAGCGCGTAGAAGGCGAAGGTGAAGAGCTGACTGATCGCGAACGGCACCAGGGCGAGCGCGGCGGTCAGCAGAACCGTGGACGTCGCCGTCGCGTTCTCGGCGGTAAACGCGCCGTACCGGAAGACCACCACCGAGATCGGGGTGGACAGCACGGCGTAGCAGACCGCGATCGGCGCGAGCACCGCTGTCACCATCCGGACACCCCGGGAAAGGTCGGCGGTGACGTCGTGGAACCGCCCGTCCGCCGCCGCGGCGGCCATCCGGGGCATCAGCGCGGTGATGATCGAGACGGCGATGATGCCGTGCGCCATCATCAGCAACAGGAAGACGTTGTTGTAGATCAGGATGCCGGCCTGGTCCGTGCCCGCGGCCCGGGTGAGGAGGTTGACCACCACGAAGAGGCCGAGCTGGTTGACCGCCACGTAGCAGAACATCCAGGCCCCGAGCTTGGCCAGCTCACGCAGCCCCAGCTCGCGGAAGTCGAACCGCCACCGCCAGCGGAAGCCGACCTTGCGCAAGGCCGGCAGCAGGCCGGCGGTCTGTACCGCCACACCCAGCAGGGTGCCGCCACCGACAAGCAGGATCCGGCCGAGGCCCATGTCCGACGGCTGCAGCCCCTTCGCCCCGTAGACCAGGATGTAGAGACCGAAGACGCCGATCACTACCAGGTTGTTGAGGATGGGCGCCCACATCGGCGCGGCGAAGTGACCCCGCGTGTTCAGCACTGCGGCGATCAACGCGCTGACGCCGGTGAAGAACAGCATCGGCAGGATCAGCCACGACAGGTGCGTGATCAGTTTGGTGTAGGCCTCGTCCTTGCCGCTGGCGTAGATGGCGGTCAGCCCGGACGCCGACACCACGGCGATCAGGGCCGCCACGGCCAGTGCCAGCACCGCGAGGGTGAGCAGCCGTTGGGCGTACGCCTCACCCCGGTCCGCGTCGCTCTTGCGCCGACGGACCAGCACCGGGATCAGCACGCTGGTCAGCACCCCGCCGAGCAGGAACTCGTACACCTGGTTGGGGAGGAAGATGGCGGTCGTGTAGGCGTTGCCGATCAGGTTGCCGAGTGCGGCACCGATCATCAGGTTCCGGATGAAGCCGGTGCCCCGGCTGACCAGGCTGCCGATCGCCATGACCGCGCTGTTCGCGGCGGCGCTGGTCTCGCCGACGACCTCGGGCGGGGGCGCCGTGGCCTCCACCCCGGGCTGGTTCAGCGGCTCCGCGGAGATGAAGACCGCCCCGTCAGCCGGCGGCACGTTACCGTCCGGCGTGGCGTTGGCGCTGCGGTAGAGCCCGCCGCTCATCTCCAGCCTCCCAGGGGTACGTCGGGCCGGACACCGACCCGCACGCCACAGACCATAGTCAACCCCCACCCGTTACCCACGCCCGGCGGATCGGATCACACCCCGGCCCGATAGGCTGGCGATCCCATGTCCGAAGCCTCCGCTCCCCACGCCGCCGACCGCCGCGAACTCACCGCCGCGCAGCGCAACGCCGTCGCCGAACTGCTCCGGGTCTCCCCGGTCGCCGACGAGTTGGGCCGCCGGTTCGTCCGCGCCGGCCACGAGTTGCACCTGGTGGGCGGTTCGGTGCGGGATGCCCTGCTCGGCCGACTCGGTGACGACCTCGACTTCTGCACCGACGCGCACCCCGACGAGACGCTGCGGATCATCAAGGGTTGGGCCGAGTCGATCTGGGAGACCGGTCGCGAGTTCGGCACCATCGGCGCGCAGCGCGACGGCCTCCGACTCGAGATCACCACCTTCCGTGCCGAGTCGTACGACCAGGTCAGCCGCAACCCGGTGGTGGTGTACGGCACAAGCCTCGACGAGGACCTCAAGCGGCGCGACTTCACGATCAACGCGATGGCGGTCAGCCTGCCGGAGCACCGGTTCACCGACCCGCACGGCGGCCTGGGCGACATCTCGGCAAAGGTGATCCGGACTCCGAGCACCCCGGGTGAGTCGTTCGGTGACGACCCGCTGCGGATGCTGCGGGCCGCCCGGTTCGCCGCGCAGTTGCGCTTCGCCGTGCACCCGGACGTGCACCGGGCCATGACCGAGATGGCTGCCGACCTGGACCGGATCACCGCCGAGCGGATCCGGGACGAGTTCACCAAGCTGCTCTGCGGCGCGGACCCGATCACCGGGCTCCGGCTGCTTGTCGACACCGGCCTGGCCGAGCGGTTCCTGCCGGAGCTGACCGGGCTGAAGCTGGAGATCGACGAGCACGCGCAACACAAGGACGTCTACGAGCACACCCTGACGGTCGTCGAGAACGCGATCTCCTACGAGGAGGAGGGCTGCGACTTCATCCTGCGGATGGCCGCCCTCCTGCACGACGCGGGCAAGCCGGCGACGAAGGCGGTCGGGTCCGATGGTCGGGTCAGCTTCCACCACCACGAGGTGGTCGGCGCTCGGCTGACAAAGGCCCGGATGAAGGCGATGCGTTACCCGAAGGACGTCACCGCGAAGGTGACCGCGCTTGTCGCGCTGCACCTGCGCTTCTACGGGTACGGGCGGGGCGAGTGGACCGACTCGGCGGTGCGTCGCTACGTCGCCGACGCCGGTGACCTGCTGCCCCGGCTGCACAAGCTGACCCGCTCGGACTGCACGACCCGTAACCGGCGCAAGGCCGCCCAGCTCGCGGCCGACTACGACGCGCTGGAGGAGCGGATCGCCCGGATCGAGGCCGAGGAGGACCTGGCCCGCGTCCGCCCCGACCTGGACGGCAACGCGATCATGGAGCTGCTCGGCGTGCCTCCGGGTCCGGTCGTCGGCCGGGCCTGGAAGCACCTCAAGGAGCAGCGCCTGGAGCACGGCCCGCTGGACCGCGACGCGGCCGAGGCGGAGCTGCTGCGCTGGGCCCGCGCCGAGGGCCTGATCGCCTGACGTCCGTTCCGCCCGGAGGCCCCGGGCTAACGGGGTGCAAAATGCATCCCGAATACCTTCGGAACCGTCATCCGGACCTGTCTGTCACTCTTTTTACAGCACCGAAGAATGTCGTTGCTGTCTGTTGTTACGAGTCTCCAGCCTGACCTACCGTGGTGTCCGGCCTGTCGGTCACCTCTATGGGAGCAGAATGGACGCCGCGGAGATCGCGCAGCTTGGTGCTGCGGCACTGATTAGCGCTATGGCCAGCGATTCCTGGCATTTGGTCAGGTCCCGCCTCGCCGAAATGTTCACTCCAAGCGACATGATGCTGGCACGCATCGACGATGTCCGGGCCGAGATCGTCGCGGACGTCCCGCGGACGCGGTCTCGGCGCGACCTGTTGCAGGGCGATCTTGAGGATCGCCTGCTAGCGGACCTAGAGCTGCGTAACCAGCTGACCACGCTGCTAGCTGAGGTTCAACCGTCCGTGACACAAGACAGCCGGCGCACCGTTCAACACGCCACCGCTGATCGGGGCGGGACGACGATCCAGGCAGGCCGCGACGTTGTCTACCATTCCCCGGGCCCACGGCACTGGACAGATGAGTGACGACAGCCAGCAGGCGGGCTGGCCGCGGCAGACAATGCTCGGCCGTCTACACGGTCAAGCCCTCACCGAGATCTGTGCGGCGGGCACCCGGGTCGACATCGCGAGCGGGCGACTGGCATTCCGACAGGGCGGCTGGTCCCGACACCTGTTGGTGCTGCTGAGCGGTTCGGTCAAGGTCGTCGCACTCACCGAGGGCGGGTACGAGGCGCTGCTCGCCGTGCGGGTGGGCGGGGAGATCATCGACGAGATGGCCGCCGTGGACGGAGAGCCGCGTTCGGCGACGGTGATCGCCTGCGGCGCGGTGAGCGCACGACGGATCGAGCCTCCCGAACTGCACCGGATCGGCAAGCTGCACCCGGAGATCGACGCGGAGATACACCGTACGTTCAGCCAGAGGCTGCGCTGGGCGAACCGTCAACGCATCGATCTCCGCGCGTACGACGCGCCGACCCGAGTTGGCCGAATCCTCGTCTGGTTGGCGGAGATGCACGGCACCCCGAGCCCGCTGGGCTTGGAGTTGGGCTTCCCCCTTCGGCAGGGCGAGCTGGCGTCGATGGCCGGAGTGGCCCTCCCGACGGCCGAGAAAGCACTCCTCGGCCTCGACCAGCAGGGGCTGATCAGCCGTGGTTATCGGCAATTGGTGATCAGGGATCTGCCGGGTCTGCGCAAGGTCAGCCAGATGACAGACCAGATCCCGTACTAATACGGGATTCTCATCGCGCCCGCATCGCAGGGTAGAGACGTTGTCGTTTACGGGAGAGGCCGGTCAATTGATGTCTGCTGGATCCTTTGACCGCAGATTGTGCGTGTCAGTGGACGCGGAAAGTTACGGACGACGGGACGACTGGGCGCAGGCGGAGCTACAGGGGCTCCTCGTTGGACTACTCACTCGTGCCGCGGAAGCCGCTGGTGTGGACCGATCGAGGTGGGTCATCCAGCCCACCGGCGACGGAGAGCTGGCACTGGTGCCCCCGGGTAGGAACGAGCCCAGGGTCGTCGACGATTTCGTCCGCCACGTCGACGCCGAGCTTGCTCGGCTTAATCGCCGGCGGGCCGACGGTGAGCGCGTCCGGTTGCGGATCGCCGTTCACCAGGGAGTGGCCTATCCCAGCGCGAATGGCTTCGCCGGGCAGGGCGTGGTGACCGTCAGTCGGCTGCTCAACTCGGCCCCTCTGCACCGGGCCCTCACTGCCGCCCCGGCGGCCAACGTGGCGGTCGCCCTCTCCGACGACGTCTTCCGGACTCTCGTACTCGGTGATCACACCACTCTCACCGAGCGCGACTTCCGTCCCGTCACGGTCGCGGAGAAGGAATATCAGGCCACCGCCTGGGTGCGGGTGCCCGGCACTGACGTACGTCTCCTCGACCTGGGTGAGCACGTGGGGCACTCGGGCCAGGATGCGCTAACCGCTAATGGGCTGGCCGCCAACGGCTCGACCGTCAACCAGGCGGGACGGGACATCGTGTTCGCTGGCGAGGAACTGCCGGTTCGCCGTGCGCCAGCTGTCACGAACGTGTTCCACGGCGCGGTCGACGCGAGTCAGGCGACCTTCGGGTTCTCCGGTGGCACGGGTGACTGAGGCGATTAGCACACAGACCGAGCCGACCCCGGCGGGGGCGTCGGAGCCCGATGTTTCGACGGCGGATCGTAACCTGCCCCCGGCAACGCCGACGACGGAGCCGACCACCGATCCGGACGAGCCGGATGCCCGCGATCAGCGACGTGACGCACGGGTCATCAACCTGTTCTACGGGCAGGTGCATGCCAACAGCGCGACGTTCGGGGTGTCCGGCGCGCCGGCCAGCGGCGGGCACACGTCGGTGGGGAGGCTCCCGACCGTCGATGTGGACCACGCACTGCGCTACTTCGCTCCGCCGGACGGGTGGGTCCGCGCCGCTGCCCTGCTACGGGACCAGGGCCTCGTCTTCCTCAGCGGGGACGAGGGCACGGGACGGCGAGCCTCCGCCTTCGCCCTGTTGCGCGAACGGATCGGCGCCGACGGCCGCATCAACGGGCTCTCACCCGCGGTCTCCCTCGCCCAACTGGTGGAGTCTGAATTCGTCAGCGGGCGTGGCTACGTGGTGCTCGACTGGCTCGGCGAGAAGCGTGACGGTGTGGTGCAGGCGTTCGACGCCGGGCGCCTCGCTGACCGGCTGAAGACAGCCGGCGCGCACCTGGTCGTGACCACCGATCAGCGCGCCACCGCCCGGCGTGACCTGGGGAGCCTCACAGTCCAGTGGTCCCCGCCAACTCCTTCGTCCATCTTCCAGATCTATCTGGAGCGTGCGGGCACCCTCGACGACGTGGACATCGATCTCGTCGGGGCCAGGATCGCCGAGCTCCGCCTTCCCGGGGAGGTCGCCCGACTGCTGGATCGTCTGCCGCAAGGTGTCGACGCCGCGCTGGCCGAGGTCGAGCACACCGAGCAGATCCGGGTGGCGGAGTGGTTCGCCACGGCATCGTCGTGGGACGACCTGTTGTGGGTGGGGGCCTTGGCCTTTGCCCACGAGCTCCCCGAACGCACGTTCGAGGAGAAGCACGCTCGGCTGTGCGAGATCGAGCACGCCGAAGAGCTCCGTCGGCCTGCTCTCGTCGAAGCGGGCACGACAACCGAGCCGTTGCAGGGACGGCGGACCCTCTACCGCGACGGCGGTCTGGTGGCACGTCGATACGGCGACGATCCCGTTGGCAACGTCGGCTGGGAGGAACGGCGGGTCGTGTTCGTCGCCGATGGCATGCGGGAGCACGTGCTGCACGAACTCTACGAATGTGACTATCGGCTCTGGCGGCCACTCCGAATCTGGATCAACGAGTTGGCCGGCGCTGCCGACGTCGAGGTACGGCTGCAATTGGCCCTCGCGGTGACGTTGCTGGCCCGTGACCGCAATGCCGCCCCCGAAGTTTGGGACATGCTCGGGCATTGGAGCAGGGGCCGCGCCGCCGAACGTTTCACCGCCGTGTCGGCGTTGTCCTTCATGGCCGGCGAAGACGCGCTGGCGCCGGCGGCGCTACGGCTGGTCCTCGACTGGACCGACGGGGCCGGACAGAGCCCGGCCGTGACAGCCGCGATGGCCCTGGGCGGGCCGCTGGGCATGCGTTACCCGACGGAGGCCGAGCGCTGGCTGTGGCACCTCTCCACCCGTGGACGGCCGATCCGCCTCCTCGCCGCCCGATCGCTGGGCCTGCTGTTCTGCACCGTCGCCGACGAATTGGACTCCGCGACACTGCTACTCAAGCGCCTTGTGCTGCGTCTGCGGCGCACGCTCGAGCAGGCACCGGACCCACGGTGGGTGAGCTACGCCGTCGAAACAGTCCTGGAAGTGCTCTCCGCGGAACACCTGGAGCACGCGGAACCGGTGGTGGCCCGCCTTCTGCGGCTGTGCCCGAGCGCGGTCGAGCCGGTAGGTGTGCTCTGGGCGGAGGTCCTCCGCAGCCTGCCGCACCGCTCCGTGGCAATGGACACGCTCAGTTCAACCCTGGAGTCGCTCGCGAAGCACGACGGCACCGAGAACGCGGTCCGCGCCCTCGGTGACGTCCTGTGCCGGGAGCTGACCAGCGCCGAGTGCGTACTCCTGCGACGAGAACTGAGCTGGGCACTGTCGTCGCCGGTGGATCCCTCCATCTCTCGCCCGGTCGTCGCCGCTCTGCTGGCGGCTCTGGCCGGAAAGGGTGCTCGTCCGGCCCTGGGCTGATTCCTTGTGCGCAGATCCGAAAGAAGGAAACCAATGGGATACCCCGTACTCCTGGAGAAGACCTTGCCGCCGGCGCCCCGTCGCCTGCTCGGCCGGCGGAGGAACGTCACCGATCTGCCGCCGCTGCCCCCGGGCGCGGTGTACGTGTTCAAGTTCGACGGTCATCAACGGCTCTACGGCGATCGGCACATCGACTACGGCGACGAGATCGTGGTCGACGCGGTTGCGGTGAGTGTGGTGCAGCGACGCACCGCGACCCTGACCAGTCAGCTGCCAATCCCTTCGATAAGCGCGGCGGACGAGTTCACAGTGGTCACCACGTTCCGCTGTCAGGTGCTTGCTCCGGAGGTGGTGGCGGAGACCGGGTTGACGGATCTCGCCACGGTGCTCACCAACCACCTCTGGCAGGACCGGGAGCTGAAGAACCTTGGCCTTGACTACCGGATCGACGACATCAACGACGTCCGCCGGCTGGTGGACGCCCGGATAACCGCCTACTGCACCCTCGTGCCCCCGTCGGTCCCCGGAATGGCCATCGAGCTGACCTCGGTGATGGCACACCCTTCGGCTGATCTGCGCGACCACGGGCGCAAACTGCGGGACAAGCAGTGGGATCAGCAGCTGGGCCGACTGGACGTGGCGTGGCAGAACGAGGACGTCGAGCGTGTCGCGTCCTTCCTCTCCGCCGGGCCCACGTACGCCGACGCGCTCGGCGTCAGCCGCAACGAGATCAACGTCGGCCAGGTCGCCGAGCGGATGCACGATGCGGAGGCGCTGCGCCGACAGCAGCTCAACGAGACTCTCCAGGAGATGGTCAAGCGTGGCTTCTTCGACCGGGTGTCGATAGACCCGGTGCGCCTGATGGACGAGGTGGTCGGGCTTGGTGCCGCGGCGGAGCCTCGTTCGGTTCCGGCCGCCGACGAACCCGCATCGCTGCCGCACGGTCGGCGGAGCGTTTCTCAGCTAAGTGAGGACGCTGAGCCGGACTTCATCCCGAACGAGGCCGACATTGACTGACGAGGGCATGCGAGCGCCGCATCGGCAGCCCGGCGACGTGTCGGGGCGTTCGGTCCGGGACCCGTCCCGGCTCCTGCGGGCGCTGGCCGGCGTGGACGAGGCGCTGCTGCGGAAGGTTTGGCACGAGCGGGCCCGACACACCGCGCTCGGTGGGGTCCTGGTCGGCACGTCGTTGATCGCCGGCTTTTCCATGTTCATTGCGATCAACCAGGCGATGGGGCGGACGTCGGCGCTGCACCTGATCCCCGCTCTGCTCTGGTCGCTGTTCATCCTCAACCTGGACCGCCTGCTGGTGACAAGCATGGCCGGCAACGCCAGGCGAGTCGGCCCGTTGCTGATGCGGCTGGGCGTCGCCCTGATGTTCGGATTCATCATCGCGGAGCCACTCGTGATGCGGATCTTCGAGACGGCCATCGAGGAGCACATCAAGGCCGACCGCAGCAAGCAGATCGACACGCTGCGGACCCGACTCATGGCCTGCAACGGTGAGCAGAGCGCCACCGCCGAGAACACCACGATCACGACGGAGTGCCGGGAGTACACCCTGTCGTTCGAGACGACCCCGGCGTCGGCCCGCCGGGAACTCGCCGGTACCCGGGCCGAGGTGGCAAGCCTTCAGGCCATCATCAATCGGGATGGTGCGCAGCTCAACCGCCTCCGGGACAACGCGGCCAAGGAGTGTGCCGGCGGTCGCGGCACCGGTTTCACGGGGCGGCCCGGCGACGGACCAAGGTGCAGGCAACGGACCGCGGACGCGGACGAGTTCGCCCGCACCCACCCCATCGCCGAACAGGGGCAGAAGCTCGGTGAGTTGCGTGCCCGGGTCGCGGAGTTGGAGCGCGGGCTCGGTGGCGCGGTGCTTACCTTCGAACAGGCACGGAACGGTCTTGTCGAGACCCGGATCGAAGAAGAACGCAGCCATCAAGGGCCCATCGGGTTCCTTGAGCGGATGGATGCCCTGCACGTGCTGGCGGGAAGCAGCTCCGCGCTCTTCGTGGGCACGTGGGCGGTCCGGCTGTTCTTCGTCGCCATCGACTGCCTGCCCGTCGTGATCAAGTTCTTCGGCGGCAGCAGCACCTACGACAACCTCTACCGGATCAAGAGTGACAGCTCCCAGCGGGTCTTCGCCGACCAGGTGAACACCGAGGAACGCAAGGTCACCGACGCGTATGCCGCCGAGCGCGACGGCATCGACAACCAGGCGAGGATGCGGCGTGCGGAGCACGACCTGCACCTCCAGGAACACCAGGTCGAGCTCAAGGCGCGCCTCGGAGCCGCGGTCAGCGCGTACGCCGCCGACCTGCTCCGCGAGCCGAGTTCCCCCTCGCGAAAGGCGCCAACAAGGACGGCCGAGGAGGCCACTGCCGGTACGGGCTCGGCCGGCGTCAACGGGCGTTCGCTGATCTGACCCGTACCGACGTAACGGGTGCCGCCCACGAGAGGGGCGGCACCCGTTGCTGGAGGAGACGGGTCAGCGGGTCTCGACGGCCGTCCCGTCCACGGAAGCGCCCTTGCCGGCGGACGCGCCGTTGCCGGCCGGGGCCGACGTCGACGCCGAGCCGAGCCGGGCCAGCAGACCGGCCAGGTCGATTCCGGTCAGGTCACTGCCGAGCTGGAGCCCTTGAGCCACGTTGCCGGCCACCGACTTGGTCAGCGACGACGCGCCGTCGGTCGAGATGACGGTCATCTTGTCGATCGCCCCGATCGGCGCGCTGGCCGCCTCCACCACCTGCGGCAGCACCTTGACCAGCAGGTCCAACACCGCCGCCTCCCCGTACGCGGCGAACGCCTCGGCCTTGCGCGCCATCGCGTCCGCCTCGGCCTCACCCCGGGCCAGGATGGCCGCGGCCTCGGCCTGACCCTCCCGCTCCACCGCCTCGGCGATCGCCGAACGGCGGCGCTGCTCGGCCTCACCCTCCTTGGCGCCCTCGATCGCGTTCGCCTCGGCGAGCGCGGCACGTCGGGCCCGCTCGCCCTCACCGGTGAGCCGCGCCTGCTCGGCGGAGGCCTGCGCGGCGGCGATCACGGACTGCCGCTGCGCGTCGGCGTGCAGCACCGCCGCGGCGCGGGACGCCTCGGCCTCCTGCTCCACCTTGTACCGGGCCGCGTCGGCGGGCTTGCGTACCTCGGTGTCCAGTTGGCGCTGCTTGAGTTCGGCGTTGCGCTCGGCGACCTTCTGCTGCTCGGAGAGGATCGCCTGGTCCCGCTCCGCCTGGGCGAGCGGCCCGGCGGCGGCGGACTTCGCCTTGGCCGCGTCGATCTCGGCCTGGATGCCGGCCTGCTTCAGGGACAGGTTCCGGTTGGCCTCCGCGATGGCCTCCTCGGCGAGCAGGCGTTCCTGCTCCGCCTGCTGCCGGGCGCGCGCCTCGGCGATGGCGGCGTCCTTGAGCACCCGGGCGGCCTCGGGCCGGCCCAGGTCCTGCAGGTAGGAGCCCTCGGCCAGGATGTCCTGAAGCTGGAAGGTGTCCAGCACCAGACCCTGGTTGGTCATCGAGTGCTCGGCCTCCTCGGCGACCGCGCTGGCGAACGCCGCCCGGTCCCGGATGACCTCCTCGACGGTGAGGCGGCCGACGATCGACCGCAGCGCGCCGGCCAGGACCTCCCGGGTGAAGTTGTCGATCTCGTCCTGCTGGTGCAGGAACCGCTGGGCGGCGGCCCGGATCGCGTCCTCGGTGCCGCCGACCTTGACGATCGCCACGCCGTGCAGATCGGCGCGGATGCCCTGCTTGCTGACCGCGCCCCGGATGCCGACGTCGATCCGTCGGCTGGACAGGTCGAGCGACTGGAGCTTCTGCACCACCGGCAGCACGAAGACCGAGGCGCCCAGCACGACCTTCTGCCCGGAGTTGTCGGTCGACCGGCCGCCGTCGGCGGTCTGCGTGGTGCGGCCCTTGCGGCCGGTGACGATGAACGCCTCGTTCGGCCCGGCCACCTTGATCCGGGAGAGCACGAAGAGCACCAGGATGAGCGCGAGGACAATCGCGCCACCGATGGCGATGAGCAGGGCCATATCAGGAGTCCCGTCTACGAGGAGGAGATCAGTAGGTCTCGACGTGCACGCTTGTCTCGCTCAACGCCTGCACGACGAAGACCTGGGCGCCGATCGGGATCGGCTGGTCCGCGCGGGCGCTGAGCTTCACCGGTTGGCCGGCGAGGCGAACGCGGACCTCGCCGTACCCGTTGGCTGGCACCGGGGTGACGACCAGGCCGAGCGCGCCGACCAGGTCGTCACGGGTGGGGGTGGGATCGGTGCGCATGTTCCGCGCCGCCCGGCTCAGTCGGGACGCCAACCACGCGGTGGGCACGGCCGCGAGCAGGCCGCCGGCCGCCGCGCCCGCGATCAGTGCGGGGGTACGCGCGCCGAGCAGCTCGTTCACGATCGCCCCGCCGAACCCGAACGCGCCGGCGAACCCCGCGACCGTCTCGGTGGAGATCGGGCCGTCCACGTCGGCGTGCCCGAAGTGCAGCAGCTCGCTGCCGAGCAGGGCGAGCGCCAGAACTCCGACACCCGCCCCGCCGATGATCAGAAAGATGAGCGTTCCCGTGGCCACGACCCGCACGGTATCGACGTCGTGCAAAAGTCGATGATCGGCCGAACGGCTCAGCGTGGTGCCACGCTCACCTCCAACTCGGCCAACTGTTCGGGCAGTGGCTGGCGGATCAGCTCACGACCCGCCGTGTCGGCGAGCACGAAATCGCCCGACTCCTCCGGCAGCCGATAGAGCAGCCGGTCGTCGCCGACCCAGGTGACGTCGGCGGTGGGCAGCGGGTTGACAACCTGCCCGGTGGCCGTCTCCACCAGCAGCGGCTCCTGCTGGCCCTGGACGACCGCCAGGGTGCCGTCCGGCGACCAGGCCCACGGCCCGGCCGGGTCACCGGGGAGCGGCTCGAACCGGGTCGGTAGGCCGTTCTCGGCGGAGAACATCTGCACGCCGCTGCGTGGGTGGCGGGCCGACTCGGACCGGGCCTTGCCCTGGGCGGTCTGCTGCAGTGCCACCTCCCGGCCGTCCCGCGTCCAGACGAAGAAGCAGTGGTCGGTGCAGAAGTAGCGCTGCCGGGACACCGGGTGGGTGCGCTTCGTGCCGTCCCGCTCGACGACGACGAAGCCGAAGTGATCCCTCTGGTCGGTGGTGAACAGCAGGCGCCGACCGTCCGGTGACCAGGCCGGGCGGGTCAGGGCGCGGCCGACCTGGTGCCAGCGGGTCTTGCGGGTGGCCAGGTCGATCAGACCGACCTCGCGTGGACGGTCCTCCTCGACGACGGCGACCAGCGAGCCGGTCGGCGCGGGATAGATACCGTCGTAGCGGTCGGTGGCGACGTAGCGGCCCCGGCCCTGGCTCCGGTCCAGCAGAAAGCCGTTGCCCGACCCACCGGTGAGCTGTGCCCGGGTCACCACCCATTCGCCGGGCAGGACCAGGGGCGCAACGGTCCAGTTCGCACCGGGGGTGGGCCGGACCGACGGCGACGGGCTGGCGGTCGCGGGCGGCGTCGCCGGTGGCGTCGCGGGGAGCGACGCCGGGCGGGGCCGGAGCAGCACGAACGGCACGGCCACCCCGACGACCGCGACCAGGGCGGCCGCGCCGGCGGTCAGCCGCCGCCGCCGACGCAGCCGGCGACCCCGACCGATCGCGCGGACGGCGAGGTCCGGAGCGGGCGCGGCGCCGTCGGCGAGGTCGCGTACGGCCCTGCGAAGCGTCTCGTCCAGTCGCGCGGTCATCGCGTCACCTCCGAGCGGCTGGTCAGCTCGTTCAGCCCTGGCACCAGGCGCCGGAGCCGTGCCAGTGCCTTGGCACTCTGGCTGGCCACCGTGCCGGCACGGCAGCCGAGCAGCGTCGCGGTCTGCTCGACGCTCAGGTCCTCCAGGTAGCGCAGGGTCAGTACGGCCCGCTGCCGAGGTGGCAGCGCCCGCAGCGCCTCCAGCAGCAGCAACCGCAGGTCGGCCTCCTGGCCGCCGTCGCGGTCCGCCGGCCGCTCCGGCAACTCGGCCACGGGCACCTCCACGCGCCGTGCCCGTCGACGCCAGCCGGATACCTGATCGTGGTAGAGGATGCGCTTCACATACGGCTCGGCGTCACCCCTGATCCGCGGCCAGCGGGCGTACGCCTTGGCCAGCGCGTTCTGCAGCAGGTCCTCCGCCGCGTGCTGATTGCCGGCCAGCGCGTACGCGACGCGCAGCAGAGCGGCGCCCCGCTCCCGAACGAACATGGTGAACTCCCCGTCGGTCTCCGCCACCGTCCACCTCCGTAGCTCAGACGCCCGGCGGAGAGGAAACTTTGCCTCGCCGCGCGGGACAATGTCGGGATGAGGTGGACTGTGCTCGACTCGCCGATCGGAGAGTTCTCGGTCGGCACCGAGGCCGAGGGTGTTCGTGCGGCGCACTTCGGCAGGGTGGAGTCGGCGACCGACGAAGCCGGTGACGACACCGCCCGGCAGGCCGTCGCCGAGCTGCGGGCGTACTTCGCCGGTGAGCTGACCGCGTTCACGGTGCCGATGTCGCAGCCGGGCGGCTCGGCGTTCGAGCGGGCGGTGTGGCGGGAGATGACCCGCATCCCGTACGGCGAGACGCTTACCTACGGCGAGGTGGCGCGTCTGCTCGGCGATCCCGGGGCGGCACGAGCGGTGGGCGTGGCCTGCAACCGCAACCCGATCCCGGTGCTCGTGCCGTGCCACCGCATCGTCGGCGCGGGCGGCAAGCTGGTCGGCTTCGGTGGGGGTCTGCCCCGCAAGGTCAAGCTGTTGGAGCTGGAAGCCGGAGTAGCCCTGCGACACGCCTGGTCCTGACCCCGTCGGACGACCTCCGCGCCCCGGATGGACATGTGACGGCTGTTACACATTTCGTTACCCCGCCCTCCGCGTCTGACTTTCGCGTTCTGCCGTTGATCGGTGCGCGGCTTGCCAGCGGCCGCCGAGATCAGCAAACGAGGAGGTAGAAGCAGTGCCAAGCGTGGTTGACGTGCCACCGGAGGAGTTATACAAAAGTGGTATGGCCTTCACTCTGACGCTCAAGCCCGAAGTCGAACAGCGCCTCAAGGAGCTTGCCGAGGCCGAGCGGCGGTCGATGCACAAGACCGTGGAGGTGGCGATCCAGGAGTACCTCGAACGTCAGGAGCGCAACGAGTGGACCCGTCAGGCCGCCCGGCGGGTCTTCGAGGAGGACGCCGAGTTCTTCGAGATGTTGGGGGACCGGTGATTCAACCGTGGCCGGAGCCGGAAGACCTGTTGATCCTTCTGTCCGAGCACACCGGCCCGCAGAGTCGCGTGCGGGACGGCGGCATCCTCGTCGCTGCGGCGAATCGTCCACACGCCCGGGTCCTGGGGAGTGCCGTCTACCCCACCGTGCTGGACAGATCGGCGGCACTGCTGCACGGGTTGATGGTGTGGCGCCCACTCGACATGTGGAACGCCGGGCTCGCCTGGGCGGCGATGCGGATCTACCTCGTCCGCTCCGGCGTGACGCTGAATATGCCGGCCAAGGAGCGGATGGCGTTGACCGATGCGCTGGTCAGCG
This sequence comes from Micromonospora sp. DT228, assembly GCF_049841595.1. Classification (NCBI taxonomy): domain Bacteria; kingdom Bacillati; phylum Actinomycetota; class Actinomycetes; order Micromonosporales; family Micromonosporaceae; genus Micromonospora; species Micromonospora sp. DT228. The sequence goes on from NZ_JBNCKO010000015.1 coordinate 45,605, forward strand.
GTGAGGTGGACTCGGTCGACGAGTTGGCGCTGCGGCTGTCGCCGTACCTGGAGATGGCGGGCTGAACGCGGCGAGGGCCGGGTCCCGACGGACCCGGCCCTCGGCCGTGCTTGCCGCTCAGCGGGTCAGCGCTCGACCTCACCGGCGATGAACTCCTCGACGGCCTGGTGGGCGTCGTGGTCGGCGTACTGCACCGGCGGGGACTTCATGAAGTACGACGAGGCCGACAGGATCGGGCCGCCGATCTTCCGGTCCAGCGCGATCTTCGCGGCGCGGACCGCGTCGATGATGACGCCGGCCGAGTTCGGCGAGTCCCACACCTCGAGCTTCAGCTCGGCGTTCAGCGGGGTGTCACCGAACGAGCGGCCCTCCAGGCGGATGTACGCCCACTTGCGGTCGTCCAGCCACGGCACGTGGTCCGACGGGCCGATGTGCACGTCGCTCTTGCTCATCTCGTGCGGGATCTGCGAGGTGACCGACTGGGTCTTCGAGATCTTCTTCGAGACCAGCCGCTTGCGCTCCAGCATGTTCATGAAGTCCATGTTGCCGCCGAAGTTGAGCTGGTACGTGCGCAGCAGCTCGACGCCGCGGTCCTCGAAGAGCTTCGCCAGCGCGCGGTGCACGATGGTGGCGCCGACCTGGCTCTTGATGTCGTCGCCGACGATCGGCAGGCCCGCGTCGGTGAACTTCTGGGCCCACTCCGGGTCGGAGGCGATGAAGACCGGCAGGGCGTTGACGAACGCGCAGCCGGCGTCGATCGCGGCCTGGGCGTAGAACTTGGCGGCCTGCTCGGAGCCGACCGGGAGGTAGCAGACGACGACGTCGACCTGCGCGTCGCGCAGCGCCTGCGCCACGTCGACCGGGGTGGCGTCGGACTCCTCGACGATCTCGCGGTAGTACTGGCCCAGACCGTCGAAGGTCGGACCGCGCTGCACGCTGACGCCGGTCGGCGGCACGTCGCAGAGCTTGATGGTGTTGTTCTCGCTGGCGACGATCGCCTCCGCGAGGTCCATGCCCACCTTCTTGGCGTCCACGTCGAACGCCGCGACGAACTCCACGGTGTTGACGTGGTAGTCGCCGAAGGCGACGTGCATGAGACCCGGGACGCGGTCGTTCGGGTTGGCGTTCCGGTAGTACTCGACGCCCTGAACCAGGGACGAGGCGCAGTTACCCACACCGACGATGGCGACGCGGACGGAGCCCATAGCGTCTGCCTCCTTCTTTTCTGTCACGGCCGCTCATTCCTGGTCTCTCCAGGCGGAGGCGGGCTGTTGTCTTCTCGTCGGCCGCCGGCCGTCCCGATGTCCGGGACCGTCGGGGCTCGGCCGGAGCGCTCGTTGGCGATGAGCTCCTCCAGCCAGCGGACCTCGCGCTCACAGGCGTCAAGGCCGTGGCGCTGTAGTTCCAAGGTGTAAGCGTCGAGGCGCTCGGCTGCCCGGCCCAGCACGTCGCGAAGCCCTTCGCGACGCTCCTCGATCTTGCGGCGGCGACCCTCCAGAATGCGCAGTCGGGTCGCCTGGTCGGTACGGGCGAAGAACGCGAAGTGCACCCCGAAGCCCGTGTCGTCGTACGTCTCGGGCCCGGCCTGTGCGATCAGCTGGGCGAAGCGTTCCTTGCCGTCCGCGGTGATTTTGTAGACCACCCGACCTCGTCGGCTGGTCAGCGCGGGAACCTCCTCGGCAGTGGCGGGTGTCTCAGCAGCTTCGGTGATCCAACCCGCCGCCTGGAGCCTGCGTAGGGTCGGGTAGAGCGAGCCGTAGCTGATCGCCGCCCGGATCGCGCCGAGTTTGGCGGTCAGCTCCTTGCGCAGCTCATAGCCATGCATCGGAGACTCCTGCAGGAGGCCGAGGATGGCGAACTCGAGCACTGGCCACCCTCTCTTTTCTCCTCCGGCGTGGAGCGGTAACCGCCGCGATGTATCGGACCGATACATCGCACGTTAGCGGGTCGCGCCGGCCAGGGCAAACCCCCGATCCGAGACGCCCTCGTCACGGATCGTGAGCATGGTCGCCTGCTCGGGCCGGACCGCGTACCCTTCTCCGCATGCGTACGCAGCGCCAGGTCGTGGACTACTCGCTTCAGAAGCGAGCAGTGCTGCGTGAGCTCCTGGCCGGCCGGGTCGGCACGTACGACGTCTGCGACGCGTCGCCGTACCTGAAGAACGCCGCCCGGTTCCACGGCGAGCCGACCGACCGGCGCTGCCCGATCTGTCGCAGTGAAAACCTGACCCTCGTCCACTACATTTACGGCGACGAGCTCAAGCAGTCCGCCGGGCAGGCACGGACACTTACCGAGTTGCCCGTGTTGGCGATGACGCTGCGTGAGTTTCAGGTCTTTGTGGTGGAGGTGTGCCTCGGCTGCGACTGGAACCATCTCGTCGAGCAGTACCTGCTCGGCCGGGACGGTCTGACCGGCGACAGCGACGGCACCGGCGAGCAGAGTGTGGCGGCCGCGGACGGTGCAGGTCGGCGGAGGCGAGAGGCGCAACGGTGATCGCAGCTGGTTGGACCGGCCCCGGGGCCATCGACAGAACCCGGGACGGCCAATCGCTCGATAGTCCGATTGGCCCGATTGATACGGCATTGACTTCGGCGAGGCGGCACCCCCGTGCCGCTGTCCCGGGTGAAGCAACTCACGGCAACCCGGTGGCGGCGCAGTCGCGCCCCACCGCGACCGGCAGGGTGTGAGGAATGAACTCGTACGGCGATCCCAGTTCTGCGCGCGGACGGGCCCAGTACCCGGGCCCGGCGGGCGACTCCGGGGCGGGCGCGGACGACGCGTACCGCCGGCCCGGCGGTGACTCCCGCGGAGGTGGCTGGTCGGCCTCGGAGGGCGGAGCGGCAACACCGGGTCGCGCCTCGGTGACGCCGCCGGCCGCCGGTGGGCGGGCCACGGTCGGCGGATCGGCCTCGGTGCCACCGCGCGGTGGCGCGGCGGCCGGATCCGCCTCGGTGGGCTCGGCGGCCCCGGGCCGACCGGGACGTGCCTCCGTGCCGGTGTCCCCGGCACCCGGAGCGGCCGCCGGCCGCGCCGGCGCCGGACGGGCCTCGGTGCCGGTGTCCCCGGCACCCGGAGCGCCTGCGGGTCGGGCGGTGGTCGGTGCCGCCTCGGTGGGATCCGCCTCGGCGGGGCGCGCCAGCGTCGGCTCCGCGTCGGTGGGTGGCCGGGCGGCGGTCGCCCGAGCGAGTGTCTCCCCGGTCTCCGGTGGGCCGGGTGGGCCGGGTGGACCCAACGGTCCCGGTGGACCCAACGGCCCGGGCCGGGGCGGTCGTGGTGCGGGCGGCGCGGGCGCGGCGCGGTCGAAGAAGCGCAAGCGGATGAACCTGCTGATCGCCGGAGTCGCGATCTTCATCATGCTGGCCGGTGTCGGCGTGGTCGGGTTCACCTACTACTCGACGAACGTGGTCATGCCCAACGAGTTGCCGCTGCCGCTGTCCACCACCGTGTACGCCAAGGACGGCAAGACGCAGTTGGCCAAGCTGGGCAGCGAGAACCGCACCTTCGTCACCATCGATCAGATCCCGGTGCACGTGCAGCACGCGGTGGCTGCCGCCGAGGACCGCAACTTCTACCGGCACTCCGGCGTCGACTACAAGGGCATCGTCCGGGCCGGATGGAACAACATCTCCGGTGGCGACAAGCAGGGCGCCTCGACCATCACCCAGCAGTACGCCCGCAACGCGTTCGAGAATCTCCAGGACGACACGTACGGCCGGAAGGTGAAGGAAGCGATCCTCGCCTCCAAGCTGAACGAGAAGTACGACAAGCCGCAGATCATGCAGCACTACCTCAACGTCATCTACTTCGGACGCGGCGCCTACGGCATCGAGGCCGCGGCGCAGACCTACTTCGGCAAGCCGGCGAAGAACCTGTCCGTGGGCGAGGGCGCGGTGCTCGCGGCGGTCATCAAGCAGCCGCGGCCGAGCGCCACTCACAAGGGCTTCGATCCGGCGGAGAATGCGCCGGATGCCAAGTCGCGGTGGGACTACGTGATCGCGGGCATGAAGAAGGAAGGCTGGGTGGACGCCGCGGGAGAGCCCGCGTCGCCGACCGAGTACCCGAAGGTGCTGCCACCGAAGAAGGGTGGGAACGGGTTCGGTGTCGACAGCCCACGGGGCAACGTCATCAACTACGTCCGTGAAGAGATGGACGCGATGGGCCTCTGCTCCGACAGCGGCGCGGAGGGCAAGAGAAGCTGCGTGGACGCGCTGCGCGACGACGGCTACCGGATCACCACCACCATCGACCCGAAGCTGCAGGCCGCCGCCGAGAACACGGCTATGCAGTCCAAGAAGGGCTCCGAGCTCAACGACCAGCCGAAGAACCTGATGGCTGCGGTGGTGTCGATCGACCCGTCGAAGGGTCGCGTGCTCGCCTACTACGGCGGTGACAGTGGCGCCGACTTCGACTACGCCGGCAAGAACACCGACAAGAACGGCGACCTGACCGGTGGCCACCAGCCGGGCTCGTCGATGAAGGTGTACACCCTGGCCGCCGCCATCGAGGCGGGCATCTCGGTCAAGTCGCACTGGGACCCGACGCCGTACAAGCCCAAGGAGTCCAGGGACACGATCGGCAATGCCGGCCGCACAAACCTCAAGTGCGGCAAGTACTGCACCCTGGAAGAGTCGACGATCCAGTCGTACAACGTGCCCTTCTACTGGGTCGCCGACACGCTCGGTGCGGACAAGGTCGTCGACATGGCCCGGAAGGCCGGCGTGACCACCATGTGGGGCGTCGACCCGCCGCAGGCCTTCGACCTGTCGAAGAAGGGGCCGAACCCGTTCGACCAGTACACCGGTTTCGGCAAGTACCCGATCACCGTGTTCGACCACGCCAACGCCATGGCCACCTTCGCCAACGACGGCAAGTACATCAAGGCCCACTTCGTCCTCAAGGTGGAGCAGCAGGACACGGACACCGGCAAGTGGAAGGTCGTCGGCAGCGAGCGCATCAAGCCGGAGCAGCGGATCCCCAAGAAGGTCACCGACGAGGTGACAGGTGTCCTGAAGCAGATCCCGCGCCCCAACAGCATCTCGCTGGAGAACGGCCGCCAGGCCGCCGCCAAGACCGGCACCTGGGAGTACGACAAAGAGGACAACTCGCACGCCTGGACGGTCGGCTACACCCCGCAGAACGCCACGGCGGTGTGGGTGGGCAGCCGCGACCCGAAGAAGCCGCAGATCCGGCTCGCCAGCGGCAAGGACATCGGTGGTTCGACGCTCCCCGGCCCGATCTGGGAGAAGTACATGAACGCCGCCCTCAAGGGCCTGGAGGAGATCCCCCTGCCCAACGTCACCGGCGAGGGTGACGTCACGAAGGGCAACGGCAAGGAGCCGCCGCCGACCCTCCCGGGTCTGCCCGGTCTGCCGGGTCAACCGGGCTGCGACCCGCTGACCGACCCGTTCTGCACGGTCCCGGGCGGCAACCCCGGCGGTAACCCGGGTGGTAATCCCGGCGGGCCCGGTGGGCCGGGCGGGCCCGGTGGACCAGGCGGTGGCGGTGGTGGCGGCGGAGTGCTGCCCGGCGTACCGCCCAACCGCGACTGACCCGCAGCTCCACACGACGCCGCCGCCGGCCGGACGATCTGTTCGGCCGGCGGCGGCGTTTCCGTACCCAGATCTCTCCGCGTCGGGACAGGACGGGTACCCCGGTCATACGGCAGGATGCCTTTTCATGAGCACCCAGTCGACGCCCGGCATCGACGACGCCGGAACCACCGACCACCCGTCCCGGTCCGACGGGTTCGTCCGCGGCCTCTCCGGCGCCATCGGCGGCCCACTGGGCGACCACGCGACCGCGCTGGACCGGCCAGCCGGCCAGGAGCGACGCTTCTGGACCGCCGTCCGGATCGTGCTGGCCCTGGCCTGCCTCACCCTCGCGCTGCACTGGGTGCAGAAGTCGCCCTGCCAGGACGGCGCCTGGCAGAACAACGTCCAGTACAACCGGTTCTGCTACACCGACGTCCTCGCCCTCTACTACGCCGAAGGGCTCAACGAGGGCAAGGTTCCCTACCGTGACCACCCCGTGGAGTACCCAGTACTGACCGGCTACTTCATGGGCGCGCTGGGCCTGCCGGTGCACGCCGTGGGTGACGGCGACCCGAGCATCAACCAGGGCCAGTGGTTCTACAACCTCAACGCGCTCGTGCTCGGCGCGCTCGCGGTCGCCACGGTGGCGGTGATCCTGGCGCTGCGCCGCAGACGACCCTGGGACGCCGCGTTGTTCGCACTCGCCCCGGCGCTGGTGCTCACCGCGACCGTCAACTGGGACCTGTTGGCCATCGGGCTGGCCGCCTTCGGCCTGCTGGCCTGGGCCCGAAAACGACCTGCGGTCGCCGGCGTCCTGCTCGGGCTGGCCGGCGCGGCGAAGCTGTGGCCGCTGTTCGTGCTCGGGCCGATCCTCGTCCTCGGACTACGGGCCGGCCGGCTCCGTGCCGCACTCACCGCCGTCGGCACGGCGGTCGCCGCCGTGGTGCTGGTGAACCTGCCCGCCGCACGGGCCTACCCGGACAACTGGGACCGGTTCTTCGAGCTGAACACCACCCGGCCGATCGACTGGGGCACCCTCTGGTACATCGGGCGCTACCTGGACGGCAAGGTCGGCAACGACCCCGGCCAGCTCGGCCCGTTCGAGTGGCTGAACGCCAACATCCCCACCCTCAACAACCTCTCGTACGCGCTGTTCGGGCTGGCCTGCCTCGGGGTGGCCGTGCTGGCGTTGCGGGCCCCGCGCCGACCGCGGCTGGGCCAGCTCGCCTTCCTGGTGGTCGCGGCGTTCCTCATCTTCAGCAAGGTCTGGTCGCAGCAGTTCGTGCTGTGGCTCCTGCCGCTCGTGGTGCTGGCCCGCCCGAAGTGGGGAGCCTTCCTGGCCTGGCAGATCGCCGAGGTCTGCTACTTCGTCGCCTTCTACGGCGAGCTGCTCGGCGCGGCGACCAGCCGCCCGGTCTTCCCGGAGGGGGTGTTCGTGCTGGCCTCGACGTTGCGGCTGACCACCGTGGTGGTGCTCTGCGTGCTGGTGGTCAAGGAGATCCTGCACCCCGAGCGGGACGCCGTGCGGGCCACCTACGCGGACGACCCGGACGGCGGTGTGCTCGACGGCGCACCGGATGCGCCGTGGCTGGACCGCTGGCGCCGCCGCCCCACGACAAACGAACCCGAACCCGAGCCCGCCGCGGCTACCTGACAGTCGGGCCGAACTCGGCCCGCACCACGTCAGGGGTTTTCGGGGGAGCCACCCGGAGCCGGTTGGGCTCCCCCGAAAACCCGCCCCGAAGCGTCAGAGGCGATAGACGACAGCGTCGCCGACTTCCTGCCGGGTGATGCCGAGCGACTCGACAGGCGCGTCGATGGTGATCTCCCACGGCGTGCCGGCCACCTGGCCGCGCAGCAGCACCACCGTCCGGACGCCGAGCGTGCGCAGGTAGTCGACGCTCGTCTGGTTGGGGAACGACTGGCTCACCCGACGGACGTCGTCAAGCTGACGGGGTGTGAAGCCGCTGCCGCCGTTGACCACATCGGGGAACCCGCTGGTCGACCAGAGCATCACGTGCTGGTCCAGGTTCTGACTGCTGGGCAGCACCAGCAGAGGCCCCTCGGCCGCCCGCAGCGCGGACGGCTGGGTCGGCACCACCGGGTGCGGGGTGTTGTTCAGGCCCTCGACGGTCACCAGCAGCAGCGGCAGCAACGTGGCCATCCGCAGCCACGGCCCCGGCCACGACGGGATCCGCTGCGCGGTCAGCTCGCGGACCCGGTCGGTGAGCGCGGTGACCGCTCCCGCCGCGAGCAGGCCCAACAACAACGTGGTCCACAACATCAACCGACCGGGGGTACGCAGAGCACTCCAGCCCGGCAGGTGCTCGAAGAGTGGCACGTAGGTGAAGGTGCCGTCGAAGAAACGGGTGCCCATCGCGAAGGCCATCGTCACCAGCACGCCGGTGAGCAGCAGGAGTCGGTGCCGCAGCCGCCAGACCGAGAAGAACAGCCCACCCAGGGCGAGCGCGTAGAGCACGTAGCCCGGCAACAGGGTCATTTCCGGGTGCCACGGCAGCGCCGCACGGGCACCCTTGTGTAGTCCACCCCAGATCAACGACTCCGCGGGTGACGTCACGAAACCCGACGCCGGCGGCGAGAAGACGCCGACGTCGTCGATGGTGCGCTCGGCGTACGGGTGTAGCTCGGTGACCCGGAAGAACGGGAGCGCCAGGAGCACACCCACACCGGCGAACAACACCCCACCGAGCACGTTCGCGACGAACAACCGGCGACCGAAGGGCACGGCCTGGCGGGTGCGCAGCCGCCGCGCGAAGAAGAGGACGACGGCGACGAGCACCACGCCACCCAGGAAGTACGCGAACGGCAGCCCGATGCCGAAGCCGAGGCTGAGCTGCCAGGCCGCGACCAGCCAGCCGCCGTAGACCCAACCGTCGTGGCGCCGCTCGGGGCGGTAACCGTGCCGCAGAGACCAGCCGTGCCCGCGCGCCAACATCGCCAACGCCAGCGGAATCCCGCCGTTGGAGAGCACGTGCAGGTGCCCGGCCTGGGACAGCAACCACGGCGCGTAGGTGTAGGTGACACCGGCGACGGCGGCACCGATCCGACCGGCGCCCAACTGCCGAGCCAGGGCGTACGCCCCGAACGTGGCGAGCGCGTGCGCCAGCACGAACATGATGTTGTAGCGAAGGATCGCGTCCGCGGGGCCGCTGCCGAGCATCCCGGCCGGGGCGTACCCGAGCAGCGTGTCGGAGAACGCGAAGCTCCACAGCTCGGGGAAGAACGTGTTGGACTGCCACAGGTGCGCCGGGTCGGTCAGCAGGATGTGCCCGGACCAGGCCATTTGCCAGGCCTGCAGGCTCGGGTCCCAGTAGTCCTGCGGGAGCGTGTAGCGCGGGTAGCGCAGCGTCGGCCAGGTCATCAGCACGGCCAGCGCCAGCGAGCCGAGGGCGGCAAGCGTCCACTCGTGGATCAGGAAGCGGCCGACGGCCCGGCCGGCCCGGCTCACGATTGACGGTTTCGGCTCCGGAGCGGAGGCGAACGCCTCCCAGCGATCCGGGTCGGCCGGCTTCGTCTCGCCATCCGGACCGTTGGCGTCGCTCGCCTTCGCGCTCTTGGCCGTGCCACCGCTCGTGGCCGCGTCGTCCTTCGAGTGGCCGTCCTTGACCGGGTCGCCGTCCTTGACCGGGTCGCCGTCCTTGACGGCGCCGGCCTTGGCACTGTCCCCCTTGGCCGCTTTGCCGCGCCTGGTCAGGCGACTGATCCAGCCGCGCTTCGGTGCGTCCGTACCGACGACGGTCTTGGCCGTGTCGCTGGTCTTGGCCGTGTCGCTGGTCTTGGCCGTGTCGCTGGTCTTGGCCGTGTCGCTGGTCTTGGCCGCGTTGTCTTTCGCGGGAGCGGGTTCGATGTCACCGCTGGCGCCCGTGGGCCTGCCGTTCGGCGCCGCTTTGGGCTTCGCGCCGTCGGTCGGTCGCGGGGGCCGCTCGGGGCTTTCCGTGGTCGTCGCGGCCGATGCCTCGGCGGACTCGGACGCCGTGTCGGTGCCCGAGCTGTCGGCCGGCTGGGTCGGGCTGGCCGTCGTGGACGCGGTGGCGGGTTGGTTCTCGGCTTTCGCGCCGGCGGGGGCGGGCCTGGCCGCACCGGTCCCGGGCTGTCCGGTCGTCATGCTACCGGGCTCTCCGTCCCGAGCTGCTGACGGAGGAAGTCGATGTCGGCGGTCTGACCGGCCACACCTCCCGGTGTCTCGACGACCACCGGCGCCCCGGCCGCCCGAATCACCGCCACCACCAGTTCCGGGTCGATCGTCCCGCCGTCCAGGTTGTCGTGCCGGTCCTGGCCGGAGTTGAACGCGCCCTTGGAGTTGTTGGCGTGGATCAGGTCGATCCGTCCGGTGATCGCCTTGACCCGGTCGACGAGCCCGAGCAGCTCCTCGCCGCCCGCGTACGCGTGGCAGGTGTCCAGGCAGAAGCCGACCTCGTGGTCGCCGATGGCCTCCCAGAGTCGGGCGAGCGCGTCCAGTCGGCGGGCGCACGCGTTGTCGCCCCCGGCGGTGTTCTCGATCAGGACCGGCACGCCGAAGCCGCCGGAGTCGGCGGCGTACGCGAATGTCTTGCGCCAGTTGTCGAAGCCGACGGCCAGGTCGTCCCCGGCGTTGACGTGCCCGCCGTGGACGATCAAGCCCTTGGCGCCGATGGCCGCGGCAGCGGTGGCATGCCCGAGCAACAGCTTCCGGCTCGGAATCCGGATGCGGTTGTTGAGGGTCGCCACGTTTATGACGTACGGCGCGTGCACGTAGAGGTCGACCTCTGCCGCGCGCAGCCGCTCGGCGTCTTCCCTGGGCTTGGGCGCCTTCCACCCCTGAGGGTCGGCGAGGAAGAACTGCACGGTGTCGGCGGACCGGGCGGCCGCCTCCGCCAGCGGGTCGGTCGAGTCGACGTGGGCTCCGATACGCATGCGAGCGAGCCTACGTCGCGGGCCTGACCGCCGCCGCGACGGTCGGGGCGGTGTCGCAGGCCGTTGACGTCACCGCTCGGACCGACGGTCGTTGATGGGATTGAGCCGGCGACCACAGCCGGGTCAGCCGGCGGTGCGAGCGCCGCGTACGGCGACCGGGGTCGACGGCCGACAGCGAGGTTGCCTCCGCCACGCGGCCCGGCGCGGCGGGGGCGGCCCCCTCGTCCAGCGGATTCGACCGACGAAGAATCCGGAAAATTTGTGCTTTTTGCTCCGACAAGGTACGAGGGCTGTTGTATCGTCAGATAACAACACGATAAAGCTCCGCGGGGCGTCTCCGGTCCAACCTCATCGGTGTGGTCGTTCCTCCCCAGGTCCCACCCAAGGAATGCGGACGGGACGCCCCGCGGCCTCGTTGGACGGGGGTCCACCACCGATCGGTAAACGGTCGGGCGGTGGACCCCCGTCAGCGTGTCCGGGTGCTGAACCGACCGCCCCGGGCATGATCGTTCGGACCGGGTATCCTGGTCCGGTTGTCCGCGTTCGGCCGGGTTCCCTCGGCGCGTGCGGGCAGCGACACAAGACCTCCTGCCACGGAAGGACCGTGGCCGCTTAGCCCACAGGAGGTGAGCACGTCTTGCGTCACTACGAACTAATGGTCATCCTCGACTCCAGCCTCGAGGAGCGCACCGTCGCACCGTCGCTCGACACGTACCTGAACGTGATTCGGACCGCGGGTGGCTCGGTTGAGAAGACCGACGTGTGGGGCCGTCGGCGCCTCGCGTACGAGATCAACAAAAAGGCCGAGGGCATCTACGCCGTCATCGACCTGCAGGCCACGCCTGCTGCGGTGGCCGAGCTGGACCGTCAGCTGCGCCTCAACGAGTCCGTGCTGCGCACCAAGGTCATCCGACCGGAAATGCGCTAGAGCATCCAACCCCGGTTCGTCCGGATCAGCCTCCGCGACTCTGTCGTACGGCTCTGCGAGCCTGTACGACGAGACGCTGAGTGCGCGAGGAGATGGTCATGGCAGGAGACACCACCATCACGGTCATCGGCAATCTGACCGATGACCCCGAGTTGCGGTTCACCCCCTCCGGGGCTGCGGTCGCCAAGTTCCGAGTCGCTTCGACGCCCCGTTTCATGGACAAGGCGTCGAACGAATGGAAGGACGGCGAGCCGCTGTTCCTCGCATGCACCGTGTGGCGGCAGGCCGCCGAGCATGTCGCCGAGTCGCTGCAGCGTGGCGCTCGGGTGATCGTGTCGGGCCGGCTGCGTCAGCGGTCGTACGAGACCCGCGAGGGTGAGAAGCGCACTGTCATCGAGCTTGAGGTCGACGAGATCGGCCCGTCGCTGCGCTACGCCACGGCGAAGGTGCAGAAGATGTCCCGCTCCGGCGGCGGTGGCGGCGGCTTCGGTGGCGGCGGTGGCGGCGGTCAGGGTGGCGGCGGAGGCAACTTCGACGACCCCTGGGCTTCGGCTGCTCCCTCTCCCTCTCCCGCGCGTGCCGGTTCGGGCGCCAATTTTGATGAGGAGCCACCGTTCTAATGGCGCCTAGCGCTCGCGATCGCAAACCAGGAGCACGTGCAACGGCCAAGGCTGCGGCACTGCGCAAGCCCAAGAAGAAGGTGAACCCGCTCGACAAGGACGGGATCGCCTACATCGATTACAAGGACACCGCGCTGCTGCGCAAGTTCATCTCCGATCGCGGCAAGATCCGCGCTCGTCGGGTGACCGGCGTTACCTCGCAGCAGCAGCGCCAGATCGCCCGTGCGGTCAAGAACGCCCGTGAGATGGCGCTCCTGCCGTACACGGCCACCACCCGCTGAGAGGAGGCACCGATATGAAGATCATCCTGACTCAGGAAGTGTCCGGCCTCGGTGCCCCGGGCGACGTCGTCGAGGTCAAGGACGGCTACGGCCGTAACTACCTGCTCCCGCAGGGCTTCGCGATCGCCTGGACCAAGGGCGCGGAAAAGCAGGTCACGGTCATCAAGCGGGCCCGTGGGGCTCGCGAGATCCGCGACCTCGACCACGCCAACGAGGTCAAGGCTCAGCTCGAGGGTCTCAAGGTCAACCTGAAGGTCCGCGCCGGCGACGGCGGACGGCTCTTCGGCTCGGTCACTCCGGCCGAGATCGTCGACGCCGTCAAGGCGGCCAGCGGCCCGGTCCTCGACCGTCGCCGACTGGAGGTGGCCGGTCACATCAAGTCGACCGGCACCTACCCGGTGAAGATCAAGCTTCACCCCGACGTGACCGCGTCGTTCAACCTGAACGTCCTTCAGGGCTGACGTCCGCAACACCACCACGAGGGCCCGCACCGAGCTATCGGTGCGGGCCCTCGTGCGTAGGTCGTCCGCCCTCGCTCCCGCCCGCGGCCCGGCGCGCCCGCGGCCCGGCGCGCCGGCCGGTCAGCCGATCGGCTGACCGGTCACCGCGCTGATCAGCACCGTGGACAGGCCGCCGCCCACCACCGCCGCGGCGAGCGCGATTGTCGCCGAACGCCAGGTCGTGCCCACCCGACGCAGCAGCGCCGCCACCACCAGACTGCTCACCAGCGCCAACCCGAAGCGCGGCGAGCCAGCCAGCAACGACTCCAACGCGCGGGACCGAGGCGAGTCGCACCCACCCCCGCTGATGTCCGTCACACAACCAGCCGGCGCCTGACTGTCCAAGGTCAACAACCACACGAAGATCAGCACCGCCGGCGTCAGATAACAGGCCGCCGTGTACAGCAGCGGCCGGAAGGGCCCACCCGGATCCGGGTCGAGCAGGTCGTCCTCCAGGCGGCGAGCCCAGGCGCCCGTGGCCGCCGACTCGACCCGCCGACGCACCGACGCCGTCCCGGCGGCCGGCCGATCCGCCCGACGCCGTGGCGCACCCACCGGCGGCACCGCCGTGCTGCGCGGCCTCGGAGCCGTGTAGCCCACCACCGGCGAGCGGGGCGCAGACGGCAGCGGATCCGTCCACCGGGGATCATCGCCGGCCAGCCGAGTGCCGGACCAGAACCCGTCGTCCCGGGCCGGCCAACCCTCCGCCGCGGCACCCCGGTCGGAGCGCGGCGGCAGTGTCTGGTCCCACTTGTCGTCCTCGATCGCGGACCGCTCCCACTGACCGGTGCGGTCGGACCGCTCCCAGCCACCGACGCTCTCCACCGCCGACCACTGCTCGCTCAGATCCGTGCCGTCCGCACCCGGCCCCGGCGGCCACCCGTGCACCCCAGAGGCGTCCCACGGATCCACCGCGGGCGGGTACGACGGCTCGGGCTCAGCCACCCGACCCGACCCACGTGCCCACGGGTCGGCCGCCGGCCGGGACCACGACTCCTCCGCCGCACGGCGGCTGCGCCGGGTGGGACGGCTCACCTCCGGGCCCGGCACCGGCTCGCTCGGAGCGGACTCCAGATCCCCGCCCGACCAGACCACCTGCGGGCGGCCGGCCGGCGCGCGACGGGGACGGCGGTCCGGGACAGCACCGGAAACCGGCTCGTCCTCCCCGGCGTCGGCGCGTCGGCGGCCGGCGTACCCCTGCTCCTGCGGACGGTCGAGCGTCCACTCCCGGGTGTGGTCCGACTCGGGAGCCGCGCCGATCGCCGTCTGCTCCCGCCAACTCGTGTCGCTGCCCCGCCGCCGGCTGCCCGACGACTCGATGGACCGCCGGCCGGCACCGGAACTCGGCCGCTCGGGCTCGCGTTCGGGCTCGTCCTCGTCGTCGTCCGGTGCAGCATGGCGACCGCCGCCGTCAGCGTGCCGAACACCCGACTCCAGCGCCCACCGGGGCAGGTAGGCGTCGACGGGCTCGTCCTGGCCGCGGTCCAACGCGCGCCGCCGGCTGGAGGTGCGGTAGCGACCGTCCTCGTCGTACGGATCAACCGGAAGAGACGCCGCGCGCTCACCCCACGAGGCGGTCGGCTGGCGCTCGCGCGGGCTGCCATCCCCGCGTCCCCAGTCCCGGTAACTCACGGCCGGAGTGTGACCCTTCTGAACCGAAAGCGGAATCCGCTGTCCAGGTGTAGCCGTTCGCTGGAGATAGTACGGGACGATCGTGTCACAGGCCCGACCGAAATATTCTCCTCCACAGGCTGGGGAGCACGTTTTCGCAGGTCAACGGGCTAAGGTCAAGAATTCCCCAATGGTTATCCACAGGCTGTGCACACCCTGCGCACATCATCGCCACCGGCGTCCACAGGTTGTCCCGAGGCTTGTCCACCGGCGTTGTTGAGTCTCTGACCTCGGGGTCCGTATGGTTGGCCCCCGACCGCCGGCGCGATGGCCCCCGATCGACCGGCCCGGTCGGACGGAACCGTCAGACCCCAGTGGTAGAGCTGGAATCAGATCCGACGCAGTGGAGGGGGACCCGTGTCGGTCACCGACGACAGGCGGGCGGAGTCACGATCCGGTGGCGGCCAGCCACCCGCGCCGCGAGACGGCCAGTTCGACAAGACCCCACCCCAGGACGTTGCCGCGGAGCAGTGCGTCCTCGGCGGCATGCTGCTCTCCAAGGACGCCATCGCCGACGTCGTCGAGATCCTCAAGACCAACGACTTCTACCGGCCGGTGCACGCCACCATCTTCGACATCATCCTCGACATCTACGGCCGGGGTGAGCCGGCCGACCCGATCACCGTGGCCGCAGCCCTGACCGACTCCGGCGATCTGGCCCGCATCGGCGGCGCGCCCTACCTGCACACCCTCATCGCCAGCGTGCCCACCGCGGCGAACGCGGCCTACTACGCGCGCATCGTCAGCGAACGCGCGGTGCTGCGCCGGCTGGTCGAGGCCGGCACCAAGATCGTGCAACTGGGCTACGGCACCGCCAGCGGCGGCAGTCGCGACGTCGACGACGTCGTGGACCTCGCCCAGCAGGCCGTCTACGACGTCACCGAACGGCGGGTCAGCGAGGACTTCGTGATCCTGGCCGACATGTTGCAGCCGACGCTTGACGAGATCGAGGCGGTGGGCGCGCAGGGCGGGATGATGACCGGCGTACCGACCGGCTTCAGCGACCTGGACCGACTGCTCAACGGCCTGCACGCCGGACAGTTGATTATTGTCGCTGGCCGGCCCGGTCTGGGAAAGGCGCTCGCGCTCGACACACCCCTGCCGACCCCCGATGGCTGGACCACCATGGGCGAGGTCAAGGCCGGCGATCAACTTCTCGCGGCGGACGGCAGACCCACCACTGTCACACACGCCTTCGACGTCATGCACGACCGCCCCTGCTATGAGGTGGAGTTCTCCGACGGCACTGTCATAGTGGCCGACGCGGAGCACCTGTGGAAGACGACCAGCCGAGCGAGCCGGCGACAGGGGCCGGCGCGGCAGCGGCGGCACTGGCCCGAGTCGTCGTTGGCCAACGTGCGTACGGCACACGACAGGCTCGGTGCCGCGCACAACCAGCCGATCACACTCTTCGACACGATCGCGCAGGTTGGGCCGGAGTTCCGACACGTCCTGCACACCGTTGCCCAAGAGGTCGGGTCGATTGGCCGGATCAGCCGCTCCATCGTTCGCGGCGGTAGGACGCGGAACTGGACCGCCCCCGGTTATCCGTCCGGTTCCCTCCTGACCGCACTCCTCAATCGGGCCGAGCGGGCGGTCAACGCCGACGCTCGGGCCGACCACGACGGTGTCGTCACTACCGCGCAGATCGCGGCCACGCTGCGTACGGGCACTGACCAACGGCTCAACCATGCCGTCCTGAACAGCGCTCCTCTCCACCTTCCGGATCGGGATCTGTTGGTCCCGCCCTACACCCTGGGGACCTGGCTCGGCGACGGGCACAGCGACGCCAGCCGCTTCACCACGGCAGATCCGGAGATGGTCACACACGTCGAGGCGGACGGCTTCGTCGTGCGGCCCAGCGGGCCGATGATCTACACCATTCTGCTGCAGCCCACGTCCGCTGCTCCGGGAAACGGAGTCTGCGTGGACTGTGGCGTTTCCACCAGGGCGTTGCGTGAGAACTCAGCGACCAGGAAGTCTGCCGACTGCCGTCACCGGAACGGTTCCTTCCTCGGCCTGTTGCGTCAGGTCGGGGTAGCGGGAAACAAGCACATCCCGGGTGTCTATCTGCGCGCCTCGGAGGCTCAGCGCAGGGCGTTGCTCGCTGGGCTGATGGACACCGATGGGACCGTCGCCCCCTCCGGCAACCTGCAGTACACGTCGACCTCGAAGCGGTTGGCGGACAACGTCCGCGAACTCATCGTCAGCCTCGGTTACCGCTGCACGGTCAACGTGAAGCCGGTCCGTGGTCGCACCCCCGAGTCGTCCGTCGCGTACACGTTGAACTTCTCCACACCGGATGTCGTCTTCCGCCTCAGGCGGAAGCAGGACGCGCACGCCGAGCGCTGCCACACCACCTCCGACGTGCGGACGACGTCGCGGTTCATCGTCGACGTCCGCCCGGTCCCCAGCGTGCCGGTGCGGTGCGTGACTGTTGATAACGACGATCACCTGTACCTGGCCGGCCGGGCCATGATCCCGACGCACAACAGCACGGCTAGCATGGACTTTGCCCGAAATGCTGCTATTCGCGCCAATCAGGCTGCCGCGATCTTCTCCCTGGAAATGAGCAAGGTCGAGATCGTCATGCGACTGCTCTCCGCCGAGGCGCGGGTGCCACTGCACGTGCTGCGCAGCGGGCAGCTCTCCGACGACGACTGGACCAAGCTGGCCCGGTGCATGGGCGAGATCAGCGAGGCGCCGCTCTTCGTCGACGACACACCGAGCATGAACCTGATGGAGATCCGGGCCAAGGCCCGGCGGCTCAAGCAGCGGCACGACCTCAAGATGATCGTCGTCGACTATCTCCAGCTGATGACCTCGCCCAAGCGCACCGAGAGCCGCCAGCAGGAGGTCGCCGACCTGTCCCGTGGCCTGAAGTTGCTGGCCAAGGAGGTCGAGTGCCCGGTGATCGCGGTGAGCCAGCTGAACCGTGGCCCCGAGCAACGTACCGACAAGCGACCCCAGTTGTCCGATTTGCGGGAATCTGGGTCAATTGAGCAAGATGCCGATGTTGTCATACTTCTGCATCGTGACGACTACTACGACAAGGAGTCGCCGCGGGCGGGCGAGGCGGATTTCATAATCGCCAAGCATCGGAATGGCCCCACCGACACGGTTACCGTCGCGGCCCAGCTGCACCTGTCCCGCTTCGTCGACATGGCCATCGGCTGACCGGCGCGGCACCCGCCGTCGGTCAGCCGAGCAGCGGGAACCAGCCCGCCGATTCGCCCAACTCCAACCGGTCTCGATCGGTGAGCGGGACGCGCCCGGTGGCCTTCAACAGGAAGTCCTGGTCGTCCCAGCCGGCGGGGCGCACCGTGTCGTCGCTGAGCAGGCCCTCCATGGTGGTCACCGCGACACGCGCGGCCAGCGGGCCGGGCGGCGGCGCGTCGGGAAGCTCCGGGGTCAGGTCCAGGTGGTGGACGACAGCCTCGGTGGTCAGGGTGGCGAGGAAGTCGGGTACGCGCAGCACGTGCCCCTGCGTGGTCACGTACCCCTCGGGGTTGGCTGACCCGGCGGCGCGGACCGCGGCCGGGGCGGTGTCCCGCCAGAGCCGAACGATCCCGGTCGGACGGTCGAACGCGGCGGCGGATCGGCGGACCCACCAGGCGTGTCTGTTGCCCTCGTCGTCGCCGGACGGGAAGTCGCGCCAGTAGCTGACGTCGTCGACGTCGGCCGGCCCGTCGACGGGGCTGGCCAGTGCGACAAGTGCGCGCTGGGCGTCGCCGAGCACGTGCAGGAGCAGGTCCGCGACCAGCCAGCCTCGGCAGCGGGTGGCTCGTTGCAGGCCGGCGTCGTCCAGGTCGCCGACCACCGCGGTGATTCCGGCGTACGCCTGGGCCAGCGCCTCAACCGGTCGGGTCGTGGTCATGCGATGCAGCCTGGCACGGACCGCCCCGCCCGCCAACCGTCTGCCGGGTAGGCGCTGCGCCCGGGTCGACGCGTGATCGACCCGGGCTGCTTGTCAGTCCCGGCTCAGCCGAACATGTCGTCGAGGAAGCCCTTGCGCTTCTTCTGCCGGTAGTGCCCGTGGTAGCCGTGGTGCTGTTGCTGCTGGTGGCCGTAGGCCGGCTGCGGCGGGTAGCCGTGGGCGGGCGGGGGCGGCGGCGGGACGGCACCGTATCCGGGCGGGGGCGGCGGGGGCGGATAGCCGGCCGGCTGGTGGGTGGGTTGGGGCGGCGCACCACCGGTTTGTTGGCGGCTCCAGTTGGCCTCCGCCTCGAACAGCTTCTCCAACTCGCCGCGGTCCAGGAAGATGCCGCGGCATTCACCGCACTGGTCGATCACGACGTTGCTGCGCTCGTACTGGCGCATTTCTCCGTGACACTTGGGACAGGTGAGACTATTCATCTCCCGACGGTACCTGGTCGACCTAAGCGGTTGCTGTGAGCGCTTCGGTGACCTCGTCGTCGGACACCTCGTGGAAGTCGTCGTAGTAGACGCTCACCGCGCCGAAGTCAGGTGGGCGTTGGGCGCAGATGACCTGGTCCGCCTCGGCGGCGAGCAGTTCGTACGCCTCCTGTGCGCCGACCGGGACGGCGACCACGACCCGGTGTGCCCCGAGTTGGCGGACGACCTCCACGGCGACGCGGGCTGTCGCACCGGTGGCCAGGCCGTCGTCGACGATCAGCGCGGTCCGCCCGGTGAGGTCCACCTGTGCGCGACCACCTCGGTAGAGCCGCTCCCGCCGGGCCAGTTCGGCCTGCTCCCGTTGGCTGACCTCGGCGATGTCGTCGCTGCTGAGTCGGCTGGCCAACACGTCGTTGAGCACCTGGACCCCGCCCGGCCCGAGCGCGCCGAAGGCGACCTCCCGAGCCCACGGCATGCCGAGCTTGCGGACGACAAGCACGTCGAGTGGTGCGCCGAGTCGTTCGGCGACGACCCGGGCGACCGGCACGCCGCCGCGGACCAGGCCGAGGACGACCACGTCCGGGTCGCCGACGAGTGCGGTGAGCCGCTCGGAGAGCACCCGGCCGGCGTCGGCCCGGTCGCGGTACGTCGTCATGCCTTCAGGTCTACGCCCTGGCGGGGCGGTCCGCCCGGCAGTTACACCGATGTGGTCCGAGCGGGCAGGTCGGGACGCGTGGTGGTCGGCGTGTCGACCGGGCGGTGCAGGGCGGGTGCCCAGGTGAGCAGGGCCACGGGGTAGAGCAGGTACCCGAAGCGGGTCGAGGGCATCAGGGCGATGGCGGCGAGGAGCCCGTACCCACAGATCAGTGCCGTGGTGACGGCGGTGCGGGGCGGGCGGCGGGCGAGCCGGACGGCGATGGCCACGCCGGCGGCCACCAGCAGCGCGGCGGCGACCAGCCGGCCGGCGGGTAGTGCGGTGGCGATCAGGTGGCCGGGGAACGGGGACTGCGCGGGGCTGGTGACCAGGCCGTGGCCGAGAGGGAAGCGCAGCACGTTTTCGGTGAGGGCGTCGCGGTCGACGAGGATCGCGGGGATTCCGGCGGCGACGGGCAGGCCGATGGCGCCGGCGGCGACCCGGGTGCCGGCGCGCCGGGTCAGACCCCAGACGATCAGGACCAGGGCGACCGGCCAGGCGAAGAGCTTCAGCGCGCCGGCGAGCCCGACCGCGAGGCCGGCCCGGCCGGGTCGGTCGGCGGCGGCGAGTGCGAGGGCCAGCAGGCACAGCGCGAGTACGGGCAGGTCGTCGCCGCCGGTGGCGAGGGTGAGGGCACAGATGGGCAGTACGGTGGCGGCCTGCACGCCGCGCAGCAGTGCGGCGTCCCGTCGGGGGGTCGCCGGGGCGGGGACGGCGATGGCCGGGTTTTTGCGCAGGGCGGTCACGGCCAGGGTGAGCGCCAGCGCGGTGCCCACCGCGAACCAGACCCGGGAGTCTGTCCACCAGGTGTCGACCAGTGCCCTGGGCAGGCCGAAGATCGCCATGCCAGGTTGGTATGGCGTGTAGCCGAGCAGTTGCTCGCCGGGTGGCAGGGCAGCGATCGCGTCGGGGCCGAGGTATGGGGTGCCGTGCTCCAGGAGGCGGGTGCCGGCGTGCTCCACGACCAGGACTTCTTCCTGTGCCCGGTCGGTGCGTCCGTTGGCCCGCTCGATGCTCTGCCAGAGCAGGGGAAGCAGTGCGGTGCTCGCCCAGGTGAGACCGGTGATCGTCCAGCGGGCTCCGAGACCGACCAGCCGTGCGGTCGGGTGGTGCCGGCGGAGCAGGAGTTGGGTGAGCACCGCCAGCGTCGCCACCAGGTAGCCGACGGCGGCGACCGCGCCCCAGGCCCGGTGCGGGAGCAGGGTCGACGTGACCGCGGTGATCGCGGCGAAGATGGTCGAGACGGCGTAGAGGCTGAGGTCGACGGCGAGCCCGCCGGCGGCGGTGTCGAGCGCCCGCCAGTGCCAGCGGCGGTGGCGGGCGGTCGGGACGTCGGCGATCACGGGCGCCAGTCTGGCAGACCGGGCGGCACCTGCACCGGACCGTGTGGCGCGGTCGGCCGGTGCTCGGTCAGGCGGGCAGGTGCGGGAGGCGGGCGCGGCCGGCCTGGCGGCGGGTCTGGCTCAACCGGATCACCGCGCCGGCGTCGTGCAGTGGCGCGACGAGGGCGCCGGGACGTCCGCCGAAGCCGCGCTGCATCGCCGCGAGCAGGGTGCCGGCGGGCACCGGACGCGAGAACAGGTGGCCCTGGCCGGCGACGCAGCCCAACCCCCAGAGGGCCCGCCGTTGCGGCTCGCTCTCCACCCCCTCGGCCACCACCACCAGGTCGAGACTGCGACCCAGGTCGAGCGTGGAGCGGATGACCGCGGCGGCCTCCGCTGAGCTTTCCATAGTCGTCACGAAACTTCGGTCGATCTTCAGCTCGTGCACCGGGATGCGGGAGAGGAGGGAGAGCGAGGAGTAGCCGGTGCCGAAGTCGTCCAACGCCAACCGGACTCCCTCGTCGCGCAGCCGGCTGAGCACACGGTCGACCACGTCGAGTTGGCTGAGCGTGAGCGTCTCGGTCAGTTCCAGCACCAGCCGGTCCGCTGGGAGGTCGTGGGCGCGCAGACGGGCCAGCACGGAGCTGGGGAACCGCGCGTCGAGCAGGCTGCGGGGGGACACGTTGACCGCGACGGGTACGTCGAAGCCGGCGTCCCGCCAGGTGGCGGCCGCGATCAGTGCCTGGTCGAGGATCGCCTCGGCGAAGGCTGGCAGCAGACCGGACCGTTCCACCGCCTCCAGGAAGCGCAGCGGGTCGATCATGCCGTGGGTGGGGTGACGCCAGCGGGCCAACGCCTCCGCGCTGGTGACCTCGCCGGTGCCCAGGTCGACGATCGGTTGGAAGTTGACGACGAACTCGTGGTCGGCGACCGCCCGGGGCAGGTCGCCGCCGAGGGTGAGACGGCCCAGGTCAGCGGTGTCGCGGGTCGCGGCGTACGTGGAGATCTTCTGCCCGGCACGTTTCGCCTGGTACATCGCCACGTCGGCGCGGCGCAACAGCTCGGCCATGCCACCGCTGGACGGGGCGACGGAGATGCCGCCGCTGGCTTCGACGCTGATCCGCATGCCGTCCAGCTCGAACGGCTCGTGCAGGGCGGCGAGCAGCGTCTCGGCCCGGTGCGCGGCCACCGCCGGGGCCGGCAGCCCGCGCAGGAGTACGGCGAACTCGTCGCCGCCGAGGCGGGACACCAGGTCGCTGGCCCGCGCCGCGCCCCGTAACCGGTCGGCGACCTGCACCAGCACCTGATCGCCGGCGGCGTGACCGAGCGTGTCGTTTACTTCTTTGAAGTGGTTGAGGTCGATCAGCACCAGCGCGGTCACCCCGTCGGCGTGGCGGGTGCTCAACTGCTCGGTGCCCTCGTCGAGGAGGTGTCGGCGGTTGGCCAGGCCGGTCAGCGCGTCGTGCGAGGCCGCGTACGCGTGCTCGTCGGCGACCCGGGCCAGCTCGGCGTACGCCTGGGCGTTGCGCACAGCGGTGCAGAGCGCGGAGGCGAAGGTGCGCAGGGTGTACCGCTCCCGTTCGGAGAGCTGCACCGGGCCGCGGAAGCGCAGTCGGAGCACGCCGACGTCGACGGTGCGGTCGTGCCCTTCGAGCGGGGTGGGGACGACGGTGCCGTCCACGTCGGTGGGTGTGCCGATGGGGCCGTCGAAGGTGATGCCGCCGGTGCCGCCGCGCACGGCGCGGTCGCCGTCGCGCAGCTCGATCTCGACCTCGTCGGCGGAGAACAGCTCGGCGGCCTGGGTGACGGCGGTGGTGAGGACGTTGTCCAGGCCGACCACGTTGAGTGCGTCGGTGGTGCGGGCCAGCCGCTGCCACGCCTGCTGCTCGGTGCGGCCTCGGATCCGTGCGGAGTAGGCGAGGTGCAGGCTCAGGACCAGGGGCGGGACGGCGAGCAGCAGCCGGGGGTCCGCCCAGAGGATGAACAGCGTGCAGAGGGCGACGACGAAGCGTACGCCGAAACCGGCGAGCCGGAGGTCAAGGTTGTTGAGGAACTGACGGGAAATCCGGGTGCCGGTCGCCAGCGCGATCACCGGGATGGCCAGCAGGTCGTCCAGGAGTGCGGCGACCAGGTAGATGGCTCCCAACAGGACGATGAGGTCCATCATCCCCACGGGCGGCCATTGCCAGTGGACCGCCAGCACGGCGGCGCTCGCTCCACCGGCGACGAGGATGTTCTTGCTGACGCCGAAGGCGGTCTTGATGGAGGGAAGCTTCATGATCGCTGACGCGATGCCGACGCCCGCCCCGGTTGCCAGCAACACCCAGGCAGGCGGAGCCGCCGCGAGGCCGATCACGATCGCCGCCTCGATCCAGGTGATTGCGTGCGTGGTCGAGCGGATGCGGATCGGTGCCTTGATGATCGTGCCGAGGGCCGTTATGCACGTCAGCGCGACGATCGTCGCCCCATCGCCCACCGAGACGGGCGGGTGGGCCAGTAGATCGGCGATGGCGATGAGCGTCGGACCAATGGCCAGTACGACGATGAAGCCGACGAGCAACAAAAGTCGCCGGTCTGCGCTCGTGGTGCCTTCGGATGAAACCCGGCTCATGAGGCTCCTGTCGTTGCCGACAGTTACATGTTGACGACAGGAGCCTACCGCTGTGTATCTCTGGAGTGTCAGTGCCAGTCGCTGCCGCGCATTGCACGCTCCCTCCACTCTCGTACCCCGGGACTTGGTTCTGTGTCTCGGGCGGTATTTCGTGGCGAGAGCCTAAGGCGAAGTCGATGCGGTTAGCAGCAATAAATGTCGGTATGCGCAATATAAGCCAAGATAGAGGGTTTTGTAACGTTGTGTCCATGACTCCTGTGCGGAGCGCGGTCGCACTGATCAGTCTGCAGGTCGCACGTTGCGGGTCATCGCCGGAAGCCGCGCTCGGGTCCGCGTTCCGGCCACCTTCATTCCCCAGTCTGAACGAGCAAACTCATCGACCTCATCCGGAGTTCGGCTCAGCGTAGGTCCTGCGGGATGAATTTTGCGCTACCTGCCGGAATGTCGCCGGTCCCGGGTTCGACGCTAACGGCTTCGACGTCGAATCTGTCGCCGCCAGCCTTTCTCCCGAGTGATCACTTGGACACTCAGAGATCCTGGATCGGAGGGCCGTTGGAGATCAACGTGTTGGGTGGGCTCAACGTGCGGCTTGCCGGTGTCAAGTTGCACCCCGGGACGCCGAAGCAACAGACCCCACATTCGGCCGTGCCCAACGCGCGTGGCTGTGCCGCCAAATTCCGACGTGTGTTCGAATCGGCGGAATCGGGCACGGCTCTTCTGAATCGGCAGCGGAATGGCTACCGTCTGCGACTCGACCCGGACCGAAGCGACCCCATAGATTTCGGAAACGCAGAACATCGCCCCGCAGGGTTCTCCGAGATCAGCCGAAGAGTGACTCAGGCAGGCGGTGGACCAGTGGAAAGGGATGGTTCATGCACTGTTCGCAGCGCCCTCGTCGATCCCGTCGCAGTCCGCGACCGCAGGAGTGTACGCATCAGCTACTTGATTGACGTCGGGCGTTACGTCCGTTGCCCGTAAGCTTCGTGGCGTGATCGGCTGAATACCCCGCTGGAGCAGGGGGACGGGTGGAGATTCAACTTCTGGGCGGCCCTTCGGTGCACCTACTGGGTCGCACGCTGCACTTGGGGACACCTAAACAGCAGGCTGTCTTCGCGATGCTGGCCGTCCGACCCGGGCAAGTGGTGACCGTCAACGACCTCATCGACGAACTGTGGCCAGACGGCCCACCACGCTCCGCAGTGGCGAACGTACGAACCTACGCCGCCAATCTGCGCCGAACCTTTGAGTCCTTCCCAGTCGGTCGCGGTGCCATCGAACGCCAACGCAACGGCTATCGACTCGTTGTGGAGCCGGAACGGGTCGACGTTTTCTGCTTCGAACGGGAACGGAACGCGGGTCGGGAAGCGCTGATGGCTGGTCGCCTGGACCCTGCGCGCGAGTTGCTGGAGCGCGCCTTGGCTCGGTGGCGGGGTCCGATGCTCGCCAGCGTCCCCCTCGGGCCCGTCCTCAGCTCCCGAGCCGTCGCTGCCGAGGAGAAACGGCTGTTGACCGTAGAGCTTCTCGCCGACGCCCAACTGAGATCAGGGCGAAACGATTCGGTGATACCGCTGCTGCGGGAGGTCATTGTTCGTCATCCCCTCCGGGAGCCGGCGTACGTCCTCATCATGCGAGCGTTGTGCGAGCGTGGAGATCACGCAGGAGCTCTTGTTGTATACGACGCGGTCCGGACAACGTTCGCCAAGGAGTTGGGCGTCGAACCGGGACCAGAAATCCAGGGCTTCTACCTGAAGATCATCACCGAGGCTCCGGTGGGTGCTTCGGTGGTCAGCGTTTCACCCCGTGCGATCCCGGGGCGTTGGCTCGCCGCAGACGCGCCCGCCCTATCCGGCGAGCGGCAACGGCGAGCGCCTGTCGATCACCTCCCTCGAGGGGTGACCGACTTCGTGGGGCGGGAGGAGGTGGTGTCGCGGTTGCTGACAGAGACCCGCCGAGTCGAGGAACGAGTCTCGGCGGTGCATGCGATCGACGGCATGGCAGGCAGCGGAAAGACTGCCCTGGCTGTGCATCTGGCTCGCCGCCTGTCGGACCGATACCCGGACGCAAGCTTGTTTATCGACCTGCATGGCGAGGGCGAGACGACTCGAATCGAACCGGCGGCGGCACTCGTCACACTGCTCCGGCAGTTGGGAGTTCCGCCGGAGCGGATGCCTGTCGAGTTCGACGGAAAGGCGGAGCTGTGGCGCCGCGAACTCGAAAGCCGGAGATCGGTAGTCGTGCTCGACAACGCGGCGGGCAGTGACCAGGTCCTCCCCCTCCTGCCCGCGTCGCCGGGCGCGGTCGTCCTGGTGACTTCTCGTCGACGATTGGCTGACCTGGATGTCGGGCCACCGGAGTCGTTGCCCCTGATGACTCTCGAGGAAGGGCTGAAACTGCTCGCGCAGACTGCCGGCGTCGAGCGGATCGCCGAGGAGCCGGAGGCGGCCGCGGAGGTCGTGCGTCGCTGCGGACACCTCCCGTTGGCGATCCGGCTCGCTGGGTCACGTCTCGCTCATCGACCCACGCGCAGGGTCGCGGATCTGGCGGCTCTCCTGGCGGCCGACTCTCCAGCGCTGAACCAGCTCAAGGTCGGTGATCGGACCCTGGCGCGGGCTTTCGAAACGTCGTACGGGCCCTTGCCTGCCCCCGCCAGACGGGCCTTCCGGATGTTGAGTCTTCATCGCGGTGAGCACAGCGTGGAGATGGTCGCGGCCCTGCTCGACCTTCCGCCCGATGTCGCCGCCCGGCTGCTCGATGATCTGGTGGACCTGCACCTGGTCGACGAGGTTGAGGGTGGCCGATACCGACTCCATGACCTGCTGCGGCAGTACTCGCGAGCACAGTGCCTGGTTTCTGAGACGTCCGAAGCCGTCACATCGGCTGTGGCGCGTTTGCTGGACTTCGCTCTGCACGCCACTCTGCGGGCCGCCTCGGAGCTGCACCAGTCCGTCGACGTCTCCAGGGAGATCGGTGCTGGTCCGCCACCGCGTCCCGACCTGATCGGCCCGGAGAGGGTGTTCGGGGTTGACTGGCTTGAGCGGGAGCGCACGAATCTCGGCATGTTGGTGGGCCTCGGTGCCGATCATGGACTCCACGACCAGGTGTGGAAGCTCGCCCGGGCCCTATGGCGCTTTCTACACGTGCGGGGACATTTCGACGATATTCTTGCCATCCATCGGGCCGGTCTCGCCTCGGCGCTGGCGCTCCAGCATCAATCCGCCATCGTGTCGATGCACAACTATCTTGCATCCGCTCTGGTGAAGACAGGCTCTCACCGTCTTGCGTCGACTCATCTCGACGCGGCCATAGCGCTGTGCGGTGAGTCTGGCGAATGGCGGCAGTTGGCCCGACTCCGTTCGAATCTGAGCGTCGTCCACCTGCTCAGCGGGAACCTTGAGCTGGCTGTGGCCCTGGGATCGCAGAGCCTGGCCGGTCGCCTCTACGACAACCGCGTGCCGTTGGCCCTGCCGAATCTGGGTATCGCGTTGGCATTGCTGGGCCGATGGGACGAAGCGCTCAAAATTCACCGACAGCACCTGTTTCAGGCGCGGCTCAATCAGGATTACTACCACTTGGCGAACGCTCTGAGCCATCTCGCGGCGGTGCGCGTTCGCCTCGGGCAGCACAGGGAGAGCGTGGCGTTGCTTAGATCCTCGCTGTCGTTGTTCCGTCGAACCGGCCACCGGTACGGCGAGGCCGAGGCCCGCAACGTCCTGGGAGTCGCGTATCGGGGGCTCAACGAGCTGACCACCGCCCGACGGCACCACCTGGCCGCCTTGGAGTTGGCCGTTGAGTCGGGCGAGCGGCACGCGCAGTGTATGGCCCTCAATGATCTTGGCTGGACTCTGTTGGCGAGCGGGGACGGGCCGGCATCCCTTGAAGCTCACCGCCAGGGCCTACAGCTTGCTGAACGCGTCTCGAACCCGTACGAGCAGGGGCGTGCCCTGGCCGGGCTCGCCGAGCACTTTGCCCGCGTCGACCCGGTCGAGGCCAGGCGGCACTTGGGGCGGGCGTTGGCGATCTTCCGCCGGATGGGCGTACCGGAACGCTTCGACGTCGAGCGCAGCCTTGCCGAGTTGAGTGACGGAGCCGCAGACGCGGAATGCTGACCAGCCTGAACGGCGCTTATCGATTTCTTATCGGCAGGCCCGGTAGCTTTTCCGCCGTATCGACGAACGGGGGAGGTTCTGCCCCTGGGCAGAACCGGGTCGTCGAGACGTCCCCGTCGCCAGGTCCCCCCCAGCGACCTCGGCGGCGGGGCGGGGAGGAAGGAGCGGCGTCCGACCGGTGCGCCGGCAGCACCCCGGCGCTGCGGTCAGCGTGATGCCGCTCCTTCCGACCGCCGTCGTACCGCACCGATAGGCTCACCGCCGTGACCGACCCCGCACAGCTCAGCCACGTCGACCGTGCTGGCGCGGCCCGCATGGTCGACGTCTCCGCCAAGGCGGTGACGGGCCGGCTGGCCGTCGCGGCCGGTCGTCTGCGGACCACGCCCGAGGTCATCGACCTGCTGCATCGTGACGGGTTACCCAAGGGGGACGCGTTGGCTGTCGGTCGGCTGGCCGGGATCATGGGGGCGAAGCGCACCCCCGATCTGATCCCGCTGTGCCACCCGATCGCCCTGCACGGCGTCACGGTCGACCTGCAACTGACCGCCGACACCGTGGAGATCACGGCCACCGCCCGCACGGCGGACCGGACGGGCGTGGAGATGGAGGCGCTGACCGCGGTTGCCGTCGCCGGTCTCGCACTTGTCGACATGGTCAAGGCGGTCGATCCGGCGGCCTCGGTGGAGGCGGTCCGGGTGTTGCGCAAGGAGGGCGGCAAGACCGGCGAGTGGGTCCGGCCGGAGGACCGGCCGTGATCCGGGCCCGGGTGATCGTCGCGTCCAACCGGGCCGCGGCCGGTGTCTACGCCGACACCAGCGGGCCGCTGCTCGTCGCCGGCCTGCGCGAGCTGGGGTGCCAGGTCGACGAGCCGGTCGTGGTGCCCGATGGTGAGCCGGTCGGCGCCGCCGTGCGGGCCGCCCACGCCGACGGTGTCGACGTGGTGCTGACCAGCGGTGGCACCGGAGTGACCCCGACGGATCGGACACCGGACGTCACCCGGGATCTGCTGGATTACGAGATCCCCGGCATCGCCGAGGCGATCCGCGCGCACAGCCGCGACCGGGTGCCCACCTCGGTGCTGTCCCGTGGCCTGGCCGGCGTCACCGGCCGGATGCTTGTGGTCAACCTGCCCGGCTCGACAGGTGGCGCCCGGGACGGGTTGGCGGTGCTCGGGCCGATCCTCGGGCACACCGTCGACCAGCTTCGCGGTGGGGACCACTGAAGTCCGCGACGGGAACCGCCGACTTCAGTCCACGCCAGGCCCCGACGGGTGTCGGCCCGTGCCGATAGGCTCGGTCGGTGAGCACGGAAACCGCACCCACCGCGGATCGGGTCGCCGCCCCTCCACCAGCCGGGTGGGAGGAGGCGCGGTCGCGGGTCTACGCGGTCGGTCTGGCCGCCGCGCTGCCCGCCGTCGCCCGACCACTTGCCGACATCGACGGGTCGACCCTGGCCGAGCCGTTGACCACACGCACCGACCTGCCCGCCTTCCCCACCTCCAGCGTGGACGGGTGGGCGGTGTGCGGCGCCGGCCCGTGGCGCATCGTCGGCCGGGTGTTGGCCGGCAGCACCCCAACGCCGCTCACCGTTGACGGCACGACCGTGGAGATCGCGACCGGGGCCATGGTGCCCGAGGGCGCCACCGCTGTGCTGCGGGTGGAGGAGTCCACGATCGTCGACGGACTGGTGCGCGGCACCCCCCGGGAGACGCCGGAGTGGCGCGAGCCCGGCGAGGAGGCGTACGCAGATGAGGAGCTGTTGCCGGCCGGCACGCCTGTCGACCCGGCGGTGATCGGCCTGGCCGCCTCCTGTGGGCACGACACGCTGCGGGTCCGGCGGGCGCCGCGCGCCGCGCTGCTGGTCTTCGGCGACGAGTTGCTGACCGCCGGCCCGCCCGCCGCCGGTCGGGTCCGCGACGCGCTGGGTCCTGCCGTGCCGGCGTGGCTGCGGCGCTACGGCTGCCAGGTCCGCCCATCGGACGTGGTCGGCCCGGTGGCCGACACACTGCCCGCCCACGTGGCGGCCCTGCGGGCGGCACTTGCCACCGCCGACCTGGTCTGCACCACAGGTGGCACGATGAACGGCCCGGTCGACCACCTGCATCCGACCCTGGAAGCGCTCGGCGCCGACTACGTGGTCAACACGGTGGCGGTTCGCCCGGGTTTCCCGATGCTGCTGGCCCGGCTGGCCGGCCAGGACGGGCGGGTCCGGTTCGTGGCAGGGCTGCCGGGCAACCCGCAGTCCGCGATCGTCGCGCTCGTGTCGCTTGTCGCGCCGCTGCTCGCCGGCCTACAGGGTCGCTCGATGCCGGTGCTGCCGCACGCCACGTTGGCCGAGGCGGTGCCCGGTCGCGGTGACCACACCCACCTCGCCCTGGTCCGCCTGGACCGGGCCGCCGGGACCGCGTCCCCGGTGCGACACGTCGGCTCGGCGATGCTGCGCGGCCTGGCCGGCGCGGACGGGTTCGCCGTCATCCGGCCCGGCACCAGGGGTGCGCCGGGCGACCGGGTGCCGATCGTGCCGTTGCCGCTGCTGCCCGGGGAGCGTTCGTCATGACCGCACCGACCATCACCTTCGGTGAGATCACCGACCAGCCGCTCGACCTCGCCACGCACGAGGCGGCCGTCGCCGACCGCCGGGCCGGCGCCGTGGTCTCCTTCCAGGGCGTGGTCCGCGACCACGATCACGGCCGGCAGGTCACCAGCCTGGAATACGAAGGACACCCGAGTGCCGCGCAGGTGCTGCGCGAGGTGGCCGCCGAGATCGCCGCGGAGCCCGACGTCTACGCGGTGGCGGTCTCCCACCGGGTCGGCCCCCTGGCGATCGGTGACGTGGCGCTCGTCGCCGCGGTGAGCACCGCGCACCGAGCGGCAGCCTTCGCGGCCTGCGCCCGGCTCGTCGACGAGGCCAAGGCGCGCCTGCCGATCTGGAAGCGGCAGGTCTTCACCGATGGCACCGAGGAATGGGTCAACTGCCCCTGACCGCTCAGCGGCGGCCGTTGAGCGCCACTGTCCGGGCGAGTCGGTCACCGTAGAACGCTGGTTCGGCACCCGGACGCCAGGGCAGTGCGGCGACAAGCACGATGAGCGCCAGCGCGAGCGAGTTTTCCATGAGCGCCCCGAAGAGACCGTCCTGGTAGTGCGACATCTCCGGTAGCTGGTGCTCGTACGGCCAGATCGGGGAGATCAGGAAGAGCAGGTAGAGCCCGATCGCCGCACCGCCGTGCCGGAGCCCGGTCAGCGTTGGATACCAGATCGGCGGGCGGAGCCCGTTGACCCCGGGCACCCCGCCGAACACGGTCCCCTGGCCGGCGCGCGGTGGCATCGTCCGGCTCGCCTCCCGGCGGCGTACGGCGGCGTCGGCAAGCACGATGATCGCCGGGATCACCCAGACCAGGTGGTGCGTCCAGGAGATCGGGCTGATCACGTTGGCGGTCAGGCCGACGAGTGTGAACGCGGTCAACTCGTCACCGTCGGCGCGGGAGCTGGCCGCCCGGGACAGGCCCAGCGCCAGGATCAACACCGAGAATGCGAGCCAGAGCAGCCCGGGGGTCTCGATCGAGTCGTACAGGCGGGCGAGCAGGCCGGCGAGTGACTGGTTCGGCGTCATGTCCGCCGCGCCGACGCGCTCGGTCTGCCAGAGCACGCTGCCGAAGTACGTCCGCGACTCGTCACCGACGATCCCGAAGGTTGCCACCGTCACGCCGATCGCGGTGCCGATCGCGGTGGCCGCCACCCGCCACTGACGGGTGATCAGCAGGTAGGCGATGAAGAGCGCCGGGGTGAGCTTGACCGCGGTGGCCAGGCCGATGCCGGCGCCGGCCCAGGCCCCGCCGTAGAGGAAGCGCAGCAGGGGGCCGTCCGTCGCGGCGTAGTGGGTGCCCCGGCGGGAGCGCCAGCGCAGGCCGATCAGGTCAGCCATGATCAATGCGAACAGCAGGATGTTGACCTGGCCGTAGCCGAGCGTCTCCCGACCTGGCTCGATGGCGACCGCGAGCGGCACCGCCACGGCCACGGTGAACCACAGTGGCCACCCCAGCCGGTCCACGATGGGGCGGAGCAGCCCGGCCAGCACCAGCGCCAACGCGGCAATGCTGGCGACGGCGTTGACCATGCCGGCGGCGTCGATCGGAAGCTGCGCCATCGGCAGCATGACCAGCCCACCGAACGGCGGGTAGGTGAAACCGAGGGTGGTTCCGGGCGCGATGAACTCGTAGAGCTCGTGACCGCTCGCCCACCACACCACGGCACCGTGGTAGATCTTCATGTCGAAGAAGTTGTACGGCCGCCCGAAAGTGCCGATGGCGAGCCATGCGGCGTAGGCGACGGCGACCACGATGGCGCCCCGTACGACGTTCTTGCGATCGATCCGACGCGTCACGCGGTCGATCCCGCGTGACACGCGTTGGATTGGGGCGAGGCGGTCCGCCCGACTACCGACAGCCGTCGGCATGGCGTGGCCACCCCCGTACCAAGGTCGTCCTACCCGTCCAGGTCCTGCACGGAGCCTAGAACGGCGCCTCACGTCAGTGCCTCCCGCGTTATGCGACCGTGTCCGATCCCACACATGTTTTTGACATTTCCACCGCGTTAACGCCTAGCGGGTGGTTCAGGTAATTCGCGGCCTTAGCGGGGGGTGGGGGTGACGCGGAGAGGCATCGACGCAGTTCAGCCGGGCAGTCGACGTGCGGTGGACGCGGATCGGACGGCGATCCGGGCTTCTCGTCGGGCGGTACGGACGGCGCGCTGCATGGAACGTCGAGAGTGGCCGATGCGATGACCCGTCCGCCAGCGCAGACCCGGCTTGCCGCCGGTGTCGGCAGCGGCCAACAGCAGACCGCCGAGGAGACCGAGGTTCTTCAGGGCGTGAATCTGGTTGTTGTTCTTGGCGATCGGATCGTCGTTGTTCCAGAAGGGATGCCCGGCGATGGTCACCGGCACCAGCGTGCCGGCGAGGACCAGCGCGGCGGGTCGACTGAACCGCCCGGTAGCCAGCATCAATCCGGCACTGACCTGCACCGCCGCGTTGAGTCGGATCAACGTCTCGGTCTCGGTGGGGAAGCTCGGGTGCGCCTTCTTCAACAGCGGCGCGACCCTGTCGGTGACCGGTGCGGCGGCCTGCGCCAGCCGCGCCGGGTTGCGGAGGTTGCGATACCCGCTGACCACGAAGATGCCGCTCAACATGGCGCGGGCGAGGGAACGTACGGGCGTCATGGATCAGTCATACCCCCTCGCGGCGTTTGCTACCCCGGCAACCGTCGGATCGGATCGGTGTTCATACACGCGTGCGCCACGCCGATTCGAGCGACAGTCACGGATGGACCGGCCCGGGCGGGTAGCGTCGCGCGGGTGACCACGCTGCGGCTACGCCCCGAGGACCCGGCCGACGCCGGTCCGCTGCGCCGCGTGCTGGCCACCGCCTTCGCCCGCCCCGACGTGGCGACGCCGCCCGAGGTGAGCCTTGTCGACGAGTTGCGCGGCACCGCCGCCTGGCTGCCGCGGCTGGCCATGGTCGCCGAGTACGGCGGCGAGGTGGTCGGGTACGCGCTGCTCACCCGGGTGCGGGTGCGGCCGGAGCGAGGCTCGGACGTGCCCGCCCTGGCGCTCGGTCCGGTGGCTGTCGCGCCGCACCGACAACGCGTCGGGCACGGCACGGCGGTCGTGCAGGCAGCACTCGACGCGTCTACCGAGCTGGGTGAGCGGCTGGTCGTGGTCCTCGGCGATCCGGCCTTCTATCGCCGGTTCGGCTTCAGCCCGGCGACGGAACTGGGCCTGACCAGCCCGTGGGCCGGTCTCGGTGAACCCTGGCAGGCGTTGGTGCTGCCGCCGTCGACAAGCGAGGAGGGCACCCCGCCACGCGGTGAGGTGCTCTTTCCGGCGCCCTGGTCGAAGGTCTGACCGCTTCGACACCATCGGCGGTCAGGCCGGCTGGGTGCGCAGATATCTGCCGAAGTGCGGCACCGTGAAGGCGACGGTGCCCCGCTCGCCGGAGTAGATCAGCCCCTTCTTGATCAGCGCGTCCCGTGCCGGGGAGAGGCTGGCGGGCTTGCGGCCGAGGGCTCGGGCGATCTCGGCGGTGGGCACCGCGGCGTCCATGTCGTCGCGGGTCACCGCCCCGGACTCGTCCTCGACCGCGGACATCATGGCCATCGCCCGCATGTACTCGCGTTCGGCGGGGGTGGCCCGCTCGAACCGGGAGCCGAAGAACCCGACTGCCAGCTCGGCCTCCGCCTCGGGTGCGGCGACGCGCACGTCCGCGGCGGTGATCGGCGAGCGCGGCGCGTGGTCCCAGGTCGCCTTGCCGTACGCCTGGACGAAGTAGGGATAACCGCCGGATTTCTCGTAGAGCAGGTCGAGTGCCTTCTGCTCGTACTCGACGTCCTCCCGCTCGGCAGGCGCGCAGAGCGCCTGGTCGGCGGCGATCCGGTCGAGCCGGTCGATGCGTTGGTAGCGGAAGAGCCGCTCGGAGTACGACTTGGCCGCGCTGAGCACCGCCGGCAGGTGCGGGAGGCCGGCGCCCACGACGATCAGCGGCGCGCCGAGTTGGGACAGCTCGTGGCAGGCCGCGCAGAGCGCCGACACGTCCTCCGGACCGAGGTCCTGCATCTCGTCGATGAAGATGGCGATGCCGGTGCCGACGTCACTGGCCACCGCCGCGGCGTCGGTGAGCAACTCGACCAGGTCGATCTCGATGTCGCCGGAGTCGGCCCGGCCGCTGGCGGCCGGCACGTCGATGCCGGGTTGCCACCTGTCGCGCAGCTTCGGGGCGGCACCGGCCCGGCCGGTCGGGGTGGACCGTTGGGCGAACGCCTTGAGGACGCCGAGGAACGCGTCGATCCGGTCGGGTGCGCGGTGTCGGGGCGCCAGCTCCCGGACCGCCATGTGCAGCGCGGCGGCGACCGGGCGGCGCAACGACTGATCCGGGCGTGCCTCGATCTTGCCGCTGCCCCAGAGATGGTTGATCGCCTGCGACCGGAGCGTGTTGAGCAGGACCGTCTTGCCGACGCCACGCAGCCCGGTGAGCATCAGGCTGCGTTCGGGTCGTCCCCGCGCGATGCGTTCGAGCACGATGTCGAAGACGTCCAGCTCCCGCCCCCGCCCGG
This sequence comes from Micromonospora sp. DT228, assembly GCF_049841595.1. Classification (NCBI taxonomy): domain Bacteria; kingdom Bacillati; phylum Actinomycetota; class Actinomycetes; order Micromonosporales; family Micromonosporaceae; genus Micromonospora; species Micromonospora sp. DT228. The sequence goes on from NZ_JBNCKO010000015.1 coordinate 80,241, forward strand.
CGAGCTCGGGCGGACGCTGGCCGGCGCCCGGCGCGTACGGGTTGCGGACCGGATCCACGCATCGCAGAGTATCGGGCCCTCTAGCTGCGAGGCTAGACATGGATAGATGGGGCTACCGGCGTGTCGGGGCCGTGGACAGGGTCAAGGGTCGTCGACACAAAACTAGGGCTGTCTAGCGTCCACGCTAGACAGCCCTAGTTTTGGCAATCGGAGCTACTGCTTCCGCAGGCAGAGCACGTAGTCGAACAGGTCCACGTCGTTGTCGTGGACGTAGGTCGCGCTTATCGGGGGTGGAAGCGCGTCACACCGGGCCGAGTCGGTGGTCGCCGGGATCCGCAGCAACACCCGGTAGGTGTTCGGGCCGCACGGCACCTTGCGCAGCTCCGCGGCGTCTTCGGTGCCCTCGTTCACCAGGCAGTCGCCTGTGGCGAACGCGGTGTCCCGCGTCGGCGCGGCCGAACTCGGCGCGCCGCTGGGCAGGATCGGCGGGACGACCGGGGCGCTCGTCGACGGCGTACGGACGTCGTTGCCGGCGTCGGCGACCCTCCAGACAGCCCAAGCGGCCAGGCCCAGGCACGGGCAGAGCAGGAGCACCACCACAAGCACGATGATGAGGGCGATCTTGCGGCCGGTCTTCTTCACCGGTGCGACGGGCGGCATCCCGTAGCCGCCAGGCGGCGGCTGCCCCCACGGCCCAGGCGGTGGACCCGGCACCGGTCCGGCCGGCGGAAACGGCCCGGGCGGCGGGTAACCGGGGCCGGAGGCCGGCGGGTATCCCGGGTCTGGGGCCGATGGGTAACCGGGGCCGGAGGCCGGCGGTTGACCCGGGTCCGGGGGCGGCGGATAACCGGGGCCCGAGGCCGGCGGTTGCGCCCACATCGGTGCGGTTGGCGGCTCGGGTTGGGTCGGCGGCTCCGGTTGGGTCGGCGGCGGTGCCCACATCGGCACGGTTGGCGGCTCCGCGTCGGGTGGCGGCGGGCCCCACTGCTGCCTGGTCGGATCCTCGCCGAGCGGGCGATGGTACGGGTCGTCCGGCTGATCGGAGCCCGCTGGTCCGTAGGTCGTCATGTCATCCCAAGGGTGGGTGGTCTCAGCGTTGCTTCAGGCAGAGGACGAAGTCGAGAGTGTCCAGCTCACTGTCGAAGAAGTACCAGTTGGTGTAACCCGGGACCTTGTCGCACTTCGTCTCGGCGTCACGCTCCCCGCTGGTCGCGCCGTCGATCCGGCGCAACACCTCGTACGACTTCGCGGCGCATTCGCTGATCAGCAGCTTGGGCTTGCCGTCCGCCGCGGCGTCATTGCGGACGCACTGACCAACCTTGGCGAACCGGGGATCGGCCGACGACTCCGGGGCCGGGTCGCTCGGTGGCGGCTCGGCCTCGTCGGCGTCCGCACTGGGCTCCACGGCGGCGGTCGAGGCGGTGGGTGCGGCCGCCGGGGCTGGGTCGTCCTGCCCGCGAAGGAACCAGAACACACCGCCGACAGCCGCCAGCAGCAGCACCACGGCCAGCACCGCGATCAGCGGCCCCCGACCGCGCCGGCCCGGTGCCGGTGTGGGGTCCGGGCCGTACGGGTTCTCGTCGGGCCGGTACGGCTGCTGGTCGTAGCCCGTGCTCGCCCCGGCCGGCTGGTACGCGCCGCCGTACGGCGCTGCGGGCGCACCGCCGTAGGGCGTTCCCGCACCGCCCCCGTAGGGCGCGTTCGGTGGGCCGCCGTACGGGCCGGGTCGTTCCTGGGGCGCCTGCGGGTACGGCGGCCCCGGCGGCGGGTACGACTGGTTCGACGGCGGGTACGACTGGCCGAGCTGCTGGTACGGCTGGCCCGGTGGCGGGTACGGCTGGCCGGGCGGCGGATAGGGCCCGGGTGCCGGCGGGTAGGGCTGCTGCACCGGTCGGCCGGGCGTCTCGTCGGGTCGCTGCCCGCGCCACGGTCCCGGGTCGCCGCCTCCGGGTGGTCCGTAGTTGGTCATGCCGCCCTCCTGCCCGAAGTGGTGAGTCCGGCCACCGGTACGCGACGCCGACTCCGACGTCACCGTAGCGTGGTCCACTGATGAGCTCACCTCCACCGAGCGCGGCAGCCGTCGTCGGCCGCCCCGCAAGCGTCGCGCCGACCCTGATCTGGACCGCGTTGATCGTGGTCTACCTGCTCTGGGGCTCCACCTACCTGGCCATTCGGATCGCCGTGGAGACGCTGCCGGCGCTGCTGTCGGCCGCACTGCGGTTCGCCGTCGCCGGCCTGGTCCTGGCGGTGGTGCTGCGGCTGCGCCGAGGCCCCGGCGCACTGCGGGTGGATCTGCGGCAACTCGGCTCGGCGGCGCTGGTCGGGGTGCTCCTGCTCGCCGGCGGCAACGGCCTGGTGGTGCTCGCCGAATCCGGGCCCCCCGGGGAGGCGGTGCCGTCCGGGATCGCCGCGCTGCTGGTGGCGACCGTGCCACTGCTCGTGGTGTTGTTGCGCACCGGCACGGGGGACCGGCCGCCCGTCTGGACGTTCGCCGGGGTCACCCTGGGCTTCGTCGGCCTGATCCTGCTGGTGCTGCCCGCCGGCAGCGCGGACGCGGTTCCGCTGCTCGGGGCATTGGTCGTGGTCGTGGGGGCCGTCGCCTGGTCGGTCGGGTCGTTCCTGTCCGGCCGGATCCGGATGCCCGCCGACCCGTTCGTGGCCACTGTGTACGAGATGATGGCCGGCGCGCTGGTGCTGGCCGTCGTCGCCGCCGGTCGGGGCGAGCTGGGCGACTTTCACCCGACGGAGGTCAGCACCCGATCGTGGCTGGCGCTGGGCTACCTCATGGTGGCCGGCTCGCTTGTGGCCTTCACCGCGTACGTCTGGCTGCTGCACAACGCGCCCATCTCGCTGGTGTCGACGTACGCCTACGTCAACCCGGCGGTCGCGGTCGCGCTCGGCGCGCTGCTGGTGGCCGAGCCGATCACCACACAGGTGCTGCTCGGCGGTGCGGTGATCGTCGCCGGAGTCGCTCTGGTGGTGAGCACCGAACGACCCCGCCGCAACGGCACGACAGCACGATCGGGGGCCGCGCCGGCGCGCGACCGGAGGTAACGTCCGGCCCATGTCGGCCGTCGCGCTGGTGCCGGTCGCGCTGCTCGGCGCGCTTGTCGGTCTCGTCGTACCGCTGGTGTCGCGGCGCTTCGCCACGGCGGACGCCCGGCCATGGGCGTTTTCGGGGCCGCAGCCGGTCCGACGGCCCTGGGTCGATCCGATGGTGGCGGCCAGCGTCTTTGTCGGCCTTGCCGTCGCTGTTGGCGCCGACCCGGCGCTGCCCGTTCTCCTCGCGGTCGCGGCGGTAGGTCTGGTGCTGGCGCGGGTCGACCTGGCCTGCCTGAGGCTGCCCGACCCGCTGGTCCTCGTCGCCGGGTTGCTGGCCCTCGGAGGGCTGGCCGCGGCGGCGCTGCTGTCCGGCACTCCTGGCCGGCTGCTCGGCGCGCTGGCCGGCGCGGCTGTCGCCGGTGTGGCGCACGTGCTGCTGGCCCTGCTGCCGGGCTCCCGGCTGGGGTTCGGGGACGTGAAGCTCGCGGCCGTTCTCGGCCTGCCGCTCGGATGGATGGGCCGGGACGCGCTGATCGTCGGGCTGGTCCTGCCACATCTGCTGCACGGTGGTCTGGTGCTCGGCCTGCTCGCCACCGGGCGGGTACGCCGCGACACCCTGCTGCCACTCGGCCCAGCCCTGCTCGTCGGTGCCTGGCTAGCCCTACTGCAAGCCTGACGCGCGCACCCACTCCTCGTCGATCTTGCACCTTCCGCGCCGACACAAGGTGCATCCCACGCATGACGACGACCGAAAACGCACGACCGTGCGGCGAATGGGTGGGGCCGATCAGATCAGGCGGAGTTGGCGGTCCTTGGGGCGGCGGGGCTCGGCTTCGCCGAAGCGTTCGAAGAGGCCCGGGTCGATGCTGCCGAGGAACGGCGAGGGGGCGCAGTCGCGTTCCGCGCCGTGCCGGGTGCGGCGGGCGGCGTGACTGACGTACAGCCGGTCCTGGGCCCGCGTCAGGCCCACGAAGAAGAGGCGGCGCTCCTCGGCGACCGCGTCCTCGTCGGGCGTCGCGCCCGGCCAGCGCAGCGGCAGCAACCCGTCCTCCACACCAACCAGGAAGACCACCGGGAACTCCAGGCCCTTCGCCGCGTGCAGGGTGAGCAGCGTGACCGCCTCCGCACGGGGGTCGAGCGCGTCCACCTCCGCGCCGGTGGCCAGCTGCGACAGGAACGCCTCCAGGTCGTCGCCGCAGCGCCGGGCCAGCGGAGTGAGCAGGTCCACGGCGGAGCGGACGGCCTCGGGGCGTACCGTGCCGGTGCCATCCAGGGTGGGCACCGCGAACCGCTCGGCGACCACCTGGCCGGCCAACCGCACCCGGGCGGCCAGCGAGCCGGCCAACCCGTCGGCGTGCCGCAACTCGCGGGCGATGGCCGCCACCCCGGGCCGGTCCCGCAGCCGGTCGTGTGAGCGCTTCTGCACCGGGATGTTGGCGCGGGCCAGAGCGTCGACGATCGGCGCGGCCTGTGCGTCGGTGCGGTACAGCACGGCGATGTCGGAGAACGACAGCGAGGTGGACCGGCCGTCGATCCGACCCGAGTCCAGCGACCGGTGGGACAGCCCGCCCACCAGCTCGTCGACCGTTCGCACCACGAAGTCGGCCTCCTCGGCCACCGACGCCGCCGGGTAGCGCCCCACCAGCGGGGCCTCCGGGTCGAGTCGGGCCGGATCCAGCCGCCGGCCACGGACCAGCGAGGACGGCGCGATGGCCTGCACGGCGGCGGCCAGGATCGGCGCCGACGAGCGGTAGTTGCGGTTGAGCCGGACCAACCGGGCGTCGGTGAAGTCCTCGGAGAAACGCAGGAAGTAGCCGACGTCGGCGCCCCGGAACGAATAGATCGCCTGGTCCGGGTCGCCGATCGCACAGAGGTTGCCGTCCGCCGGGCTGAGCAGCCGCAGCAGCTCGTACTGCACCTCGTCGACGTCCTGGTACTCGTCGACGAAGATCCACCGCCAGCGGTCCCGGTATCCCTCGACCAGCTTCCGGTCGGCGCGCAGCAGCTCCACCGGTAGGGTGACCAGCTCGTCCAGGTCGACCAGGTCCTGCTTGCGCAGCAGCGACACGTAGGCGGCATCGTCGTCGCCGGCCGCGGCCCGGGCCGCCGCCCGTTCGGTGTCGTCGGCGATGCGGAAGTCGGCCGGCAGGCCCGCCGCGTCGGCGTTCTCCCGCAGGATGGTCAGGCCCAGCGCGTGGAACGTACCCACTGTGACGTCCTCGGCGACCGGGCCGAGCAGGCCGTCGAGGCGGTGTCGCAGCTCCTCGGCGGCCCGGCGGGTGAACGTGATCGCGAGGCAGTGCTCGGGGAAGACGTTCAGCTCCGCGCAGAGGTACGCGATCCGGTGCGTGAGCGTCCTGGTCTTGCCGGTGCCCGGCCCGGCCACGATCAGCAGCGGTCCGCCCGGAGCGGAGGCAGCCACCCGCTGCATCGCGTCCAGCCGGTCCAGCAGGCCGGTGCCGACCTCCTCCATGCCGGAGAGCATCGGCTCGAACGGCTCGTGCGGGGACGGCGGCGACGCGATCGGCGGCGCGGGAGCCGGGATCGGCTTCCGCTTCGGCTCCGCCTTCGCCGCCGGACGCTTGGCCGTCGACCGGGCCGCCGGCTCCGCGGGTCGGCGCTGCGCCGGCACCGGTACGTCGAACAGGGTCTCCTGCGCGCCCAGCTCCGCCGGGTCGAAGAGCGTGATCACCCCGTACTCGCCGTCGTAGCCCGGCACCCGGCGCACGTCGCCTCGTCGCAGTCGCCCGATGCCCTCGGCGAGCAGCTCGCCGCCGGCCTGCGCGATGTCGGTGAGCGGCGTCGTGGTCAGGATTTCCAGCTCCGGGCCGAGCGCGGCGAGCAGCTCGTTGAGTCGCCCCTCGACCTTCTTCGACCTCGCGCCCACCTTGTTGATCTCACCGAGGATCTCGGCCAGCGGGACCAGGTGGGTGACGTCGCGAGCCTGTGCCGGCCGGTGTCCCGCCGGCCGGTCGGCCAGCTCCTCGATCCGGCTGAGGACACCCACGGTGAGGGGCTTGCCGCACTCCGGGCAGCGCCCGCCGGCCGCCCGGGTGCGCTCCGGGGACCAGTTGACCCCGCAGAGCCGGTGCCCGTCCGCGTGGTACTTGCCCTCCTCCGGGAAGAACTCGATGGTGCCGGCCAGACCGTCACCGGTCCGCAGCGCCTCCCGGACGGCGAAGTAGTCCCGCTCGGCGGTCAGCACCGTCGCCTCCCGGCCCAGGGCGGGCGGCGAGTGCGCGTCCGAGTTGGAGACCAACTGGTAGCCGTCCAGGCTGCCGACCCGCCAGTTCATCGCAGGGTCGGAGGAGAGGCCGGTCTCCACGGCGAAGATGTGCTCGGCCAGATCGGCGTAACAGTCCGCGATCGCGTCGAAGCCGGACTTCGAGCCCAGCGCGGAGAACCACGGTGTCCAGATGTGCGCCGGCACCAGGTAGCCGTCCGGGCTGGCCTCCAGGGTGATCTCCAGCAGGTCGCGGGAGTCCAGTCCGAGGATCGGCCGGCCGTCCGAGCCGAGGTTGCCGATCCGGCCGAGGGCGGTGTTGAACCGGGCCACCGCGTCCAGATCCGGCAGGTAGATCAGGTGATGCACCTTGCGGGTCCGGTCGTCCCGCTTGTAGATCGTGGAGATCTCCACGCTCAACATGAACCGGACCGGGTCCGCCTCCGCCGCCCCGGCGAGCCGGGGCGGCAGCCGCCGGGCGATGTCCCGCTCCGCCTCGGCGTCGAGTCGGTACAGCCCCGGCTCCGCCGGGCGCAGGGTCTCCCGCAGGTGGTCGTACCAGGCGGGATGGGTGAAGTCGCCGGTCCCGAGCAGGCCGATGCCCTTACGACGCGCCCACCAGCCGAGGTTCGGCAGGGTGAGGTCGCGGCTGCACGCGCGCGAGTATTTCGAGTGGATGTGCAGGTCCGCGACGAATGGCGAGAGGCCACCGGAGGGTACGGCACTGAACGGGGGCACGCCGCATCCTGTCACGCCCGCCGCGCCGGCCGACGGCCGCCACGCGCGGACGTGACGTCCGCTATGCCGAGCGCAACTCCACGAGACTGATCTGCGGCTCCGCGCCGACCCGGACCGGCGGCCCCCAGAAGCCGGCGCCGTTTGTCACGTAGACCTTTGTGCCGTCGACCTCGCCGAGGCCGCTGACCACCGGCTGCGCCAGCCGGACGACCAGGTTGAACGGCACCACCTGCCCACCGTGGGTGTGCCCGGACAGTTGCAGGTCGACGTCGTACTGGGCGGCCTCGACGGCTGCCAGCGGCTGGTGGGCGAGCAGCACCACGGGACGGCTCGGATCACGGTCGCCGAGGGCGGCGGCGAAGTCGGGCCCGGCGGCGAGGCCGGTGCTCCCGGTGGCGTCCAGGTCGTTCACGCCGGCCAGGTCGAGTACGCCGCCCCGGGCCCGGATCTCCTGCCGCTGGTTCTGGAGCACCCGCAGGCCGAGCCGGTCGACCTCCTGGACCCACTCCTCCACACCGGAGTAGTACTCGTGGTTGCCCGTGACGAAGAAGCTGCCGTAGCGGGAGCGCAGGTCGCGCAGCGGCGCGGCGGCCGGGCCGAGTTCGGCGACCGAGCCGTCGACCAGGTCCCCGACCACCGCGACCAGGTCGGCGTCGAGCCGGTTGATCGCGGCGACGATCCGCTCGGTGTGTGCCCGGCCGCGCAGTGGGCCGAGGTGGATGTCGGAGACGGTCGCGATGCGCAGGCCGTCCATGCTGCGGGGGAGCTTGGCGAGGGGGATCTGCACCCGGTCGAGGCGTGGCGGGCCGAGGGCGGTGCGTACGCCGTACCCGGTGATGCCGGTGGCGGTGAGGCCGGCGAAGATGGCCGCCCCACGGGCCAGCAGCAGCCGGCGGGCCGGGTCGTGGTCGGGGGCCCTGACGGCGTCGGTGGCCGGCGACTCGGGGGGCCCGGCGGCGCCGACGAGCACCGGCTCGGGCGCGGCGGTGGTCGGCTCGGCGGTGGCGACGAGCACCGGTTCGGGCGCGGCGGTGGTCGGCTCGGCGGCGGTGAGCCGGCGGCGCAGCACCAGCCGGGTGACGAGCATCGGCACTTCGAGGACGGCAAGCACGACGAGCAGGTAGAACATCACGGCGAGCCACAGGTAGCCCGGCCAGGCAAGCCAGTAGAGACCGGCCTGCGTCCCGGCGAGGGTGGCCGGCACGAGCAGCGCCAGTACCAGGGCGGCAATCCCGCCGACCCGCCGCCAGCGGCCCGGGGTCGTGGTGTCCCGAACGAGCCGTTTCCACAGGTAGAGGTGGATGAGGCTGGTGGTCAGCGCCAGGACGCCCACGAACCCCAGAACCGCCAACATGTGCGCCTCCTCAGCCGCCCGCGAACGGGGGCAGAACATCGATCGTGGCCCCGGCCGGCAGGGGTGCATCACGATCATGACAGGTGACGCCATTCACCAGGAAACTCGCCACTCGCAGCACGGCGGAGAGGCGGTCACCGTGTCGCCGTACCAACTCGGCGGTGAGGTCGTCGAGCGACCGGCCGGCGGGTAGGACCTCCTCGGCGTGCCCGGCAGCGGCGCGGGCACCCGCGAAGTAGCGGACGGTCAGCGGTGTGGGGGCCACGCCTCAACCCCCGATCGCGGACATCGGCCGGGTCGGCTGGAGGAAGGTCGGGTCGTCGATGCCGTGCCCGGCGCGTTTGCCCCACATCGCGGTGTGCCAGCGTCGGGCCAACTCGTCGTCGTCCGCGCCGGTGCGCAGCGCCGCGCGCAGGTCGGACTCCTCGGTGGCGAAGAGGCAGGCGCGGACCTGGCCGTCCGCGGTGAGCCGGGTGCGGTCGCAGTCTCCGCAGAACGGCCGGGTGACGCTGGCGATCACGCCAACCCGGGCGGGGCCTCCGTCGACAAGCCAGGTCTCCGCCGGCGCCGCCCCGCGCTCGGCCGGGTCGGGGCTGAGATCGAAGACGGTACGCAGGGAGGCCAGGATCTCCTCGGCGGTGACCATGGTGTCGCGGTCCCAGCCGTGCTGGGCGTCCAACGGCATCTGCTCGATGATCCGCAACTGGTAGTCGTGATCGACGGCGAAGCGGAGCAGGGCGGGCGCCTCGTCCTCGTTGACACCGCGCATCAGCACAGAATTGATCTTCACGGGGTTGAGCCCGGCGGCGGCCGCCCCGGCGAGCCCGGCCAGCACCGCGTCGAGGCGGGGACGGCGGGTGAGTTGGGTGAACCGGTCCGCGTCCAGAGTGTCAAGTGAGACGTTCACCCGGTCCAGGCCGGCCGTGCGCAGCGCCGGGGCCAGCCGGTCGAGCCCGATGCCGTTCGTGGTCAGCGAGACCCGCGGTCGGGGCCGCAACGCGGCCACCGCGGTCACGATGCCGACCAGGCCGGGCCGGATCAGCGGCTCGCCGCCGGTGAACCGCACCTCGGTCACGCCGAGCCGCTCGACGGCCACCCGGACCAGCCGGACGATCTCCGCGTCGGTCAGCAGCTCGGGGCCCGCCAACCAGGGCAGCCCTTCCGCCGGCATGCAGTAGGTGCAGCGCAGGTTGCACTTGTCGGTGAGGGACACGCGCAGGTCCCGGGCGACGCGGTCGTACCTGTCGACGAGGACGCCATCGGTCCTCGGGGCGGCGCTCACCTGTCGACCGTAGCGCGGGCCGGGACGGCGCGGGCAGCCTGGAGGACCGCGTCTCGGTAGCCGCCGCCGAAGAGCGCGGTGTGCACGAGCAGCAGATGCAGTTGGTGCAGGGGCACCCGGTCGCGCCAGCCGTCCGGCAGCGGCCACCTCTCCCGGTAGGCGGCCAGCATCCGGTCCAGGTGCGGGATGCCGCCGAAGAGGGCGAGCTGGGCCAGGTCTGTCTCCCGGTGCCCGCCGTGCGCCGCCGGGTCGATCAGCCAGGCCCGGTCCGCGGCGCCCCAGAGCACGTTGCCCGGCCACAGGTCGCCGTGGATGCGGGCCGGTGGCTCGTCGCCGCCGAGCCCGTCGAGCCGACCGATCACCTGCTCGACGACCATGGCGTCGGCGCTGGTCAGCGCGCCACCGTCGACCGAGCGTCGCAGGTAGGGGACGAGGCGTCGCTCGGCGAACCACGTCGACCAGGGCCCGTCGGCGGGGGTGTTGTCCTGGGGGAGCGACCCGATGAACCCCGGCCAGGTCGCACCGAAGGTGGGTGCGCCCGCCCGGTGCAGGTCGGCCAACTCCCGGCCGAAGCGTTCTGCGGCCTCCGGCGTCGGCTCGCCGGGCTCCACCCAGTCGAGCGCCAGCAGGTCCGGCAACGCCACGATCACCTCGGGTACGGCGATCGCCCTGGCCTCCCGCAGCCAGCGCAGCCCGGCCGCCTCGGCGGCGAAGAAGCCCTCCGGCGCCGGTCGGCCGGCGTCCTCGGGCCAGGATTTGGCGAAGACGGAGTGGCCGTCGTCGAGGGTGAGCCGGGCGGCGGCGCAGATGTGCCCACCGGCGACCGGCGTCTCCCGGATCCGCTGGTGGGTCCGGAAGGTCGGCAGGTGTGCCGGGTGCGCGCGCAGGTACGCCAGGTCCATCAGCGCACGGTAACCGCTCCCTGTGACGCCACGGTGCCGCCCGATGACATCGGGCCTCTTTCGGCACTCGTAGAAATCGATTGAGCAGCGAAAACACGGTAAGTAACTGTGGATAAACCGCGTGTCGTCCACAGGGCCTGTTGGGCCGGGCGAACCCGCCGCAGGCTTCCGACATGGCCTCGACCGAACGCCCCCAGCTCGCCGTCCGCTCGCCCGCCGACCTGATCGCCGCTGTGCCGTACCTGCTCGGCTTCCATCCCGCCGACAGCGTGGTCGCGGTGGCGTTGCTCGGGCGGCAGATCATCTTCGCCGCTCGGGCGGACCTGCCCGACCCGTCGGCTGATCCCGTGGAGCGGGCCCGGCACCTGGCCGGGGTGATCCGCCGGCAGGGCGCGGAGGCCGCCACCGTGGTCGGCTACGGTCCACCCGATCGGGTGACGCCGGCCGTGGACGCGGTACGCGCCGCACTGGTCGCCGCCGGGCTGGAGGTGCTCGACGCGCTGCGGGTGACCGAGGGCCGGTGGTGGTCCTACCTCTGCGCCGAGCCCGACTGCTGCCCACCCGAGGGCCGGCGCTACGACCCGTCCGTCAACCCGGTGACCGCCTCGGCGGTCTTCGCCGGCCAGGTCGCGCTCCCCGACCGCGCGGCCCTCGTGGCTCAGGTGGCGCCCGTGGACGGGCCGTCCCGGGACGCGGCGCGAGCGGCCACCGCCCGCGCCGAGTTGCGCCTGGCCGACCTGCTTGAGCAGGCGCCCTCGAGCGACCTGCTCGGCAACCGGACGATGTGCTCCGCCGGGGTCGTGGCGGTCCGCGAGGCCCAGCGTCGGCAGCGCCGCGGGGAGCGGCTCGACGACGACGAGGTGGCCTGGTTGAGCGTGCTGATGCTCCACCTGCCGATCCGCGATCACGCCTGGGAACGCACCGACGGCCGGGATCGGGACATCGCCCTCTGGACCGACGTGCTGCGCCGGGCCGAGCCGAAGTTTGCCGCCGCGCCGGGCGCGCTGCTGGCGTTCGCGGCCTGGCGTGCGGGGCAGGGGGCGTTGGCGGCGGTCGCGCTGGAGTGCACGCTGAGCCTGCACCCTGACTACGCGCTCGCCATGCTGCTGGACGACATGCTCCGGCGCGGTGTGCCCCCGTCCGAGCTGGACGGGTGGCCGTCGGCCGGGATGCCAGGGGTCATCCGTCCGCGCAAGCGGAGGCGACGTGGCCGCCGCTGACGAGCGATCGACTCGGTTTCCTGGAAGTCGGGGTGTCCCCGCTACCGGGACACCCCGATATCAGCAAACCCGAGTCGATCACCCGGGGCGGGTCCCGCCCGTGCGACTCCGTCGAACGATGTACGCGTTTCTCCTGATCGCGGCCGACTCGGCGGGGCGTACGCCGGCCGACAATGATCGAGTGACCCCCGAACTGCTGCTCTCGTTGGCCGGGCTGGCGTTGGTGGACAGCACCAGCATCGGCACCCTCTTCATCCCGGTCTGGCTGCTGCTCGCCCCGGGGCCGGTCAACGCGCGGCGGATCCTGGGCTACCTCGCCACCATCGCGGCGTTCTATCTCGCGGTGGGGCTGCTGCTGGTGTGGGGCGGCAGCAGGTTGGGTGACGCGCTGGGCGGTGCTCTGGACAACCGGGCTGTCCTCTGGGCGCAACTGGTGCTGGGTGTCGCGATGCTGGCGCTCAGCTTCCGCTACGACGGCAAACGGCGGCCCCGCACCGGTGGTGTGCTGCGGTGGCGGGACCGGGCCACCGCCGGGGACTCCTCGGCCCGCTGGCTGGTCGGGCTGGCGTTGCTGGCCGCGCTCGCCGAGGTGGCGACAATGCTGCCGTACCTCGGCGCGGTTGGTCTGTTGGCGACCTCGGGGGTGGGCGCGGTGGCCGTGGTGGCGCTGCTTGCCGGATATTGCCTGGTCATGGTGCTGCCGGCGGTGGTGTTGCTGGGTGCGAGGGTGGCCCGCCCGGCGTTTGTCGAGCCGGTGTTGGCCCGCCTCAACGCCTGGATCGTCGCGAAGGCGGGCGGTGCGTTGGGCTGGATCCTCGGCATCGCCGGCTTCCTGATCGCCCGCGACGCCGCCGCGCGGCTGGCCCTGTTCGATCTGATCGGTCGCTGAGCGTCAGGCCGACTGTTCCAGTGTGATCCGGTGCGGCCCGGTGTAGACGTTCATGGTCCGGCCGCGTAGGAAACCGACGAGTGTCATCCCCGCCTCGTCCGCCAGCTCGGCGGCGAGCGTGCTCGGTGCGGACACCGCGGCCAGCAGCGGTAGCCCTGCCATCCACGCCTTCTGGGTCAGCTCGAAGCTGGCCCGGCCGGAGACCAGCAGCAGGTGCCCGGCCAGTGGCAGCCGACGTTCGCGCACCGCCCAGCCGATCACCTTGTCCACCGCGTTGTGCCGGCCCACGTCCTCCCGCAGCACCACCAGCTCTCCGCCGGGGGTGAAGAGGCCCGCCGCGTGCAGCCCACCGGTCCGGTCGAAGCCACGCTGGGCGGCGCGTAGTCGGTCGGGCAGTTCGGCGAGGAGCGCGGCGGGCACGCTGAGCGGATCGTCGGCGACCGGGAACAGGGACCGGGTGCGGATCGCGTCGATGCTGGCCTTGCCGCAGACGCCGCAGGAACTTGTCGTGTAGAAGTTGCGGGACGGGTCGGTCGTCGGCTCCGGCACGCCGGGGGCGAGCGTCACGTCCACCACGTTGTACGTGTTGGGTGTCTCCGCGCCAGCGCAGAGCTGCGCGGTCAACACGTCGTCGGTCGACCGGATCAGCCCTTCGGTCAGCAGGAACCCGATGGCCAGATCGAGGTCGTCACCGGGGGTACGCATGGTCACGGCCAGGGGCTTTCGTCGGCCCGGTCCGGCCGCGCCGACCCGGATCTCCAGCGGTTCCTCCACCGCGAGCGTGTCCGGTCGACGGATGGACCCGCGCCCGACGGTCGCCGCGTCCAGGTCGATCCGAAGTACGCCCCGCCGATCAGTAGCCCGTCCCATCCCGCCATCCTCCACCCACCCCATACCCGGCGCGTTGATCATGACGTTGTCCGCGCGTGTCGTCGGCGTGTCGAGCGATAACCTCATGATCACCGGGGCGCGGGGTCGGGTTGGCCCGTTTGGGCGGCGGCACGGTTACGGTGGCTGGGTGGGGACGTACGCCGCTGTGGTGCTTGCGGGTGGGGCCGCTCGACGGATGGGCGGGGTCGACAAGCCCGGGCTTTCCGTTGGCGGGCGGCCGATGCGTGACCGGGTGCTGGCCGCTGTCGGCGACGCGACGCCGCGGGTGCTTGTCGGTGCGGCCGACTCCGTGCCGGCGGGTGTGCTTGTCGTCCGGGAGGATCCGCCGGGTGGGGGGCCGGTCGCCGCCGCCGCTGCCGGCCTGGCGTTGCTGGAGACCGACATCGTCCTGGTCGCGTTGCTCGCCGCTGACCTGCCGCTGCTCACCCGGGCGGCGATCGGCGACCTGCTGACCCACCTCACCGACGAAAACGCCGACGGGGCGTGCTTCGTCGACGGGGACGGGCGGCGACAGTCGCTCTGCGGTGTCTGGCGGGTCGCGGCGCTGCGGGCCGGGCTGGACCGCCTGACCGGCGAGCGGGGCGGCAGCCTGTCCGGAGCCCCGGTCCGGGCGCTGCTGGCCGGGCTCGTCGTGCGGGAGGTGCCCTGGTCCGGCGACGGCCCGCCGCCCTGGTTCGACTGCGACACTGACGAGGACGTACGCCGGGCGGAGGAGTGGGCGCGATGACGGTGATGGACGACTGGGTGACGGCGGCGTGCGCCGAGCTGGATCTGGACCCGGCCGGGGTGCCCGTGGAGGCGGTGCTCGATGTGGCCCGCGACGTCGCCCACCAGGTGCTGCGGCCGGGCGCGCCGGTCACCGCGTACCTGCTGGGGCTGGCGGTCGGCCGGGGTGCCGACCCGGCGGACGCCGCGGCCCGGCTCAGCGCCCTGGCCGGCGCCTGGCCCGTCGAGCTGGGCGCGGACCCGGCGAACCCGACGGCCCCCTGACTGCCCTTGTCCGATCCCGGTCCGGGCTGACGGGGCCCGAGGGCGGCGTGGGTAGGGTGATCGGGACGGACGGAGGCGATCATGACGGCTGACCACCCCTCGGCGCCGCTCGGTGACCTGCCCGGCGCTACGACTGAGCCGGCGGAATCGATCCTGCTCGACGAACCCAGCACGACCGACCTGCGGGCGAAGGTGACCGAGGCCTGGCAGGAGTTCGCCCGCGCGCTCGCCGTGCGGCTGCGGGAGCTTCCCGTCGGCGCGCACCTGGAGGTGACCCTGGACCCGACCGCCTCCGGCACCGGGGACGCCGTCTACTCGGTGAGCGTGGAGGTGCGCGACGGCGGCGGGCTGTCCGCGCGGGCGGTCGGAAACGCCACCCTGCCGGCGGGTTACCGGCTGGACCGCAGCGCGGTGGCGGACATGGTCGCGCTCGGCTGGTCGCCGCCCGGGGTGGTCGCCGGCTCCGGTGGCTTCTTCGGGCTGGACGGGGAGACGAGCGAGTCGACCCGGGTCGCCGCGTTGCTCTCCCGGACGCTGCGGGACGTCTACGGCGCCCCGCATCCGGCGTTCCTCGTCTACCTGGTGCAGGACGCCGAGGGTGAGCCGCTGGCCGTGGACCCGTTGGGCACGGCGCGCAGCGAGTTCGGCCCGGACGCCGACGTCGAGGGCGACCTGGAGGAGGCGCTGGCCGAGGCGGCCTCCGCGCAGGCCGAGCGGGACGACGTGCTCGACCTGGCTGATCGGGTCCGGACCGTGGTCTCCACGATGCTGAAGTCGGACACCGACCGGTTGCAGGTCGACTCGGACGGCGACATCACCATCCGGGCCGGCTCGGCGATGGTCTTCGTGCGGGTACGGGACAATCCGCCGCTTGTGGACGTGTTCTCCCCGGTGCTCACCGAGGTGGAGCCCACCGAGCGGCTCTACGTCAAGCTTTCCGAGTTGACCAACCGGATGCCGATCGGCCGCCTCTACTGCGCCGACGACACGGTCTGGGCGTCCATCCCGGTCTTCGGCCGCAACTTCCAGGCCACCCACCTGATGCTGGCGGTGCAGGTGATGACCGGTCTCGCCGACGAGTTGGACGACCGGCTGCACGGTGAGTTCGGCGGCAAGCGGTTCTTCGGTGAGGGCGACAAGCCGGTTCGGCGCGACGACTCGGAGCACCGCACCGGCATGTATCTCTAGGCGACGTCCAGCAGAGTCTTGCCGACCGTCGCGCGCGCCTCGATGGCGGCGTGCGCGTCGGCGGCGCGTTCCAGCGGGAATCGCTGGCCGATGAGCGGGCGCAGGCGGCCGGCCGCGCCGCCGGCCAGGGCCTGCCGGGTGTACGCCAGTAGTTGTGCGGGTGACGTGTCCGGCCGTACCAGGGTGACCTGCCGTGCCGTGGCGGCCTCCGCCGACACCGGGGACCACTCCCCGCTCGCCAGGCCGAAGCTGACCATGCGACCGCCCGGGTCCAGCAGGTCGAAGGCCGCTCGGGCCACCGCGCCGCCGACCCCGTCGAACACCACGTCGACGCCGCCCAGTGGGGCCCGAACGCGGTCGGCCCAGTCTGGCTGGAGGTAGTCGACGGCCAGGTCGGCACCCAGGCCGGGTAGCAGGTCCACCTTGCGCGGCCCACCGGCGACGCCGATCACCCGTGCACCGGCCTGGGCCGCGAGCCGTACCAACAGGCTGCCCACGCCGCCCGCGGCCGCTTCCACCAGCACCCGGTCACCGGGGTGGATGCCGACCGCCTCGACAAGCATGGTGGCGGTACGCCCGTCGGCCAGCAGTGCCACCGCCTCGTCCAGGGCCAGCTCGGCGGGCACCTCGATCGGCGCGGAGGCGTCGACCGCCGCGCGTTCGGCGTATCCGCCGGAGCCGCCGGTCGCGCTGACCACCCGCCGCCCGAGCAGTGCCGGGTCGACGTCCGGGCCGAGGGCGGCGATCACCCCGCCCACGCCGTTGCCGGGGATCAGGGGCGGGGTGACCCGGAACGGCCCGGGGCGGCCGGCGCGCTGCTGCGTCTCGACGAAGGTGATGTTCGCGTGCGCGACGTCGATCAGCACCTGACCGGGGCCGGGTGTCGGGTCGGTCGCGGTGCCGGGCACCAGCACCTCGGGCCCGCCGAACTCACGTAACCAGACCGCACGCATCACGTCTCCCTCGGCTGCGGTGGGCGGCGTGCCCACGCTCCCGACCACTTCATCTCCTCAACCAGGGTTGAGGTCAAGCGGTGCGGGAGGACGGGCCGACGCCGGGGGACTCGACCAGGCGGGACAGCACGATAGTGCTGCGGGTGGAGGTCACGAAGGACTCCGCCCGCAACCGTTCCAGCGCTGCCTCCAGGTGGGCGATGTCGGCGGCGCGCAGGTGCACGAGCGCGTCCGCCTCCCCGGAGACGGTGTACGCCCCGACCACCTCCGGGTGCCGCCGGGCGGCCACGCCGATCTGGGCGGGGGTGGTCCGGCCGGCGCAGAACAGCTCGACGAACGCCTCGGTGGTCCACCCGACGGCGGCGGGATCAACCACGGCCGTGAATCCCCTGATCACGCCCGTGGCGCGCAGCCGGTCGACGCGACGCTTGACGGCCGGGGCGGAGAGTGACACCCGGGTGCCTATGTCGGCGTACGACGCGCGGGCGTCGGCGACGAGTAACGCAATGATCCGCTGGTCTACCGCGTCTATCTGCAACGTTCCGCCTCTGGGAAGCAACGGTTGTGGCTGTTACCAAAGTTCAACGGTACCTACTGTTAGTGACCGTGAACCAGCACCGAGTCTCGCGAAAGCGGACATATCTCATGTGCTCGCCCGAGCACTTCGCGGTCGAGTACGCGATCAACCCGTGGATGGACGTGACCACCCCGGTGGACCGGGACCTGGCCGTCAAACAGTGGGACCGGCTGCGCGAGACGCTTGTCGGCCTCGGCCACGAGGTGCACGTGCTCACGCCCGAGCAGGGCCTGCCGGACCTGGTCTACGCCGCCAACGGCGCCTTCGTCGTGGACGGCAGCGTGTACGGCGCCCGGTTCAAGCACGAGCAGCGGGCCGCCGAGGCCGCGGTCCACCACGCCTTCTACGAGTCGCAGGGCTGGCGGTTCGTGGCGCCGAGCGAGACCAACGAGGGCGAGGGTGACTTCGCGTACGTGCCGGAGGCGCACGGCGGCCTCATCCTCGCCGGGCACGGCTTCCGCACCGAGCTTCCGGCGCACGCCGAGGCGCAGGAGGCGCTGGGCCGCCCGGTGGTGTCGCTGCGGCTGGTCGACCCCCGCTTCTACCACCTGGACGTGGCGCTGGCGGCCCTCGACGACTCGAACGTCATCTACTTCCCGGGCGCGTTCTCCGCGGCGAGCCAGCGGGTGCTCACCCACCTCTTCCCGGACGCGGTGATCGCCGACGACGCCGACGCGTTGGCCTTCGGGCTGAACCTGGTCAGCGACGGCGCGAACGTGGTGCTCAACAGCGAGGCCACCCGGCTGGCCGGCAAGCTCAAGGCCGCCGGTTTCACCCCGGTCCCCGTCGAGCTGGCCGAGCTGAAGAAGGGCGGCGGCAGTGTGAAGTGCTGCATCGCCGAGCTGCGGCACTGATCCGCTCGTGCGTCGGGGCCGGCCTCCCAGTGGGAGACCGGCCCCGAATCGTGCCGCCGGCGGGCGTCAGCCAAGCGTGGCCAGCTCGTTGATCAGCACGTTCGACATGACCTGGCCGTCACGCTGCACCTCGCGCAGATACCACTTCTGCTGGGGCGTGCGTGGCTGGTTGAACTGCCAGATGCCGCGCGGGCTGTCGATCTGGCCGATCTTGCCGAGCGCCAGGTTGACCTGCTGTGGACTGGGCGAGCCGCCGGTCAGCTGGATCGCCTGGTCGAGCACCTGCGCCGCGTCGTACGACGCCATGGCGTACGTGGTGGGCGTGACCTGGTACTTCTTGCGGTAGGCCGAGGCGAAGACCCGGTTCGACGTGTTGTTCAGGTCGGCCGAGTAGTTGAGCGCGGTCTGGATGCCCAGCGCGTTCTCCTTGAGGTTCTCCAGCACGTTGCCCTCGGTGAGGAAGCCGGGCGCGTAGACCGGCCCGCTGAACTTCTCCCGCAACTGCTTGATGAACTCCACAGCGGCCGCGCCGGCGAAGAAGCAGAAGACCGCGGTGGGCTCCTTGGCCAACGCCCTGCTGATGTCG
The DNA here is from genome assembly GCF_049841595.1 of Micromonospora sp. DT228. Classification (NCBI taxonomy): domain Bacteria; kingdom Bacillati; phylum Actinomycetota; class Actinomycetes; order Micromonosporales; family Micromonosporaceae; genus Micromonospora; species Micromonospora sp. DT228. The sequence goes on from NZ_JBNCKO010000015.1 coordinate 98,930, forward strand.
GAGGCGAAGGTGGTCTTGCCGGGGTTGGGGTTGGCGCTGGTGTAGGTGACCGGGTCGCTGATCCGCGGGTCGGTCGCGCCGAACTCCTGCCGGAAGCCACGCACCACGTCCGGGCTGCCGACGTTCTCCGGCATGATGATCGCGACGCGACCGTTGGACGGCAGTTGGTCGCGCAGGTAGCGGCCCAGCGCCCGCCCGGCCTCGTCCAGCACGTACGACGTCCGCCAGATGTAGAAGACGCTCTGCAGGCTGCTCGGCGAGGCGTTGGAGCCGATCAGCGGGACCTTTGCCTGCTCGACGGTGTCCCGGATGCCGACCATCACCGCCGAGTTGACCACCCCGGTGAGCGCCAGCACGCCCTGCTTGAGCAGCCCGTCGACGGCGGCCTTGCCGGTCTTCGCGGTGTCGCCCTCGTCGGCGGTCAGCAGCTCCACCGGGTGGCCGCCCAGCCGCTTGTCGTGCAGGTCGAGGAAGAGCTGGAAGCCGTTGGTGATGTCGTCACCGATGCTCTTGAAACCGCCGGCCTTCGGCGTGATCAGCCCGATCTTGACCGGGCCGCGGTTGACGGTCGGCTGCGCGTCGGTGTCGGAGGCGCACCCCGCGACGAATCCGGTGGTACCGAGCGCGGCCAACAGTTGGAGCGCGCGCCTGCGATTCATCTCTGACACCGAGTTCCTTCCAGGGAGCGTTGCAGGGCTGAACACCGCCCCTCCGGCGTTCTACCTGGTCCGCGACGCTGCGTCAATGGCTAGTGATCAACGTGCAGGGACCGCAACGAGGCAAGGACCTGAGGCCACGCCGTGGACTCCGGATCGATCAGCCCGAAATGCTCGCATTCGGGCAGTTCAAGAAGGGAGATATCGGATCCTGCGGCGGTTGCTTCCGCGACGAACGCCCGGCTCATCTCCACCGGAACCTGCTGATCCTCCGAGCCGTGCAAAACTACCGTCCGTGTCCGCATGGGTACCAACAATCGTGGATCCGCCACCGCGTACCGGTCCGGCACCTCGGCCGGGCCGCCACCGAGCAACGCGGCGACCGCACCCGAGTCCAGGTCCCGCCGGTACGCCTCACCCAGGTCGGCCACCGGGGCCAGGGCCAGCACCCCACCCACCGTCGCCGCGGCGGTGGCCGCCACGTAGAGCGCCAGATGGCCGCCGGCGGAGTGCCCGACCAGGATCGGCGCGGCCCCGGTCACCCGGCCGGGCAGGGCCTCGGCGGCCAGCGCGGGCAGCTCGGCCACCCCGCTCAGCACGTCGGTGAACGTGCCCGGCCAACCACCTCCCGGCTGCCCGGTCCGCCGGTATTCCAGCTGGGCCACCGGGTAGCCACCGGCGGCGAGCGCGGCAGCCAGCGGGTCGGTGTGCCGCCGGTCGTACTCGACCCGCCAGAAACCGCCGTGCAGAACGACGACGAGCGGGCGCGCCGGGCCAGCTCCCGACGGGCGCCGCAGGTCGGCCACCTGGTCCGCGTGGTGGCCGTACGCCACGGTGAGGTCGGGCTCCGCTGCGGGCCGGGTCAACACGGCACGCGGGTCGGCAGGCATGGGGCGACGGTAGCGCGCCCGCGCGGGTGTTTCGGGCCCGGTAGCCGGTCCCGGGTGCCACGGGTCCCGCCCGCTGGGTAAAGATGGACCCCATGACCGAAGCGCGCTCAGCTGGACACGACGACGAGCCGGGCACCGACGACTCCGGCCACCCCGGCACTGTTGTGGTGGTCGGTCCGGACGGCCGGCCGATCGGGACGATGCAGACCGACGAGGGCCAGGGTGAGGACCCGACCCGCCTGGTCGAACAGCCGGCCAAGGTGATGCGGATCGGCAGCATGATCAAGCAGTTGCTGGAGGAGGTGAAAGCCGCACCTCTCGACGACGCGAGCCGCAACCGGATGCGGGAGATCCACGAGCGGTCGATCGTCGAGCTCAAGGAGGGCCTCGCCCCCGAGCTGCGCGACGAGTTGGAGCGCATCTCGCTGCCCTTCACCGAGGACAAGGCCCCCAGCGAGGGCGAGTTGCGGATCGCGCACGCCCAGCTCGTCGGTTGGCTGGAGGGCCTGTTCCACGGCATCCAGGCGGCCCTGGTGGCCCAGCAGATGGCCGCCCGGGTCCAACTGGAGCAGATGCGCGGCGGCCGGCAGGCGCTGCCCAGCGGCCCCGGCGGAATCGTCCCCGGGGTGTCGGGCATCGGCCAGCCGGGCGGCGGGGAGGGCCACAACACCGGCCAGTACCTGTAACCGGCTCAGTCCACCCCGAAAACCTTCTCCAGGTACGCCGCCACGCCGTCCTCGGTGTTCGCCGCTGTCACCTCGTCGGCGACCGCGAGGACGGCGCGGTGCGCGTTGGCCACCGCAACGCCCCGGCCGGCCCAACTCAACATCGGCACGTCGTTCGGCATGTCACCGAAGGCCACCACGTCCGCGGCGCGTACCCCGAGCCGGTCGCAGTACCAGGCCAGCCCGGCCGCCTTGGTCACCCCGGCCGCGGAGATCTCCACCAGACCGGAGGACGACGAGTGCGTGGCCTCCGCCAGCCCCGCCACCGCAGCGGCGATCAACTCGACGAACGTGTCCGGGTCCTGCTCGCCGGCTCGAGCGAGCAGCTTCACCGCCGGCACCGAGAGCAACTCCTCGGGCGTCTCGATTGGTCGGATGCCCACGGGGTCGACGTCCCACCGCAGCGGGTAGTGCGCCTCGTGCCGCATCTCCCGGCTGTCCAGGATCTCCACCGCGAAGCTGATGTCGGGCACCTCGGCCCGTAGCCTCCGGGCCACCTCGGCCAGGTGGTGCGGCGCGAGCGGGTCGGCTCGCAGTACCTCGTCGGAGAACGGGTCGTAGACCACCGCGCCGTTGGCGCAGACGGCCGGCAACGGCTCGGCCAGTTGGTCGTACACCATCTTGAGCCAGCGGACCGGACGGCCGGTGACCAGGACGACCGGCGTGCCGCGCGCGGAGATCCGCGCGAGCACGTCGGCGGTGCGTGCGCTGACTGTGTGGTCGTCGCGGATCAGCGTGCCGTCGATGTCGGTGGCGATCAGGCGAGGCGTCTCTCCCATCACCGGGACAGTAGCCGGTCCAGATACACCGCCACACCGTCGTCGTCGTTGCGCAGGGTCACCTCGTCGGCGGCGGCACGCAGGTCGGGGTGCGCGTTGGCCACCGCCACCCGGGACCAGCCGGCCCACTCGAACATCGGCAGGTCGTTGGGCATGTCACCGAAGACGAGAACATCGGCCGGGTCCACCCCGAGGCTCTGTGCCACCACCGTCAGCCCGGTCGCCTTGTCCACGCCCGGCGGGCAGATCTCGATGAAGCCGAGCCCGGCCTGGGTGAGCGTGGCGACCTGCGGCGAGATGATCCGGCGGGCCACCGCGAGCAGTTCGTCCACGTGGTGGTCCGCGGTCCGGGCGAACGCCTTGATCACGTCGCAGGAGAGGCACTCCGCGCGGCTGCGTGCCTCGAACCGGTCCTGGTAGGGCCAGCTCTCGTGGTAGTCACCCCAGAGCGGGGCGTCGTGCTCGTCGGACGCCTCGACCATCACGGTCAGTGGGCCGACCTCGGCCTCCAGGTCGGCGAGCAGCCGGGCCAGCACCTCGGCGGGCAGCCGCTCGTCGCGGAGCACCACCGGGCCGGCCGGGTCGCTCTGGTCGACCACCCGGCCACCACCGGCCAGCACCAGGAAGTCGGCGGCCCGGATGTCGTTGCGGGTCAACTCGGTCAGCCGAGGGCCGCGACCGGTCGCGCCGACCACCGGAATTCCGGCGGCCCGCACCCGGTCGAGCACCCCATGGGTGTACGCGGAGACGGTGTCATCGCTGCGGACCAGCGTCCCGTCGAGGTCGGTGGCGATCAGCTTGGGCAGTCCCGGGCGGGTCATCGTTCCTCCTTCGCCCACCGCCGTCGCGCCTGCTGTCCCCTTCTGGTGAGGAGACCCTGGCGTCACGGCGGGCAGCAACCGTACCTCGCGGAACGGGTCGCATCCATGGCTTCCAGACGAATCGGACGCGAACAAACCCCCCTCGCGCGATCTTGCACTTTCCGTCGCCGTTATGCGTGGGATGCACCTGATGTCGGGACAGAAAGTGCAAGATCGGCGCAGCGAGCGGGTGCGCGGGTCAGGGCTGGGTGTCGGGGCGGGCGAAGGGGGCGGCGGGGGTGACCGTCAGGTCGGCTGGGGCGGGTGGGCCGTCGTCGAGTGGGTCGGGGTTGCGGAGGCGGCGGCGCCAGGGTCGTGATGGTGGCGCGTCGGCGGACGGGTCATCGTCCGGTGGCCCGGCGAACGCGCCCGGGGGTGCGGTAGGCGCCAGCCGCAGGGCAGCCGCGAACAGCACACAGGCGGCGAACGCCATCACCACGCCTCGGCCGTACTCGGCCCGGAAGCCGTCCTGCGGCGAGTAGAAGAAGTTGCGCTGACCGGGGTCGTCGAGGGTGGCCATGGCGGCGACCAGCAGCGCCAGCAGGGCGCCGGCGAGGGTGAGACCGGCGAGCCGGGCGTTCGGTCGGACGGCCGCCGTGCCCCGCAGGGCCAGCGCCACGGTGCAGACGAGACCGAGGAGCCCGACCAGGTAGCCGACCCCGAAGCCACCGACCTCGGACACCCCGGCCGGCACCTCGATCGTGCTCTCACCCTCGGGCCCGCCGTTCGGCAGGCTCATCACCAGCCACTCGCCGACGAGCGAGGCGACACCGGCCACCGCCCCGAGTCCGGCGAGCAGCAGAGGCAGCCGGGGGTCACCGGCGAGACCGGCCAGGGACCAGCCGAAACGGCGGCGTGGGGCCGGGTCGACAGCACCCCACTCGATCACGGCCGGCCCTTCGGACCGGTCGCCCTGCCGCGGGATCGGAAGCTCGTCGGACATCGGCCATCCCTCCGCCGGTCACGGACCTGGTCGCATCATGGCACAGCCAGCCCGTGGTGACAGGGATCGCACGGCAGGCGTCCGTGCCGGTCGGTCGCTCGACGGTCACCTTTCCGCTAGCGTTCTCCTCATGCCTATCCGTACCGCTTCAGCACAATGGCAGGGCAATCTCACCGAGGGTGCCGGCACGGTCCGCACCGGTAAGGGCGGCCTGTCGGGCAACTACTCCTTCAAGTCGCGCTTCGAGGAGGGCGAGGGCACCAACCCCGAGGAGCTGATCGCCGCCGCGCACGCGGGCTGCTTCTCGATGGCGTTCTCGAAGGCGCTTGCCGACGCCGGCTCGACGGCCACCTCGGTCGAGACCACCGCCAAGGTCCACCTGGACAAGACCGACGCCGGCATGACCGTGACCCGGATCGACCTGGAGACCGTCGGCCAGGTCCCGGGGATCGACGACGCGGAGTTCCAGAAGCTCGCCGAGGCAGCCAAGGCCAACTGCCCGATCTCCCGCCTGCTCTCGCCGGGTGCCGAGATCACCCTCAGCGCGCGCCTGGCGTCCTGAGCGGTCGACCCACAACAGCCGATCGCTCCACAACTGCCGGTCGACCCACAACCGCTCGTTCACGGACAGAGCAGCCGCCCACCCCTGGGCGGTCGCTCTCTCCGTGAGCCTGCGGGGCGGGCCAGCGGCACGTCACGAGGGGCCCGCCGGGTCCGGCATCGGGCAGAATGGGTGACGTGCCGGTGGAGATGACCCGTGAGCGCTTCGAGGAACTGGTTGCCGACGCCCTCGACGAGGTGCCCGAGGAGCTGCTCGGCCTGATGAGCAACGTGGTCATCCTCGTCGAGGACGACCCGCCGCAGGGCGAGGCCGACCTGCTCGGCCTCTACGAAGGTCACGCCCTCACCAGCCGCGGCTGGGACTACGCCGGCGTGTTGCCGGACCGGATCTTCATCTACCGGCGCCCGATCCTGCGGATCTGTGACAACGACGACGATGTCGTCGACGAGGTCGCGGTGACAGTCGTGCACGAGATCGCCCACCACTTCGGCATCGACGACGAACGGCTGCACGCGTTGGGCTGGGGCTGAGCCCACCGGCAGCCGCGCGGTCGCCGCTCGGCCGATGGCCCGTGGTTGCTCCGGTCGCCTACCTTCGGTGCAGCGACCGCAACCCTGTCAGGAGGCACCCTTTCATGCGCAGTGAGCTGTTCTCCGCCGAAAATCTGGAGAAGGAGTCCGCGCAGCCCGGCATGCGGCTGCAGAACTCCAAGATGTTGAAGATCGAACTCAACGGTGAGGCGATGGCCCGGGTCGGGTCGATGGTCGCCTACCAGGGAAATGTGCAGTTTCAGGCGTTGGGCTCGGGCGGGCTCGGCAAGTTTCTCAAGCAGAAGCTCACCGGCGAGGGTGTCCCCCTGATGAAGGTCTCCGGTCACGGTGACGTCTTCCTCGCCGAACTCGCCAAGGACGTGCACATCATCGACCTGGAGCCGGGCGACGCCCTCTCCATCAACGGGTCCAGCGTGCTCGCCTTCGACTCGACCCTCCAGTACGACATCAGGATGGTCGGCGGCGCCGGGATGGCCTCGTCGTCCGGCCTGTTCAACTGTGTGTTCAGCGGCTACGGACGGATCGCCATCACCACCAAGGGCACTCCCGTCGTGCTCAACGTGGACGCCCCGACCTACGTCGACCCGCAGGCCGCGGTCTGCTGGTCGGCCAACCTGCAGACCGGCTACCACCGGGCCGAGCAGTTGGGCCTCGGCACGCTGCTGGGCCGACGCACCGGCGAGTCGTTCACGATGAGCTTCGCCGGCCAGGGCTTCGTGGTGGTGCAGCCGTCCGAGGAGCCGCCGGTCCTGGGCAGCGGCCAACAGCAGCAGGAGGGCGGCCTGCTCGGCGGTCTGCTGAGCTGACCACCTCGGTGTGGGCGCTCCCCGTGTGGAGGGGCGCCCGCACCGGTCAGGTCAGCTCACCCGTGCGCAGTCGGACCAGCCAGGCCGCCGCGTCGACGTAGTCGGCGTCGGAGAGGCCCGCCGGCGCGGGCACCGGCCGATCGGCCGCCGCCTCGGCCCACCGGTGCCGGGGGTACGAGCCCAGGAAGCGAACCTCCGCGCAGACCCGGCGCAGCCCCTGCAACGCCTCGCCCAGTCGTACGTCGGCCACGTGCCCGGTGCAGTCCAGGAAGAAGACGTACCGGCCCAGCGCCTCCCCGGTGGGGCGGGACTCGATCCGGGTCAGGTTGACGCCCCGGACGGCCAGCTCCATCAGCACCGACAGCAGCGCGCCGACCCGGTCGTGCGCGATGTAGACCGCGAGCGAGGTGAGGTCGTCGCCGGTCGGCGGCGGGGGTGGCCCGGGACGGGACACCAGCACGAACCGGGTCACCGCGTCGGGGTGATCAGCGATCTTGTCGGCGAGTGTCGTGAGCCGGTGCCGGGCTGCCCCGATCGGCGCGCAGATCGCCGCGTCGTACGCGCCGGCACCCGCGCCCGCGGCGGCCGCGCCGTTGGAGAGCACATCGACCACCACCGCGTCCGGCAGATTGTCGCGCAGCCAGCCCCGGCACTGGGTGGAGGCCTGCGGATGGGCCGCCACGGTGCGGATCGAGGTCAGTGAAGTGCCGGGCCGAGCACCGAGCACGAAATCAACAGGCAGGATCACCTCTCGGGTGATCACCAACGGCTCGCCCTCGGCCATCTCGTCAAGGGTGACGCCCACCGCGCCGCCGATCGAGTTTTCCAGCGGCACCAGCGCCGCGTCGGCGTCTCCGGTCCGGACGTTGTCCAGCGCCTCCCCGACGCTGCGGGCAGGCGTGCGGGTCCCCCGCTCGGCGGCGGGGAGGGAGCGCAGGGCCTGCTCGGCGAAGGTGCCCTCCGGCCCGAGGTAGACGAAGTGTGTCGGCGGTGTTCCCGGCATGGCGATCAGCCTACGCACTCGGCCGGAGGGTCGGAACGGCGTCGCAGGCGAGGGCCCGGATCCCGGCCGGGCCGGTGGCGCGTACCTCGATGGTGCAGACGTCGGTGCCGGCGGTGACCAGGGTCGGTGCGTCGGCCCGGCCCCGGGTGACCACCTGGAGCTCCTCGTGGCCGGTCACCGTCAGGACTGTGTACTGCCACTCGGCGGCGCAGAGCGGCCCGGTGCGGACCTGGACCCGGACGTTTGCCGGCAGCACTCCGGCCCGGCCCCGCAGCAGTTGCACCACCCGTTGACCGGTCGGGCCGTTCCGGCAGGCCGTCGCGACCAGCCCGGCGTCCGGAGTGGGCGTAACCGTGCCGAGTGGTGGTGCGCTGGCCGGCGGGCCGGTGGGTGGTGTGCTCGGGCCGGATGCCGTCGGGGCTGCGGTGCGGGTCGGTGCGGCGGTGGGCTCCGACAACTGGGGCGGGGCGCCACAGCCGGTGAGTACCGCGACGGCGAGCACCGCGAGAGCTACCGGTCGGATCCGGATCGCGGGCCGCGCCGGGGCGTGATCGGATGCCCGGCCGGGAGCCGCCGGTGGGATGTGGGACGTCGCCCGTCGTGGGGGAGACGAGGGGCGGGGTGGGGTGAACGGCACGGGCCGATCCTCGGGACATCGGAGATTCGTCGCGGCCGGGGTTGGCCGAGCCCATCGTAGGGTCAGCGGCCGACCGGGTGAAGGTCAGCCGGTGACGCGGTGCCCGGCGCGCTGTAGCGCGGCCGTGCCCTCGGTCAGCCGGACGGCCGGCACCAGCAGATAGTCGGTGTCGAAGGTGGAGAAGGTGAGCACGCTGACCCGTGCCTCGGCGAGCGGGTCGACGAGCGCGGCCAGGCTGCCGGTGCTTGCCAACTCTACCGGCGCGGTGACCCGTAGACAGCGCCAGACGGTCTCCACCACGGCCTGCGCCGGCACCCGGTCTGCCGGGCAGATCACCGACATCCCGTCGGAGGTCCAGCTCACCGTCACCACGTCGGTGCCGCTCAGCCCGCTCGACAACGCGTACGGCAGGGCGGTGCCGGCGGCCAGCCGACACACAGCGTATTCCCCTGGCAGCACGGCGATATTGAGCATGAGGGCACCTTACGGCTTCCTCGCGCAAGGCTGAGCCAGCAACGCCGTGCGCGGCTTCGCCGCTGGTCAGACCTCGGAGAAGAAGGTGAGCGAGCCGGCCACGGCACCGTCGGTGAGCACCGGGGTGGAGATCGCGTCGACTGTCGCGTCGGAGCTGTCCGCGGAGGCGCCCTGCACCCGGAGTAACCCGCGGGCGAGGCGGCCGGAGGTGAGCGCCAGCAGGGGCGGGATCTTGTCGATCTCGGCCTCGGTCAGCTCGCCCCGGTTGGCCGTGAAGTCGAGAAGGCGCAGCCCGCCGTTGAGCAGCGGTCGCCCGATCAGGCCGTCCGGCTCGCCCAGGCAGAGCAGCTCGCAGCCAGCGGTGGAGATCGCCAACACCAGGGTGTCGGCGTCGATCAGCAGGCACGGCTCGTCGGCCCGGGAGACCGTCGAGGACCACTGGCCGACGTTGCCGGACTCCGGCTCTGTCAAGGCCCGCGCCGCCGGCACGAACGCTTCTGAGAGCGAAAGTTCGACGTGGGCCACCGCGCCTCCTATGTGCACCGATCGACTGTCCACGCTAGCGGGTCGCCGACGGAATCACCGAGCGCACCGGGTCACCGAACCGCGCAGCGTGAACCGGGGCGGTCGGTGACGGCGCGGAAACCGGTGAGGTCGAAGGGGGGCCGGAGCCGCGTGGCGTCGCCGGTGACGTTACCGGCGACGAGCCGGCTTGTCAGCGGCCGTTCGGCCCTCGTCATACCACCGGTAGTCGGCTGGTGGACGGTACGTGCCGTTCAGCCAGGTGCCGGGATGCTGTGCGACCCGGGAAAGCTTTTCGGCGGTGGCCGGGCTGATTCGGCTGCCACCGGCCACGAGGAGCCGGTCCAGCTCTCGGTGGGTGGCCATCAGACAGTCCTTCGGAAGGCCGTAGACGCTGATCACGCCGGAGCCGACGAAGGTCAGCACCGGCGTCACCGGGACGGGCAGCCCCACCGCGTCAGAGAGTGCCTTGCTGGCCCGCTTGGCGTCCCGGCGGGACTCGGCCACGTACGGCGGACGCTTGCCGTTGATCTGCACGACGTCCCCGGCGACGAGCACCCTCGCCCGGCCGTGGTCGGCGATGGTCACGGCGAAGAGACCGCTCGGCCCGATGGCGAGGAACCCGGCGCGCTCGTCCTGACCGCAGTCGAGGACGTCTGTGACGTCCGTGCGCGGCCACTCGATGACGTGCCAGGCGGGCCCGAGGTGGTCGAGTTGACCCAGTGCCCGCGCCCCGGCCGCCTCCAGGCGGCGCGCACCCCGCTCGGCACGACGGCGGCGAGCCCATTCGAGCGGTGTCGGACGGACCGGTTCGAGAACCCCCGGCGACTCGACGCGGGGGTGTGGCACCGCCACGGGCGGCAGTGCCCGAGCGGACGGTACGGCTCGTCGTGCGGGAAAGACAGTCATCGCGACCTCCGGCAAAAGGTCCCTCGAAGTTATGTCCTCACTACCCTACGTTGCCACTACCGGTGTTCGGCAAGCCGGAACGCCGGAGTGACTACGGATGAATGCCATATTCATCCACAGTTCTTTTCTCGGATGCCGCCAAACCCTGCCCTACGCTGCGGGAGTGACCCACTACGTCGACAGTGAAGTCGGCCGGCTCGGCACCGTTCTGCTGCACCGGCCCGGCCCCGAACTGGCCCGGCTCACCCCTCGCAACAACGACTCGCTCCTGTTCGACGCGATCCCCTGGGTCGGACGAGCCCAGGAGGAACACGACGCGTTCGCCGCCGCCCTGCGCGACCGTGGAGTCGAGGTGCTGTACCTGGCCACCCTGCTGACCGAGACGCTTGCCGTGGCGGACGCCCGTGCCGAGCTCACCGAAGAGGTGCTGCGCTCCCGGCGGCTCGGCGACACCCTGCGGGCCCGCGTCGCCGACCACCTCTCCTACCTCGACCCGGCCGCCCTGGCCGACGTGCTCACCGCCGGGCTGGCCCACGAGGAGCTGCGGATCAGCTCGGAGCGGCCGGGCGGACTCGTCTACACGCTGATGGACCGACACGACTTCGTCATCGACCCGTTGCCCAACCTGCTGTTCACCCGCGACTCGTCGCTGTGGATCGGCGACCGGGTCGGTGTCACAAGCCTGGCCATGCCGGCCCGCCGCCGCGAGACCACCCTGACCGACGCCATCTACCGCCATCACCCACGCTTCGCTGGCACCGAATTCGTCTACCGCCCCAACCTGGAGCACCTGGAGGGCGGGGACGTGCTGCTGCTCGCCCCCGGGGTGCTGGCGGTCGGGGTGGGCGAACGGACCACGCCGGCCGGCGCGGAACGACTCGGCCGGCAGGTCTTCGCCGCCGGCCTGGCGCACACCATCCTGGTGGTGCCGATCGCCCAGAAGCGCGCCACCATGCACCTCGACACGGTCTGCACGATGGTCGACGTGGACGCCGTGCTGATGTATCCCAACATCGCGAGCACGCTGTCCGCGTACACGGTGATCGCCGGCGCGGACGGTGCGGACCCGCGGGTGGACGGGCCCGCGCCGTTCCTGCGGGCCGCCGCCGACGCGATGGACCTCGACCTGCTGCGGGTCATCGACACCGGGCTGGACCCGGTGACCGCGGAACGCGAACAGTGGGACGACGGCAACAACACCCTCGCCCTGGCGCCCCGGCTGTGCGTCGGCTACGAGCGCAACACCGAGACCAACGCCCAACTGGAGCGCGCCGGCATCGAGGTGATCCCGATCGCCGGCTCCGAGTTGGGCTCCGGTCGTGGCGGGCCGCGCTGCATGTCCTGCCCGATCACCCGCGACCCGTTGTGAGAGTGGGCGCCTTCTCCTCAAGAAGGCGCCCACGCACAGGTCAGCGGAGGGTGAGCTGCCGGCCGACCAGCCCCTGGCGGGAGCGCCGGCCGGCGGCGTCGAGCGGGTCGGTGGCGGCCAGCGCCTCGGCGTACCGCTTGGCGAACTGCGCCACCGGCTCCTCCCAGTCGGCGGCCGGAGTCGCCTCCGGCAGGTCCCAGACCGGCGCCAGCCGACCGTGCGCGCGGAACATGCCGGCGAACTTGGTCTGCTCGCCGAGCGTCAGCGAGCCGGCCGCGCCGAGGCGGGCCAGCGCGTCCAGGGCGGCGTCCTCGTCGTCCGGCAGCACCCACCGCACGTGGGCCTTCTCCGGGACCCGACACCAGTACGCGGCCTTCGCCGCGGTCAGCCGCACGGTCGGGTAGATGGCCGCGTTCGCCCGCTCCAGCGACGCCTGGACGGTCGGATCGTCGGCGGCCCCGGGGTCGAGCCAGAACTCGAACCCCTCGTGCATGGTGATCTCCAGCGGGCCGTCCACGAGAACGTCCTGCAAGCGGGGTCCGGGGCCGGGCAGCGGCGGCACGGTCACCTCGCCACCGGGCTCGGTGCGCAGCGCGCTGAGCAGCGCCTCGGCCAGATCCCGCGAGACGTCGCCGGACTGCTGGTGGCGTTGGAGACCGATGAGCACCCGACCGTCCGGCTTGGTGATCGCCGGGGCGGCCATCGGCAGCACCGTGGCGAGCGTCGCCGGCCGGTCTCCGAACTCCTCAACCAGGGCGGGCGCCAGCCGAAGCGGCGCGGAGGCGGCGGGCACCAACTCGCGCAGCGCGATCCACTCGGCCTCGTCGACCAGCCCGTCGAACGGACGCGGCACGAAGACGTCGCGAACCTTGTCGCGGCGGGGGGCGGAGTCGGTGGCGGTGCGCTGGCTCTTTCGACGCTTACTCACGGCGTCAAAGCCTAGAGCCCCAACCGGTCCGCCGGGTGCCGGACCCACCCACCCCGTCCCATCGCTTCTTGATCATGGAATTGTTGTCACCGCCCGCGGCGTGTCGTGGCAATAACTCCATGATCAACGAGGTCAGCCCGCCGGCACCAGGTTGGGGCGGGGTGCTGGGGTTGGGTCGAACTCCGCCCAGACGCGCTGGCCCATGCCGTCCCGCTCGACACCCCAGCGGGTCGCCAGACCGGCCACGATGTGCAGCCCTCGCCCGTCTGACGCGTCCGCGCTGGCCGTCCGGAGCCGTGGCGTGGTGCTCGCGCCGCCGTCGGTGACGCCGAGCTGGATCGACGGGCCCTGCGCCGAGGGCCGCAACCGCCAGGCCACCCGGACCACTCCGCCGGGCAGCGGCCCGGCGTGCCGCACCGCGTTGCCCACCAGCTCCGCGAGAACCGCGATCAGGTCCGCGAGGAGCATCGGGGGTACGACACCCGCCAGCTCACTGGCGAGCCGGTGCCGGGCCAGCCGTGCCCCGGCGGGGTGGTGGGGAACCACCACGCACCACGCCTGATCCCTCGCTGCCGCTGCCGCTGCCACCGTCGCCTCCACGTCCCGCCACCTCGGTCAACCGCGCGGTAGCCGCACCTCTGCGACCGTACCGCCGTCGGTCCTTGGACGTAGGGATACCCATCCATTCTGTTGTTCAACGATCCGGCGGACGAGATAGAGGCCGAGCCCCGCCCCGGGGTAGCCGCGCCGGTCGCCGGACTCGCCCTGCCAGAACCTGTCGAACGCCCGCTCCACATGCTCCGGTCGGATGCCGATGCCCCGGTCGCTGACCCGGAACGCCACCAGTTGACCGTCCACCGAGGCGGCGATCTCGATCGGCGACTCCGGTGGCGAGTACTTGCCGGCGTTCGTCGTCAGCTCGGTCAGCACGGTGGCCAGGCTGGGCCGGTGGCCGAGCGCCTTGGGCAGGTCGGCCGGGAGGCGGAGCACCAACCGGCGACGCAGCTCCGTCGGCAGGTCCAGGACCGCGGAGCGCAGCGCTTCGCCGAGGTCGAACGGGGTGGGCGGATCGTCGCCCGGCCCGGCCTCGGCCGCCGAGCTGAGGAGACGGTCGACAAGTCGGGCCAGCTCGTTGGCGCGTTGCCCGATCACCCGGGCAGCCTGCCGTCGGTCGACGTCGGTCAGCGAGTCCCAGTGGTCGGTGAGGGTGTCCGCGTACCCCTTGATCACGGTGACCGGGGTACGGAGTTCGTGGCTGGTCACCGCGACGAACAGCTCCCGGTCGTGGTCGCGGCGCTGCTGGTCGGTGATGTCACGGAAGGTGACCACCCGCAGCGTGGCCGGACCGGGCAACTCGCCGGAGGTGATCCGCAGCCAGCGGCCGTCCGGCATCCGGTGGTCGCGTACCTGACCGGAGGGCGGCAGCGGGAACGGCAGTGGACGGCTCAGCGCCTGCTCGACCGGGCGGCCGGTGACCTGGGCGGCGGCCGGGTTCCAGAGTCGGACGTTCCCGTCCCGGTCGACGACGGCCAGCCCGTCGGCGAGGGCCGCCACCACCGGGCCGTCACCGTGCACTGGCAGGCCGCTCTGGTCGCCGTACATGTGGGCGATGCAGGACGCGAGGTAGGCGACCACCCCCTGCCGTTCGGCGTCCGGCTCGTCGTCGCCGGGATAGAGCGCGTGCAGGCTGCCGACGGTGTGGCCGCCGATCTCGGCCCGCGAGACCGCCATCCAGCGCAGGTCACTGCCGGCCAGCTCGCCGGCCAACTTGCCGTTCAGGCTGCCCACCAGCACGTTGCGCACCCGTGGCCCGTTGAGCAGGCACACCGTGTCCGGGTCGTCGACCGCCAGGGGACGGCCGAGGGCCCATGCCGCCGCGCCGGTCGCGACGATCACACGACCACCTGTGGGACCGAACTCGACGAACGCCATCCCGGTCGCGCCGAGGGCCGGCTGGGCCACCCGGAGCAGTTGGGTGAGGACCGGAAGCCCTGCCTCCCCCGAGTTGATCATTTCGATGACGACGGTCTGACCGGTGAGGAGAGCGGGGAAATCGATACGCTCCGGCATGTGCCGAGTCTGCCCCGCCGACCGGGATTTGGCACCCCTGCCTGGTCAGCGGGCCAGCCGGGCGAGTGCGTACCCCGGCCGGTCGGTGATGATCCCGTCCGCCCCGGCCGCCAGCACCAGCTCTAGGTCGGTCGGCTCGTTCACCGTCCAGACGTACACCTGGTTGCCGGCCGTGCGAAGCGCGGGCAGCAGTTGCGGGCGGGCCCGGACCAGGCCGATGCCCGGCCCCGCGATACGGGTGCCGAACGGCAGCCGACCCAACCGCGGCCAGCGCGGCAACACCTCCAGCAGCAGCACCGTGGGCAGCTTCGGCGCCAGTTCGTGCACCCGGCGGACCGCCAGCGGGGAGAACGACATGACGGTGACCTGCACCGGGTCGTCGGGTGTCGGGTCGGCCAGCCCGTACCGACGCAGCAGGCTGACGAGTCGCCGTTCGACGTTCGAGCCGTAGCGGGACGGGTGCTTCGTCTCCACGAGCAACCGGACCGGCCGCCCGGCGGCGAGCACCGCGTCCAGCAGCCGGGCCAGGGTCAACAGCCGGGTGTGCGAGTCGTCCGGCGGCAGGTCGCCGGTCGGCGCGCTGCCCGGATGCCACGAGCCGAAGTCCAGCGCGTCCAGTTCGGCGAGCGTACGCGCGCTGACCAGACCGCGACCGTTGCTGGTGCGGTCGAGTCGTCGGTCGTGCACGCAGACCAGGTGCCCGTCGCGGGTCAGCCGGACGTCGCACTCCAGGCCGTCGGCGCCCTCGTCGAGAGCCCGCAGGTACGCGGCGAGGGTGTGCTCGGGAAGGTCGTACGAGGCGCCGCGGTGCGCGAAGACAAGTGGACCACCCATCCCGGCCGCCTCAGATGACCTGGCCGGGCTGCCCGTTCGCGTCGACCACCGGGCGGCCGACCGCAGCCCACTGGCGCATGCCGCCGTCGGCGTTACGCACCTGCTCCCAGCCGTTGTTGACCAGGTAGGCGACGACCTGGGCGGAACGCCCCCCGGAGCGGCAGACGACCGCCACCTCCCGGTCGGTGGGCACCTCCGCGATTCGAGCAGGCAGCTCCATCATCGGCAGGTGGTGGGCATTCGGCGCGTGGCCGGCCGCCCACTCGTCGTCCTCCCGCACATCCAGCAGGTAGGTCTCGTCGGCGATCTCGGTCACGGGCACGGTGGGAACCTGGGGTCCGAACACAGGAAGCAACACTAGATCCTCGTCGACCGGTTCGGCACCGACCTGGCCGTCGGCACCGTCACAACCGTGTCACCCAGCGCGGGTTGGCCTGCGCCCAGGACGGCATCTGTCGGCCGCGAACCGCCTCGAACAGCCCATTGCCCCCGTTGTCCAGCACCACGTACGAGACCTCGTCGATGGTCTGCGGGGACGACGGCACCTGGACGCCGCGCATCCCGTCGGGCGGCAGCGCGCGGAGCGCGAGGAGCAGGTCGGACAGGGGTACGCCGTTGGTGTCGACGGTCAACGAGCCGCCCACCGCCCGGAGTACCTGATCCAACTTGACCGGGTTGCTCCGCAGATCGGCCCTGCCGGCGCTGTCCAGCATCGCCCGGAGCAGTTGCTGCTGGTGGTGCTGCCTGTCGTAGTCGCCCCCGGGCAGGTCGTAGCGCTGCCGGACGTAGTCCAGGGCCTGCGCGCCGTCCATCTGTTGGCAGCCGACGGGGAAGACCCGGTTGGTGTGGATGGAGCGGACCTCGGTGTCCACGCACATCCGCACCCCGCCGAGGAGGTCGATGACCTTCCGGAAGCCGGAGAAGTCGATGAGCGCGGCACCGTCGAACCGGATTCCGGTGAGCCGGTTGAGGGTGGCGGAGAGCAGTTGGGCGCCGGCCGGTCCGCCACCGCCGTGCTCGTACGCCGCGTTGATCTTGTCTTGACCGCCCCCGAAGCCGTTCGCGGGCGGGATGGCGACCAGCAGGTCACGCGGGACGGAGACCAGGTAGGCCTCCCGCTGCCCGGCGGGCACGTGCACGATGAGGATGGTGTCGGAGCGTTGGTCCGGTCCGCTGCCACCGGGGCGGCGGTCGGAGCCGACCAGGAGATAGTTGAGCGGCCCGTCCAGGTCGGTGCGGCCCGTGCGGGCGTCGGGGTCGAGCAACTGTTCCTTGGTCACCGTGCGGTCGTACCTGTGGCTCAGCGTCCTGAGCCCGACCACGGCGAGCCCGGCCAACAGGACGAGGGTCAGGCCGATGCCGAGCATGATCCGCGACCCTCGGGCGCGGCGTGCTCGGGAGGGCGGGGCCGCGTTGGCCCGGCCCGCCACGTTCCGTCCCCACCTGGACGTGACCGCCTCCCCGCAGCCGATACGCGAAACCTGCTCACGTCAGGCTACGGGCGGTGACGGGGTGGTCGCCGGCTTTCCGGGACTTCCGGCCACCGCACCTCACTTGCGGGTGGAGATCACCTCTGGGTGGGTGAAGACGAACTCGGCGAGCTTGTCCTGCTTGACCGCCCGGAACATGTCCTTCGTCACGTCGTTCAACGCCTCGGTGCCGTTGCCGGCGGCGTTGTAGGTGCCGTTGTTGGTCTTGAGCATGGTCAGCTCGTTCGCGGTCACCCCGCGCATGGTGAAGATGAAGTTCTCGATCGACGCGCCGCCGGTGTCCAGCACGAACGCCTTGCCGGCCGCCTTGATCAGCTGCTGGAGCTTTGTCGGGTTGGTGAGCATCCCGCCGTCGGTGGCCTTCTTGGCCATCGCCTTGATGAGCTGCTGCTGGTTCTGCTGCCGGTCGTAGTCGCCACCGGGCAACCCGTAGCGCTGCCGGGAGTAGTCGAGCGCCGCCCAGCCCTCCATCTGCTGGCAGCCCTTCTTGTGCACGACCGCGGTGCGCGACTTGCCGGTCTTCTTGGCGTCGGCGTTCCACATCGGCTTGCCGTCGACCATCGACATGTGGTGCGACTTGACCTCGTGACTCACGCAGATCCGCACGGTGCCGAGGGTGTCGATGACGTTCTTGAAGCCGCCGAAGTTGATGATCGCCGCGCCGTCGAAGCTGACGCCGGTGAGTCCCTTGATCGTCTCGGCCATCAACTGGGCGCCGCCCTCCCAGCCGCCGCCGTTGCGGGCACCCACCTCGAAGGCCGCGTTGATCTTCCCACTGCCGCCGGACCAGCCGTTCTTCGGGCGGGCCGGGATCTGCACCTCGGTGTCCCGGGGAATGGAGATCAGGTACGCCTGGTCGTGCGTGGCCGGGATGTGCAGGATGATGATGCTGTCCGAGCGGACGTTGTCGGCGGCCCAGCGCTCCCGGGCGTCCACACCGAGCAGCAGCATGTCGATCGGGCCGTCCAGACTGGCCCCGCCCTCGGCGTCGGACTTGCTCGCGTCGCCGAGCAGGTTTCGTTGCGCGATGTCACCTGTCGCCTGGCCGATCAGCACCTTGCCGCCGACGATGCCCACGCCGCTGCTGAGCATCAGCACCGCCCCGAATACCACTGTCAACCGGGCCCACAGCGGGTCCTTGCGCTTGGTCCGCTTCTTCGCCGACCCGCCGCCACCCACCCGGCCGCCGTTGCCGCCGCCGGGCGGGCGACCGCCCGGCCCGCCACGCGAGGGGTGCGCCTGCGCCGGTATGGCCGCGGCGGCACGGCCGCTGGGGGCGGCGGACCCGGGGGAAGGAAGGCGGCGACTGGCCTGAACCGGCATGCGTGCTCCAGCTCGTGATCAGGAGGGGGCGGCGGCACCACTGTACGTACATCAAATCGACTTGGCGAGTTCATCCCGGGTCAATCCCGGCGCCGACTGACACGAATCGGGTCGATCGGTGCGTCTCGATGACCCGAACGGCCTGCTGACGGTCGGCCCGGCGGACCACCGGGCCGACCGCTGCGTCAGCCGCCGTCCTTGTTCTTCGGCGGGTTGGCCTTGACCCACTCCGCCATGGTGTCCGCCGTCATGGCCCGGTACATCGCGAGCGCCTTCTCCCGGTCCGACACCACCACCGACTCGCCGTTGATGGTGTCGCTGCCCGAGTTCGGGCTGGTCACAAAGGTCAGGTTCTGGCCGCGCAGGTTGCGGAACTGCAGCGCCATATCGGTAACCGAGAAATCCTGGTCGACGGTTACGGCCGCGGTCACCGACTTGAGGAAGTTGTTGAGTTTGCCCGGGTTCGCCAGCGTGCCGCTGCTCGCCGCCTTGTCCATCAACGCCCGGAGGAACTCCTGCTGGTGCCGCATCCGGGCGAAGTCCCCCTCCGGGAACTGCTTGCGCTGCCGGATCCAGTCCAGCGCCTCCGCGCCGTCCATGTGGTTGGTGCCCTTGGTGAACGTCCGGTACGGCTTGTGGATCGAGGTGATGGTCCGCTCCACCTTCAGGTCGACCCCGCCGAGGGCGTCGGTGACCTCCTTGAAACCGCCGAAGTCGATCGCCATCACGTGGTCGATCCGGACGTCGGTGAAGCACTCCACGGTGCGGACCGCCAGCGGCAGCCCGCCGAACGCGAACGCGGCGTTGATCTTCGCGCGCTGTCCGGAGTCGCAGGCCGCGCCGGCGCTCTCCGGGATCGGCACGTAGAGGTCACGCGGGATGGAGACCAGGTACGCCTCCTGGTGGTCGGCCGGGATGTGCATCACGATGACCGTGTCCGCGCGCCACTGGCTCTTGCTGTCGACGGGCGCGTCCGGGTCCCGCGAGTCGCTGCCGACCAGCAGGATGTTCAGCGCGCCGTCCACCGTCTTGGCCGGCCGGCCACCGGTGATCTCCGCGAACGGGTCGGTGCGGGCCAGGTCGCCGTTGAGGTTGCGGGCGTACAACCAGGCGCCCACGCCGCCGAGCAGCGCCAGCACCAGGACCGCGACGCCCGACACCAGGGCGATCCGACCCCACCGGGGTCGCGGCCCACGCCGCCCCGACCCGCCGAGGCCACCCGGGCCGCCGGGCCCTCGGGGCCCGGCCGGACCGCCGGGCTTGGGCTGCTCCTCGTCGTACGGCGGGTAGAAGCGCGCCTCGGTCGGACGTGCGCGCCCGGAGGCGCCCCGGTCGGGGCCGGGGACCGACGCGCGCCCGGCGCTGCGGTGCAGGTGCGGATGCGGGACGCCGGCAGACGAGGTCGCAGACATGTCACTCAGGGTACGTAGCCCAAGCCACCGCCGCCTTCAGCCGACACTCAGAGACCACCGGGCGTCGACGAACTGGTTACCCCAGCCGCGCCCGGAAGTACGCGATCGTGCGTCGCAGGCCATCTTCGGGCGCCACCGTCGGCTCGTAGCCGAGCAGTTCGCGGGCGAGCGTGAGATCGGGCCGGCGCATCTCCGGGTCGTCCGAGCTGCGAGTGACGTAGGTCACCGCCGAGGTGCTGTCGGAGAGTGACACGATCAACTCGGCGAGTTGCCGCATGGACAACTCGTGCTCGGTGCCGCAGTTGACCGGGCCGGTCTCGGTCGAGTCGAGCAGCAGCAGGATGCCCCGCACCAGGTCCTCGACGAAGCAGATGGACCGGGTCTGGTCACCGGTGCCGTGCACGGTGATCGGCTCGCCGCGCAGCGCCTGGGAGATGAAGGTGGGGATGGCGCGGCCGTCATCCGGTCGCATCCGCGGCCCGTACGTGTTGAAGATCCGGACGATGGCCGCGTCGAGCCCGCGGTAGCGGTGGTACGCCATCGTTGCGGCCTCGGAGAAGCGCTTCGCCTCGTCGTAGACGCTGCGGACCCCGATCGGGTTGACGTTGCCCCAGTAGGTCTCGCGCTGCGGGTGCTCCTTCGGGTCCCCGTACGCCTCGGAGGTGGAGGCCATCAGGAACCGGGCGCCGTCGGCGACCGCGCGCTCCAGCAGGTGCAGGGTGCCGACCGAACCGACCCGGAGGATCTCCACCGGCAGTTGGGCGAAGTCGGTGGGGCTGGCCGGCGAGGCCATGTGCAGGATCGCGTCGAACCGCTCGGCCAACGCCGGGTGGTGGGCCGGCAGACCATCGGAGATGTCCGCTTCGACGAGCGTAAAGGTCGGCCGGTCCAGCAGGTGGGCGACGTTTTCCTTGGAGCCGGTCACGAAGTTGTCGAGCGCCACCACCGTGCAGCCCCGGGCGATCAGCGAATCCACCAGGTGCGACGGGACGAAACCGGCGCCGCCGGTGACGAGAACGCGGTGACCAGGACCGAAGCGCTCAGCAACCTTCATGCCGGTCAGCCTACCGACACGGGTTTGCACGAAGAGGCCCCCTGTTGCGCACAGGGGGCCTCCTCGTGACAAGCGCTCGGATCAGTGGGCGCCGGCGCCGGTGAGGGCGCGCACCTCCAGCTCCGCGTACTTGTCCTCGTCGTGCTCCTTGGAGATGATCGTGCCGATCCACCCGCACAGGAAACCGAACGGGATGGAGAGGATGCCCGGGTTGGACAGCGGGAACCACTGCCAGTCGTGGTCCGGGAACATCGACGTCGCCGCGCCGGAGACCACCGGCGAGAAGAACACCAGCAGCACGGCCGAGAGCAGACCGCCGTAGATCGCCCACACCGCGCCGGAGGTGTTGAACCGCCGCCAGAAGAGGCTGTAGAGGATCGCCGGCAGGTTGCCCGAGGCGGCGACCGCGAAGGCCAACGCCACCAGGAACGCCACGTTGAGGTTCTGCGCGTAGATCGACAGGGCGATCGACACCGCGCCGATCACCAGGGCGGAGATCCGGGCGACCCGGACCTCCTGCCGCTCCGACGTCTCACCCTTCTTCAGCACGTTCGCGTAGAAGTCGTGCGCGAGGCTGGACGAGGACGCCAGGGTCAACCCGGCCACCACCGCGAGGATGGTGGCGAAGGCGACCGCTGCGATGATCGCCAGCAGGGCCGCCCCGCCCAGGTCGCCGCCGAAGAACTCGATGCCGAGTGCCTCGGCGAGCTGGGGCGCCGCGGTGTTGCCGGCCTTGTCCTGGGCGGTGATCGCCTTGCTGCCCACCAACGCCGCCGCACCGAAGCCGAGGGCCAGGGTGAGCAGGTAGAAGGTGCCGATGATGCCGATCGCCCAGAGCACGCTCTTGCGGGCCGCCTTCGCGGTCGGCACCGTGTAGAAGCGGATCAGGATGTGCGGCAGACCGGCGGTGCCGAGCACCAGGGCGATGCCCAGGGAGAGCAGATCCACCTTGTTGTAGAAGGTCTGCGTCGAGTTGCCGGCGACCTCGACGCCGTAACGCAACCCGGGTTCGAGGAACGCGCTGCCCTTGCCGGACGCCTCGGCCGCCTGGCCCAGGAGTGCCGACAGGTTGAAGTTGAACTTCGCCAGCACCAGGATCGTCATCAGCAGCGCGCCGCCCATGAGCAGGAACGCCTTGACGATCTGCACGTACGTGGTGCCCTTCATGCCACCCACGGTCACGTAGATGATCATCAGCGCGCCGACCATGACGATGGTGGCGATCTTCGCGGTGGACGCGTCCATGCCGAGGAACGTCGTCCCCGGCCGGATGCCCAGCAGCAGCGCGACGAGTGCGCCGGCACCCACCATCTGGGCGAGCAGGTAGAAGATCGACACCGTGATGGTGGAGACCGCCGCCGCCGTACGCACCGGACGCTGACGCATCCGGAAGGCCAGCACGTCGGCCATCGTGTACCGGCCCGAGTTACGCAGCAGCTCCGCGACCAGCAGCAGGGCCACCAGCCAGGCGACCAGGAAGCCGATCGAGTAGAGGAAGCCGTCGTAGCCGTAGAGCGCGATGATGCCGGCGATGCCGAGGAACGACGCGGCCGACATGTAGTCGCCGCCGATCGCCATGCCGTTCTGGAAACCGGAGAAGGACCGGCCGCCGGCGTAGAAGTCGGTCGCCGTCTTGGTCTGCCGGCTGGCCCAGATCGTGATGGCCAGGGTCACCGCCACGAAGACCAGGAACAGTGTGATGGTCAGGTTGCGGGCGGTGTGGTTGCCCGCCTCGGCCGCGAGGACCGTCTCAACCGCGTGGACCGTCTTCATGGGTCACCTCCCCGATCTCGGCGCGGATCCGGTCGGCGATGGGGTCGATCTTCCGGTCCGCGTACCGGGAGTAGAGCCAGGCGATCAGGAACGTGGAGACGAACTGGAGCAGGCCGAAGACCAGTGCGACGTTGATGTTGCTGCCGAACAGCTTCGTGCCCATGAAGTCCCGGGCGTACGCGGAGAGAATGACGTAGAGCGCATACCACAGGAAGAACGCGACGGTCATCGGGAAGACGAAGCCGCGCAGCGCACGCCGCAGCCCGGCGAACTCGTCCGACCGTTGTACGGCCAGGTACTTGTCCGACTGGGAAGCGGCCGGAGCGGGTGTGTCCGTGGACATCTGTGGATCACCACCTTCACAGGCGTCAGAGGAGTTTCGCGCACCGTAGGAGCGCGCTCCCCCGACAGGGAAGGCTGAGATCGACACCGGTAGGCGACTGCGCCGAGCGGTTGGTTGCGTGCGCCAAGTGACCCAGATCACCCCGGTGACCGGTCGGGTCGGGCGAGCGCCCGCTCAGGTCGGCAGCTCGTGGTACCGACCGCGGTAGTGCAGCAGCGGAGCCGCCTCCCCGGTCAGCTCGACCGCCTCGATGGTGGCCTCCACCAGCAGGCCCCAGCCGTACTCCCGGGCGTTGTCCAGTCGGCAGCCGGCCCAGCCGCCGGCGTCCCCCGGCACCGGCCCGTACGGCGTGTCGATCCACTCGCCGCCGGCGAAGAGCCCGCCCGGAGCGGGGAAGAGGCCGGCGAACCGGTCCGCGAGCTGTCGGTGCGGCGGGCCGAGCGGCGTGACCGCGAACCGGCCCGCCTCCTCCGCCGCCGCCCAGAGGTCCGACTCCGGGTCGATCAGCCCGAGCAGCCGGTCGGGTTCCCCCTCGGCGACAAGCGTGGACGACACCGTCAGCCCGGCCGGGCCGGGCGCCGTCCAGAGCGTCACCGGCGCGGCGAGCCGGCCGCGCAGTCGGCGGACCGGCGACCGCTGCCCGCTCGGCACCGCGAACGGATCGGTGGAATGGATCTCGGCACCCGGCTGATGATTCACGTGAAACATTGTGCCGCCCCGACCCCGCGCCCAGCCCACGAAGCGCTCGTGCAGGTCGGTGGGTCGGCCACCGAGCCGGGCAAGCTGATCACCCGCCTCCGTCATCAGGGCGCCCAGGTAGATCAGCAGCGCCACGCGATCGTGCCGGTACTCGGCTAGCAGCGTCAGCCGCGCCGGCTGGCACGGCCAGTGCGCGCCGCAGCCGCGACACCGCCAGAGCGGGCGCATCGGCAGGAGGAGTCAGGCCCACGTCAAGATCCGAGCGACTTCCCCGATGTTGCTGCCTCCGATACGCGGGAGACACCAACAACCCTGATGTTGCGCGGATCTTGGGACGAGCGTCGGGCACGGGCGGCCGAGCGGGCGCGCCCGTCGAGTTCTCCGTGCCCGGCACTGCCGCCGGTCCCGCCGGCTTTCCTTTCCGGTACGACCACCGCGCTCACCTCCGCGTCGGCCGCCTGGCGTGGCTTCTTCGCCAACATGGCTTAGGCCCTCGGTCAGCGCGTCGGCTAACGGCGGGGCGTGGCCGTGGCCAGCAACTCCATCGTGGACGGGTTGCTGGGCTACGGCTCACGGATCCATCCGACGATCCGCTCGTACAGCACGGCGGCGTCCTCGTCCGGGCGCTCGTTGACGGCCACGTAGTAAAGGCTGCCGACGTGCATCGACAGGCCGATTCGGTCGTTGCGGTACTGCTCGGCCAGGCGTACCTGCGCGGGGACACACGGCCAGGAGGTGTCGGGCTCGCACGACTGGCATGTCCACTCGGGACGGCGCGGCACGTGCTGGTCCGCGAGACGGGCTTCGACCGCGGCGATCTCCCGTAGGGCCTGCTCGTATCGGCTGTTCATGGCCGCCTGGACGATGGTGGGTTCCTCGACCACCGTCAGGCCGGCCTGTCGTCGTAGCGGTGCGCGGCCGATCTGTGCCGCGCCTGGTCGAGCAGTCGCTGGTGAGCGGCCAGGCGGTCGGCGGCTTCCCAAGCCTGGCTCGCGGAGGGCCCGCGCCGCCGGCGGATCATGCGGGAGATGCGGTTGATCAGGTTGCGCCACATCGACATCCCTTCCGAGTGGATGAGCCGCGGCGGGGCGAGCTGCTGGCCGACTGCGCGGCGTCTGGGACTCCCCGCTACCGCCAGCAGTGGTTGCTGACCGGAGCCGAGCGATAGCGGGGAGCTACCCGAAAAGCTAGTACACTAGGTTTGGTCGGGCAAGGGTGTCGCGCAAACTTGGCACACCAGGTTGTCTGTGATCGACTGGGTGGGCTGACCGGAGGTTTACCCCATGGCTAAGACGCCTGCCTATTTGGCGATCGCAGCGGAGCTGCGCGCGGAGATCCAGTCCGGCACGCTGTCGGCCGGCGCGAAGCTTCCCAGCGAAACCACGCTCATGAACCAGTTCGGCGTGAGCCGCACTGTCGCGAAGTGGGCGATTGCCGTGCTCAAGGGTGAGGGGCTGGTCGAGGGGCGAGCCGGGTCGGGCGTCTACGTCCGGGCCGCCCGGCAACTGGTTCGACACGCTCACGGCCGCGATATGCGCGGCGGCCCGGGCCCTACATCGCCGTTCGCCCGGGACGCGGCCCGCGCGGGTCAGCAGGCCACCTGGGAACACGACAGCCGCCACGACCTGGCCGACGACCTGATTGCGGTGCGGCTCGGCGTGGAGCCGGGAGCGCCGGTGATGCGCACGGCATACCGGTTCCTCAGCGACGGCGATCCGATCCAGCTGTCGACGTCGTATGAGCCGCTGGGCGTCACCGGTGGCACACCTGTGGAGTGGCCGGAGGCGGGAGCCGCGGTCGGTGTGGTCGCTCGGATGGACGCGATCGGAAAGCACGTCGACGAGTTCGAAGAGCGGATCAACTCCCGGCCCGCGTCGGACGCCGAGGCGGAAGCGCTGGGGCTGCCCGGCCGGCCGGCGGACGTGTACGAGATCAGTCGGACGTACTACGCCGCTGGCGTGCCGGTCGAGACGGCGGACATCGTGCTCCCGCGCGGTCGGTACGAGTTGGTCTACCGGATCCGGGTGGACTGACGGCGGTCGGCTAACGGCGTGGCGTGACCGTGGACAGCAGCTCCGGCTGACGCCGGTCCAGCACGTCGCCGGCCAGGTACGCGCCCAGCAACGCCGCGCCCAACCCGTACGCCGCGCCCACCGGAAGGGCCAACCAGAGCCAGGCGTCACCGAGCAGTGCCGCGGCCACCACCATCGGCACCGCCGCGACCGCCGAGGTGATCATGGTCAGCAGAGTGAGCAGCCCTTTCGTGAGGCCCGCACCGCTGTTCATCGCGAACGGGTTGCTGGTTTCCGGCAGCGAGTACGCCCCGAGCACGGAGACCAGGCTGTTCACCGCCAGCCCGGCACCGTAGGTGGCGACCAGGCTGCCGAAGGTGAGCCCGATCCAACCCGGTCGACTGAGCAACACCGACAGCACCACCGACACGAACGCCAGCATCGGCAGCACGTAAAGCGAGAAGGCCGTCATCCGCGCCCGCAGCTCCAGCCGACCGGGCACCCCGGCCACCACGTTCGCGGCGTACGCGCTGCCGTCGAAGCCGAACTGGTTGGCCAGGGTGGCCGCGGCGAGTACGCCCACGAGAACCATGGAGATGGTGACTACCACCGGTGAGCTGTCGCTGGCCGCCGCGGTCAACCCGCCGTTCTCCATGGCCGCAAAGTCCCCGCCCGTGACGTTTACGAACACGGGTACGAAGATGCCGACCACCGCGATCGTGATCAGGTTGGCCCGGCGGCGGGCGTCCCGCCACCAGTAGCGGGTCTCCCGGGCGACAAGCGCGCCGAACCGGTCCCGCCGCGCCCAGCCGGCCAGTCGCGGAAACAGTTGACCGACCGCGCCGCCGGTGGCCGCGCGTTGTGCCGGCGCCTTGCCGGCGTTCGCCGCACCCACCATCGCCGACTCCAGCGACCGGGACCACCAGAGCAGCAGGGCGCCGATCGCCACCACCGTGATCAGCAACTTGACCGGGGCGGCCCAGACCCGGCCCTGCGCCACGTCGATGCCTGCGGTCCACGCCGCCCCGAACGGAGTCCAGCCGACGACCGTCGCCACCCCGGTCAGCCGGTCCCAGTCCGCGTCGCGCAGCGCCGCGAGACCGAACACCTGCAACGGCCCGAGCAGCGCGGCGATCACCGCCAGCAGCACGGCTGCCAGGTCACGCACCCGGCGCGAACGCAGCATGCTGGCGAAGGCACTTGTCAGGGCCCGGCTCGCGGCCACACAGAGCAGCAGCCCAGCCAGCACCCCGAGGAGAGCCACCAGGCCGGCTGACCAACCGCCCAACGACCAGGCGGTGAGCACCAACCCGAGCGACGCGACGAGAACCGCCAGCACCGGCACGCTGACCAGAGCGGCGGCGAGCAGGCCGGTGACAAGCGTGCGACGGGACAGCGGCAACAGCGCGAACCGGGCCGGATCCAACGTCTCGTCCACGCCGAAGAAGACGAGCGGCAGCAGCAGCCAGCCGAGCACCAGCAGCGCGCCGCCGGCCGCCGCGACCAGCACCGCGTACTGGCCGTTGTCGGCCAGGCCGGGCGCGGCGAAGAGGAAGAAGCCAGCGACGGCGAACCAGAGCCCGATCAGGGCCCCGCCGATGAACAGGGCGATCCGCCAACCCTGACCCCGGAAGTTGTTGCCCATCACCCGCAGCTTGAGCCGCACGAAGTGCCGGGCCGAGACCTGCCGCACCGGCGCGGACGGCTCGGCGGCCACGCTCACTGGGAGAGCCACGACAGCTCCTCACCAGTCGCGGTGCGACCCCCGACCACCTCGACGAAGACCTGTTCCAGCGAGCGCTCCCCGCGCACCTCGGAAAGCGTGCCGACCCGCTTGATGGTGCCGCCGGCGAGGATCGCCACGTGCGAGCAGAGTCGCTCCACGACCTCCATCACGTGACTGGAGAAGACCACAGTGCCGCCGCCGGCCGCGTACCTGGTGAGGATGTCCCGGATCAGCGCGGCGGAGACCGGGTCGACCGCCTCGAACGGCTCGTCCAACACCAGCACCCGGGGCCCGTGCAACAGTGCGCAGGCCAGACCGATCTTCTTCTTCATGCCCGCCGAGTAGTCCACCACGAGCGTCCGACCGGCGTCGCCGAGCGCCAACACGTCGAGCAACTCCGCGGCCCGCTGGTCGACCACCGCCGGGTCCATCCCGCGCAACAACCCGTTGTACGCCAGCAGCTCCGCCCCGGTCAGCCGATCGAACAGGCGAACCCCGTCGGGCATCACGCCGAGCAGCCTCTTGGCGGCCACCGGGTCCTGCCAGACGTCGTGCCCGAGCACCCACGCCGATCCCGCGTCCGGCCGCAGCAGCCCGACCGCCATCGACAGGGTGGTGGTCTTGCCGGCGCCGTTCGGGCCGAGCAGGCCGTAGAAGGAGCCGGCGGGGACGTCCAGGTCGACACCTGCCACCGCGATCGTGCCGTCGAAGCGTTTGGCCAGGCCACGCAGTGCGAGCGCGGGGTGCGCAACAGTCATGGAGCTGACGTTATCCGTCGCCCGCCAGTTGTGCCTTCCGGCGGCAGGCGGACGCGCCGTCATACCCAGGGGGGACAGCGGTCCTCACAGGCGGACGGTTTCGGGGGTGTGCAGGCGCAGCATGATGGCCGCGACGTCGGCCGGGGCACGACGCCGGGTCGCCATCGACACCGCGACCATCACGGTGAAGGCCAGCGGCACCGTCCAGGCGGCCGGCTGGGTGGTGAGCGTGGCCGGCCAGCCGGACAGCGGTGGGCCGAGCACGGTGAGCAACACCGCCCCGATCGCCGCCCCGCCGCCCACCACCACACCGGCGGCGGCGCCCACGTCGGTCAGCCCACGCCACCAGATGCCGAGCACCAGCAGCGGGCAGAAACTCGACGCGGCGACCGCGAAGGCCAACCCGACCACCTGCGACACGTCAAGTCCGGAGACGTGCAGCGCCAGCAGCGTCGGCACCGCTCCGGCGATCACCGTCGCCAACCGGAAGCCGCGCACCGAGCCCCGGCCGAGCACATCCGTCGAGATCACCCCGGCGACGCTTGTCAGCAGCCCGGACGAGGTGGAGAGGAAGGCCGCGAACGCGCCCGCCGAGACCAGCGCGGTGAGCAGTCGCCCGGTTGCGCCGTCGCCGAGGGCCGCACCGGGCAGCAACACCACCACGGCGTCGGTCTGCCCGCTGACCAGCAACTGCGGCGTGTAGATCCGCCCGAGCACCCCGTACAGGGTGGGTAGCAGGTAGAAGGCGCCGACCAGGGCCAGCACGACAAGTGTGGTCCGGCGGGCCGCCGCGCCGTCCGGGTTGGTGTAGAAGCGGACCAGTACGTGCGGCAGGCCCATGGTGCCCAGGAACGTGGCCAGGATCAGCGAGTACGTGGCGAACAGCCCTCGGTCGTCGTTGCCCGCGGCGCTGGGCAGCAGCCAGTCGCTGGCGGCGGTGGCCACCCCGGACACGTCCGGCACCGGGTCGCCGGCCGCGAAGGTCAGCTCGTCGCCGGGGCGTACCTCGCGGATGTCGCCGTCGGGCAGGGTGAGGGTCGCGCGGTGCTCGACCACGACGGTGGTCGCGGTCCGGAACGTCGGCCCGTCGGGCGGCGTCACCGCCGGGCGGCCGTCGGCCTGCCACTGCAACGCCAGGAAGATCACCGGTACGGCGAGCGCGGTCAGCTTGAGCCAGTACTGGAACGCCTGCACGAAGGTGATGGCCCGCATCCCACCCAGCGCCACGTTCGCGGTGACCACGGCGGACACCAGCAGGGCGCCGACCGGGTACGGGGAGCCGGCGACCGTGGCCAGGGTCAGCCCCGCGCCCTGGAGCTGCGGCACCAGATAGAGCCAACCGATGAAGATCACGAATGCGGTGGCCAGGATGCGCAGCCGACGGGACCCCAGCCGCAGCTCGCAGAAGTCGGGCAGGGTGAACGCGCCGGAGCGGCGCAGCGGCGCCGCCACGAAGAGCAGCAGGGCCAGGTAGCCGGCGGCGAAACCGACCGGGTACCAGAGCACGTCCACGCCGTACTTGAGGACCAGACCGGCGATGCCGAGGAAGCTCGCCGCCGACAGGTACTCACCCCCGATGGCGGCGGCGTTCCACGTC
Organism: Micromonospora sp. DT228; assembly: GCF_049841595.1. Lineage (NCBI taxonomy): Bacteria > Bacillati > Actinomycetota > Actinomycetes > Micromonosporales > Micromonosporaceae > Micromonospora > Micromonospora sp. DT228. The sequence continues at coordinate 128,635 of NZ_JBNCKO010000015.1, forward strand.
GGGCTGATCGCCCGGGACGCCACCAGGAAGTCGGACGTGGTCCGGGCCAACCGCAGCCCGTAGAAGCCGATCCCGACGGTGACCAGGGTGACCGCGACGATGGCCGGGACCACGAACTCGTTGCCCACCTCAGCGCTCCGGCCGCTGCACCAGATCAGTGAAGTCCTGCTCGTTACGCTCGGCCAACCGCACGTACGCCCAGCCCACCCCGATCAGGAACGGGAACGAGGCCACCCCGAGCAGCAGCCACGGCAGGTTGACGTCGGCGACCGTGGTCCGGCCGAGCGAGGGCGCGATGGCGAACAGCAGGGGCAGCCCACCCAACCCGATGGCCACCACGAGCGAGAGCCGCAGCGCCAGCGCGAGTTGCGCCCGGACCAGGCCGCGGACCAGCGCCTCGCCGACCTGGGTCTGTTGGGCCAGCTCGGCGCGGGTCCGCTCGGCACGGGTGTCCTGCCGGCTGATCTCGGCCAGCACGATCCGGGCCCGCCGGGGCGGCGGCACCTTACCGCCCGACCCCACGTCAGGGAGTTGCTTGGCCACCCCGGCAGTCTGGCCCGCCGCGCCGGATTGTCAAGCGGTGTCGCTCACCAGCGTCGCGTACCGGGGCAGTCCGTCAGCGCGCTGGTCGTCGGGATCGCAGCAAGGTCCCGGCGTGCCCTCTCCCGGCCGAGGTTCGCCTCCCAGAGACCGTCCCGGGGCAGCTCGGCGGCGATCTGCCCCAGCGCGCAGACGCGCATCGGCTCGGGCAACCGGGTCAGGGCCGGTACGGCGTCCGCCGACAGCCCGGACAGGTAGCTGACGTCCAGTCGGCCGGTCTCCAGGTACCTGTCGACGTTCCGGTCGGCGATCAGCCGATCCGGGTTGACCAGCGCCAACCCGAGCAGCGCCAGCACCGCCGTGCCGACCACAAGCCGGGGCAGCCAGGCCGCCCGCAGCCGCACCACCGCCACCCCGACCAGGACGAAGAGCAGCCCGAGCCAGAGTTCGACTGTCGTCACGAAGAGCCGGAGGCGGGTCGCGCCGTACGCGTCGGCGTAGACCTGCATCCGGTAGAGCGCGGAGGCGACGACCACCAGGCTGAGCGCGGCGAGCGTGCCGAGCAGCGCGCGAACCAGCAGCCGGTCCACGCGTGTGGTCGTCGGCGCCCGGCGGGCGGCGACCGCGATCACCAGCAGGGTGAGCGCGGTGACGGCGAGCAACTGCCAGAAGCCACCACGGGCGTACTGGGCGTAGGTGAGCCCGCCGGTGCGCAGCACGTGATCCGCGCCGCCGAAGAACACTGTGAGCTGGACCAGCACGAACGCCGCGAACAGGGCGTCCAGCAGCACCAGCGGCAGGGTCCACTCCAGCCGGTGGGCCGGTCGGGCCGGCCCCGGCCGCAGGCCCTCCAGGTCGGGGGGTCGGCTGACCAGGTACGCGGCACCGAGCAGACCACCGCCGATCAGCACCAGACGCAGCAGCCAGCCGACGACACCAGCCAGCGAGATGTCGGGCAGGAGACCCGTGACCAGATCGGCGAAGATCGCGTCGGCGGAGGAGAAGAGCAGGCCGAACAGCATCAGCAGGCCAGCGGAGATCGCCAAACTTTTCAGGATGCGCCCGACGCCGATCCCCGCCCCGGTTGGGCGGGTGTCGCCCAGTCCGCGTACCGCCCAGGGGAGCGCCCGTACCGTCGCGGCCGGCGGCAGCGTCGCGGCGACAAGCATCCCGAGCGGGCTTCGCCCGCCGGTCACCGCGAGTGTCCCGGTCACCGCGGCCGCGACGAGGCAGAGCGCGAAGAGCCAGCCGGCGGCCCGGACCGTGCCGACGGCGACCAACGCGATCGTCGCGACGGCCCAGGCGACCTGTGCCGCCCGCCCCGGTGCCCCCGTGGCACCGGGACGGACGGCCGCCACCGCAGGCGGCGGTGCTGGCGTGGTCGCGGTAGCCGCCGGCGTGGTGGTCGGCGTCGTCGGCCCGGCCGCTGCGGCGCTGGGTGGGGCCGGCGTGGTGGTCGGCGTCGTCGGCCCGGCCGCCGCTGCGCTGGGCGCGGCCGGCGCGCTGACGCCTGTCGGCGGGGGCGATGGCCTGGAACGGACGACGCAAGCGGTGACCACGGCAGCCGCGCCGGCGAGCGTGGCCACCAGCCAACCGAGGCCGGGACGCACCATCGTGAGCGTGGCCGCGCCGACGACCGCCGCCGCCGTCAACGCCGCCAGAACCAGTGGACGGGCGGAGCCGGACGGCCCCGGCCAGCGCCGCGCGATCGCCGACGGTGGCCTGGGTACGGCCGGCGCACCGGGCCATGCCTGGGGAGGGCCGGCGGTCGGGCCCGGTCTGACGCTCGGAAGGACCTGCGGTCCGGTCGGTCCGGTCGGTCCGGTCGGTCCGGTCGGTCCGGTCGGTCCGGTCGGTCCGGTCGGTCCGGTCGGTCCGGTCGGCCTGGTGGCCGGAAGCGGGGTGGTGCCAGGGCTGGTCATGCGACCTCTTTCCGATGTGGCCCGTCGCTCGGGATGGTGACCTGGATGCGGCAGCCGGGCCGATCGACCCGGTGCGGTTTGACGGGGTCGAGGACAGCGATCCGGCCACCGTGCAGTTCGACGACCCAGCGAGCGATGGCCAGGCCGAGCCCCGTCCCGCCACCGGCGGCCCGATCGCCGCGGGTGAACCGCTCGAAGACCCGGGACCGCTCGCCTGGTGAAATGCCCTGACCCTCGTCGCTGACCTCGAAGCGGAGTTGGTCGGCGTGTTCCTCGGCGCTCAGCCGCACCGTGCCGCCGGGTGGGCTGTGCCGTGCCGCGTTGTCGAGCAGGTTCGCGAAGACCTGGTGCAGCCGCCACGGGTCGGCGTGGACGGTCAGCGGTGCCGGCAGTTCGCGGAGCTCGAAGCGCACGTCGAGCGCCGCTCCGGACGCGCTGGCGGTGGCGTGCTCCACCGCCTCGTCCAGGAAGTCATTTACGTCGATGCGCACCCGGCGCAGCGGCACCACCCCGGCGTCGAGGCGGGACAGGTCGAGCAGGTCGGCGACGAGGTGCCCGAGCCGTTCGGTCTGGGACAGCGCCGAGCGCAGCGCCGCTGGTTCGGCATCGGCGACCCCGTCCACCATGTTCTCCAACACGCCCTGCAAGGCGGTGATCGGTGTCCGCAGCTCGTGCGAGACGTTGGCGATCAACTCACGTCGGCGCTGGTCCGCGGCGTGCAGATCCTCGGCCATCTTGTTGAACGCCTGAGCCAGCTCGCCGACCTCGTCCCGGGAGGTGGCGCGTACGCGCCGGGTGTAGTCGCCACGGGCCATCGCGCCGGCCGCCGCCGTCATCTCGCGCAGCGGCGAGGTCATCCCGTGGGCGAGCACCTGCGAGGTGACGAGCGCGATGCAGATCGCCGTGATCGACGTACCGGTGGGAAGCCAACCGATGCCGTACCAGAAGTAGCCGAAGGCCACGGCCCAGGAGGCGACAAGCAGGACGCCGAGCTTCATCTTGATCGAGCGGACCGGGTCCAGTGGACGGGGTAACGCCCGATCCAGCCAGTCCACCAGCCGGCCGGTCACGCGGGCACCTCCAGGGCGTACCCGACGCCGTGAACGGTCCGGATCAGGTCGGCGCCGAGCTTGCGGCGCAGCGCCTTGATGTGGCTGTCCACCGTGCGGGTGCCACTGCCGTCGACCCATCCCCACACGTCGGCGAGCAGCCGCTCCCGGGGAAGCACCGTGCGGGGCCGCCCGGCGAGGTGGACCAGCAGGTCGAACTCCGTCGGCGTGAGGTGCACGTCGACGCCGGCCCGGCGGACCCGCCGCTCGGCCTCGTTGATCTCGATGTCGCCGAGGCGGATCGCGGGCGGCGTCGGGGCCGCGGCCCGCTCCACCCGGCGCAGCAGCACGTGCACCCGAGCGGCCAGCTCTCGCATCGAGAAGGGCTTGGTGAGGTAGTCGTCCGCGCCGACCGCGAGCCCCACCAGCAGGTCGGTCTCGTCGTCCCGGGCGGTGAGCATCAGCACCGGCACCGGCCGGTCGGCCTGGATCCGGCGGCACACCTCCAGGCCGTCGAAGCCGGGCAGCATCACGTCGAGGACGACGAGATCCGGCTGGCCGGTGCGGAACTGCGTGACGGCGCTGGGCCCGTCCGCCGCGACCTGCACCGTGAAACCCTCGGCCCGCAGACGGGCGGCGATGGAATCGGCGATGGTCCGCTCGTCCTCGACGACCAGTATCCGACGTTCCTTCATGGGTCCCGACTGTAGGGAGCGGCCGTGGAGATCAGTGGGTCGCGTTGTGAACAACCTGTGGAGAACCGCTCATGCCTGTGGATAACTCCGCCACCAAGCCCGCTGGGGAGCGGGAACTCCCGAGGCTCGTTGTGGACGACCGACCGAGCTGTCAGGGTGGTCCGGTAGAGAGGAGGTGTGACGGTGACGAACCCTGCCCGGCCCGGCTGGGGCGACGCCTGGACGGTGGACGACCTCCAGAGCCTCCCCGCGGACGACCAGGTCTACGAGATCTTCGACGGGAGCCTGCTCGTGTCCCCCCATGCGGACGTCTTCCACGGCGCGGTCGCCAACCGCCTCCGCCGGATCCTCGACCGGCAGGCCCCCGCCGGTGTGCTCGTCGGTCAGGACATCGGCGTCAGTGCCAAGCGCTCGTCGTACTTCGTGCCGGATCTCTTCGTGGCAAGCGAGAGCGCCCTGGACAGCGGCGGTGCCGCGCTCGACCCGGCCGACGTGCTCCTCGTCGTCGAGGTGATCTCACCGAGCAACGCGGGCCGCGACCTGGTGCTCAAACGTCACGAGTACGCGGCCGTCGGCATCCCGCTCTACTGGCTGGTCGAGCCCCGTAAGCAGACTCTGACCGTGCTGGCGAACGGCGCTGGTGGTTACCGCGAGCAGGCCGTTCTCCTCCTCGGCGAGGCCTACCGCACCGAGGAGCCGTTCCCTCTCGCCCTGCCGCTGGCCGACATCTTCTGACCGTCGCTCGGAACCTTTCCCTCCGCCCAGGAGTGGGACAGGTGAAGAGGGGTGGTGAGGGTGTCCGACGCTGATCTGATCGCCGAGCTCTACGCGGGCTGTTTCCGACGACTCGTGGTGCAGCTCTACGCGGTGACCGGCGATCTGTGCGAGGCGCAGGAGGCGGTCCAGGAGGCGTTCACCAGGGCGCTGACGGCGCCCGGTCGGCTCGCCCGCCTCGACAACCCGGAGGCGTGGCTGCGCCGGGTCGCGGTGAACGTCGCGCGTAGTCGTCACCGGCGGCGGCGGGTGCTGGACCGGCTGCTGCGTCGGATCGGTCCGCCTCCGACGGTTGCCGACCGCTCGCCCGAGCACCTGGCGCTGCTCGCCGCGATGCGCGAACTGCCCGCGGGGCAGCGGCACGCGCTGGCCCTGCACTACCTGGTCGACCTGCCGATCGACGAGGTGGCGGCGACGCTCGGCGTTTCGCCGGGCACTGTGAAGTCCCGGTTGTCCCGGGGCCGGCAGGCGTTGAAAGCGCTGCTCAGCGACTCAGAGATCGGCGAGAGCATGATCATCGGGAGGATCGATGTCCACACGTGAGTTCACGGGATTCGACGTCGACACCGTCGCCGACGCGGTCCGCCAGCCACCCCTGGACGACATGCGGACGGCAGCGCGGGCCCGACGTCGGCGGCGTACCAGCGGGGTGGCGCTTGTTCTGGTTGTCGCCGTGGCCGGAGTGGCGATGCTGCCGCTGTTCGGCACCACCGGCCGGGGTGGGTGGACAGGTCCGGACCAGCCGCCGGTCACGCCGGACCGCGGCGGCCAGCTCTTCCTGACCGGGCCGGAGTCGGCAGTCGTCGCGGGGGTGTGGGACGCCGACGACGGTTGCTTCACGGTGCGGTTCCGGCACACCGACGACGGCGGGCGGAGTTGGACCGATGACGAGATGACCCGCTACCGCACCAGCACCTGCGGAAAGGACGCCGAGGGAAATCCGCTGAGCAACCCGGAGTTCTCGGTGCTGGGCCAGCGCTCCTACCTGGTCCGGGATGGTGACCAGCTCCGGCTCTCCACCGACTACGGCCGCACCTGGCGGGACGCCGAGCAGGCGATGGTGACGGTGCCGGCCTTTCCGGCGAAGGCGCAGCCGGTCTTCTGTCAGTGGAGCCAGGGTTGCGGGGCGCTCCGTGAACCGGTGGCGGTCTCTCCGACGGGAACTGTCTACCGGCTCGAAGGCGAGCCGCCGTCGCCCTATCCACCCGCGAACATCTATCCGAGTGTGGACGGAACCATCTGGGCGACCTACTGGCCGGGTTACCGCAGCGCCTTTGTGGTGGCTCGGAGCGTGGACCGGGGAGCCACCTGGACAACCTGGCAGTCGGACGAGGGGGCGAACGTGATCGCGATAGCCGGGGTCAGCGCGCAGGAGGCGTACCTGTTGATCGCGCTGCCACCACCGGGTGGGCCCCAGCCGACGGAGGCCGAGGGCACATCGCAGTTGCTGCGTACCACGGACGGGGGGCGCACCTGGGCTGACGTGGGCACCAACCTGCCCCACGCGTTGGAGAACCGGTGCCTGGTCGTCGGCTCGGACGGCTCCCTGCTGCTCGTCGAGACGGGAAACAGGGAGCCCTCCAACAACAGGTCCACGGCCATGATCAGTTTCGATGCCGGGCGACACTTCAAGACCGTCCGCGAGTACGACCGGCGCGACGGGCGCGTCGGTGCCGCGCCCGGATACGCCTGGCTCTACGGCCGGGACGACCTGGCGGTAGGCGGTGCGGACCACGTGCAGGTCACCGGCGACGGCGCATCCTGGACGCGCTTCCCGCTCCCGGACTGAGCGCGGGTACGGGGCGGGGCCGGTGGCGTCGTGCCACCGGCCCCGCTGCGTCGAACCGTCAGCTTGTCGGTACGACCAGATCCACTGTCATGCTGCCGCTTGCCGGCACTGGGAACCGGGCCAGCTTGCGGGTGCCGTCCGGCTGGGTCGTCAGGTAGCGACCCTCGAACTGCTTCTCACCGAGCGAGACGTTGTAGGTGAAGAAGACCTGCTGCGGCCCCTTGAGGCGGAAGTTGTACCGCCCGTCGGTCAGCCAGCCGCTGCCCGCGATGTCGCCGGTGTCGACGCTGCGGGCGAGGACGAACCCACTTGTGAAGGGGGTGCCGTCGGGCGTCTGGAAGGTGCCTGTCACCTGCACGCCCTGGTCGAGCTGGACGTTGTGGGTGGCGGCCGCACCGGCGGTCACCGGCACCGGGGTGGCGGTGAACCGGCTGGGCTTGTCGCCGGACCACTCGCTCGCGTACGGGTAGGCGCCGACCACCACCGGCCAAGCGTACGGGCCGAGCCGTTCGAGGGTGTAGACGCCGTGCTCGTCGGTGCGGGCGTCCTGCGCGCCGACCCCGGGGTGGGCGGTCAGCACCGACACGTTGGCGTCCGGCACCGGCTTGCCGGCCGGGTCGGTGACCACACCGGTGACCGTGCCGGCCCGGTCCAGCCTGATCTGCGGGCCGGTGGCTACCTGGCCGGCGGTCGCGGTGACGACTGCTGCCTCCCGCTCGTCGCCGCTGCCGCCGTCGACGCCCACCCACTGGCGGCCGTAGTTGCTGTCCCGCGGCACCGCGAAGAGCTTGTAGCTGCCGGCGGCGAACGGCCCCACCGTGATCTTGCCGGTCTGGTCGCTGCAGTAGCCGTAGCCGTCCGAGAGCTTCGCCTGCTTCGGCAGGAACGTGTCCAGGCAGATGTCCGGCACGGGCGTGCCGGTCTGCCGGTCGACGACAGTGGTGCTGATGAGCGCGCCGGGCCGCATCTTCACGGTCAGCTTGGTGTCGCGGTCCGCCTTCACCCGTACCCCGGTCACCTCGCGGTTGAAGTGCAGCCGGTCCTCCGCGTCCAGGTAGATGGTGTGGGTGCCCTGCGGCAGGCCGGTGACGGTCACCGTGCCGGTGCCGTTGCTGCAGACCGACTGGGCGCAGAAGTTGGCGATCGGGGCTCCGCTTACCGAGTCGACCGCCCGCACGGTGACCGAACCGGTGCCGAGCAGGCTGTCCGTGATCCTCGTCTGCTGCCCGCCGCGTACCTCGACGCGGTCGGCGTCCTCGGAGGTCAACTTGCCGCGGTAGTACTGCTGGCGATCACCTGCGTACAGGCCGACGAGGTAGGAGGCCGGCAGTAGCTGCACGCTGAACTCACCGTTCGCGTCGGTCTCCGTGTATGCCCCGCTGGCGCCGCCGCCGGTGCTGATGCTGACCTGGGCGTCGGCGAGCGGGGCACCGGCGGCGGTGGTGAACCGGCCGCTGAGGGTGCCCGTCGGCAGCGCGGTCTCGTTTACCACTGTGGCCTCGTCCGCCTTCACCTGGAAGACGGTGGCGCTCTCCTGGTCGAGCTTCCCGGGCACGTACTGCACCTGGTCGACGCCCTCGATCGGCTTGAGGCTCAGCACGTAGCGGCCCGGCCGGGTGGCGAAGGTGTACCGACCCTGGTCGTCGGTCCGGCCGCCGGTCGCGGCGCCCGTGTCGACCTCGCGGGCGTTGACGAACAGGTTCGGCAACGGGTCGCCTGCGGTGTTGACGATCTGACCGGTGAGGGTGCCGACGGCGAAGAGCTGGTCGTCGGCCCTGGCGGTGCCACCGGCGGTGACGGTCACCGGATCGGCGGTCCAGATCGTCGCCTGTTGGCGGTAGTACTGCCCAGGCTGCTCGAGCGGGAAGTAGCCCACCAGGTACGGGCCCGCGGGCAGCCCGGCGAGTGTGAAGTTGCCGTCGGCGTCGGTGTTGGTGTCGTCGACGTAGTTGTAACTGTCGGGGTCGTAGACCAGCACCTGGACCTCGGCGGCGGCGGCACCGGTGCTTGTGGTCAGTCGTCCGCTGATCGCACCGGTGGCGGCGGCCTGAGCCGGGGTGGCGCCGGGCAGCACGAGTGCCGCCACGAGGGCACCGGCCAGCAGGGCGCGGCGAGCTGTGGTTAGCTGCATCGATGTCCCAATGTGAGGGTGGTGGGGCGACCTGAGCAGGCTTCGCCCACACCGACCCTGCGCCCCGTACGGGAATCGGTAGCAGGAGAATAGGCCAACGGCGATATGTGTCGGCAGAGCCGGTCGGGCGGTTTCGGACGACCGGTCATCCTCCTCAGCGGACGGTCACTCCGGGCCGACGCGCTCCGGCCGGGCCGAGGCGGAGCCGAGCCAGGTGTGCGGGTTGCCGTACCAGCACCAGCCCAGCTTCGGCGCCCCCTGGCTGATCCAGATCGCCGGCACCCGCTTGTCGCCGCAGCGGGAACCGACGAGCGAGAAGCACCTGTTGCTGGCCAGCGCGGCCGGATGCAGCGTGACGAGGGCGAGACCCTCGTCGATGCTGAGCGGCAGCCGGCCCTGGGCGGTGATCCCCTCCATGGCGGTGGCCGGGGCCAGATTGCGGTACTCCTCGCCCCGGTCGACGTCGAAGAGCAGGTACGCCGGCCCGGTCGGCACCTCCAGCTCCTTGATCGGGTCGAAGCGGGGCAGGTCGTCGTCGGCGTAGTTGCGGTCGAGGACGCCGGGCTTGCGCTTGCCGGCCAGGGTGGTGAGCTCCAGTCGCTCCACCACCCCGATCAGGTCCCGGGTGATGACCAACAGGAACGGCACCCGGGCGTCGGTGGGGGCGGGCAGGCCGGCGGCACCCTCGATCGCCCTGGCTCGCAGCGGTGCGACAAGCTCGCGGAAGGCACTCTCGGGCAGCCCTGCCAGCGCGGGGTAGCCGAGGTGCACCAGGCGGTCGAGTTGACTGTCGAACTCGGTGGCGGCGTCGAACACGGCAGCTCCATTCGTCGATAAGCAACGTACCGTACTACGTACGGGGGAGCGCGCTTATTCCCGGCACGACGAGGGGAAGCCTGGTCAGCGGCCCCAGTCCTGCTTCGCCGCCCGGACCAGCTTGTCCTTCAGCTCCCGGGTGTGCCGCCGGCTCACCGGCAGCTCGGTGGCGTCGATCACCACCACATAGCCGGAGTTGACGAGCCGCAGCTCCGCGATCAACTTCAACTGCACCAGGTACGACCGGTGCACCCGGACGAAACCGGCATCGGCCCACCGCTCCGCGAGCGTGGCCAGCGACACCCGCACCAGGTGCGACCCGTCCGAGGTGTGCAACCGGGCGTAGTCGCCCTGCGCCTCCACCCACCGCACCGCCGAGCGGGGCAGCATCCGGGTGGTGCCGGCCAACTCGATGGGAATCGTCGGATCCTCCTCCGCGCGGGCCAGCGCCGCCGGATGCGACGGCACCACCCGCGATCCGATCACCCGCCGCAGCGACTCGGCCAGCCGGTCGGCACGCACCGGTTTGCGCACGTAGTCGGTGGCACCCAGGTCGAAGGCATCCACCGCGCCGTCGTCGTACGCGGTGACGAAGACGATCGCCGGTGGCCGGGCGAACCGGCGCAGCACCCGGGCCAACTCCATCCCGTCCAGGCCCGGCATCCGGATGTCCAGGAAGACCACGTCCACGTCACCGTCTCGCAGCAGCCGCAGCGCCTCGGTGGCGTCCCCGGCCGTGTGCAGCCGGGCCACCCGGGGATCGGCCCGCAGGTGGTACGCCAACTCGTCGAGCGCGGGCGGCTCGTCGTCCACCGCCAGGACCCGGAGAAAGCCAGTAGTCACGAGCCTGCCCGTACGCCCGGGTGGAACTTCGGGATCCGCATGCTCACCTTCGTGCCCGAGCCCAACCCGGTCTCCACCACCAGGCCGAACCGGTCCCCGAAGACCGACCGCAGCCGCTCGTCGACGTTGGAGAGGCCGACGTGCTGACCCGGGTCGTCGCCCGGGTCACCGGTGCCCCGGGCCAGCTCGGCGATGCCGGCGGTCAGCGTGGTCGGGTCCATTCCCACTCCGTCGTCCTCCACCGTGATGTGGCACTCGGCGCCCGCGTCCCGAGCCTCGATGCTCACCATGCCCGTGCCCGGCTTGCGGGACAACCCGTGGCGGACGGCGTTCTCCACGAGCGGCTGAAGGCAGAGGAACGGCAGCGTCACCGGCAGCACCTCCGGGGCGATCTGCAACCGCACCTGCAACCGGTCGCCGAACCGGGCCCGCTCGATCGTCAGGTACCTGTCGATCGAGCGCAGCTCCTCCGCGAGGGTGGTGAACTCCCCGTGCGCCCGAAACGAGTAGCGGGTGAACTCCGCGAACTCCAGGATCAGCTCCCGGGCCCGCTCCGGGTCGGTGCGGACAAAAGAGCCGATGGCGGTCAGCGCGTTGTAGATGAAGTGCGGGCTGATCTGCGCCCGCAACGCGCGGATCTCGGCGCGGGCCAGCCGCTCCCGCGACGAGTCCAGCTCGGCAAGGGCGAGCTGGTTGCCGGCCCAGTGCGCGGTCTCCAGGGTGGCCTGCACCAACCCGGGCGGGGGCGGGCTGTCGGCGATCGCCACCAGCGCGCCGACCACCCGGCCGTCCGCCCCCTGCAACGGCGCGACCACCGCACCGCGGACCGGGCAGTCGACCCGGTCGCAGTGCAGTTCCTGCTCGCCGAGCACCGTCGACCGCCCGGCGCCCACCGTCCGCTGGGCCGCCGCGAGCAGTTGGTCGCCGTGGTGCGTGCCGCGCCCGTCGAGGGCCAACAGCTGGTCGGCGTCGGTGAGCGCCAGCCCGACCGCGCCCACCAGGGCCCGCAGATGACGTACGGCCTTCGCCGCGCCCGCCGCGCTCAGCCCCGCCCGCAGCGGCTCGGCGGCCAGGCCGGCGGTGTGCAGCACCTCGTAGGTGGCCCGCTGGGTGGCGGTGGCGATGCCACGGCGGGCCCGCAGCCGCAGCACCGCCAACAGGGCCGCGGTCAGCGCGGTGACGAGTGAGACGACGCCGACCACGGCGGAGAGGTTGGCAGCCACGCAGGGATCCTCGCCCCTGCGAGCCGGCGCGCCAAGACCCTAGTACGCGCCCTTGCGGGCGAGCACCACCCCGACGGTGCGCCACAGGATGCTCAGGTCGTACGCCAACGACCAGTTGTCGACGTAGTAGAGGTCCAGTCGGACCGACTCGTCCCAGGACAGGTCGGAGCGGCCGGAGACCTGCCAGAGACCCGTCATGCCGGGGCGGACCAGCAGGCGGCGGCGCACGTCACCCAGGAAGTCACCGTCGTCGGCCGGCAGCGGGCGGGGCCCGACCAGCGACATCTCGCCCCAGAGCACGTTTATCAACTGCGGCAGCTCGTCGAGCGAGGTGGCCCGGAGGAAACGACCGACCGGGAAGACCCGAGGGTCCTGCTTCATCTTGAAGAGCATGCCGTCGGTCTCGTTGCGGTCGACAAGGCTGGCCAGCCGATCCTCCGCGTCGACGTACATGGTCCGGAACTTCCACACCCGGAACGTGCGCCCCTCGTGCCCCACCCGGGGCTGGCGGAAGAAGACCGGCCCACGGTCGGAGATCCGGATCGCCACGGCGATGGCCAGGAAGAGCGGGACCAGCAGCAGCAGGCCGAGGCCGGCGGCGACCCGGTCCATCAGGTTCTTGGCCAGCAGCGCCGGCCCGGAGAGGGTCGGTTCCTCGACGTGCAGCAGCGGCAGACCCTCGATCGGGCGGATGTGCACCCGAGGGCCGGCGATGTCGGTCAACTGCGGGGCGACCACCAGGTCGACGCCGGAGCCCTCCAACTGCCAGGCCAGCCGGCGCAACTCGCCCGGCTCGGCGCTCGCCGACCCGCAGACGGCGATGGTGTCCCCGCCGACCTCACGGACCAGGGCCAGGACGTCGCGGCCGGCGTACACCGGAACCGGGGTCGGCATGCCCCGGGCCGCCGCGTACCCGTCGGTGATGTGGATGGCGACGGGCATCAGCCCGGCGGCCGGGCTGCGGGTGACCGCCGCGTAGACCTCCAGGCACTCGGGCAGGGTACCGACCAGCACCATTCGGTGGGCGGCCTGGCCGGCCCGCCGCCGGATGTAGTGCAGCGCCCAGCGGGCCACGAACCGGCCCCACAGGATCAGCAGCAGCGCCCCGAGCAGGGCCGTGCCGACCGTCCAGCGGGACAACTCGGTCTTGGTGGCGAAGGCGAGGAACGAGACACTCGCGGCGACCGTCACGCCGGCCCGGATCACCCGCTTGAACTCGTCCGGACCCAGCCCCAGGTAGCGCCGGTCGTACCCCCGGTTGCTCCAGAGGATGACCACCCAGCCGAGCGGGAGCAGCAGGTAGGAGACGGTGTGGAACCAGGTCGGGTCCTGCTTGAGGTCGGAGAACCCGGAGGCGGCCTGGTCGAACAGTTGGATCGCGATCCAACTGGCGAACGCCGCCGCGCCGAAGTCGAGCAGCAGCAGGATGGCGATGTAGGGGCGGTGCCAGCGGGAGACCCGGCGACGCGACCTGGTCCACGCCGACCGGGGGACGCCGTTGTGAGACGGCGGCGTCGGCGGCTGGATCTCGAAGCTGTCGACGTGCCGCACGAGTCTGCTCCGGCCTTCGTTGGATACCGGGCGCTGGAGGCTTGCCGTCACCTCACCCATGTCCTCCCGCATGACACGGGCCGCTCACTCGGCGTGAGGGCCCGGGTCGCCCACCGTCCCAGTCTCCCACGCAAGCTCCGACCGGTCGCCGCCCCGAAGGAGATTGGCGAGCGATGGTGCCGGTGCGATCTGGCCGGCTCCGCACCATTTCAGAAGCCGGGGACCGGGCCACTATACCGATGGATACGCGCGTGACCAGAACGGCGGACCGGAGCTTCCGCTCAGCGTGGGCGATTCCGCTCCGTAGTCGTCGAGTGGGATTACTCACCGTACAAGGCGGGACAACCGACGGTCAGCGAGCGGTTTGCCGCCGGTCTGGCACGTCGCGCAGTACTGGAGGCTGGAATCGGCGAACGACACCTCACGCACGGAATCCCCGCACACGGGGCAGGGCAGCCCGGTGCGGGCGTGCACCTTCAACCCGGAGCGCTTCTCGCCCTTCAGTTCGGCGGCCCGCTGACCGAGGGACCGTTCGACCGCGTCGCCGAGGACCTGCCGGGTGGCCGCGTGCAGGGTGGCGATCTGGGCGTCGGTGAGCCGATCGGTGATCGCGAACGGCGACAGCTTCGCGGCGTGCAGGATCTCGTCGGAGTACGCGTTGCCCACCCCGGACAGCACCGATTGGTCGGTCAGCACCCCCTTGACCTGCCCCCGCCGGCTGCGCAGTCGCTCGGCGAAGGTGGGCAGATCGGCGGCGAGCGCGTCCGGACCCAGCTTGACCACCCCGGGCACCGCCGCCAGGTCGGTGACCAGGTACGCGGCCAGCTTCTTCTGGGTGCCGGCCTCGGTGAGGTCGAACCCGGAGCCGTCGTCCAGGCGTACGCGCAGCGCGATCGGACCCTTGCCGGGGCGCAGCGGCGTGGTGGCCGGGAACGCCTCCCGGTAGTGCAGCCAGCCCGCCCGGGCCAGGTGCACCACCAGGTGCAGGTCGCCCTCGAAGAGCACGTCGAGGAACTTGCCGTGCCGGCTGGCGTCAACCACCGCCCGGCCGGCGACGGCTGTCGGTGCCGGTTCGTACGTCTTCAGGGCGCTGATCGCGGCGATCTCCAGCCGATCGACGCGCCGGCCCACCGCGCGCTGTCGCAGATAACCCGCGAGCGCCTCAACCTCCGGTAGTTCGGGCACCGGTCAACGGTAGCCTTCTTTCCCGTGAGAATCGTGGTGGCGCACAACCGGTACCGGGAAGCCCAACCGTCCGGCGAGAACACCATCGTCGACTCGGAGATCGCTCAGCTCACCGCCGCTGGCGTCGAGGTGCTGCCCTTCATCCGGAGCTCGGACGAGATCCCGTCGATGTCGAAGGCGGCGAAGGCGCTGCTGCCGATCTCGCCGATCTGGGCTCCGCGCGCCCAGCACGACCTGAGCCGGCTGCTCACCGAGCACCGGCCGGACGTTCTGCACCTGCACAACCCGTACCCATTGTTGTCGCCCTGGGTGGTGCGGACCGCGCACCGCCACGGCGTGCCGGTCGTGCAGACGGTGCACAACTACCGGCAGGTCTGCTCGTCGGGGATCTACTTCCGCGACGGCGTGATCTGTCAGGACTGCAAGGGGCGGGCGCTGGGTGTGCCGGCGATCAAGCATCGCTGCTACCGCGACTCGGCGGTGCAGAGCGCGTTGATGGCGACCACCCTGGCCGTGCACCGGGGGACCTGGCGGTCGGTGGATCGGTACATCGCGCTCACCTCGGCGATCGCCGACCACCTCCGCGACTACGGCATTCCGGACGACAGGATCGTGGTGAAGCCGAATTCCGTCCCCGACCCGGGTCGGCCGGCGCCGCTGGGTGACGGGTTCCTTTACATGGCTCGGCTCTCCCCGGAGAAGGGCGTCGACCTGCTGCTGGACGCCTGGCGCCGGCACCCGGTGGGTGCCCTGGGCACGTTGCGGGTGGCCGGTGACGGCGAACTGCGCCCGCTCGTGGAGGCCGCCGCCGCCGAGCGACCCGACGTGGTCTACCTCGGTCAGCTCGACCGGGCCGGCGTGCAGGCCGCGGTCGAGGCGAGCGCGGTGGTGATCGCCGCCTCCATGTGGCACGACGTGCTGCCGACCGTGATCATCGAGGCCCTGGCGAGCGGTCGACCGGTGCTCGGCACGGCGCTGGGCGGCATCCCGTACCTGGTCGGAGCCGACGCCCCGCACGAGCCCGCCGGCACCGGCCCGGCCGAGGTCGCCTCCGCGGTCGTCGGCGGCGGGTCGCCAATGCCCGCCGGCATCGGGACGGGCGAGGCCGGCTGGGTGGTCGCACCGGAGCCGGCCGCGCTGGCCGCCGCACTACCGGTCGCCCGCGCCGGCGCGGCCGGACTGGCGGTGGCCGCCCGCGCCCGCTACGAGCGCACCTTCCACCCCGACGTGGTCACCAAGCAGCTCATCGACATCTACGCCGGGGTAGCCCGAACCCCCACCAAAGTCTGAACCCGTCCCGCCGCGGGTGTGCTTGACCGCGCCGCGGGTGTGCTTGACCGCGCCGCGGGTGTGCTTGACCGCGCCGCGGGTGTGCTTGACCGCGCCGATCTTGCACTTTCTGTCGCCGATACCTGTGGAATGCCCGATATGCGGGGACAGTAAGTGCAAGATCGCGGGCGCGGGCGCGGGCGCGGGCGCGGGCGCGGGCGCGGGCGCGGGCGGGGTGAGGGCGGGCCGACGCCGTTGCCGGCCGGCGTGGTCACCGGCACCGCTGGCTGGGTGGTGCCGCGCGAGCAGCGGCGGCCTCGATGACGTTGCGGGCTGCGGTGGACAACCGGCAATCCGGAATCCGGCAGACCCTGCAGTGACCGTCCGGGCCGGCCCGGTGGGCGCGGAGGACCGCTCGGGCGGTGAGGGTCAGTCGGTTGCGGATCTGCGCCAACGGCAGGAACGGCGCGGTCATGGTCAGGTCACCCCGAGGGTGACGGCGAGTTGAATGATCGTGCCCGGGGCGTGCGGGTCGCGGGCCACCTGGGCGAGCACCTCGCGGACGGCCGGGCGGTGGCGTACCTCCGCCGGCGCCATCCGCTCGGCGTCGACAAGTGCCCGGCCCGCGCTGACCGGGTCGCCGCCCTGGAGGTAGGCGCGGGCGGCATCGACCAGGTGCGCTGCCCGGTGCTCCACCGGCAGCCACCGCCAGGCGTCCCGCTTGGTCACCTTCTCGTGCCAGGCCACCGCCTCGCCCGCGTCGCCCAGGTCGAGGGCTGCGGCGGCACGGGCCAGGTCGACCGCCGTCGGCCCGAACGCCGTCCGGTGGTGATCGTGGCCCTCGCCCACCCGTGCGGCCATGCCGGCGGCCTCGTCGAGGAGTTCGGCCGTGGCGTGGTCGTCGCCCCGGCGGGCTGCCGCCAGGGCGGCCTGCACCAGCAACGTCCCGCACAACGACAGTGCGCCGGGTGCACTGTCGTTCGGATCGGGTGGGGCGATCCGGTACGCGGCGGCCAGCGTCGCCGACTGCGCCGTCCGCGCCCGCCCCGCAGCGCGGAACACCTGGCCGAGCTGCACCGTGGCGGCGGCGACCAGCACGGGATCGCCGGTCGCGGCGGCCATGGCCCGGTCGGCGGCCAGCCAGCCCAGCTCGACCTCGCCAAGCTTCACCAACAGCGACGCGGCCAACCGGTACACCTCCACCAGCAGCGGGCGACCCCACCCGGGATCGTCGGCGACGGCACGCTGCATCCCGGCGAGTAGTCCCGGCACCACGGCGACCACCTGCGGATACCGGGCATGCTGGAACATGACCCACGCATGCTCGACATCCCGGACCAACCGGTCCGCGGGCAGCACCACGCCGCGCGCCGCCGGCCGCCCCAAAACAATGTCGTACGCCGACAGGGCCTCCCGGATCCGTTCCACCCCCTCGACCCGCTCGGCCACCAGCGCGGGTTGAACGTCCCGGCCGAGCAGGACGGCGGTGTCGATCCGTAGGGCAGCGGCGATGTCCCGCAACGTCGACACCTTGTCCAGCGCCCGGACGCCCCGCTCGACCTTGTCGACCCAGGACTTCGACTTGCCGAGTCGATCGGCGAACACCTGCTGCGACAACCCCCGCCGCCTCCGCCAGTACGCCACCCGCCGGCCGATCGGCAGCAGCTCACTGCTGTCCACGCCGCCACCGCCGATCCGGCACCGCCCGGGTCGTCTCCTCTGGCGGTATCCGCTCCGCCTCGGCCTGGTCGAGAAGCCGTTGCCGCGCCGCTTCATGCTCCGCCGCCTGGATCTGCTCGCCCCGGTCCTCGCAATCCGACGTTCGCCGCGTCGTCACGGCCAGAGCCTTCGCAGCAAACCGGGGCGCGTCGGGTTCTTCGCATGCCGAGCCATGAGACCTCCCGAGGAATCCTCCAGTTACCTAAAATAGGAACCTAGAAAGGAAGGCTAGGGCCTGATACCTGTTTTGGGAATCCACGGCGTGTCGCCGGACCGGTGGCCGGAGGGGCGGGATACTCGGCGGATGGTCACCCCGACGATCCAGAGACGGCGCCTCGGCAACGCCCTCAAGCGAGCTCGCGAGGCGGCGGGCAAGAACCAGGAAGAGGCCGCGGAGGTCATCGACTCGGCATCGAGCAAGATCAGTCGGCTGGAGCTGGGCCAGTCCGGCATCCGGCTCACCGACCTGAAGCTGCTGCTCGACTTCTACGGCGTGCCGACCGAGGAGGCCGAACCGCTGCGGGACCTCGCCCGCGCCGGCAGGCAGCGGGGCCGGTGGAGCGGGTACCGGAACGTGGTGCCGGACTGGTTCCGGCAGTACCTCGACCTGGAGGCGGACGCGGCGGAGATCCGCTGGTACCAATCCGAGGTCATCCCCGGCGTTCTCCAGATCGAGCCCTACATCCGGGCGATCATCGACAGGGAGGACGTGGAGCAGCAGACCGCAGTGCGCCTGGAGCGACAGAAGGTCATCGATCGCCCGGACGGGCCGGAGTTGAACTTCATCCTGAGCGAGTCCGCGCTCCGGCGGAACCTCGGCGATCGGGAGACCATGCGGGAGCAGCTATCCCATATCGCCACGCTCGCCAACCGCCCGAACGTCACCATCCAGGTGTTTCCGCTTGACGCCGAGACGTACGTGGTCTCCTCGTTCAACTTCATCATCCTCCGATTCGGGGAGGAGGTCGCGTCGGACGTCGTCTACCTGGAGACGTTCACGGACGCGGATTACCTCGACAGCCCCGAGGCAATCCGGGCCTACAATCGGCACTGGGACCGTCTCCGGGCTGCGGCGTTGGGGCCGGCGGAATCCCGCAGGCTCATCCTGCGGATCGCAGGCGAGATGAAGTAGAGGAAGACATGACGAATCCGGACCTCACCGGCGCGATGTGGCGGAAGTCCACCCGTAGCGACGGCAACGGCGGCGCGTGTGTCGAGGTGGCGGACCTCCGTGACGGGGTGGCCGTCCGAGACAGCAAGGACACGGCCGGCCCGGCGCTGGCCTTCGACGCCCAGGGCTGGCGCACGTTCATCGACTCCCTCAAGAGCAACTGACGCTGCCTCTCCGTACTGGATGAGACAGTGACCTGCCCCGGCTCCCATCTCCGGCGGGCCGGGGTTGCTGCGTCGAGGGGTTTCGGAGACGTTCGTTTCAGGAGTGCGTCACGCCGTACCGGAACCGCAGCCGCAGGCCGAAGTCCTTGGTGCCGCTGACCGACTGGGCGCTGGTGGCGGTCGTGGTGCTCGTGGCCCGTGGGTCAGGTGGCGGCCGGGTTGGGACCCTTCCTGTGCCGAAAGCAACTGACAGGAGGTCATCCCTTACCGGCCTTCCGCGCGTTGTTGGCGGAGTTGTTCGAGGATGGCGGTGTCGGCTTCGAGGTCGGGGTGGTCGACCTGCCGGTCGAGGTCAACGACGTGTTCGAGTTCCCGGATCGCCTGGTCGAGGTCACCGCCCGCCCGGTGGGCCATCGCGATGTTGTAGCGGGTGGTGGCTTCGCCGGCCCGGTCGCCGACCTCCCGCCGGATGGGGAGGGCTTGGTGGTAGTGGTCGAGGGCCTGCTGCCGGTCCCCCAACCGGTCGTACACGAGGCCGATGTTGTTGAGGGTGGTGGCTTCGCCGGCCCGGTCGCCGACCTCCCTCAGGATGGGGAGGGCTTGGTGGTAGTGGTCGAGGGCCCGTTGCCGGTCCCCCAACCGGTTGTACACGAGGCCGATGTTGTTGAGGGTGGTGGCTTCGCCGGCCCGGTCGCCGACCTCCCGCCGGATGGGGAGGGCTTGGTGGTAGTGGTCGAGGGCCTGC
>NZ_JBNCKO010000015.1:148319-190940 GCF_049841595.1 Micromonospora sp. DT228
CTGCCGGTCCCCCAACCGGTCGTACACGAGGCCGATGTTGTTGAGGGTGGTGGCTTCGCCGGCCCGGTCGCCGACGTCCCGCGTAATGGGGAGGGCTTGGTGGTAGTGGTCGAGGGCCCGCTGCCGATCCCCCAACCCGTCGTGAACGAGGCCGATGTTGTTGAGGGTGGCGGCTTCGCCGGCCCGGTCGCCAACCTCCCGCCGGATGGGGAGGGCCTGGTGGTACTGGTCGAGGGCCCGCTGCCGATCCCCCAACCGGTTGTACACATTGCCGATGCCGGTGAGGGTGGCGCCTTCGTTGCCCCGGTCGCCGGCCTGCTGGTACATGGTCAGGGCCTGCTGCAAGTCCTCCAGTGCCGGCCGGGGCCGACCGGTCGACGACCGCGCCCAGCCACGCTTATAGAGGGCGTCGGCGTCCGGGCCGAGGGTCAGGGTCGCGGTGGCCATGGCCTCGACGGCCGCGAACCGTGAGGTACGCAGCCACACCCGACACACCCGGTCACTGAGGGCCCGGGCGATCGCCGGCTGCTGACCGGCGACAGCAAGCCGATGCACCTCGACCCAACGGGCCAGGACCATCGCGTCAGTGGCCATCGGGGGCGGCGGGGTCGAGGACCCAGAGCTGGTAGAGGGATTGGGCGGCGGCGGCGCAGGCCTCGGTGTGTTCGTCGTCGGTGAGCAGGGGGCGGACGAGGGGATGCAGGATGTTGGAGACGTAGTAACGGGGCTGGAGGCTCTCGGGGTCGATGCCCTCTTCGAGCAGGCCGAGTTCAACGGCCCGCTGGAGGTGCCGGGTGGCGTCGGGGTGTTGGTGCAGGGCGTGAACGGTGGCGGCGGGTACGGGTAGCTCGACGACGTTGATCCTGGCGAGCATCCGGCGGAGTTCGAGAGGCTGGGAATCGAGCAGGTTGTCGGCCAGGACCGTCTCGCGGCGGAACCGGTTGGCTTCGTTCTCGATGGCGGTGAGCAGGCCGTCGATGTCGAGGGTGGCATCGTCGACGATCCGGTTGAGCCAGTCGAGCAGCCGGGGATTGCGAGCCGCGGCCTCGATCGCCCGGTCCCGGATGCCAGGGTCGATCGTGGATTCGGGGCGCAGGTTGGCCAGGTTGGCGATCTTCTTGGTCTGCTCGACGAGGGTGAGGGTCTCCAGGGCCTCGACGGCGACGGTGGTGCCGGCCGGGGCGGGGAAGCGGTAGCGGCTGGTGATGATGACGCGGCTCGGGCTGCCGGTGTCGCGGATTGCGGCGAGCAGGGCGGGCAGGATCTCGGCCATCGCCGGGGCCAGCACTCGGCTGCCGTCGTCGCGGGTGTCGAGGTTGCCGGTCTCGAAGTCGTCGAAGACGAACAGGCAGGGTGTCCCGCCGAGTGGCCCGTCGGCGTCGAGCAGGTGCCGCAGCCGGGTCAGGAGGGGAACCTGCTCATTGTCGAGGAGTGCGCCGGCCTCAATGCTCTGGTCGATGCTGTCGAAGCGGATCTTGTCGGTCAGCTCGCGGAACTTGATGGCGTCGACCCGGCCGTACCAGACGGCGTACTGGTGGGTGGGCATGCGTTCCAGGAGCCGGGAGGCGAGGCTGCTCTTGCCGAGCCCACCCATGCCGGCCAACAGCAGGCCCTGCGCCGCGCCGGGGGTGTCGGCGGGTTGCCGGAGGGCGCGCAGGCACCGTTGGATGAGTCGACGCCGGCCGACGAACTCGGCGCGGGAGGCGACCCGGGACAGTTGGGTCTGCGGGTCCAGGAACTGCCGGTCGACGGCGCGTACCTGCGACCGTCTGCGGCCCCGGGTGTGCAGCGGGGTGACCATGGGCGTCAGCGGGGACCGGTCGGCGTAGACCCGGAGCAGATGCCAGTAGCTGCTCTTCTTGTCGTGGAACAGGTGACGGCGGGCCTCGACGACGGCCCGGTCCAACGATTGGCCGTCGGCCAGGGCCTGGTAGAGCGCGGCGGCGAAATCGGTGGCGGAGACGTCCCCGACCGGCAGAGCCCAGCCGAGCACCGCAGGGGCACCAGCCTGCACCAGGCTCTCACTCATCGACGGGAACGCCCCACCCCCGGGGGCGTCAGCGGTCAGGCAGCCGGAGACGAACACCAGCCTCGGCCAGTGTCTCTGCATCGCCTCGGCGATCTGGTCAGCCGTCGCCTTGGCTCGCGCGCCGAACTCGTCCTCCACCACGAAGACCGGCTCCCCGCCGTCGGTGGTGGCGTGCCCGCTCAGATGCAGCACGTCGAAGTGGCCGGGCCCGTAGTCGCGGCTGAGGAACCGGAGCCCGTCCAGGGTGCCGCTCTCCTCGACCACCAGATCGGTGCCGGTCCGTCGCGTCGCGGCCAGGATCGCGGCCTCCTCGGCCTCGAAGTTGAGCACCGGCTCGACGCCTTCGGGCGAAGCTGCCATGAACAGCACCCGCAACGGCCGGTTGCCCGGCGTGACCGGGCCGGTCAGCGCCGCGTGGGTGCCGACCGCACGGACCGGCAGCAGCGGCGCCCGCCCGGCCACGCTCAGGAACGCGCCGTCCTGCGCGAGCAGCTCCCAGGGCAGGTGCCGCAGCCGCTGCTCGGCGGTGATCCGCAGCACCGCCCCGGCCGGATGGGCCAGCATCGAGGTCAGCCACCGCTGGTCACCGTCGAGGAACTCCGCCAGCCGCGCCCCCAGCTCAGCCAGCCGGACCGCGCCGTACACCTTCTGCGCGGCGGCGTCGGTGCTGTAGTCACGTCGTCCCAGCGTGACCAGCTCATCGACCGCGGCCCGGTCCAGGCCGCGGGTCCGGGGCGGATCGCCGTCGGCGGACAGCCGCAGCTCGTAGTAGTTCGAGGTCTGCGCGAAGACCTCCAGTTCGAAGGTGCCCATCTGCCCATCCCGTCGTGGCGGTCAGTTCAGCGCGGCCCGGTGTCGTCCGGCCCCACGGCCCCGACCAGTGCGGCCCGCAGCTCCGCCGCCCAGCTCGCGGCGTGCGCCCCGGACACCTCCACCGTGGCGTTTCCCATCGCCCGCACCCTCCCCCGACACGCCCGGTCAAGCCGGCCCAGGACCGCCCGTGCTCGGCCCCGGCCAGGTGATCGAGGGGCGGACCTTGGCGGCCACTGTACGTTTCATTCGCGTCCCGGGACCGCTCGGTGAGCCCGGCTCAGGTGACGGGTTTCCGACTCGCTGACCGCATCCCGGCCATCGTGGGAAGAACAATGACGGCCGATGCCACCGCCGTACGCCGGTGGTGCCACGGTCCGACCCTCGGCAACCGCCGCGTCGGCAACCGGGAGAAGGTCGGCACCCGGGAGAAGCAGGAAGAGCGAGGTGGATCGGGCATGGAGGATCGGGAACCGCCGGGACCGCGCCAGGTCGCTCCCGCTGCGGCGACCGCCGTCGCCCGACATGTGGAGGTACATCGGCTTGCTGTCGCCGGGCGGCTGCCGGCGATCGCCCGGGATGTCGGTGATCGGGTGTGTCGGGTGTGGCTGCGTACCTCGCGGTTCGCTGCGGTCGAGGCCATGGCCACCGCGACCCTGACCCTCAGCCTGGACGCCGGCGCCCTCTATCAGCGTGGCTGGGCGCGGTCGTCGACCGGTCGACCCTGGCCGGCACTGGAGGACTACCAGCACGCCCTGACCATCTACCAGCAGGCCGGCAACCGGGCCAATGAAGCCGCCACCCTCACCAACATCGGCAACGTGTACAACCGGTTGGGGGATCGGCAGCGGGCCCTCGACCACTACCACCAGGCCCTCCCCATCCTGAGGGAGGTCGGCGACCGGGCCGGCGAAGCCACCACCCTCAGCAACATCGGCAGCGTTCACGGCGGGTTGGGGGATCGGCAGCGGGCCCTTGACCATTACCACCAAGCCCTCCCCATTACGCGGGAGGTCGGCGACCGGGCCGGCGAAGCCACCACCCTCAACAACATCGGCCACGTGTACGCCGATTTAGGGGACCGTCAGCGGGCCCTCGACCACTACCACCAAGCCCTCCCCATCCGGCGGGAGGTCGGTGACCGGGCCGGCGAAGCCACCACCCTCAACAACATCGGCAGCGCGTACGTCGGTTTAGGGGACCGTCAGCAGGCCCTCGACCACTACTACCAGGCCCTGCCCATCCGGCGGGAGGTCGGCGATCGGGCCGGGGAAGCCGTCACCCGGTACAACATCGCGATGATCCACCGGGCGGGCGGTGACCTCGACCAGGCGATCCGGGAACTCGAATACGTCGTCGACCTCGACCGGCAGGTCGACCACCCCGACCTCGAAGCCGACACCGCCCTCCTCGAACAACTCCGCCAACAACGTGCGGAAGACAGCGGTTCTGAACCGCCTGCGGGACCGTGAGGGCAGCGCTGCCGACGACGAAGGTGATGCCAACGGGTGGCGTTTCGTCGACGCGCCGCAGGGCCCTTACAGGGAGGCGCGGGCGGAGAAGGCGATGCTGGCCAGCAGGAAGCCGCCGTTGACGATCGTGAACGCGACGAGCACCCACAGGACCAGCGCGGGGGCCACGGCCAGCACCAGGGCGGCCACGAAGACCACCGCGCCGTAGTCGCGGACCAGCTTCACCAGGCGTACCGGCAGCGAGGTCGAGGTGACCATGCTGGCGGCGTTCGGGCCGGCCTGCATCACCGAGGTGACCAGGTTGACCATCCAGGTCCCCGCGAACGTCGCCACCAGCCAGGTCGGGGTGGACGGTTCCTGTGCCACGGCGGTGGCGGCCAACGCGGCGACCAGGGCGATCTGCGCGGCCACGTCGCAGAGCACGTCGACCCGGGCCCCGGCCGCGCTGCCCTGGCCGGTCACCCGGGCGAGCTGCCCGTCGGCGCAGTCCAGGGAGTACGCGACCTGCCAGCCGACCAGGGCGAGCAGGCCGACCACCCAGGCCGGTACGTCCCCGTCCGCGACCGGGCCGGCGAGCGCCACCACGGTGACCGAGGTGGCCAGCCCGAGCACCAGGTTGGTGATGGTCAGCGCCGTGGGCCGCAGGCCGAGGCGCTGGGCGACGAGCGCGAAGACGGCGCCCAGCCACTGGCTGATCGACTCGCTGAACAGGCCGCCGCCCCGGTTCACCCGGTGGAAGTCGGCGACGGTGGGACGGGGGTCAGCCAAGCTGGTCGCGGATTGCACCGGCGTAGTCTGCCAGCCGCTCCCGCGTCTCGGTAGGAGACAGCGCCAGGTGCTCGAGGATGGTGTAGCGGTCTGGTCGGGTACGCGGCGCGAACTGCACCGCCTCCACGAACTGGTCGTCGCTGAGCGCCACCTCGGCGGGGAGCCGGGGCAGACCGTGCCGGGCCAGGCAGGCCGACATCTCCCCGAAGCGGCGCAGGTCACCGCGCAGCCAGGTGCAGAACAGCGCGCCCAACCCGGCCAGCTCGCCGTGTGAGGCGGTGCCGGGGAAGAGCGCGTCGATGGCGTGCATGATCTCGTGGCAGCCGCCACTGCACGGGCGGCTGGTGCCCTCGATGGCCATGGCCAGGCCGCTGGAGATCAACGCCTCGGCCAGCACGGTGACGAAGGCGTCGTCGGCCATGTCGCCCGGGTGGTTGAGCACCGCTTCGGCACCCGCCCGGGACAGCGAGGCGGCGAGCCCGTCGAACGGTTCGACGCGTACCCGGCGGGCCAGCTCCCAGTCGGCGAGCGCGCTGATGTTGCTGATCACGTCGCCGATGCCGGCCCGGTTGTGCCGGTCCGGGCCGCTCTCCACGAAGTCCAGGTCGACGATCACCGCGATCGGGATGTGCACACCGTAGGAGCCCTTGAGCCCGTCAGTGATGAGGCTGGCCACCGGGGAGGCGATCCCGTCGTTGGCGAGACTCGTCGCCACCGACACCATCGGTAGCCCCCGGCGGGTCGCCGCGTACTTGGCCACGTCGATGGTCTTGCCGCCGCCGATCCCGACGACCGCGTCGTACGACCGGGCGCGCAGCTTGCCGCCCAGGTCGTCGGCGGCGTCCAGGGTCCCCCCGGAGACGGTGAACACGTCCGCCGTCCGCAGTGACGGTCGGATCAGCTCCGCGATCTGGGCGCCCTGACCGGGGCCGACCACCACCGCGACGTCACCGCCGGCGGAGATCCGTCCGTCGGCCAGGATCGCCGCCAGGTCGGCCACCGCCCCCCGTCGCACGTCGATGTGCAGCGGGGTGAGGACGCTCCGAGCTAGTAGCGGCACGCGATCTCCCGTGCGCGGGCCAGGTCGGCGTGGTTGTCGACCTCGACCCACGGGACGTCACCGATCGGCGCCGCCCGCACCTCCCCGCCCCGGTCGGAGAACTCCTGGTAGCCGTCCTCGTAGTAGAGGTTCGGGTCCCGCCGCCAGGTCGCCTCCAGCGCGTCGGCGAGGGCGTCGGCGACCTGCGGCTCGATGAGCGTCGCGCCGATGTACTCCCCGTACGCCTCGCCCGGGTCCATCAGCTTGGTGATCCGGGTGAGCTGGCCGGCGGCGTCGAAGGTGGTCTTCATCTCCTCCTCGGCCAGCGGCTTCAGCGTGTCCACGGCGAGCAGGATGCCCGGCCCGCGCTCGGTGAGCAGCGTCTTCTCGATGCTCACCGGGTGCACGGTGTCCCCGTTGACGAGCAGCACCCCCCGGGCGAAGTACTCCCGGGCGAGCCAGAGCGAGTAGGCGTTGTTCCACTCCTCGGCCTTGTCGTTGTGCACCAGGGTGAGCGTGACCCCGTACCGCTTCTCCAGGTCGGCCTGCCGCGCACGGACCGCCTCCGCCGCGTAGCCGACCACGATCACGATGTCGGTGAGCCCGACCTCGGCGAGGTTGCCCAGCGCGATGTCCAGGATCGTGGTCTCGCCGTCCACCGGCACCAACGCCTTGGGCAGGGTGTCGGTGTACGGGCGCAGCCGTCGTCCCGCTCCGGCCGCGAGCACCATTCCGATCATCGCGACATCCTCCCTCGTCCTGCTCCCCGTCACCGGTGGAGGATAGCCCCGGCTGGCCCCGCCGCTGGGGCCAACCGGGTCAGCCGGGCAGCGCGGCCAGGTCAGCGAGCATGGTCAGCCGCTCGTCCGCGCCGAGCACCGAGTACGGGCCGGCGGCCCGTCGGTCGGTCTCCAGCTCGATGGCGAGCCGTTCGGGACCGGCCGGGAGGGTGGCGATGCTCGACGCGGTGTGCCCGGCGGCCGCCCAGGCCTCGGCGTGCGCGTCGGCGCGGTGGTAGCGCAGCGTGCCGAGCCGGTTGAGCAGCAGCACGCCCGACGGGGTGCCGTCCGGCTCGTGGGGCGGGGCCATCGCGGCGAAGGCCGAGCCGCCCCGGTCGCCGTCGGTGTCGGCCAGCACCAGGGCGTACGACAGCAGCCGGCCGAGCACCGAGACCAGCCGGGACACCCGTTCGTCGTGCCCGGCCCACAGCTCCTCGGTGACCTCCGCGTGCACCTGGTACAGCTCGGCGAGGAAGGCCCCGCCCCGCTCGGTGGCGGACAGCGCGCCGTCCGGGCGGCGGTGGAGCATGCCGTGCGCCACCTGCTTGTCGACCGTCCGGCGGACGACGACCGGATCTCCGTACCTGGTGATCGCCGCGAATCCAGGGGCGTCGACGGTGCCGCCCGGCGCGGCCAGGCGGGTGCGCAGGTCCACCAGGAAGCCGCTCGCGGTCGGCCCGCCGTACCGCTGGCTCAGCTCGGCGCCTCCGCCGTCGCGGCCGGCCAGCATGCCGGCGCGGAAGACCCGGTCCACGGCCGGGGCGAGCAGCCCGGCGACGCGGTGCGGCGCCAACTCGACGGTGTTCACAGACCGATCGACCGCAGGAGCGCGAAGCCCTCCTCCGCGATCCGCCGGATCAGCCCGTCGTTGACGTCGCGGTGCTCGTCGAGGACGTCCACCTCGTGCTCGGCCAGCCAGCGGAACTCGGTGTGCTTGCCGGCCTCCAACGCCGGGCGGTCCAGGTCACCGTCGACCCGGACCAGGAAGTCGTACTCGATCCGGGCCAGGCCGTCGTCGCCCACGTAGCTGTACTCGCCGACCGGGCCGAGGACGTGGGAGAGGAACCAGCCGGTCTCCTCGGCGATCTCCCGGCGGAGCGCCTCGTCGATCTCCTCGCCCGGTTCGAGGTGGCCGCCGACGATGTCCCAGCAGCCGGGGAAGAGGCGTCGCTGCGGTGAGCGGCGCTGGAAGAAGATGCGGCCGTCGTGGTCGACGATCAGCGCGCCGGCGCAGCGCAGGGGCTCGGTGGACACGGTCCGACAGTAGCGAGCGGCCGCTGGTACGGCGATGTTCGGTCTTGTCCCGGAAACATCCACGGACGACCATGTCCGTACCGGAGGCCACCGTCCCAAAGGAGTGATGTGTGATGCAGGTACGGGATGCCATGTCCAGCCAGGTTCTCGTCGTCGGTCCGGAGCACACGCTCCGCCAGGCGGCGCGGATGATGTCGGCCCGTGGTGTCGGGTCGGCCGTCGTGATCGACCCGGATTCCGAGGGGGTCGGGATCATGACCGAACGCGACGTGTTGAAGGCGATCGGCGCCGGCCTGGACTGTGACGTGGAACGCACCGGCGCCCATCTGACCTGGGACGTGGTCTACGCGGGACCGGAATGGACGGTGGCCGAGGCGGCCGCCGCCATGGCCCGTGGTGGATTCCGGCACCTGGTGGTGCTGGACGGCCGTGAGGTCGCCGGGGTGATCTCCGTCCGGGACATCATGCGGGTCTGGGCGGAGAGCCAGGTGGCCGCCACGACCTGAGCCGGGCAGGTGTGCCGGGCCGGATAGACGGGTAAGGATCCCCGTGCGGGCGCGGAGATGCCGTGGTCCGCGAGGGAGGGCCCGATGCGTGACGCGGAGCGCCTGGTCGAGCAGCAGTACGCCATGCTCCTGCGTCGGGACGTGGCCCGTCTACCGGACCTCTACGCCCCGGAGGCGTTCTACGCCATGCCGGGTGTGACGGTCCGCCCGATCGAGTTGCCCGCGCTGCTGCGCACCTGGACCGGTGCCTTCGGTGACCTGCGGGTGGACCCGCTCGGCGCGGTCCGTACGGGTGGTGGGGCGGCCGTCGAGTTGCGCCTGACCGGCACCCACACCGGCACGCTGCACTCGCCGTACGGCACCGTCGCGCCCACCGGTCGGCTGGTGAGCTGGGAGGTGGCCGACGTGGTCCGGGCTCGTCACGGGCGGATCACCGCCTGGCGTTCCTACTTCGACTGGAGCCAGCTCCTCGACGCGCTCGGCGTGCAGTTTGAGGGACTTTCCCGAGTGGCGCACCACGACGCGCTCGCACTTCCGGTCTGATCTGTCGCCGACCGGTGGAGTCGGGTCACCCGTCCCGGTGGCTCAGGATGCGGACATCGCCGTGCCGTCCGCGCGTCGCCCGCTGCCGCCCGTACGCTCAACATCCATGACCGCCGAGCAGTTGATCTCCTTTGCCCGTGGGGCTCCCTCGCTGGACATCGTCGATGTCGAGGGGCTCAAGGCCGCCGCCGTCCGCGCCTTCGACGCCGACCCCGCGGGGGTCACGGCGTACGGCACCTCCGTCGGTTACCTTCCGCTGCGGAAGTGGATCGCCGACAAGCACGGCGTCCAGGCCGACCAGGTGCTGGTCACCAACGGGTCGCTTCAGGCCGACGCGTTCCTCTTCGACCACCTGGTCCGCCCCGGCGACGCGGTGGTGGTGGAACGCCCGACGTACGACCGCACGCTGCTCAATCTTCAGCGGATGGGCAGTGAGCTGCACGGCATCTCGGTCCAGCCGGATGGGCTCGACACCGCCGAGCTGCGCAAGCTGCTGGAGTCCGGGGTCCGGCCCCGGCTCGCGCACGTCATTCCGAACTACCAGAACCCGGCCGGCATGACCCTCTCGCTGGAGAAGCGTCGGGAGTTACTCGACCTGGCCGCCGAGTACGAGTTCACGATCTTCGAGGACGACCCGTACGCGGACGTCCGGTTCCGGGGCGAGGCGTTGCCGTCGATGCTCTCGCTGGACACCCGCAACGTGGTGGTGCACGCGTCGAGCTTCACCAAGACGGTGTGCCCGGGTGTCCGGGTCGGTTACCTGGTCGGCCCGGCGGACCTGATCGCCGACATCGCCAAGAACGCGACGAGCCTCTACATCTCGCCGGGCATGGTGTCGCAGGCGATCGTGCACCAGTTCTGCGTCTCCGGTGACATCGACCGCTCCATCGAGACGGTCCGGGCGGCGCTGGGCGAGCGGGCCCGGGTGCTCGCCGAGTCGTTGCGCCGGCACCTGCCGCAGGCGCGCTTCGTGGAGCCCGACGGCGGCTATTTCCTCTGGGTGGAGTTCCCGGAGGACGTGCTTGTCGATCGGCTCGCCCCGGCGGCGGCCGAGCGCGGGGTGGCCGTGGTCAAGGGCAGCGACTTCGTGCTGGAGGGTGGGCGGCACGCTCTCCGGTTGGCCTTCTCGGCGGTGACCGCCGACAAGATCGACGAGGGTGTCCGTCGGCTCGCCGAGGCCGTCGAGGCCGTCCGTAACTGAGCTGTCGGGTTCCCGACAGAACGACGACGCCGGTCGCCCCGGGACTCCCGCCCGGGGCGGCCGACGGCCCACAATGCTGCGAGCGTCACCCAGTAGCTGTTGCGGAGGTCACTCGTGGCCTTCGGACCGGCGGCGACCTGGGTGCCGCGGCAGCACAACCTCCCGCCCCCACAGGTGCCGGGTGGGCCGTGTCGTCCCCGCACACCCCCCGATGCGGCCCGGCCCGCCCGGCGCCGCCCCCACGCGACAGCCGTCACAGGTGTCCCGCGCCGCGGTCGGCGTAGCCTGCAAGCCGCAGCCGAGCGTGGGAGGTGACGCGATGACGGATCGGACAGAGCGGGACCGGACGGCAGCGCCGACCACAGGTCGGGTGCTGCGGCCTCGGGCGTGGCCCTCCCCGGTCCGGGCGATGACCCGGATCCTCAACGCCGACGGCTCGCCGCCCGCGCCGACGCCCACCGGCGGCACCGGCACCGGCCGCAGCGCCGTTGTCGACTGCGCGCTCTACGTCGACGGCAGGCGGCAACCCGGCGACTGGACGTACGCCGACGCGCTGGCCGCGGCCCGCCGCGAGGACCACGGCTTCGTGTGGATCGGTCTGCACCAGCCCGAGTTGGCCGAGATGACCGCCATCGCGGAGACCTACGGTCTGCACGAGCTGGCCGTCGAGGACGCGGTGAAGGCCGAGCAGCGCCCGAAGCTGGAGCGGTTCGGCGACGTCGTCTTCCTGGTGCTGCGTACCGCGCGGTACTGCGAGCACGCCGAGCTGACCGAGAACTCCGAGGTCGTGGAGACCGGGCAGGTGATGCTCTTCATCGGCCCGAACTTCGTGATCAGCGTCCGGCACGGGGACGCCTGCCGGCTGGCGCCGATCCGCGCCGACCTGGAGACCAAGCAGGATCTGCTGCTGCAGGGCCCGTGGGCGGTGGCGTACGGGGTGACCGACCGGGTGGTCGACCTCTATCTGGAGGTGGCCGAGCAGATCGAGGACGACCTCGACGTGCTGGAGGCGGAGGTCTTCGACCGGCAGGGCCACGGGCGGATCCAGCGGATCTATCAGATGAAGCGGGAGTTGGTGGAGTTCAAGCGGGCGGTGGTGCCGCTGCAACGGCCGCTGATGACGCTTACCTCCCAGGTCAACCGGGACGTGCCCAAGGAGATCCGCAAGTACTTCCGGGACGTGCAGGACCACCTGAGCCGCACCGTGGAGCAGGTGAACTCCTACGACGACCTGCTGAACTCGATCCTCCAGGCGCGGCTGGCCCAGGTCACCGTGGACCAGAACAACGACATGCGCAAGATCGCCGCCTGGGCCGCGATCGCCGCGGTCTGGACCTCCATCGCCGGCGTCGAGGGCATGAACTTCGACAACATGCCCGAGCTGAAGATGACGTACGGCTATCCGGTGGCCCTGGCCCTCATGCTCGGCGTGTCGCTGGCCCTCTACCGGTGGTTCCGCCGCAACGGCTGGCTCTGACCGCGCGGCGGCCCGCCGCGAGGCGCGTGGCGCGCTGATCCACGCCGAAGCGCCGGCGAACGGGGGCAGCCCGCTCACCGGCGCCGGATGCGCTGTCGTGGGGTCAGCGGCGGCCGTTGGTGCGGGCGGTGTCCTTGCCCAGCGCCTTGGTGAGGTCGTCGGTCGGCCGACCGGAGACGTCCGTGGCGCCCTCGGCGACCGACGGGACCTTGTCCGTCGGCCGGACGCTCGTCTGCTTGGCCGGGCCGGTGGTGCTCGCGCTGGGGCCGCTGGCCACCGCCGAGCTGCCGGCGCCGGTCATCCCGGCCGCGCCGGTCATGGCCGCCCCGTCGGTCCCCTTGGGGGTGGACGGCGTGCGCACCTCGATCGAGTCGACCTCGTCGCGCATCGGGTCGAGGTTGCGGGTCGGGTCGTACTCGGCCCACTCCTGCTGCTCCCGGCGGCGGCGCAACGCCACTGCGCCGGCCAGGCCGGCGACGACACCCGCGGCCAGCAGGCCGGTCATCATCGAGCCGCGACGGCGCGGCTGCTTCTTCTTACCGGTGATCCGCATGGTCTTCGACTTGGCCTTCCTGGTCAGCGGCCCTGCCTGCGCGGCGCCGTCACGGGCCGCCGCGGCCAGCGGTGCCAGCGTGGTGAGTGTCGTCCCCCAGCCGGTCGACGCCTGGTCGCGAACCCTCGCGGCAGCCGGCCCGACGTAGCCCCGGGCCACCTGGACCCGCGGACCGACTGTCGCGCCGGCACCCTTCGCGGCGTGGTTGGCTGCCTGCATCAGGTGGCTGATGCTCTGGTTCAGTTCGGCCTTTGCCAACTGCCCCTGGGACTTACGCCGCCCGAATCCAAACACGGTCCTACCTCCTGGGAGTTGTTCCTTCGTCATCCTCCACCAACGGATGCCTCCGCGATGCCAGATCGGGCACATGGGAGGATCCGCATGGAACTGACCAACAAGTGAGGAGTACCCGTGGCCGAGGCTGTCTACGCCACCCTGCACACCAACGCTGGCCCGATCCGGCTGGAGCTCTTCCCCAACCACGCGCCGAAGACCGTCCGCAACTTCGTCGACCTGGCCGAGGGCAACCGTGAGTACACCGACCCGCGTACCGGTCAGCCGGGCAGTGGGCCGTACTACGACGGCACCATCTCGCACCGGGTGATCAGCGGTTTCATGGTCCAGATGGGCGACCCGACCGGCACCGGCCGGGGCGGACCGGGCTACAAGTTCGCCGACGAGTTCCACCCGGAGCTGCGCTTCGACCGGCCCTACCTGCTGGCGATGGCGAACGCCGGACCGGGCACCAACGGTTCGCAGTTCTTCATCACCGTGTCCCCGACGCCGCACCTGAACAACCGGCACACGATCTTCGGCCAGGTCGCCGACGAGCAGTCGGTGAAGATCGTCGATTCGATCGCCAGCACCCCGACCGGCCCGAGCGACCGTCCGCTCCAGGACGTCGTCATCGAGCGGGTCGAGATTGAGCGGTCTGCCTCCTGACCGACGGGCGAGGTACCTTTGCTCGCATGATTGAGCGCTCCGGAGCACCGCCGACGCCGGTGGACTGTGCGATGGCGGACGGAGGGTCGGCCCGGTGAGCGAGTCTCCGCCGACCACCCCGGTCTGCTACCGGCACCCCGGCCGGGAGACCTACGTCAGGTGCACCCGCTGCGACCGGCCGATCTGCCCGGACTGCATGCGGGAGGCGTCCGTCGGGCACCAGTGCCCGGAGTGCGTCGACCAGGGGCGCCGCAGTGTCCGGCCGGCGCGTACCGCCTTCGGTGGCGGTACGGCCGGCCGGCACGGCTATGTCACCAAGGGGCTCATCGCCCTGAACGTGCTGTTCTTCCTGCTCTCCGTGGCCTCCGCCGGAAGCCTCAAGGCGGTGGCGGGCGGCTCCGGCTTCGGTGGGCTGATGGGCGACGGCACCCCGCTCACCGCCTGGGGGGCGGTGTACGGCCTCTCGCTGCCCGGCTATCTCCCGGACGGCATCGCCGACGGCGACTACTACCGTCTGCTGACCGCGATGTTCCTGCACTACGGCGTGCTCCATCTGCTGGTCAACATGTGGTCGCTGTGGGTGCTCGGCCGGTCGTTGGAGGCCAACCTCGGGCCGCTGCGCTTCGGCGCTCTCTATCTGTTGGCGGGTCTCGGCGGCAACGTCGCGGCCTACGCGTTCAGCGAACAGAACGCGGCCACGGCCGGCGCGTCGGTGGCGACCTTCGGGCTCTTCGCCGCGCTGATCATCATCGAGCGCAGGCTGGGCCGGGACATCTCCCAGATCATTCCGATCCTGGTGATCAACGTGGTGTTCACGCTTACCGTGCAGGGCATCTCGGTCCCCGGGCACTTCGGTGGCCTGGTGGTCGGTGCGTTGATGGCGCTTGTGCTCGCGTACGCGCCACGTGGTCGACGCACGTTGGTGCAGGTCGTGGGCGGTGCGATCATCCTGCTGGTCCTGCTCGCTCTGGTCCTCGTCCGCACTGCCGTCCTGCTCGGCTGACCTCTCGATCGAGATCTTGGAAGGAAGGTGCCCCTCCAGGGGCGGTTTCCTTCCAAGATCTCAAGGTGTCAGGAGCGGCGGGCGGCGCGTAGCGCGACGGCGACCTCTTCCGGGTCGGTGCCCAGGTCGTATCGGCCGAAGAGGTGCAGTGACTCGCCCGCGTCGATCTCCAGGACCTCGGACGTGAGCCCCAGTCGCGGTCGCCGGTCCACGGTGATCGCCTCGATCGCGGGCCAGGGCAGCAGTTGGCGACCGGCGAACCCGCGGATGACTGTGAGTCCCGCCGGATCCACAGCCAATCGGACCGGTGCGATCAGGTCGCGTACCGCCCAGGCGACCAGCGCGGCGGCGGCCAGGACGGCAAGCACCAACCGCACCGGGTCGTCGTCGGCGAAGAGCAGCCCGAGCGCGACAAGCAGGACGGCACCGGCCAGCTTCGCCGCCGGTAGGCTCGCCGACACTCGCCACTGCCGGACCGGGGAGATCTCATCCACCCGCTCAGCATGCCAGCGGCTGCCGGCTCCCGGCAGTGCCGACCCGGCCCCCGAGTGCCGGCCTCTGTGCTCGCGCCCGGCGCCACCGGCGCGGGCGCGCACCGGCGTGTCGGTAGAGGGAGAGCAAGCCCGGGGGCAATCAGTCGGTCCACGGACGACGTAGGATCGGGACAGCCCACGTTACCGGGGAGTAAACATGAGTGACGCGGTCATCGTCGGCGCGGTGCGGACCCCGGTCGGACGGCGGCGGGGCAGCCTCGCCGGCGTCCACCCGGTTGACCTCTCCGCGCACGTGCTGCGCGCCCTCGCCGAGCGCACCGGGATCGACCCGGTCCAGGTCGACGACGTCTTCTGGGGCTGCGTGTCCCAGGTCGGCGAGCAGTCCTGGAACATCGCCCGCAACGCCGTACTCGCCGCCGGCTGGCCCGAGACGGTCCCCGGCACCACCCTGGACCGGCAGTGCGGCTCCAGCCAGCAGGCCCTGCACTTCGCCGCCGCGACGGTGCTCTCCGGCCAGGCCGACCTGGTGGTCGCCGGCGGCGTCGAGTCGATGACCCGGGTGCCGATGGGCTCCAGCGTGGCCGGCGGCATGCCGTTCAGTGACCAGCTACGCGCCCGGTACCGGGGTGTCGAGGGCTTCGCCGACGACGCGCCGCTGCCGTTCAACCAGGGGGTCGGGGCCGAGCTGATCGCCCAACGGTGGCGCCTCTCGCGTACCCAACTGGACGAGTTCGCGCTGGCCAGCCACGAGAAGGCGGCCGCCGCGCAGGACGCCGGCGCGTTCGACCCGGAGCTGACCCTGGTGCCGCTCGCCGACGGTGGCAAGTTCGCCGCCGACGAGGGCATCCGCCGGGAGACCTCCCTGGAGAAGCTGGGTGAGCTGGCCACCCCGTTCCGCGCCGACGGCGTGGTGACCGCCGGTTCCGCGTCCCAGATCTCCGACGGCGCCGCGGCCCTCGCGGTGACCACCTCCGAGTGGGCCAGCCGACACGGCCTGCGCCCGCTGGCCCGGATCCACACCGCCGTGGTCGCCGCCGACGACCCGGTCGCCATGCTCACCGCACCCATCCCGGCCACCGCGAAGGCGCTGCGCCGCGCGGGGCTGGGCATCGAGGAGATCGGGGTGTACGAGGTGAACGAGGCGTTCGCGTCGGTGCCGCTGGCGTGGCTGGCCGAGACCGAGGCGGACCCGGAGCGGCTCAACCCGCGCGGTGGGGCGATCGCCCTCGGTCACCCGCTCGGCGGTTCCGGCGCCCGGATCATGACCACCATGCTTGCGCACATGCGGGACAACGGGATTCGGTACGGCCTGCAGACCATGTGCGAGGGCGGCGGCATGGCCAACGCGACGATCGTCGAGCTGGTCTGAGGGTGCGGGCGGAAAACGCCTCGCCCGGCCCGGGAGGGCCGCCTATGGTGCCCAGCGTGACGACGACGATCGCGGGTGCGCGTGTCCCCGACCGGTCCAGCGAGCAGTGGCAGGTACGGGCCCGGTCCTGGGTCGACGCGCAGTTGGGCCGCGTCGGCCGTCGGGTGACCGGGCCGGTGCAGCCGCGGGTGCGCCCGTGGTCGTTGGTCTGGCGGGTGCCGACCGACGACGGCCCGGTCTGGTTCAAGGCCAACAACCGGGGCACTGTGCACGAGGCGGTGCTGATCGCGACGCTCGCCGGGCTGACGCCGGAACGGGTGCTGACCCCGATCGCGGTGGACGCGGCGCAGGGCTGGTCGCTGTTGCCCGACGGCGGTGAGTCGTTGCGCGACGTGTTGGCGCGTGACCCCGATCTGGCCCACTGGGAGCGGGCCCTGCCCGGGTACGCGGCGCTCCAACTGGCCACCGCGCCGCGCGCCGACGAGTTGGTCGCCCTGGGTGTGCCGGACCACCGTCCCGAGGTGCTGGCCGGGCTGCTCGCCGAACTGCTCGACGATCGCGGGTCGCTGTTGATCGGCGCCGAGGGTGGTCTCAGCCCGGACCTGCACGAGCGGCTGTGGGCGGAGCTGCCGTCGTACGCCGAGCGGTGCCGGCGGCTCGCCGACCTCGGCATCCCGGCCACCGTGCAACACGACGACCTGCACGACGGCAACGTCTTCGCGGGCCCGGACGGCTACCGCTACTTCGACTGGGGCGACGCCTCGGTGGCGCACCCGTTCGGCACGTTGCTGGTGACCCTGCGTTCCATCCGGTACGCCACGGAGTTGGCGGCCGACGACGCCCGGTTGGCTCGGTTGCGGGACGCCTACCTGGAGGCGTGGACGGACCGGTACGACCGCGGGACCCTCGTCGAGGCCGTCGACCTCGCGATAAACCT
Organism: Micromonospora sp. DT228; assembly: GCF_049841595.1. Lineage (NCBI taxonomy): Bacteria > Bacillati > Actinomycetota > Actinomycetes > Micromonosporales > Micromonosporaceae > Micromonospora > Micromonospora sp. DT228. Next base: position 165,496 of record NZ_JBNCKO010000015.1, read on the forward strand.
GGGCGCGGTGAGCCGGTCGCTGTCCTGGCGTCGCGCCCTGGACACCGTCGACGCGTCCCGCGCCGAGTACGCCGACGCGGTCCCCGGTTGGTTGGCGGAGCTGTTCTCCGCCAGTCCGCTTCGGCCTGATTGCTGACCATGATCCGTCCACGTCGGAAATCGGACAGCCAGTGCGACCCTCGGCATGGAACTTCCAAAAAGCCATCGTGACCCACGTCACCTCGTCGGGGTGGTCGTTGGGCAGGTCATGGACGTCTTCTCCCGAACGTTCCTTCCGGCCGCCGCCGAGGCTGGCCTGGCCGTGCAGACCGTGAGCCGGCACATGCCGGTCTTCCGGCGCTGTGTCGGCTCCGGTGACGCCACCATCCTGGTCACCCGCTGCAGCCGCCCCGACCGTCCGGTCACCGGCGACTACCTGCTTCTGCTCACCCATCGTCGGCTCGTGGTGACCCAGCAGACCCGGCTGCTGCACCGACTGCGTCTGCACCTCAACACCGAGCTACGCGAGCTGAGCAACGTCACCTGGAGCCCCGATCCCCGACTGCACTCGGTCGAGATGGCGGCCACCGCGATCGACGGGATCCGTGAGCGGTTCCTGATCCGCACCAGCCACCCGAAGCAGGTCTGGCAGCTCGACGCGCTGCTCAACCAGGCGTTCCGGACCCGCCTGCGGCCGCCCGGCGCGCGGGTCGTCGCCAGCATCGGCGACGCGCCGGCCGTAACACGGCCCGGGTTGTTCGCCCCGTCCTGGTGAGCTGACACCGGACCGGCCCTTGCCGCACCTTTACCGAACTCGAACACACAACGATCGTCCGGAGCGTTCGCCGTCGGCAATCATGGGCCGGTGACCGTCGAACCGCCGCACCGCGGGCTCGTCCTCGTGGTCGAGGACGAGCCGGCCATCGCCGACCTGGTCCGGCTCTACCTCGCCCGGGACGGGTTCGGCGTCCACCTGGAACGCGACGGCGAGGCCGGCCTGCACGCGGCTCGCCGGTTACGCCCGGTGGCCTGCGTCCTGGACATCGCGTTGCCGGGCCTCCCCGGCACCGAGATCTGCCGCCGGCTACGCGAGGCCGGCGACTGGACCCCGGTCATCTTCCTCACCGCCCGGGACGACGAGGTGGATCGGATCGTCGGCCTGGAGTTGGGCGCCGACGACTACGTCACCAAGCCGTTCAGCCCTCGGGAGTTGGTCGCCCGGGTACGCGCGGTGCTGCGCCGGGCCGCCGGCGGCCCGGCGGGCGCGGACCGGCCGCGCGTCGTCGGCCCGGTGACGCTCGACCCGGGCCGCCGCACGGTCACCGTCGCGGGCACTGCGGTGCAGCTCACCTCCACCGAGTTCGACCTGCTGGCCCACCTGATGGCCCGGCCCGGCCGGGTCTTCACCCGGGATGAGTTGCTGGCCGGGGTCTGGGGTTACGCGGCGCACGCCGGCACCCGCACGGTGGACGTGCACGTCGCCCAGGTACGGGCGAAACTCGGCCCGGCCAGCGTCATCCGGACCCACCGTGGCGTCGGGTACGCGGTCGATGCCTGACCAGCCCGCGCCCGTCGAGTCGCCGACCATGACCCTGCCGGTGGTCGGCGCCGGCGCGCCCGCCGCGCCCCGACGAGGCCGCTTCGGCCGCACCCTGACCGCCCGCGCGGTGCTCGTCACCTGCGCGGTCGCGCTGGTGTCGGTGCTCGTCACCGCGATCGTGGCGGTGCCGTTGGCGATTCGCGGCGCGGAGCGACGCGATCAGGACGCGCTCGCCGCGCAGGCCCGGCTCGCCGCCGAGGTGCTGCGGACCCGCCTGGACCGGGGGCGCACCGCCGACGAGGAGCGGATCATCCAGCAGCTACGCAACCAGGGCATCGACGCGTACCTGATCCGGCACGGGGCGGTCGACCGGCCGGGCCTGCCGCCCCGGGTGGTGCAACGGATCGGCCAGGGCCGCAACGTGTCGGTGCGGCGCGTCGTCAACGGCGAGCGTGCCCTTGTCGAAGGCCGGGCGCTACCCAACGGCAACGGGGTGGTGCTCTCCCGAGGCGCGTCGAACGGGCTGTGGGCAAGGGTGCTGCTCAGCCTCTGGATGCCGCTGCTGGCCGGATTGGCCGCCGGTGTGGTGGCCGGGCTGCTGCTGGCCCGCCGGCTGGCCCGGCCGATCCGCGTCGCCGCCACCGCCGCCGCCCGGCTCCGCGCCGGCGACCGCGCGGTCCGGATACCCGTCGAGTCACCGGACGAGGTCGCCGACCTGGCCGAGGCGTTTAACGGTCTGGCCGCCGCACTGGCCACCAGTGAGGGGCGGCAACGGGAGTTCCTGCTGTCCGTCTCGCACGAACTGCGCACCCCGCTGACCGCGATCCGGGGGTACGCCGAGGCGCTCGCCGACGGGGTGCTCGGCGCGGACGACACCGTCGACACCGGTCGGACGATGCTGACCGAGGCCCAACACCTGGACCGGCTGATCGGCGACCTGCTGGCGCTGGCCCGGTTGGAGGCCGCCGACTTCCCGCTCGAACCCGTGCCGGTGGACCTGACCGGGTTGGCCGTGGGCGCGGAGCCGACCTGGGCCGCTCGGTGCGCGGCGGTGGGGGTCCCGTTCCGGTTGGAGACGCCCGGTCGGCCGGTGCCCGCGTACACCGATCCGGGGCGGATCCGGCAGGTGCTGGACGGGTTGCTGGAGAACGCGCTGCGGGTCGTACCCCCGGGGTCGCCCGTGGTGCTCGCGGTCCGGCCGGCCGGCGCGGACCCGGCCTCCGGCGGTGAGCTGGAGGTCCGCGACGGCGGGCCCGGCTTCACCGACGACGACCTGGCGGTGGCGTTCGAACGCGGTGCGCTGCACGAGCGTTACCGGGGGGTGCGCAAGGTGGGCAGTGGACTGGGGTTGGCGCTGGCCGCCGGCCTGGTCCGTCGGCTGGGCGGGGAGATCGCCGCGGGCCACGCGCCGGAGGGCGGGGCGGCCTTCACGGTCCGGCTGCCCGGTGATCCTTACCTGACTCGAACATCGGCCTGACGCTCCGCTCGTCCTCGGCCGGGATGCTGAGGGCTCCACGGACGAAGGGAACGTCATGCCACGTTGGGGATTCGCCACCGGCGCCACGGCACTGCTCGCGGCGGTCACGCTCGGCGTCACCGGCTGCGGTGCGGCCGAGGTGGCCAGCCAACCCGCCCGGGAGGCCGCCGTCGAGGTCGCCGCCGCGCTGGGCGTGGAGGGTCAGGCGCTGGCCGCGATGGGCTTCGACGCCGACGACCTGGACGTGCTGACCGTGGCCGCGCCGGCCACCCCGACGCCGGGCGCCTCCCCCACGGCCAAGGAGAAGGCCCGGGAGAAGCGCGGCGAGGAGTGGCGCAAGCGCCGCCAGGCCCGCGTGCTGCTGCGCAAGAACACGCTGCACGGTGAGGCGGTGGTGAAGGGGAAGGACAGCGGTACGCGGACAGTCGCCGTGCAGCGCGGCGAGGTGACGGCTGTCGACGGCGACTCGATGACCGTCAAGTCCACCGACGGCTTCACCATGACCTGGACCTTCGGCGACGACCTGCGGGTCGTCGAGCGCCGGGCCACGGTGCAGCCGAGCGAGGTGAAGGTCGGCACGACTGTCGGTGTCGCCGGTGCGAAGGACGGCGACAAGAGCGTGGCCCGGCTGATCCTCGTCCCCCGCGCCAAGTGAACGAGGGGCCCCCGATCGACTCGGGGGCCCCTCGTTCCGTCAGTAGACGCGGGAGCCGATGAAGTCGTCGTGACCGTAGCCGACCGGGTTGGCGGCGGTACGGGCCTCGAACGACCACTGCTGCCGGGTGCTGCTGGAACAACTCGCCAACCGCAGGCGGGAGCTGCCCAGCAACGGGTTGTCGAACGCCACGCAGAGGTTGCTCGCCGCCGCCGGCCTGAGCTGGTTGCCGGCGAAGACGAACTGCTGCGCGGCGGTGCCGTTGCAGTCGTAGATGTTGACCGCCGTGCCCGAGGTCATCGAGCTGTTGGCGACGTCCAGGCAGCGGTCGTGGGACAGTTCCGAGTGCAGCGACCGCCGGGTCGAGTCGTACCAGAAGCCCTGGTTACGCCCACCGTGGCAGGCGTGCGGCTGCTGCACGGTGCCGTTGCGGGAGTCGTATCCCCGGCCGTCGACGCAGGTGCCGGTGGCCAGGTTGCGCAGTTGCTTGAACTCCAGCAGCCCGGGGTGGAGCACGCCGCTGCCGGTGCTGGCCGGGTCGACGCAGCTGGCCCGCTCCTGCCCGGAGTTCCAGAACTGGGTGATGCACTGGGCGAACATGCCGTGCCCACGAGCGTTGGGGTGGAACGACTGCCGGGCGGCGTTCTCGTTCCAGATCCCCACCTCGATGAAGAGGCCACGGACCGAGGTGTTGTCGGTGCACACCTCGTGGCCGTGGAAGAGTCGGCTGGCGTCCAGGTATCGGGTGCCGGTGGTCGCGGCGGCCGACCGCAGCGCCGACTCGAACATCGGCACGGCCTTGTTCCGGGCGAACGCCGCGTCGGCCAGGTAGAGCAGGCAGCCACCGGAGTACCAGCCGGGGAAGTTCGGGTTGTCCTCCACGTCCGGGCTACCCGGGCTCGGGTACGACATGAGTACCAGCTCGTAGTCCGAGCGCAGGTAGCCGGCGTCGGTCATGGTCTGCCGGATGTCGGTGAGCGCCTCGGTCACGGCCTGCCGGCTGCCGTCGGTGCGGATCGTCCACTGGTCGGTGTAGGTGGGGTAGCAGGGCCCCTGGAAGAGGACCCGACGGACGGCGCAGTCGGTGGCGACCGGGCCGAACTGGATGGTGCCGTCGCCGTTCGCGCCGACCACCACCCAGATCAGCTTCACGTGTGTGTTGCGCGCCTTGATGCCCAGGTAGTCGCCCTGGTTCAGCTCGTTGTGCTGGGTCGGTCCACCGGCGACGAGGTTCCACGGGGTGGCGCCGGAACAGGCCAGGTTGTACTGCGCGTCCGACGGGATGCCGGTCCGGAAGACCGCCTGGTCGTACGAGCGGTCGCACCAGTTGCCGTCCTGGTGGGTGCCGGGGACGTAGTTGCCGACGCCCTCGCCGGAGATCTCGCTGTCGCCCATGGTGATCAGGGCGGTGCGGCGTTGCTCGATCGGACGGATCGCGGGGCTGCCATAGAGGGCGGTGGCCTCGGCGGCCCGGACGGCTTCGAGGTTGGCGGGGAGCGGCTGGACGGCCGGCCGGTCGGCGGCGGTGGCGGGGGTGGCCGGTCCGGCGAGCATCGGTAGGACGAGAGCAGCGACGGCGACGACGACGGTGCTGACCCGTCGTCGGGTCGCGCGTTCGGGCCTGGCGGGGATTGCAGGCATCGACGCACTCCTTTCGGCTCAGTCGCGGGACGTCGACCGAGTTACCAGACGGTAACGTGCGGATCAATGGATGTGAATGCGCCTCGGATCCTTGCGCGCGGGCTGCAGAACCGCCCGGATCGGACGATCCGGGCGCGGGTCAGCGGCCGGGTGGCAGCGCGTAACCGACGTAGCCGCGAAACTCCAACCGCCAACCGGCCGGAACCAGCTTGGCGCAGGCCGGCCGACTGCCGGTGCAGACGATCGCGTCCACCGAGGTGGGGTCGGCCGGCGGCCGTTTCGGCAGGACCGACTGCAACGACACCAGCTCCGGCGAGCGGCCGTCCGGCTGGCGCAGCGCCAACCACCACGGGTACTCCCAGTTGTCGTTCTGCTCCACCAGCCCGATCCGCCGGGCATCGCTGTCCCGGACCGCCGCCGCGGCCCAGCGGAACTCGTCGGCCCACTGCGGGCGGCGCAGGAACCGGGTGTCCCAGTCCGAGGTGGTGAAGACCGAGCCGGCGCCGACGAGCCGGCGCGGGAAGCCGTACGACAGTGCGAGCGTCCCGGCCAGCGCGGACGTGACCAACACGGCGACCACCGACAGGGTGGCCACCGAACGCCGCCGACCGCCGTCCGTGCCGGTTGTGCGGCCGGCCCGGCGGCGCAGGAGCGCGTCCACCCACAGCCCGGCGAGCGGCACGGCGAGCACGAGCGCGTACAGCAGCAGCCGGTTGCCCCACGGTTGCCACTTGAGCATCGAGGTGTGCAGCAGAACGGTGGCCAGCACCACCACCGCGTACGCGCGCAGCGGCCCGACCTGCCGACCGTCGATCCGGCGCGGTCGGGCCAGCGCGATTATCGCGCCGATCAACGCCAACGCCCCGGCGATCGGGAACGCCACCCGGTCCTCGTCCGGGTACCAGGCGGGTTCCGGGAAGTTCTCCCGGCCGAAGGTGGTCGCCCGGTCCTGGGGGTCGACGCCGATCGCCTCCGCACCGCCGATGATCGCCTCCCCGCCGAGTTGACGCAGCGGCGCCAGCGGCGTGTCGAACGCGGTGTGCCCGATCCGCAGCGCGTTGATCAGGATCGACGGCGGATCGTGCCGTTCCATCGGAATCGACTCCCGCAACCGGGGCGGGCCCAGCGGATGCCCGAACTCGGCCGTCACCCGAGCCAGGAACGGGCCGACCACCACGGCCGCCACCAGGATGACCAGCACCGAACCGGAGAGGACGCGCGCCACGCCAGCGACCGGGCGGGCAGTCGACCCCCCGGCGGCGGGCACCCGGGCGGCCAGGGCCAGCCGGAGCTGCGCCAACCCCCAGAGCACCAGCAACGGACCCACGGCGATCAGGCCATTTGTCTTCGTCACCGCGGTCAGCCCGGTGGCCGCGCCCAACCCGACCAGGGTGCCCCAGTCGGTCCGCCGACGCAGCCCGTCCAGCACCAGGGTCGCCGCGCAGACCACCCATGCCGCACAGACCAGGTCGGTCTGCGTGCTCGTCGCCTGGAGCACCACCATCGGCGTGGTCGCCAGCACGAACACGGTGATCAACTGAGCCCGCCGCCCGCCGCCGAGCTGCGCCGTGATCCGTGCGGCCACCAGCAGGCAGAGCACCCCGGCGGCCCACTGCACCAGGTTGTGCAGGTGGTCCCCGCCGGTCAGCAGGCGCAGGTGCAGCAGCAGGTACTCGGCTCCGGGCGGGATGGTCACCTGCCGGTGGATGGCGGTCGGCCAGAAGTCCAGGTCGCCCTGGGCCACCCAGTGCTCCACCTTCGGCAGGTGGTACGTCTGCGAGTCGAAGTTGTTCGGCTCGGCCAGCAGCGCGACAAGCAACTCCACCAGGACCAGGCCGCCGACAGTGCCGGCGAGCAGGCGCTCGCCCCGACCCGCCGTCCGCCAGGTGTCCACAGCCCGGGCGAGCAGGCCACCGCGTACCGGACCGACAGGGACCGGACGGTGGTCGGGCTCGGCCCGGCCGCCGTCGGCGCTCGGCGCGGGCAACTCCCCGCCGGCGCCGGTGGAGACCGCTGCGCCGACCGATACCGGCCGGGGCGCCGCGGCGGGCTGTCGCGCGGGAACGGCGTCCCGACGCCGGCGCAGCCACGCCGCCGTCGCGCAGGCGAGCAGGAAGAACAGCCAGGCGGTGACGAACGCCGGTCGGGTCAGCGCGTGCGCCGCGCCGAGCACCTCGACGACGAGCACCGCGTACGCCCCGCTGATCAGCGCGGCACGTACCACGGCGAGCCGCGACGGTGCCACCCCGGCGTCCCTGCGCGGCCTCGTCACGACGGTGAGCAGGAGCACCGCGGCGGCTGGCACCACCGCGAACAGGGAGCCGGCAGCCGACATGGCCGGAAGTAAACACCATCGGCCTGGGACCGCCACGTCGACTGCCCGCCGGTGGGGGCATACGTCGTGCCGACCAGCCAGGTTAGGCTATGCCCGACGTGTCGTCGCCACCGTGGAGAATCCCCGTGAAGCTTTCGATCCTCATGCCGGTCTTCAACGAGGAAGAACGCATCGCGGACGCCCTCAAACAGGCACTGGCAGTGGACTATCCGTGCGAGATCGAGCTGCTCGTCGTCGACGACGGGAGCCGGGACGGCACCGGTGAGGTTCTCGGTCGCGCCGACGACGCACGCCTGCGGGTCATCACCCACCAGCGCAACGCCGGCAAGGGCGCCGCCATCAAGACGGCTGTCGACTGCGCGTCGGGCGACTACATGGTCATCCTCGACGCCGACCTGGAGTACGACCCGCAGGACATCCCCAAGCTGCTCGACCCGGTGCTCGACGGGCGGGCCACAGTCGTCTACGGCAACCGCACCTTCGGCAGCCACAGCGCCTACAGCTTCTGGTACGTGATGGGCAACAAGGGCGTCACGATGGCGGCCAACGTGCTGTTCAACTCGTACATCGGTGACCTGGAGACCTGCTTCAAGCTGATGCCGGTGGCGCTCTACCGGTCGCTGCAGGTGCGCTCGCGCGGCTTCGGCATGGAGGCCGAGGTGACCGGCAAGTTGCTGCGCCAGCGGATCCGCCCGTACGAGGTGCCGATCAGCTACCGGGCCCGTGGCCGGGAAGAGGGCAAGAAGATCACCTGGAAGGACGGCGTCGAGGCGATCTGGATCCTCGGTCGCGAGCGCGCACGCCGCCGTCCCGCCACGTCAGCCGCGCGTTGAGCCCAGGAACGCGCTGATCGACCGCCGCAGACCGGCGGCGTCCAGGCCGTGCCACCGGGTGTGGTCGGCCGGGCTTCCATAACGGCGCAGGTCGGTCTGACCCACCCCGAGCGCGAGCAGCCGATGCGGCACGTCCGTCATCGCCCGGCTGACGACCGCGCTCGACGTGCCCGCCAGGTACGGCTCGACGAGCACCACCTCGGTCCCCGCGAGCGCCCGTAGCCCCTGGCTGTCGAACGGCCGGGGCGTGTGGGTGTACGCGACGGTCACGTCCATCGCCTCGGTCGCCGCCAACGTGGCGTCGAGGGTCGGCCCGACGGCCACCACGAGCGGCGCGTCCGCCCCGCCCTGCCGCAGCACCCGCAGCCGGTCCGCGTCCGGGTACGCCTCGGCGTTGCGCTGCTCACTGAGCCGCAGGTAGACCGGGTGGTCGCCGGTCGCGGCGTGCCGGAGCAGCGGCGCCACCTCGTCCGGGTGGCCGGGCACCCGCACCGTCCAGCCGTCGCCGAGAGAGTCGAAGAGCGCCACGTCCCCGGGCGACTGGTGCGTCCGACCCTCCGCCGACCCGTCGTAGGACGCGCCGATGCTCACCAGGACCGCGCCCACGCCCTGGTGGTCCAGATCCAGCTTGATCTGCTCGTACGCCCGGTCCACCAGGAACGTCGCGTACGAGTGCACGATCGGGCGGAGCCCGGTCAGGGCGAGCCCGCCGGCCACCCCGATCATCAGTTGCTCGCGGATGCCGACGTTGAGCACCCGGTCCGGGTGCCGTCGACCGGCCGGGGCGAACTGGCTGGCCGAGATGTCGGCCACGACGAGCGCGGTACGCGGATCCTCGTCGAGAAGCGCGGCGGTGCTGTCGATGAACGCGGCACGCATGGCTGTCATCCCCTGCTCTCGACGCGGGCGACCACCAGGTGTGGCTGCCCTGGGCGGTGTCCGGTCAGCGCCCGGTACAGGGCGGTGTGGTCCCGGCCGTCGACGGTGTCGGCGGTCCAGCCGTTGACAGTGAATCGGCTGGCGATGCCACCCGACCAGCCGTGGGTGGCCGACGAGTTGTCGACCACGATCGCGGTGAGGCTCTCCAGGCCGGTCGCCCCCGCGTACGCGATCGCCTCGTGGTTGGATCCCTCGTCCAGTTCGGCGTCGCCGAGCAGCACGTACACCCGGGGGGTGCGCAGCCCCTGGGCCCGCAGGCCGAGGGCGGTGCCGACGGCCAGCCCGAGGCCGTGGCCGAGTGAGCCGGAGCCGATCTCGACCCCGGGCACCAGCGACCGGTCCGGGTGGTGGCCGAGTCGGCTGTGCGGCCCGGCCAGGTCGTCGAGCCAGGCGTCCGGGATGAAACCGTGCGCGGCGAGCACCGCGTAGTAGGCGGCCGGCCCGTGCCCCTTGGACAGCAGGAACCGGTCCCGTTCCGGGTCGTCGGCGGTGTCCGGGGTGACCCGCAGCACCCGGTCGTAGAGCACCTGGAGCACGTCGATTGTGGAGTGCGCGCTGGGCGCGTGCTTCTCGTCGCCGGTCAGTCGTCGGAGTAGACCGGGGAGTCGGGACCCGGTGTCGGTTTTCAGTGCTGTGGTCATGCCACTACTGTGTTACTTGAAGTGCACTTCAACTCAAGGACCTGGTGATGCAGGATCTACTGACGATCGGCGAGCTGTCCGCCCGCTCCGGCGTGGCGCCGTCGGCGCTTCGCTACTACGAGCGACTCGGGCTGATCCGCGCCGACCGTACCGGCGGCAACCAGCGCCGATACGCCCGCGCCGAGCTGCGCCGGGTCGCCTTCATCCGGATCTCCCAGCAGGTCGGCGTCTCGCTCGACGAGATCCGGGCGGCCTTGGAGTCGCTCCCCGAGGCCCGCACGCCCAGCCCACAGGACTGGGCGCGGCTCTCCGCGAGCTGGCGGGGTCGGTTGGACGAGAAGATCCGACTGCTCACCAACCTCCGCGACGACCTGGACGGCTGCATCGGCTGCGGTTGCCTGTCCCTGCAACGCTGCACCCTCAACAACCCGGGTGACGCGCTGGCCGGCGAGGGGCCGGGCGCCCGCCTGATGCTGCCCCGCCCAACTGACGACACGCCCGTCTGACGGCCTCATCCGCGTGTGAGCAGCACCTTGCCGAAGTGGTCGTTCGACTCGACGAGCCGATGCGCCGTCGCCGCCTCGCTCATCGGCACCCGCCGGTCCACGATCGGTCGGACCGTGCCGGCCTCGATCAGCGGCCACACCTCGTCCCGTACGCCCTGCACGATCTCCGCCTTCTCGGCGAGCGGCCGGGAGCGCAGCGACGTCGCGGCGACACTCGCCCGCTTCGAGAGCAGCGCGCCGAGATCCAACTCGGCCTTCCGCCCACCCTGCATCCCGATCACCACGAGCCGGCCGCCGGTGGCCAGCACGGAGACGTTCCGGCCCAGGTAGGACGCGCCCATGATGTCCAGGATGACGTCCGCGCCCCGACCGTCGGTGGCCTGCCGGACCTCCTCGACGAAGTCCTGCTCCCGGTAGTCGATCGTGTGGGCCGCGCCCAGCTCACGCAGCCGGGAGTGCTTGGCCTCCCGCGCGGTGGTCAGCACTGTCGCGCCTAGGGCCGCCCCGAACTGGACCGCGAAGGTGCCGATCCCGCTGCCCCCGCCGTGCACCAGCAACGTGTCACCCGCGCCGAGCCGACCCACAGGGATCAGGTTCGACCAGACCGTGCAGGCCACCTCCGGCAGCGCCCCGGCGTCCACCGGGTCGCAGGCCGGCACCGGCAGCAACTGCCCGGCGGGGACCGCGACCCGCTCGGCGTACCCCCCGCCGGCCAGCAGCGCGCACACCTGCTGCCCGACCGCCCACCCGGCGACCTCCGACCCGACCTCCGTGATCACCCCCGAGCATTCCAACCCGGGGTACGCGGACGCGCCCGCCGGCGGAGGGTAGTGCCCCTGCCGTTGCAGCAGGTCCGCGCGATTGACCCCGCTGGCCCGCACATCCACGATCACCTCGTCGGGGCCGGGCTCCGGATCGGGCACCTCGGCCCAGACCAGCGCGTCGGGTCCACCGGGCTGCGGAATGGTGATGGCTCGCATGGGCCCAGTCTTCCCGATCTCGTCGGGTGCCGCAGGCGCAACCGCGAGCCCACAGTGGACAGCCGGGACGGCCTGGTCACCGCGATGGGGGAGGGACGCCGGGCCGTCCGGCGGGAGGCGTGGCAGACTGTGCGTGGCCGTACGCCCGCGGGTGGCGGCCCAGGAGGGTTCGCCTAGTGGCCGATGGCGCTGGTCTTGAAAACCGGTAAGGCAGCGATGTCTTCGTGGGTTCGAATCCCACACCCTCCGCCCCTTGGACAGCAAAAACGCCCCCTGACCAGCGTGAACGCCGGCCAGGGGGCGTACTAGTCAACAGTGAATCAGTCTCACTTCGTCTCGCTCGATGCCGCCGTGTCTCACTGGTCGTGTCGTTTACGTGTCGGCGTTCTCCGGCCCTTCGGCCGGCTTGGTGCCATCCTCGGTGCCCAATGTTCCCTCGATCCGCCTACGAGCGGCCTCGTCCTGCCCGTCGATGCACGAGGCGTAGACCTTCAACAGCACATGCACGCTGTGTCCGGCCCATTGGGCGACCTGGGTAGCCGGCACTCCGGCATTGAGCCAGAGCGACACGGCGGCGTGCCGCAGGTCGTAGGGCCGGTGCGCCAGTGGTGAGCGCTGCTGAGCCGGTGTCAGCGCTGCCGCGCGTGCCTGTCGCCAGGCGCGCAGATAGGTGCTCTTGGACACGGGTGCGAGTCGAGCGCCGGCCGCGTTGAACATCCGCCCATTGGCATCCCGACAGTGCTCCCGTAGGTGGTGCCGCAGGATGCGGACTAACTCAGGGCAGGCCGGTACGTCGCGGGTCGCCTTCTTTGCCCGGTGCTTCAACTCCCGGTCTTCCAGCGACTGGCCGCTGTCGCTCCAATCCTCGCCCACCTGCTGTGTGGAGCCGCTGAGGCGAAGCCACCCCCACCCGGTATCGGGTAGTTCGCATTCGTCGGCGCGTAAGTGGATTACCTCGGACGGGCGAAGCGCGGCGAAGTACATGCAGGCAAAAAAGCCTTCCAAGTGCGGATCGCGGTTCCGAACTGCTGAGAGCAGGGAACGTGCTTGTTCGGGATTCACGACTACCTTTCGGTCAACCTGGTCGGTATTCTTCGGCGCTCGCCACTGAATGAAATCCATCGGGTGTGCGTCGAGGTAGCCAAGTTCAACGGCATACTTCAAGGCGCTGTAAAAGACGGCCCGTTTTCGTGCGACGGTGTTTGCTGCGGCCGGGCCGCCGTCGATTCGAACCGTGAGTGCGTCGAGCGCCTTCCGGGTAGTGGCAGGATTCGCCACCTCCCTTAGCGGCAACGTGTTCGCCGCGAGCCATCGGATAGCCGGCGCAAGCGTCCCTGGCGGTGAGCCCTTGTCGTAGTCACGCTGCAACTTGTTGAAGGTCCATGTGTAGAGGGCGTGGCGAATGTGGGCGTCGTCCGGTGCGCCCCGCGACGTAGCGAGCAGGGCAAGCGTGACCGTCGTAAGCGCGTCGGCAATGCTCTTGCGCTGGGTTGCTGCGGCACGAGGCCACTTCATATCCACGAACGCGACTGCCAGGTCATACCAATTCCGGCTGTTTAACTCGCGGGCCATCGGTTCCGGTAGCCCGGATTTTTCATCGAACGCCGTTCCCTCGCGTTGTGCCACCACCAGCTTTGAGCGGAAGCTTTCGGCGAGTGCCCGGGTGGCGTAGGTCTTTCGAAACGGCTGGCCAGCGACCTTCCATCGAACCGTGTACGACTTCTTCTTGCCTGATAGCTCATTAGCAAGAATCGCGTGAACACGTACCTCGTAGCTACTCATGCTGCCTCTTCGTGGTCATTGAGCCAGTTGTCCAGGTCGCGGCGGCGGACGTACAGGCTGCCGTTTGGGTACTTGATGGTTTTGGGGGCGCGGCCGGTGGCCTTCCAGCGGAAGAAGGTCGACCGGGGCACGCGTAGTTCGTCGAGGGCTTCGGCGAGGGTGAGCAGGTTCCCGGTAGAGGTGCGGCGGGCAGTCATCGCGTCACCTCGGCGGCGGTCGGTGCCTTCCACTGGCCAGCGTCGACCGCTTCGACCTGGGCGCGATCTTTCGCGGCGAGTTGGTTGCGCCAGTAGGTCGGCGAGGCGGGGCATAGCTGGCAGGCGGGGATGTGTCCGGCGGGGCCGGGGTGCCCGGGAAAGGTGCACTGTCCGCTGCTGGCCGGTGTTGCGGCGTCGGTCGGCGGGGCCATGGTGGTTGTCCTCCTTCGATCGCGGGGAGGTGATGCGCTGAAACAGATGCGGGCGGGCGGGGGTGGCTAGCGCTGCGGCTGTTTCAGCGGGGTGCTTTGCGGGGCTGAGTGGCGCGGTGAGCGGCTTCCGGTCGGCGCTGGTCACCTGTGGAGGGTGGGGGTAGCGGTGCGGCAGAAGGGCGCAGGGCGGCCCGCTGAGAACGCCGTAGGGGCAAGATCCGGGCAGGGTTGGTGTAAGGCATAGGGCCATACCGGCTGTGCGGCTCTCAGCGGGCCGCTTTCGGGTGCTGGTCGACCCGGCGGCGGGGCGAATGCGGGCCGGGAGGGGCCGGGAAGCGTTGACACGTTGACAATCGGCCAGTGCGGCCACGTTTGCGCAGGTGAGAGGCAGTGCCGAGGTGTCAACGCCCCCCGTTGACAGGCGTTGACACCCGTTGACACCGGGTCGACCGGCGGCGGGTTGTCAACGCCTGTCAACGCCTGTCAACGCGCCCCGTTGACACCCTCGCGGATGCCCTGAGCTGCGGAAACGTCCGCGTCGGGGGCGGTTGTCAACGTGTCAACGCCATCGGGCACCTCGGCCACGGCGCGAGGGTGCAGCTCGTACCGCCCGTCCGGCCCGTTGCGCACCCACCCGAGAGCGGCCAGCTCGGCGAGCACCGCCGACACCTCATCGGACTTCGGCAGCCGGCGGGACACCTTGCGGTGCAGTTCCCGGCGGGTGAAGGTGGTCATGCCCTTGGTGGTGAGCACCCCGAGCACGTACCGGGCGTTCTCCATCGCGGCGTCGCTGCCGATCGTGGTGAGCGCTGCCCGGTAGTGCGCCGCGAAGAACTCCGCCAGCCTCACCGCGTCGGTCATCCGGTCGGCGTCGATGGTGCGTCGCCACGCGTCGGCGGGGTAGTGGGCGACGTGCAACAGGCCAGCCAGGCGCAGCGTTGCGCCGGAGAGCTTGTTGCCCCACTCGCGCATGTCGTGCAGCGTCCCGCCGGGCCGTAGCTGCGCCTCCACCTCCTGAGCGGCAGCCAGCCGCACCCGCCCCGCCTCGGGGGTGAGGGTGACCACGGCGGGGTCTTCCCACTCGGCGAGGGTCGCGGCCAGGTCGTGCACCCGGTGCCGGTAGCCGGCCGTCACCTGCTCCGGCACCGGCTCCGTGTCGACCAGCCGATACCCCGCGAGGGATCGGGGCAGGGCGAACAGGAACCGGGCCGGCAGACCACGGCCTGCGAGGTCGGCGTTACCGCCGAACTTGCGCAGCACGGTCGGTTGCGCCATCACGCACACGGTCAACGCGGGTTTGTCGACCGAGGCACCCTCTCGGGTCTGCCGTTCGTTGCTCATCGGCTGCCCCGCGTGCCCCTTCAGGTAGGGGTCAAGGTTCGGGGCACCGGAATACCGACCGGCGAGGGTGTCAAAGATCCCGCCCTCATCCGAGATGATCGCCATCCGTCCGCCGTTGGCGGCCATCAGCCCAATGAGGGCTTCCGGGGTGGCGTCATCCACGATCAGCCGAGGCAGGCCCGGAACGGTGATCGCCTCAGCCGCGATCGCAGCCGCTACCGCCTCGGCGGCGGCCTCGTCGCGCTTGCCCGGGTCGCTGGCCTTCGCCGCTTGGGCCTTGGCCTGCTCCGCCTGTCGGTCGGCGATATCCCGAAGCGCGGCAGCCTCGGCGATCCGCGGTCGCATTGCGTCGCCGAGCGTCGACTGAGCGGCGAACAGCGGCGCGGTCATCGCCCGGTGAACAGGCGACTTCCGCTCGCCAGGGCCAGCGATCACAGCGGCGAACACGTTCACCGGCTCCCGCCACCCGCCGACCGGCTCCACCTCCAACCGGCCACCCGCACACGCGGAGAGCACGGCCACGGCGAGGGTGCCGGCCATCGCCGGATCGGTCTGGGTGAAGCGGGCAACGCCGGTCACCATGTCGCCCAACCACGCGGGGAACACGTCGACCGGGAACGGCGGCGGCGCGGTGCTCGGCCCGGTCAAGGGCACTGGAACATCCCATAGCGGCCCGCCCGAGGCCGGCTCGCCGGTGGCGTCGGGGTGGTCGGTCACAAGGTGGAGGCGTGCGGCGCTCATGCGGCCACCTGCCGGGGTCGCTTGCTGCCGGCGGCCAGCCCGGATCGGATGGTGCGGGCCGTCTCGACGTGGCCCAGCCCGGCCCTCGCTGCGGCTTGTTCCAGCACGCTTTCGGCGTTCTCGGCAGTGAGCGACCCACCGGCGGTGAGTTGCCCGAGTGCCACGGCAGCGATGTAGAGGCAGCGATTGCGCTCCCCTGCCGGCGCGGTGGTTACCCGGTCGGCTTCCCGGGTGATCGCGGCCCGGACGTACGCGCCGCTGCGGTCGGTCGGCAGGGACACCACCACCGGCCGCTGCGGCGGCAGCCGCGCCGGAATCAGCAGAGCGGCCAGCCACCCGGGCAGCGGGGCGGGATCGGTATCCAGGTCGACCCGGTAGGGCCGTCCGGCCACGGTGCTGCCGGCCGCGACCACGTAACCGCCGTGGGCGCGGGTGTCGACCAGCGGGCCGAGCGTGCCGGCCGTGTTGCGCAGCTCCGGCCCGTCGTCGGGGTGGCGGTAGTAGAGGTGGGTGCCACCCCGCCCGGTGGTCACGGTGTACGTCGGTTCGATGCCGGCAGCGTGTGCGGCGGCCAGCTCGACGAGGGTGTCCAGCCCGGTCGGACCGGCGGTGCCGTCCTTCGGGGTGTCGAGGTCGACCACGGCCAGCCGGGACGGGCCGCACGCCAACCCGATGCCATAGGGGCGGACCGACCAGGCCCGGCGGATGCGGTCGGGATCGCAGGTGGCGCGTGGCTCCCACCCGAGGTGGTGCCCGGCGGCGTGGCAGCGCGGGTCGCGGCCGGTGCAGTCGTCGCCAGCGTGGTCGGGGAATGCGGGTCGCTTGTCGTCGGGGCGTAGCGGGAAGACGTGCCAGCCGCGTTCGGCGTGCGCGAGCGCAGCGGTGAGCAGCGGGTTATCGGGCATGGTGCGGGTCCTCTCCGGTGGTGCGGGTGAGGTGGTGAGGCGAACGGCTTGCGGTCGACCGTGTTGGCGTTCGTGTCGGCCTTGGGCACAGGCGGCGCAGTCGCGGCGTCGCAGCAGGACGGGCTGGCCGCTGCGCGCGTTGTCGGCGGCGAGCAGCCGGCCGCAGATGTGCGGATATGCCTCGGCGTCGGTCACGGGCCGACCGAGCACCGCGCTCGCGACCAGCCACCGGGCGGCCACCGGGTCACCGCCTCGGCCGAGGCCGCGCGGTGATCGCGGCCCGGGTCACCGCGTCGCGCAGGTCGCCGAGCAGCCCGACCAACTGCCGGCGCGCGGCCACCTCGCCCGGCGCGAGCGCGACCCTGACGCGCACCTCGGCGTGCTCCCGCCCGGCGGCGGTACGCACCCGCACCAGCACCGCGCGGGAGCGCCCGGCGACGTCGACCACGATCTCTTCGGAGCGGTGCTCTCCGAGGTTGCAGCGGTGATCCATCCCGCACCACTCGGTGTGCCCGGCGGCGCGCCGGTTCACTGCTGGCCAGCCTTGTACTCGGTGCGGATGTGCTCGATGAGTCGGCGGCCGACGCGCACGCGTTTGCCGGTGGCGGCGCAGCGGCGGCACTCGCGGGTGAGGCGGCGGATGATCAGCCCGGGGCGTTGGCCGGCACCTTTGCAGCGGCGGCAGCGGCCGAACGGGGATGCGTAGCAGATGATCAGGTAGAACGCTGCGTAACCGAGGATGGTCAGGCTAGCTAGCGCGGCGATGGTCAGCACGAAACGCCTCCACAGGCCGTTTTGAGGGTGCGAGCAGCCGACGCCGCTAGGTGCTAGGGCGCTGGCCAGGAAATGTTTGTGTCGCTAGCGGTGCCGCTAGGTCTAGCGGGGCTGGCCGCTAGACCTAGCGGCGGATCGTGGGCTACGCGGTCTTGCCGTTCCCCGTCTCGCGGTCACGCTTGGTGATCGCGGTGAGGATGTCGGCGCGGTGGAAGCCCTTGCGGTTGCCGGACTCGCCGGTGTCGGTGTCCTCGCCCCAGCACTGCTTCGTCGCCAGGCCGTGGACCTTGAGCGCTTCGCGGAGCTGGTCGGCGGTGAACCCGGCGTACACGTCGGCCCGCAGCGCGGCGAGACGCTTCACGATCACGGTCGACCACAGCTTCGGCTCGGCCTCGGCCATGACCCCGGCGACGTCCTCAAGGATCGTGTCTCGCCGTACGGCGGTGGTGTCGAGCACCACCCCGGCGGCGTGGCCGGTGATGTTGCCGTAGCGCTCGCGGGCCTTGCGGGCGCGGGCGACGATCGCTTCGGCGGCCGGGCCGTCGATCTCGAACGTCTTGAGGATGACCGGCTCGTCGCCCTCACCGGCCAGGTAGCCGATGCCCTTGTCCCGGCGGGAGAACATCGTTGCCCGGATGCCGTTGCGGTACATCGAGGTGCCCAACACCATGTCGTTTTCGGTCTGTCCCATGACTTTGAGGCAGAACCGCAGCACCGCGTTGGCGCTGATTCCGGTGGGCAGGCTCTTGGCGTCCGGTCGCTGGGTGGCCAGCTTGAGCATGATCCCGACGGCCGGGCCTCGGCGGACGAGGTCTTCGCAGATTTCCTCGATCTCCGGGCCGTGCTTCGGGTGCTCAAACCCCCGCTGGCACTCGTCGATCCCGATGCCGATCGGGTGCAATCCGAGCTTGCGGTTGTTCGCCAGCTCGTCGGTGACTTTGTTCTCGGGGCACAGGTCGCGCGGCAGGTCCCGGATCACCTTCGTGCGGCGGCGCATCTCCGCGTGGACCTCACGCAGCGCGGTGACCAGGTACACGATGTCGTCCTCGTCGTCACCGGCCCGGTAGGCGTGGCAGACCGGCTCCAACGGGGACAGGTCACCGGTGCCCTTGAGGTCGAACGCCAGCACCCACGACCGAGGATCGAGCGCGACCAGCAGCAACGCCAACCGCAGCGCGAACGTCTTCCCGAACCGGGGCAACGCACCGATAATCATCGAGGCGTACATCAGGGTGATGGTGACCAGCGCGCCGCGCGGGTCGGTGCCGAACGGCGCGGCCTTGAACAGGTTCACCGTTCCGGAGGTGAGCAGCGGGAACGGCTTCTGCTTCGCCCGGGACATGTCCTTGTCCGCGACGAACAGCACCAGCCGGCCCGGGTGCACGTCGGCGTTGGCTGTTGGCCACACGCACCCCAGCGGGCGAGTCAACGCACCCGCCAACTCCTCGCGCTTTTCGATCACGGCCGAGGCGACCACGCCTCGGGGTAGCTCCACCTCCGCGCGCCAGCCGACGCCGTTCTCCCGCGCGATCGGCGCGGGGAACCACCGCTTGCCGTTGTCACCCCGGCGGATCGCGGCGTCGATGCCCGCAATCCGCAGCGACGCCAGGGCCGTGAACACCTCCGTACTGGTCAGCGGCGCGGCATCGGTCCGCACCACGGCCGTGTCGAGCAGCGGCCGATCCGCCGGAGCACCGAGCACCCCGAACACCACCACCGCCACCGCGAACGCGGCCACCTGAACAGCGGTGCTCGCCAGCAGCAGCCCACCGACGCCAACGACCAGCAGCACGAACAGCAGCACGGCGGTGAGGCCGCGCCAGCGCACCCGCCGATCCCGGCGCCGCGACAGCGTCTCGTACGTCTTGGCCTCTTCCGGCTTCGTCACGGACGCGCGGACCACGGCCTGGCGGACCGGTTCGCCTTCCAGGTCGAACAGCCAGCGCACATACCCGCCGACCACCCGGCCGAGGCCGGACGGGGCGCGCCAGGCCAACTTCGCGCCGTACTTCGGCACCCGCAGCCCGTGGTAGAGCACCCCGTGCCCGGCCAGGCCGGTAGCCCACGTCAGATTCCCGGCGAACTCAGAACGCGAGCGCAGCCAACCCGGCAGGATCGGCCGACGCTGCGCGTCACGCAACCCCGCGAGGGTGAACCGCGGTCGACGCTGCGCGTCGATGCTGTCCACCAGCACCGGCCCACCCTCACCCGAGTCGGCGTCGAGGTCGTCGGGGTCGGGGCCGGGGTCGGGGTCAACGGTGCCGGCGCGGCGGGACCGGGCGGCATCTAGGTCAACCACCTCGGCATCCGGGCCGCCGGTGGTCGGGTCCGTCAGGTCGTTCTCGGCGGCCTGCCAGTCGAAACGGTTCTCATCAGGGGCAGTCATGATGGGGGTTCCTCCAACGGTCGGGAGATCGGTAGGGGGCCGGCGGCGCGGCGCAGGTTGGTAGCCAGGGGCCGCGCCGCCGGGCGGGCGCTACTGCCCGTGCTTCTTGCGCAGCCGGGCGGCCTCGGTGTCGAGGCCCTTGCGCTCCGTGCGGTCCTTGGTCCGGTCGGCTTTGGCCGTGATGGTCTTGGCGTCGCGCAGGTCGGCCCGCCGGGTGATCAGGCTCTTGCCGACGTTCTGGTTCTGGTTGCTCTTGCCCATGACGGGTGCTCCTTCCGGCCGTCCAGCGGGTCTGGCGGCCACCACCGCCACCGGGTGATGAGCCGGTGGCGGTGGAAGCGGTCAGCGCTTGCGGGGCTGCTCGGCCTGGCGGGCGGCGCGGGCGCGGTTGCGCTCGTCGGCCTGGCGCTGCGCCTCGCGCATCTGCGCCTCACGGGCTGCCCGGTTGCGGGCGACGATCCGGTCGTGCTGCTCACGGAGCTGGCGATCCGACATACTGGTGGTCCTCCTGAGATCCCATGCGGGTTGAGGGGTTGGACCGGCGGCACGGCTCAGGTTGCGAGCCGGTGGCCGTGCCGCCGGGCGGGGTTAGCTCTGGTCGGCCTTGCGCTGCTGTGCCTGTGAGGCCAGCCGCTGCTTGATGGCTTTGTCGCTGAACATCTGCGGGTTGGACTTCTGGGCGCGGCGGGTCAGGTCGCTGATCTGCTGGTCGCTGATCGTGTTCGGGACGGTGGTCTTCTTGCCGAGCATCGGTTCTCCTCAGGCGGCAATCGGGGTGGCGTTGACCGGCGTTGCCGCAGCGTCCGGGCGGAATGGTGACCCGATTTCGGGGTGGGGGCGGTGGCGCTTGACGGTGCTCACGCTGACGTTCGCGGCCCGTGCGATCTGGCCGTGGGGTGCGGTCGGGTCGGCGATGTGGGCGGCGACGACGCGCTCACTGGCGGTCAGGGATCGGGCCGTGACCCGCGCGGGGCGGACCGGCTCACGAACCGGCGTGACCGGGGTCGGGGTGACCGGCTCGGCGTGCTCCGGCACCTCCGGCGTCGGCGGTGCGGTGGGCTTCTCCGCCCGGGTGGCCTTGTCGGCTTGGCGGGCGGCGGCGCGGGCGGCCCGCTCCGCGTTGTAGCCGTCCCACGCCTTGCGCGGGTCACGCTCGTTGTGCTCGATCGACCACCGCGCCGCCATCAGGGAGCGGATCGGGAACATCCGGCGGCGCTTCGGGGAGAACTCCACCCCGGCGTCATCGATCAGGCTCGCGTCCTCCGCCAGCAGTTGCACATGTTGTGCGCGGCGGGTGTGCAGTCCCCACAGCCACGGGGAGAGCAGGGACAGCAGCGCGAACGCGATAGCCGCCGCCGTGGGCGTGATGCCGTTGGCGAAGTGGGCGTAGTTGATGGCGGCGACCACGGCGGCGATGCCCCACGCGGCCCGGCGCAAGCTGGCGGCGGTGGCGTGGGCCTTGAGCATCAGCGCATCGTGGGCGTGCCACTGCACGTAGACCGCGATGGATTCCAGCGCCAGCGAGAACGCCACCGCGAACGCCACCCGAGACGGGCCGTTCCACGCGGCGGGGGCGATCTCGGAGTAGGCGTAGGCGGCCTGTGCGTAGGCCGCGCCGCCGTTGATCAGCAGTAGCGGCAGCACCGGGCGCAGCTTCGCGGCGAACTCCGCGCGAGCCTTGCGGCGGCGGGCGGTGGCCTCGGCTCGGTCGATGCGGCGGGCGGCCTGCCGGCGGCGGCGCTCCTGCTCGTCGGCGATGGCCTGCCGGCGGGCGTGCTCGGCGGCGGCCTCTTGCTGCTCCCGGTCGAGCTGCGCCACCAGGCGGGTGCGCTCCACCTCGGCGGCGGCGGATTCGCGGCTAGCCGCCGCGCGGGCGGCGAGGATCGCGGGGTCTTCCGGCGTACGACGAAACATCGGGGGTGACCTCCTGGTCAGTGGTCGAGGATGTCGGCGAGCAGGTCGCGGTGCGCGGGGAACACGTCGCCGTCGAGGTAGTGGCGCAGGTACTCCACGAGGTGTTGGTAGGACTCGGCGTGCAGCCAGGCCGCGCAACGGGCGTCATCCGCGCCGACAAGGGTGTAGGTGCGGGTCATGCGGCGGCCTCCTGTGGATAGGCGCAGTCGATGCACTCGCCGAGCGAGCGCGGGATGAAGTAGGGCCGCACTTGACGGCAGGTCCGGCAGGTACGGCGGGCCGTGAGCGCCTTGCCGATGGCGACGCGTTGCGCGGGGGTCGCGGTGCGCTTCGGCGCGGCCAGATCGACCCGGTACAGGTACGCGGCGCGGGTGCCCCCAACGCCGCGCCAGAGCACCTGAGCGGCGACAGACTGACCACCGGGACGCAGGCCAGCGGCGGTCAGTTGGCGGCGGGTGGCGTAGCCGGGCGGGGCACCGCGCCACCAGTAGGTGGGGATGCCGTACCGCGTGCCGTCCGGATCGAAGTAGGCGGCGCGGATGCGGGCCATCAGGCCGCGCGGAGCGGGTCGGTGCGGGTAGCGGTGTCGGCGGCGGCGCGGGTGACGCGGGCCACGGCCCGGCGCAACCGACGCCAGTCCAGCTCGGTCGGGCCGCCGTGATCCTCGGCGTAGAGCAGCGTGATTTCGGCGTCCAGGACGTCCAGCTCGGCCGCGATCAGCGGCCACTCCGCGTCGATCGCGGCCAACTCGGCGGCGGTCGGTTCGGCGGTAACGAGGGCGAGGTGCGTACGCACGGGGAACCTCCGGTGTCGATGAAGTGGGGGGACGCCCCGGGGTGCGACCAGATCGGCCGCACCCCGGGGCGAACAAGAATCAAGAGGCAGAAGTCCATGCCGCGCGCCAGATCCGGCCCACTCGCCCCGCTCGCCCGGGAAGACACCGGGGTCGGCCACCGTGTGGCTCAAGGCGGGGATGCCGCAGACGAATCCACGCGGCGACTCCTGCTATTCGGTTTTCAATGAACGGCTGCGCGGAGGCTCGTGGGCGCGCAGCTCCGTGAGGGGCTGCCTTCCCCGGCTGCCTGCCGGCTGTGTGACATACGCAACCTAACAACTGGTATGCAGTCAGGTCAACTGTTAGGCCCAAACTCGCGTCTGAGCTGCCACAACAGCGGCAGGGCACCTACCATCTGGTAGGCCGCTGGTAGGCTTCCCCTGCTCCTGTCTGACCGCGAGAGGACTGTCATGCCAACCCCTGAGCCACGGCTGGACCGCCCTGAGGCGCTTCACCAACAGGTGGCCCGGACCATCCGCAACGACATCGAGTCGGGCGCACTTCGGGATGGCCAGGTGCTTGATTCGACCCGCGAGCTTGCCGCCCAATGGGGCGTAAGCGTCTTCACTATCACCGAGGCCATGCAGCTATTGGCAGCCGAAGGACTAGTAGTCAGCAAATCTCGCTCTAAGCGCGTGGTGAACGCGCCGGATCAGAACAAGAAGAACGAGATCCGCCTTCAGTCTCCGCGCGTTCTGATCGTCGGCGGGTACGCAGGTAGCGGCAAGACAGAGCTGGGCAGGATACTGGCTCGCGAAACAGGCTGGCCTATGCTGGATAAGGACACGTTGACACGTCCAGTCCTAGAGGCCGCACTAGAGCTTATTGGGCTTTCTCCGCATGACCGCGAATCGGAGCAGTATCTAAAACTGCTGAGGCCGCGAGAATATGAAGCCCTGATGGAAGCCGCTGCCGAAAACGTCGCTTGCGGCAATAGCGCTATCATTACCGCGCCTTTCGTCGCCGAGTTCAATGATTCGGCTTGGCTGGAACGTGCACAGTCGTCCTTTGCTGACAAGAACGCTAGCGTTACGTTTGTTTGGGTCTACTGTGACGAAAGCAGCATGCAGACCTATATCCGCCGTCGGGGAGCTGCCCGTGATGCAGCGAAGCTGGCAAATTGGAATGGCTACCTTGGCCGTATAGATCTGGATTTCCGGCCGCAGGTTCCGCACATGCTGATCAAGAACTGTGTCTCTAGTGCACCACTCAAGGCGCAGGCAAGAGCGCTTCTCCGTGAGGTGATGGGCAGCGAGGTCAAGCAGTGAGAGCAGGCATCATTCTCTACGGGCCACCCGCAGCCGGCAAAGACACAGTGACGCAAGCCCTCCACTTGGCCGACACGCGTTGCTCACTCTTCGAGCGGTTGAAGGTCGGCGGTGGGCGCACCGAGGGCTACCGGATGATCAGCGAATCCGAATTGGCGAACCTAGCTGACAGGGGCGAAATCGTTTGGGAGAATCGTAGGTATGGTGCGGTTTACGCGGTCGACCGCGCCGGCCTGTCAAGGCATTCGGATTCCGGGGTGCCGGTACTGCACCTCGGACAGAGCAAGGCCATCGAAGCCGTGAAGAACGCTGACTATTCCATCGCTTGGCTAGTGGTGTATCTCTGGTGCGCCCGGGATGTAGCTGAACAGCGAATGCGCGGGCGGAACACGGGTGATGTGCCTGCTCGACTAAGCGCGTGGGATGCGACCGAAAACGTAGAGGCAGATTTGCGCATTGATACCGGTGCAGTCGATCCCGACAATGCCGCAAGGGCCATCCTGCTTGCAATGGAGAAAGAGCACAAGCGCCACTAACAGCGAATATGGGTACCACACAGCGGCGGAGCGTCGATGCGGCAGACTTTCCAACCTGAGTCAAGGCCCCGTTCGTGCTTAGTCTTGAAGCGCCATTCATGGCTTTTGCCGACGATAAAGATCGGCCCTCCGCTGGCAGCAACGTCGGTAAATCGTAGATGTATCTGTACAGAGACAGTGCCGTCCGCGTCGACTTCTCGCCAGTCGGACGACTCCACTTTGATGCTCTTGCCGGTCGCCGCGAGTTGCTCACGCATTTTGTTCGTTTCTTCCAACAGAGCGTCGCGGCGACTGTCGCAGAGGCAACGCTCTACGCCGAGCCCGTCGCCGTACTCGGCGAACGCTGCCAGCAAGTAGGCATCAGCAGCAGCAACCGGGGTCGCCTCACCTCGGCCCGCTCCTGCCGTCTTCACTGCCGCCCAGCCAACTGGGATCGCAAGGCACGACGCGAGCACGACAGCGGCGGCCACTGCGGCGCGGAGTTTCCACGAGCGTGAGGCGAGGGGCGGCGCGATCATGACAGCGGAGACTACCTACGGGATCATGGTCGCGGGGGGCGCGTTGTGCCGGATTCGTGTCGGCAGACGTAGGCAACACTGCATATCCCCAGGTCAGCGCCGTGACACGCGTGGTCTTGAAAACCGGTAAGGCAGCGATGTCTTCGTGGGTTCGAATCCCACACCCTCCGCCCCTCTGGACAGCAAAAACGCCCCCTGACCAGCGCGAACGCTGGCCGGGGGGCGTTTCTGTGAATGGCGAGTCAGTCTCACTTCGTCTCGCTCGGGGCCGCCGCGTCTCACTCGTCGCGGCAAATGGGCGGCAAAGTTTGGCTAGCCCGACAGGGGGTTCTCTCCACCTTCTGCATCAGCTCTGGCTGGCCGTGGGAGGAGTGGAACCGGGCGAGGCAACGGCAGCCCGGTGGAGGATCGGCTGGCGAGTACCGCCGCCCTGAGAGCGCGTTTCACTTTGCTGTCAGTCGGGTGTGTTGAAGGTGAGGCGTTGTTGGCGGGTGGCGGGTTCGCCTCGGG
>NZ_JBNCKO010000016.1:0-59843 GCF_049841595.1 Micromonospora sp. DT228
ACAGACGATCATGCGGTGGCCGTCCTCATTCCTGCGGGACCCGAGGTCACCTCACGAACGGCGGCTGCCGTACTAGGGCGTCGATCCGCAGGTCAGTGGTCCGCCCGTCGCGCAGGGCTTCCTTCATCTGACGCCGTGTGTTCGGACTGGCGCCGCTTGACGGCGACGGGTTGCGGGACATCCGGCGGACGACCAGAAGTGCGATGACGGCACCGATCACCCCGGGTATCAGGAGGAGCAGCAGGCCGGGCAGTAGATCGCCAGCGTTCCATTCGCCGTCGGCGACCGACATCCCGACAACGAGCAGAGCGGGGAAGGCGACCACCAGCAGCACCACCAAGCCGGTGTTCAGCCGGCCCGAGCGTGGCTGCGCCTGCGGGATCGGCCGTGCCTGCTCCACCTCTGCGGTCTGGTCCCCGATAGTCGTCACGGTCGCTCCGTACCCCGTCGCCAAAGACGCCACGCGCGCCTGACGAAACCCGGCCGAGGATTGATCGGACAACCCCACTAGGCTGGACCGGTTCTGTCCGGATCGCGTCTGGAGCGTCTCATGACCACGACACTGCCCGCGTACGACGAGGTCGTCGCGCGCTTCGAACCGGTGATCGGCCTGGAGACCCACGTCGAGCTGGGCACGAACACCAAGATGTTCTGTGGTTGCCCGACCGATTTCGGTGGCGAGCCGAACACCCGGGTCTGCCCGGTGTGCCTGGGCCTGCCCGGTTCACTGCCGGTGGCCAACAAGGCGGCCATCGAGGCGATCATCCGGATCGGCCTGGCGCTGAACTGCTCGATCGCCGAGTGGTGCCGGTTCGCCCGGAAGAACTACTTCTACCCGGACATGCCGAAGAACTTCCAGATCAGCCAGTACGACGAGCCGATCTGTGTCGACGGTTACCTGGACGTCGAGATGGGCGGCGAGACGGTGCGGATCGAGATCGAGCGGGTGCACCTCGAGGAGGACACCGGCAAATCGCTGCACGTCGGTGGTGCCACCGGCCGCATCCAGGGCGCGACCGAGTCGCTCGTCGACTACAACCGGGCCGGCATCCCGCTCGTCGAGATCGTCACCAAGCCGATCACGGGCACCGGTGCGCTCGCCCCCGACGTGGCCAAGGCGTACGTCGCCGAGCTGCGTGACGTGATCCGCACCCTCGGCGTCTCCGACGTGCGGATGGAGGAGGGTTCGCTGCGCTGCGACGTGAACACCTCGCTCAACCTGCCGGGCGCGGAGTGGGGCACCCGTACCGAGACGAAGAACGTCAACTCGCTGCGGTCGGTGGAGCGGGCGGTCCGCTCGGAGATGCTGCGCCAGGCGTCGGTGCTCGACGCGGGCGGCCGGATCACCCAGGAGACGCGCCACTTCCACGAGGACACCGGTGACACCACCCCGGGTCGCTCGAAGGAGACGGCCACCGACTACAGGTACTTCCCGGAGCCCGACCTGGTGCCGATCGCCCCGGACCGGGCCTGGGTCGCCGAGCTGAAGGCCGCCCTGCCGGAGCTGCCGCGGGTGCACCGGCGTCGGCTCCAGGAGCAGTGGGGCCTCTCCGACCTGGACATGCAGTCGGTGTTGAACGCCGGCGCGGTCGAGCTGATCGAGGCCACCGTGGCGGCGGGCACCACCCCGGCGGCGGCCCGCAAGTGGTGGCTGGGTGAGCTGTCCCGCCGCGCCAACGAGAGCGGCGTGGAGCTGGCCGAGATCGGTGCCACTCCCGCCCAGGTCGCCGAGCTGCAGGGGCTTGTCGACGCAGGCTCGCTCAACGACAAGATGGCCCGTACGGTGCTGGAGGGCGTGGTCGACGGTGAGGGCTCGCCCACCGAGATCATGACCAGTCGGGGCCTGGAGGTCGTGTCGGACACCGGTGCGCTGACCGCCGCCGTGGACGAGGCGATCGCCGCGAACCCCGGCATCGCCGACAAGATCCGCAGCGGCAAGGTCGCGGCGGTCGGCGCGCTCGTCGGCGCGGTCATGAAGACCACCCGGGGGCAGGCCGACGCGAAGACCCTGCGTGAGCTGATCCTGGAGCGCCTCGGCGTCCAGGGCTGACCGGCACACCCGAAACAGGCCGCCGCGGCGGCCTGCCGCCACCCCCTGTCGCAGACGCGGCCACCCCCGCACCCCGCACGAGGGCGTCAACGGCGACGCCCGAATGGAGCCACCGTGACCCAGCACGACCTCGATGTCCTCGACGAGATCCAGCGGCGGGTGCTCTGGCTCGCCACCCGGATCGTCGACGCCGCCAACCACGACCGGGCCACCGGTGACGGCGTGAAGGTCGGCGGCCACCAGGCGTCCAGCGCCTCGCTGGTCACGGCGATGACCGCGCTGTGGTTCGCGCACCTGGACGCCGAGGACCGGGTCGCCGTGAAGCCGCACGCGTCCCCGGTGTTCCACGCCATCCAGTACCTGCTCGGCAACCTGGACCGCTCCTACCTGCCCCGGCTGCGGGCCCGTGGCGGCCTCCAGTCCTACCCGTCGCGCACCAAGGACCCCGACGAGGTGGACTTCTCCACCGGCTCGGTGGGGCTGGGCGCGGCGGCGCCGCTCTTCGCCGCCGCCACCCGGCGGTACGTCGACGCGCACTTCGGGGCCCGCCCGCACTCCCGGTTCGTGGCGCTGATCGGCGACGCCGAGTTGGACGAGGGCAACATCTGGGAGGCGGTGGCCGACCCGGCGACCACCGGGCTGGGCAACGTCATGTGGCTCGTCGACTTCAACCGGCAGTCGCTGGACCGGGTGGTTCCCGGCATCCGGATCAACCAGTGGCGCGGCCAGTTCGAGGCGGCCGGCTGGCACGTCGTGGAGGTCAAGTACGGCCGTCGGCTCGCCGAGGCGTACGCCCGGCCGGGTGGCGAGGCGCTGCGCGACTGGATCGACGCGATGCCCAACGAGCAGTACCAGTCGCTGTTCGGGTTGACCGGCCCGGCCCTGCGAAAGCAATTCCTGGACGGTGCGCCGGCCGGCATCGACGAGCTGATCGCCCACGTCAGCGACGAGGAGCTGAGCCCGCTCGTCACCGACCTGGGCGGGCACGACCTGTCCGCGATGCTGGACGCGTACGCCCAGTGCGACGCGGTCACCGACCGGCCCAGCGTCGTCTTCGCGTACACCGTCAAGGGTTGGGGGTTGCCCATCGCCGGCAATCCGCGCAACCATTCCGCGCTGCTCAGCTCGGAGCAGGTCGACACGCTGCGGGCCGCGCAGGGGTTGACCGCCGAGACCGAGTGGGACCGCCTCGACCCGGCGTCACCGGCCGGCATCCGGGCCGGCGCCCGCCGGGAGGCGCTGTCCCGCGCGCCCCGCGAGCGCGCGCTGGGGGTCACCGTCCCGGAAAGCACGGGAGTACGCGCAACGAAGCCGATCTCCACGCAGGAGGTCTTCGGTCGGGTGCTCGTGGACCTGGCGCGGCACCGGGAGGTGGGCCGCTACCTGGTGACCACCGCCCCAGACGTGGCCACCTCCACGAACCTGGCCGGGTTCATCAACAAGACCGGGGTGTTCGCCCCCACCGAGCAGCGTTCCTGGACCGAGGACCGGATGCTGCGCTGGACCGAGAGCCCCGCCGGGCAGCACATCGAGCTGGGCATCTCGGAGATGAACCTGTTCCTGCTGCTCGGTCAGCTCGGCCTGTCCTGGGACCTGTCCGGGCAGCCGCTGCTGCCGGTGGGCACGGTCTACGACCCGTTCGTGCTGCGCGGCCTGGACGCGTTCCTGTACGGCACGTACTCCGGCTCGAGGTTCGTGGTGGCCGGCACCCCGTCCGGCATCACCCTGGCCCCGGAGGGCGGCGCCCACCAGTCCACGATCACCGCGTCGGTGGGCCTGGAGCTGCCCGGGGTGACCTTCGTCGAGCCGGCGTACGCGACCAGCCTGGACTGGCTGCTCTGCGACGCGCTGGGGCAGATCGCCGGTGGGTCGACACCGGCGGCGACCGCCGCGCCCGCCGAGGACGGCGCGTACTACTTCCGGTTGAGCACCCGACCGCTGGACCAGGCGCCGTTCGAGGCGGCCCGGACCCGTCTCGGTGACGCGGTGCTGCGTCGCCAGGTGGTCGCCGGGGCGTACCGGCTTGTCGACGCGCACCAGGCGTACCCGCATCTGGTCGACGCCCCGGTGGTGCAACTGGCCGCCTCCGGCGCGGTGCTGCCCGAGGTGTTGGCCGCGGCGGCGGAGCTGGCCGACGAGGGCATCGCCGCGCACGTGGTGGACGTGACGAGCCTCGACCGGCTCTACCGGGCCTGGCAGCGCACCCTGCGCCAGGGCGTGCGGACGGCCACGGTGCCCAGCGTGCCGGGCGCGCTGCGGTCCGCGTTCGTCGATCGGGTGCCGGTGGTGACCGTGCACGACGCGGCGTCGCACGCGATGGCCTGGCTCGGGTCGGCCCTCGGCGCGCCGGCGGTGCCGCTCGGCGTGGACGAGTTCGGCCAGTCCGGCAGTGTCGCCGAGCTGTACGACCTGCACGACCTGCTGCCCGGCAGCATCGTCAACGCCGCCCTGGCCGCCATCGCCCTGCGCTGACCCGGTCGCGCCGGCCCAGTGGTGCCGAGCCGGCCGTGTGGGGCCAGGATCAGCTGGTCGGGCTCGGGGTGGGGCTCTGCAGCGGGTTGGGTGACTCCGGCGCGCCACCGGTCGGCGTCGGGGTGACCGACGCCTGCGCGCCCTGCGCCGGATCGGCCACCACGTGCCGTTCCAGGTTGACCTGGGACTGGCCGGTGCCGCCCACGGTGATGTCGTCGTACGCCTGGAGCATCTTCTGCTGGTCGAAGTAGAGAACCGTCATCGTCAGCGGAGTCGGTTTCTCGCCCTCCAGGCCGCGCAGGCCGGCGCCGCCGGTGGAGCCCTCGACCATCAGCGCGGTGGGCTGCTGGCCGGGCGCCTGGGGCAGCCGGGACACCTGCCGCGCGTGGGTGTGCCCGGCCAGCACCAGCGGGCAGGTGCCGGCGAGCGGCCCGGCCGACGCCGGGTCGTGCACCAGCGCGATGTTCACCGGCTGGGGCGAGCGGCGCACCGTGGTCGCGAGCTGCTCGCCCGCGTCGATCACCTGGTCGGCGACCTGGGGGGTCAGGCCGCTGCCGGCGGGTGAGGTGTTCTTGTCCGGGGTGAAGCGGGGGTCGCCGATGCCGGCGATGGTCAGCCCGCCGACCGTGGTCGTCGAGTTGTTCAACACGATCGCGTTCGGCTGACGGGCGACGGCGGCGGCGGTCTTGCCGGAGTCGTGGTTGCCCCGGATGAAGACGTACGGCTTCTTGAGCAGGCCGATCGAGCCGACGAAGGACGCCTCCGGCTCGCTGCCCCAGTCGGTGATGTCACCGGTGTCGATCACGACGTCGATGCCGAACTGCTCCACCACCGTCCGGATCAGTTGCCAGCCGGTCGGGTTGAGGTGCATGTCGGAGACGTGCAGCACCCGCGTGGTGCCCGGGGTCGGCTCCAGCAGCGGAAGCGCCGAGACGGTGGTGTAGAGCTGGCTGACGTTTCCGACCAGGCGTTGCAGTTGCTCGGCGTACTTGGTGTAGTCGTTGGCGATCCGGCGCGCGTCGCCGACGATGGCTGGCGCGTTGACAAGCAGCCCCTCGTAGCGTGGCTCCTCGATCGCCTGGGGACGTACGGTGGCCGCCGCCGTGCCGAGACTCCCGGCGGTGACCAGCAGCGCGAGGCCACCCGCCCAGGCGGTCCGCCGGACGTTGCGGAAGATCAGCCCGGCCAGGATCAGGGTGACGAGCACCGACGCGCCGAGGGCCCGCAGGCCGAGCCGCATCACACCGGAGCGGACGTCCTCCACGGCGCTCTGGCTGGCCCGGCTGATGCTGGCCGGGTCGTCGATCAGCGCCTCGGTGCGTCCCTGGTCGAGTGCGCCCAGCCGCACGGTGAGGTGGGTCGGCCCGTCGTGGCTGTCGAGCAGCAACGCGCCGAGCGGCGGGATGTCGACGGTGGTGCCGCCGTCGCGGGCGGGGGAGATGCTGAGGTTGGCCCGGAACGGCCCGATGTCGGTGTCGACCTGACCGCCGGCCAGCACCCCGAGCACCGCCCCGGTCAGGGCCACGGCGAGGACGGCGACGATCAGCCCGACGCGGCGCAGCGGGCCGCCGGGGCCGACCAGCGAACGCGTGGGGCGTGGCGGATCGCCGTCGGTCACCGGGGCGTCCCGGTCCCCGGCGTCGTCGTGCTGCTCGTCGCGCTGCCCGTCCATGCTGAAAGTCTGACCTGCCCGTCGGGAGATCTTGGTAAACCTGAACGGATGGTGACGAACGTCAGCTGCGTCCGCCGTCGCCGCCCGCGAAGACCACCCGCAGGAGTCGGTCGTCGTCGCCGCCCGGGTTGCCCCGCCCGTCGTGGTTGGAGGTGCTCACCCAGAGCGAGCCGTCCGGCGCGGCGGCCACCGCGCGCAGTCGGCCGTACCGGTTGGTGAGCAGCTCACTGGGCTGGCCGAGCAGCGTGCCGGTGTCGGTCAGCTCCATCACCCAGAGGCGTTTGCCGCGGAGGCAGCCGGTGACCAGCAGCCGGTCCGTGGCGGCCAGACCGGAGCAGGACGCGTCCTCGGTCGCCCACTGCGTGACGGGGTCGGTGAACCGCCGGTCGCCGGCCCGTCCCTCGACCTCCGGCCAGCCGTAGTTGCCGCCCTTGGTGATCTGGTTGATCTCGTCCCAGGTGTTCTGGCCGAACTCGACGGCGTACATCCGCTTGGCGCCGTCCCAGGCGAAGCCCTGCACGTTGCGGTGACCCTGGGACCAGACCGGGGAGCCGGCGTACGGGTTGCCCGGTGCGGGCTTGCCGTCCCGGGTGATCCGGAGGATCTTGCCGCCGAGGCTCTTCACGTCCTGCGAGAGGGGGCGCTGGCCGGCGTCCCCGGTGCTGACGTAGAGCTGCCCGTCCGGGCCGAAACCCAACCCGCCACCGTTGTGCACGTTGGCCTTGGGGATGCCGGTGAGGATCGGGGTGGGCTGCCCACCGAGTTGTAGCCGCGCGACCCGGTTGTCCCGCTCGGCGGTGTAGTAGACGAAGACCGTCCGGTCGCGGGCGTAGTCGGGGGAGACGGCGATGCCGAGCAGGCCGCCCTCGCCGGCCGCGGCCACGTCGGCGATCGTCTGCACCGGGCGGATCCGCAGACCGTCCGGCCCGGACTCGGGGCCGACCTGGACGATCCGGCCGCTGTCCCGTTCGGTGACGAGTGCGGCCCCGTCGGGCAGGAAGGCGATGGCCCAGGGCACCCGCAGACCCTTCGCGAGGACCGTCGCCACCGCCTGCTGGCCGGCGCCGCCGGGGCTCGCCGAGGCGGACGGGGTCGGCAGGTTGGGCGGCTCGCCGGCCGGGTCGGGCTCCGGTTCGCCGAAGCTGCAACCCGCGCTGAGCAGCACTGCCGCGCAGGACGCCGCGAGGGCCACCCGAAGGCTACGGACGCGAGGGTACGGGGGACGGGCTCTCACCCGGCCCAGGGTAGCCCGCCGGACGGCCCGGCCGAGTCCGATGGGTGCCCGCGACCCCGGCCGGTGCACAGTTCACCGTGCCCGTACGGCCAGCAGCGCGGTGTCGTCCTCGCGGTGGCGGATCGAGGCGAGCAGCAGGTCGCACAGCTCGTCGAGGGGCAGTGAGTCGGTGTCGGTCAGCCGAATCACCAGCTCGGCCAGGCCCTCGTCGATGGATCGGTCCCGCCGCTCGATCAGCCCGTCGGTGTAGAGCAGCAGGGTGTCGCCGGTGGCCAGGCTCGTCGACTGGCTGGTCCGCGACGACGCTCGGGCCAGGCCGAGCAGCGGCTCCGGTCTCGCCTCGAGAATCTCGACCGTCCCACCGACGCGGACCACCAGGGCCGGCGGGTGCCCGGCGTTGGACCAGGTCACCTCGCGGACGCCGGCGTCCTGCGGGCAGATCCGGACCAGCGTCGCGGTGGCGGCGATGGGCAGCCGCAGGCCACGGATCGCGCCGTCCAGGTTGCTCAGCAGCTCCCCGACCGAGTCCGGCCGGCCGAAGGCGTTGCCCCGCACCAGGTTGCGCAGCTGACCCATGGTCGCCGCCGCCTCGATGTCGTGCCCGGCCACGTCCCCGATCGCCGCGATCAGATCGCCGTCGGGCTGGATGAACGCGTCGTACCAGTCACCGCCCACCTCCACCCGGTCGGCCGCCGGCTGGTAGCGGGCCGCCAGCTCCAGCTCCTGGACGACCGGCAGGCGCGGCAGCATGCTGTGTTGCAGGACCTCGGCGACGTGTCGCTGCTCGCCGTACATCGAGCTGTTGCCGACGGCCTGGCCGGCCCTGCGGCCGATCTCGACGGCGGTGAGCAGGTCGCGGTCGTCGAACTGCTGCCGCCCGGTGCCGTTGACCAGGGTGATCGCGCCCAGCACGGTGCCGCCGACGCCCCGCACCGGCACGCTCAGGTAGGACGCGATGCCCAGGCGGGCGGCGATCGGCGCCATCTCCGGGTGGGTGGTGCCCCTCGTCACGTCGGCCAGCGACGCGATGCTGCCGAGTCGGGGCTGGCCGGTCCGCAGCACCGCCCGGATGGACGAGTCCGGGCTCAGCCCGGTGCGCAGCAACTCACCGAAGCGTTCGACGTCCGCCGTCCGGGCCGGGTCGCGGTGCACCGAGACCACCTCGCGCGGCAGGCCGGTCGGGCCGATCAGGGTGAGCAGGCACCAGTCGGCGAGCAGCGGCACCATGGCGGCGGCGAGTCGGCGCAGCGCGGTGCCCACGTCCAGGGTGCCGGCGAGGGTCTCACTCACCCCGGCCAGCAGCTCCAGCCGCTCGTGTGCCTGCACGACCCGCCGCCGGGCCTCCTGCGCGCCGTCCAGCGCGATGCGCAGTCGCAGCTCGGACGAGCAGGCGGCAGCCAGGTCGGCCAGGGTCCGTAGCTGCGCGCTCGTCCACGCGCGCGGTTTGCTGTCGATGGCGCACAGCGAACCGAGCACCCGCCCGGAGAGGTCGGTCAGCGGCATCCCGGCGTACGCGACGACGCCGAGGTCGTCGATGGCCAGATTGTCCCGGACACGGGGGTAGACCCGGGCGTCCGGCAGCACCATCGGCACCTCGATGTCCACCACGTGCTGGCAGAACGAGTGACTCAACGGGGTCTGCCGGCGTTCCGACCAGGGCTCCGGCAACCCGAACGCGCCCGGAAAGAACTGCCGGTCGGCGGTGACCAGGGAGACAAGCGCGACCGGCACGTCCAGCAGGTCGCTGACCAGCCGGGCGAACCTGTCGAACGCCTCGTCCGGGGCGGCGTCGAGGCCGGTGTCGGCGAGCGCGCGGAGCCGCTCCGGGTCGCCGAGCGCCGCGGGTGAGGCGGTTGGACGCCGGGCGGTGCCGGGGGAGCCGTCGGTCATCGAGCACCTGTCTGCTGGGGCGGAGGCCGACCGGACCTCCGACCCTTCGTTATACCTCGTCCAGGGCCGGGTCGAACATCGGTGTGCTGAGTCTCGCCCGCCCCAGCTCCGCGCGCCATCCCCCGGGACGCCGGTTCGCGCCCGCAGCGCGCCGGTCGCGGTGGCGGGGACTATCGTCGGCTGACGTGAAGGTATGGATTCCGAACCAGGCCGGCCTGAACCTGATGGGCGAGCTGCCCCCGGACGTGACGGTGGAGGTCCTGGAGCACGCCGACCGGCTGCCCTCGGAGGTGGCGGACGTCCGCGTCTGGGTGCCGCCGTTCCTGACCGGCACCGACGCGACGGCGCTGCTGGGTGAGCTGCCCGACCTGGCGGTGGTGCAGTTGCTCTCCGCCGGGGCGGACGCCTGGGCCGGCCGGACCCCACCGGGTGTCACCCTCTGCGATGCCCGGGGCGTGCACGACCCGGCCACCGCCGAGTGGGTCGTGACCGCGATCCTCGCCCAGCTACGGGCGTTCCCGGCGTTCCTCCGTGCCCAGGCCGACAGGCGCTGGGCGTACCAGGGGAACGCCCCGACCGACGAGCTGACCGGCAAGCGGGTGCTCATCATCGGGGCCGGTTCGATCGGCTCGGCGGTGCGCGACCGGCTCGCCCCCTTCGAGGTGAGCTTCACCCTGGTCGCCAGGACGGCCCGCCCGGAGCAGGGGGTGTACGCGGTCGAGGAGTTACCCCGGCTGCTGCCCGAGGCGGACGTGGTGGTGGTGCTGGTGCCGCTCACCGACCAGACGCGTGGCCTGATCGACAAGGACTTCCTGGCCGCGATGCCGGACGGGGCGCTGCTGGTGAACGCCGCCCGAGGGCCGGTGGCACACACCGAGGCACTCGTCGCCGAGCTGGGCACCGGCCGGATCTCGGCCGCGCTGGACGTCACCGACCCGGAGCCGCTGCCCGCCGACTCGCCGCTCTGGGCGATGCCGAACGTGCTGCTCACCCCGCACGTGGCCGGGTCGGTGCGAGGCCTGCTGCCGAGGGCCTACCGACTGGTCGGTGACCAGGTTCGCCGGTTCGCCGCCGGACAGCCGCTGATCAACGCGGTCGTCGACGGCTACTGAGCCGGCACTCAGCCGGCGTGGGGCAGCGCCTGACCGGTGGCCGAGATCAGCCGGGGCAGGTCCTCGCCACGGACGGCCGGCAGGGTGACCTGCTGGCCGTCGTCGAGCCGGGCCACCGCCCGCCCGCGCCGGTCGGCGGTCAGCTCGACGACCCGGTCCCAGGTGAGGCGGCGTTGCCCGACCAACGCCCGTAGCCGTAGCTCCCGCGCGTCGGCTTCGGTGCCGGCCCGCCAGGCCCACACCCCGACGGCGAGCGGGACGAGCAGCACCGCCAGCAGGTAGGTCCGGGCGTTCGCCAGCGGCAGGGCACCGATGAAGGCGATCACCGCGGCGACCAGGATGGCTTGGTTGTATCGGAAGCGGACCGTGTCGGGCTTACTCACCCTCCGATGATCCCACTCCCGGCCGTTGCGGCTCGCGGCGGGCGGTGCCGAGGGGGTGGTACGTCGTACAGTGACACCTGTCGTTGCCTGCTCTGGGTGACCGACACGTAACCGATGTGGCCGCCGATCGTTCACAATTGTTGGACAGCGGACCAGAGATTGTTCGATGTCCCGCACCGTCGTACCGCCCCGTGCCCCCTCACGAAGGCGACCGCCGTGCTCCTCGCGTACCCGTTCCGCGTCCTCGTCCCCCGCCGAACACCGGAGACCGCCACGTCCACGACTGTGGCGCTGCTCCTCTTCGCCGGTGCCCTCGACCTGGTGCCGACTCCGGTGGTGATCGCCCTGTCGGCCGGCGCCGGCGCCACCCTCGCCGGGGTGCGGCTCTCCCGGCTGGCCGTCTCGCGCCGCGTCGACCCGGCGCCGCGGACGGCGGGCGTGCTGCTCGACGCGGCGGTGGTGACGGCCGGTCTGACCGCCGTCGCACTGCCGCTGGCCGGTGGCTGGCGCACCGTTGCCGCGCTGGTGGGGGCACTGCTCGTGGTGGCCCTCGCCGGGGCGGGGTTGTGCCGGCTTCCCGGCCGGACGCGCCCGACCGCCGGGGTCCGGCTGCGCGGGCTCGTCGAGTCGACCGGCCCGGCCGTCGGGTTGGCCCTCGCCGGCTGGCTGCTGCTGCCCCCTGTCGGCCCGCCGGTGCCGGTCCGGCTGGTGGCCGCGTTGGCGCTCGGTGGGCTGGGCATGGCCGCGCTCACCGCGTTCGCCGGGCCGCGGCGACGTTCTCCGACGGCGGTCTGCCGCGGCGGAGTCCTGCTCACCCTCGGCGGGCTGGTGCTGCTGGCCGCGCTGCCGTCCGCGCCGACCGGGCGGGTGACCCTGCTGGTCGTACCCCCGCTGGTGCTCGGTTTGCTGCTCGTCGCGGTCGGTGCGGTCGGTGCGGTCGACGCCGCGGACGCGGGCGACACCGCGCCGGCGGAGCCGATCTCGTCGGCCTGGCCCCGGTCGGTGCTCCCCGCCGCGGTGCTGCTGCTGGCGGTGGCGCCGCACCTGGGCTCCGGTCACGCGCCGGATCGGACGAGCGTCGTGCTGGCGCTGGCGGCGGTGCCGCCCCTGGTGCTGCGCGAGTTGCTGCGCGCCCGTGACGCGCCCAACTCGGCACGACCCGCCGCGCACCGCCGACCCGCCGGCGGCCCGGTGCGGCACCGCCACGCGCTCCAGCCGCGCTGGCTGGGTGATCTTCCACCGACGGCGCCCGTGCACGACCCGAGCGACAAGCGCGACCCGGCTGGCCCAATAGCCGGGTACGGCGCCGGCTCGACCTGGCCGGCGGAGGACGACGGCGGCTGGTCGGCGCTGAGCCGGCGGCCGGTTCCGGCGGGAAACGGTCCGCCCGGTGACCGGGCAGCCCTGCTGGACGCCCTCGCCGCGATCGGCGACGTGCCGGCGCCGTCCGGCGCGCTGCTGCTCGTCGACCTGCACGTCACCGACGGGATCGGCCCGACCGCGCGGGAGGACGTGCTGGCCGAGGCGGTGCACCGGGTCCGCGCCGTCATCGCTTCCGACGACGTGGTCACCGGCTGCACGGGCGCCGGCTTCGCGGTGGTCACCGCCGCCGGCCCGGTGCTGGCGTACGCGCTGGGCACCCGGTTGCTGGCCGCGCTCGCCCCGCCCTACCAGGTTGCCGGTGCGGTGATGCGGGTGCAGACAAGCATCGGGCTGGCCGAGGTGAGCGGTGACCGGCCCGCTGACGTGCTCCGGCAGGCCGAGCTGGCCCGGCGGCGGGCCGTGCAACTGGGCCGGGATCGGGTCGAGTGGTATGACGCGTTCCTGGAGGAGCAGTTGGTGCGCCGCCTCGACCTGGAACGCGAACTGCCCGGTGCGGTGGCCCGTGGCGAGTTGGACCTCGTCTACCAGCCGGTTGTCGACCTGGCCGACGGGCAACCGGTGGGTGCGGAGGCGCTGCTGCGGTGGCGCAGCCCGGTGCTCGGCACGGTGCTCCCGGCCGAGCTGCTGCCGGTCGCCGAGGACCTGGACCTGGTCGGCGAGTTGGAGTGGTGGGTGCTGGACCGGGCCTGCCGGCAGTTGTCCGACTGGTCGGTGGGCGTTCGGGAGTTGTGGATGGCGGTGAACGTCACGACCCGGGAGCTGACGACGCCCGACTTCGTGCAGCGGGCGGCGGCCGTGCTGGCCGCGTACGGGGTGCCACCGGAGCGGCTGGTGGTGGAGGTGAGCGAGCCGAAGGTGGCGGGTGACCTGTCGACAGTGGTGGCCCGGTTGGCCGGGCTGCGGTCGCTTGGCGTCCGCACCGCGTTGGACGACTTCCGGGCCGAGCACGCCTCGCTGGCCCAGCTCCGCCGACTGCCGATCGACCTGCTCAAGGTGGGCCCGGAGTTGGTGGGCGCCCAGCCGGACGGGCAGCCACCGCTTATCGACGTGGTGGTAAACGTCGGTGAGCGGCTGGGCGTCGAGATCGTCGCCGAGGAGCTGGAGTCGTCGACGCAGGTGGAGGTGGCCCGCCGGGGCGGCTGCCGGTACGGGCAGGGGTTCGCGCTGGCCCGCCCGGCGACGGCCGAGCGGGTCGAGGCGTACTTCGAGGAGTTCCCGTCCGCATCTCGCTGAACCGGTTCATCTTCCTCGGGGAGGCGCGGTGCTGCCCCGGGGGGTCAGCTGCGGCGTCTCGTCCTGCACCCGGCTCACCGGCGCCCCACCGATCACGGCGAGCAGTTGCCGGGCGGCGTGCGCGCCGTACGCCGAGATGTCCCGGCCCAGCGCGGTCAGCGGCGGGTGCACCAACCGGCACAGCGGCGAGTCGTCCCAGGCCACGATGGACAGGTCGCCGGGAACGGTGAGCCCCATCTCCTGGGCCACGGAGAGCCCGGCGATGGCCATCACGTCGTTGTCGTAGATGACCGCCGAGGGCCGTTGGGCGGAGCTGAGCAGGCGGCGGGTGGCCCGCCCGCCCTCCTCGCCGGTGTAGTCGGACCAGACGGTGACCGCGTCGGCCAGGTCGAGCCGTCGACACACCGCCGCGAACGCGTCGGTGCGGATCTCGGTGTGCCGCAGGTCGGGCAGGCCGGCGACCCGGGCGATCCGCCGGTGCCCGAGCGCGACCAGGTATTCCACCGTCTCGGTCAACGCCGCCGCGTCGTCGGACCAGAGGCTGGCCAACGCGCCGGTGCCACCGGGTCCGCCGATCACCACCGCGGGCAGTTGGAGCTGCTCCAGGGCGGCGATGCGGCGGTCGTCGGTGCGCAGGTCGCAGACGAGCACCCCGTCCACCCGACGTTCGCCCCACCAGCGCCGGTAGACCGCGATCTCGGCGTCCGGATCGGCCACCACCTGGAGAGTCAGCGCGTACGAGCGGGCGGACAGTTCGGCCTCGACGCCACTGATCAGCGCCATGAAGAACGGCTCGACGCCGAGGATCCGGGCCGGTCGGCACAGGGCCAGGCCGACCGCCCCGGCGGTGGCGGCGGAGAGGGCGCGGGCGGCGCTGCTCGGACTGAACCCGATCTCCGTGGCGATGGCCAGGATGCGCTGCCGGGTGGCCTCGGAGACCCCGGGCTGCCCGTTCAGCGCGTACGACACGGCGCCCTTGGACACCCCGGCGTGCCGGGCGACGTCGGCGATTGTCGGCCGCTTCACCGGCGTGCTCCTTAGCTCTCTGGCCGTTGACAGTCCGAATTCCGAACCGTACGGTGCTCAGCTTATCCGGTTCAGTAGGCGTCTTTCGATGCAGAAGGTGCGGTGCGGAGTTGAGCCGACAGGCACTCTACGACGGTTGGACCCTGCGGGCGGCACCCGGAGCGCGGGTGCCCGCC
Organism: Micromonospora sp. DT228; assembly: GCF_049841595.1. NCBI lineage: Bacteria > Bacillati > Actinomycetota > Actinomycetes > Micromonosporales > Micromonosporaceae > Micromonospora > Micromonospora sp. DT228. The sequence continues at coordinate 14,632 of NZ_JBNCKO010000016.1, forward strand.
GACATCGCCGGGCGGGCCGTGCCGGCGACAGTGCCCGGCTGCGTACACACCGACCTGCTCGACGCCGGGTTGATCCCAGACCCCTACCTCGACGACAACGAGCTGGCCCTGGCCTGGATCGGGCGCACCGACTGGCACTACCGCACGAGCTTCCGACACCTGGCCGGCGACCACGACCGGGTGGACCTGGTCTGCGCCGGCCTGGACACCGTCGCCACGCTCATCGTCAACGGCGTCGAGGTCGGCCGTACGGCGAACATGCACCGCGGCTACCGGTTCGACGTCCGCGCCCTGCTCCGCGACGGCGACAACGACCTGGCCGTGGCGTTCGAGTCCGCGTACCGCTACGCCGAGGCGCAGCGGGAACGGCTCGGCGACCGGCCCAACGCGTACCCGGAGCCGTTCCACTTCATCCGCAAGATGGCCTGCAACTTCGGGTGGGACTGGGGGCCGACCCTGGTCACCGCCGGCATCTGGCAGGAGATCAGCCTGCACGCCTGGTCCACCGCCCGGCTGGCCGGCGTCCGTCCACTTGTCACGATGGACGGCCGCGACGGCCGGGTCGAGCTGCACATCGACATCGAGCGGGTCGCGGACGTCGCGCTGACCGTCCGGGCGGTCGTCGCCGGCGCCCACGCCGAGACGGTCGTCCCGGCCGGGCAGCGCACGGCCGTGCTGACCCTCACCGTCCGCGAGCCCGCGCTCTGGTGGCCCCGGGGGTATGGCGACCAGACCCGTCACCCGATCGAGGTGACCCTGCACGCGCACGGTGAAACCCTGGACACCTGGTCGCACCGCATCGGCTTCCGCTCGGTACGACTGGACACCACGCCCGACGCACACGGCACCCCGTTCACGCTGTCGGTGAACGACGTCCCGGTCTTCGTCCGCGGGGTCAACTGGATCCCCGACGACGTGTTCCCCACCCGGATCACCCGGGACCGCCTCGCCGAACGGTTCGACCAGGCCGTCGAGGCCAACGTCAACCTGCTGCGCGTCTGGGGCGGCGGCCGGTACGAGTCGGCGGACTTCTACGACCTCGCCGACGAGCGCGGGCTCCTCGTCCAGCAGGACTTCCTCTTCGCCTGCGCCGCGTACCCGGAGGAGGAGCCGTTCGCCGGCGAGGTGGCCGCCGAGGCCGCCGAGCAGGTGACCCGGCTCGCGCCGTACCCGTCGCTGGTGCTCTGGACCGGCAACAACGAGAACATCTGGGGCTGGCACGACTGGGACTGGCAGCCGGCCCTCGCCGGGCGTACCTGGGGACGTGGTTACTACCTCGACGTGCTGCCCCGGATCGTCGGCGCGCTGGACCCCACCCGCCCGTACTGGCCGGGCAGCCCCTGGTCGGGCACCGAGGCGATCCACCCGAACGACCCGGCACACGGCACCACCCACATCTGGGACGTGTGGAACACCCACGACTACACCAGATACCGGGAGTACGTGCCCCGCTTCGTCGCCGAGTTCGGCTACCAGGCCCCACCGGCGTACGCGACCCTGCGCCGGGCACTGAGCGACGAACCCCTGGCCCACGACTCGCCGGGCATGGCCCACCACCAGAAGGCGGCGAACGGCGACGCCAAACTCCAACGCGGCCTGGACGCCCACCTGCCTGCCCCGGCGGACTTCGACGACTGGCACTACCTGACGCAGCTCAACCAGGCGCGGGCCATCCAACTCGGCGTCGAGCACTTCCGATCCCACCGGGGCATCTGCGCGGGCACCATCGTCTGGCAGCTCAACGACTGCTGGCCGGTCACCTCCTGGTCCGCCGTCGACGGCGACGGCCGTCGCAAACCCCTGTGGTACGCGCTGCGCCACGCGTACGCCGACCGCCTGTTGACCGTGCAGCCCCGCGACGGCGGGCTGGCCCTGGTCGCGGTCAACGACGGCGGCACGACCTGGCAGGCGTCGGCCTCGGTGACCCGGCTGACCCTCGACGGTGAGCCCCGGGCGAAGATCTCCGTCGACCTCGACGTTCCGGCGTACTCATCGGTGGTGCTGGCGCTGCCGACGGACCTGGTCCGGCCCGACGACGCCCGGCGGGAGCTGGTGATCGCCGAGGCGGGGGAGACGGCCGAGCGGGCGCTGTGGCTCTTCGCCGAGGACCGGGACGTGGACTGGCCGGCGGCGGCCTGGGAGGCGGCGGTCGAGCCGTTCGACGGCGGGCAGCGGGTCCGGGTCACGGCCCGGACGGTGCTGCGCGACCTGACGCTCTTCCCGGACCGGCTCGACGCGGCGGCCACCGTGGACGGTGCGTTGGTCACGCTGCTGCCGGGCGAGTCGGTGACCTTCACCGTGCGGGCCTCTGGTCCGCTGGACGCTGGCGCGCTGACCGGTCGGCCGGTGCTGCGCTGCGTCAACGATATCGAGCGGCGATAGTCGCTCGGCCCGCGCCGGACCAGGTGGTGCGGTGAGTGATATACCTCAGCGGCATATTTATACCTCTGCGGTATACCGCTCATCGCAGTCCAGCGGCAGGCGCGGCAGGGCGGACGGCACCCCGAGGAGCACAGTGATCACCGAACATGTCCGAGACGCGGCGGCGACAGCGTTCGTCTTCGGGTTCTTCGCCTCCAGCTGGTTCGGCTGGGCTCAGGATTCGCCCCCGAAGCCGTGGCGGCCGGTGCTCATCGGCGGTTCGGTCCTCGCCCTGCTCACCGCTACCGCCGGAGGTCTTCTCGCCGGGAGCCACTGGTCGGACGGGACGGCGTTCGACGCCGACACCAGCCGTACCTTCGGCATCGTCGTCGGCATCGAGTTCGGTGTCGCCGCCATCGGCGCCGGGTTGCTCGCCCTGCTGCGGCGTCGCGAGCTGATCGCTCCGTGGGTAGCCCTGGTCGTGGGCGTCCACCTCTTCCCGGTGGCAGAGCTGCTCGGCTACCGGCTGATCCACCTGGTCGCCGCGCTGGTCACCGTGGCGGCGGTCGTGGCGGTCCCGGTGGCTCGGGCCCGTGCGTCGGCGGTGAGTGCGGTGGTCGGGCTCAGCACCGGCGTCGCGCTGCTGCTCGGCGCGGTGTCCTCGCTGATCATCGCCCTGGTCGCGTACTGAGACGGGTCGCCGAGCGGTGGGGCTGAAGGAGTCTTCTCCAGACGCACCGCTCGGCGAGCTGACGACGGGGTCAGGCGCGGGCGGCGGCGAGCACCTGGCCGACCAGGGCGCCCGAGGTGCCCGAACGCTCGTACTCGGGCCGGTTCAGGCTGCCACCCATCAGCGGCGCCGGGTTGCGGTGCACGGCCGGGCTGTCCGAGCTGACCAGTGCCGCGAAGTGGTACTCGTCGGCGCCGGTCGCCTCGACGATCCGGGCGATGTTGCGCGGGGTGATGCCACCGCCCGGCATGACGATGATCCGGCCGGCGGCCCGGCGCACCAGGTCGGCGATGAGCGGAGCGCCCTCCAGCACGCTGACCTCCTGACCCGAGGTGAGCACCCGCTGTACGCCCAGCTCGATCAGCTGCTCCAACGCCGAGTGCGGGTCGCGGGTCATGTCGAACGCCCGGTGGAAGGTGATGCTGGCGTCGCCCGCGGCGGCGATCAGCCGGCGGGTGGTCGGCACGTCGACGTCGCCCTCGGCGGTCAACGCGCCGATCACGATGCCGTGCGCGCCGGCCGCAACCGCGGCCCGGACGTCCCGCTCCATCGCCTCGACCTCGAACGGCGAGTAGATGAAGTCGCCGGCCCGCGGACGGACGATCACGTGTACCCGGATCCGGCTGACCGCGCGCAGGGTCGTCTCGATGGTGCCCAGGCTGGGGGTCAGCCCGCCGTCGAAGAGCGCGGAGCACAACTCCACCCGGTCGGCGCCGGCCTCCTCGGCGGCGACCGCTCCCTCGACGCTGTCGATGCAGATCTCGAATGTGTTCATGATTCTTCCTCTTCCGTGCGAGACGTGCGGGGCGATGCTGTGGTCCAGTCGATGACGGCCGTGACGGCGCCGACGGGTACGCCGCCGCCGAGCACCGGCACCTGGCGCAGTGCGGCAGCCCCACCCACCGGTACGCCCACGGCGTCGAGGGCGGCGAGGGCGATGGCGGTGGTGGCCCGGGGTGAACCGTCGATCGCCTTCACCGCCACCGCGTGGCCATCCGGTGCGGCCACCGCGAGCACGCCTTCGGCCCCGCCCTTGGCGAGGACGCCGGGCAGCGCCCGCATCAGGTCGGTGTTCGGGTGCCCGTGCCAGCCGCCGACGTACTCCGGGTGTTGGCGCATGGCCTGCGCGACCAGCGCCTCGTCGCTGCCGGCGGGCGCGGTGACCAACGCCTGGAACGTGCGGGCCAGGCCGGTCAGCGGCAGACCGAACAGCGGTGCGCCGCAGCCGTCGACCGCGTGGTGCGCGATCGGCGTGCCGGCCAGCCGGGCGACGGCGGCGGCGGTTTCCCGCTGGAGCGGGTGGTCGGGGTCGAGGTAGTCGTGGGTGCTCCAGGACCGGGCGACGCAGGCGACAAGCATCGCGGCGTGCTTGCCGGAGCAGTTCATCCGAATCCGGTCGCGCTGTCCGCCGGAGCGGATCAGCCGGTCCCGGGTCGCTTCGTCCTCCGGCCAGTCCACCGGGCAGCCGAGCGCGTCCTCGGTCAGGCCGGCCCCGGTCAGCATCGCCCGGACCACCTCGACGTGCCGGTCGTCGCCGGTGTGGCTGCCGGCGGCGAGGGCCAGCGCCGGGCCGGTCAGCTCGTCACCCGCCGCGACCCGGCAGGCCAGTGCCTGCACCGGCTTGAGGGTGGAGCGAGGCAGCACCGGCTCGTCGGGTACGCCGGCGGCGAGGGCGACTTTCCCGTCCGGGGCGAGCACCACGACGCTGCCGTGGTGCCGGCTCTCGACGAAGCCGTTGCGCACGACCCGGGCCAGTTCGGCGTAGCGGAAGATGGTCACCGGGGGGTGTTCCCTTCGACAAGTGGCGGGGCAGGCTCAGCGGCCTGCCGTCCGCGCCGGCCGCCGAAGCGGCCGTTGCGGGCCTGGAGTACGCGGGCGAACTTCGACAGCGAGGCGTTGACCACCAGGTAGATCAGGGCCACCACCAGGAACGTCTGGATCAGCAGGTGGGTGTAGGAGGAGAGCACCTGCCCGCTGTAGAGCAGCTCGGTGTAGCTGACCACGAAGCCGAGGGAGGTGTCCTTGAGTAGCCCGACCAGCTGGCTGACCAGGGACGGGGCGAGTTGGAGCAGCGCCTGCGGCAGGACCACCAGCGCCATGACCTGCCCTCGGCGTAGCCCGACCGCGAGGCCGGCCTCGGTCTGCCCACGGTCCAGCGCCAGGATGCCGGACCGGAAGATCTCCGCGAACGCCGCCGAGTTCGAGACCACAAGCGGCACCACGAGCTTCCAGAACAGCGGGAAGTTCAGCCCGTACTGCGGCAGGGCGAACAGCGTCACGTAGATCAGCAGCAGGGTGGGGACGGTCCGGAAGATCTCCACGTACGCGCCGGCCAGCCAGCGCAGCGGCCGATGCGTCGACAGCCGACCGAGCGCCAGCAGCAGCCCGAGCGCGGCGCTGAGCACGGCGGTCGCGGCGGCGGCGCGCAGCGTCGCCCACAGGCCGTTGAGCAGGTACCGCCAGATCGGCCAGGTGGTGAACGGCTCCCACCGGGCGGCGGCCAGCTCACCGTGGCTGGCGAACTGGTTGACGGCCACGACCAGGGCACCGGCCAGGAGGATCGCGCCCAGCACCGTGGCGATCCGGATCCGCCGCTGGGCGCGGGGGCCGGGCTCGTCGAAGAGGATCTGTTGCGTCTTGTTCATCGGACGATCGCCAGCCTTCGTTCGAGCAGGCCGGTGACCTGACCGATGATCAGCGCCAGCAGCATGTAGGCGAGGCCCGCGCCGGTGAAGACGGCGATCGGTTGGGCCTCGACCAGGTTCACGTTGTTGGCCGCCTGGGTCAGCTCGACCACGCCGACGGCGGCGGCCAGCGAGGTGTTCATCAGCAGCGCGATGCAGATGTTGCCGATCGGCTGGATCACCGCCCGGAGTCCCTGCGGCAGGATCACGTGCCGCAGGGACTGGCCGAAGGTGAGCCCGATGGCGCGGGCTGCCTCGGCCTGGCCCACACCGACCGTGTTGATCCCGGCGCGGATCGCCTCTGCCAGGTACGCCCCCTCGTACACCGCGATGACGATGGCGGCGGACGTGAACAGCGGGAACGTGATGCCGATGGTCGGCAGCGCGAACACGAAGAGCACCAGCAACGCCAGCAGCGGCAGGTTCTGGAACACCTCGACGTACGCGGTGCCGACGGCACGCAGCAGCGGGACGGGGGCGATCCGCAGGGTGGCCACGACGATGCCCAGCAGCATCGCGCCGACGGTGGTCACGACTGTCAGTTCGACAGTCGTGACCAGGCCGTGGCCAAGCTCGCTCAGGTGGGCGGTGAGGGCTTCCATCGGTACGGGAGGCTGCTCAGGAGCCGTCGGCGGAACCGAGGGCGGGCGGGGTGGGCGCCCCACCCTCCACCACCGAGCCGAGGGTGCCCTCCCAGACCTTCGCCCACGTGCCGTCGGCCTGGATCTTCTTCAGCCAGTTGTTGACGAACTCCTTGAACTGCGCGTCCTCCTTGTTGAGGCCGATGCCGTACGACTCGGTGGTGAACGGCTCGCCCACCACCTTCATCCCCGGATTCGCCTTGGCGCCCGAGGCGAGCAGCGTGAAGTCCTGCACGTACGCGTCGCCGCGCTTCTGCAGCAGCGCCTGCAACGCCTGCGGGTCGGTGCCGAAGGCGATCTGCTTCGAGCCGGGCGCGGCGGAGGGCAGCGCGGTGACGGCGGGGGTGTTCGCCCCGACGATCACGGTCTTGCCGGCGAGGTCCTTGACGCTCTTGATCGAGGTGTCGTCCTTGCGGACACCGACGGCGAGGCCGGAGGTGAGGTACGGGCCGGCGAAGGCGACCTGGGTGGCCCGCTGCGGGGTGATCGTGTACGTCTGGAAGACAGCGTCGACCGACTTGGCCTGGAGCATGGCCTCCCGGGTCTGGGTGCCGATTGTCGTCGTCTTCACCTCGGGCTTGCCGATGATGTACTTCGCCAGCAACTTCGCCATGTCGGCGTCGAAGCCCTCGATGGTGCCGCTGACCGGGTTCTGCTGGGCGAGCAACGGCGCGTCCAGGGACCCGCCGATGTTCAGGTAACCGCGCTTGCGGATCGCGTCCATGGCCGAGCCCGCGGGGATGTCCGCGTCGGTGGCGACCGGCGCGGCGTCGTACACCGACTGGGCGATGACGCCGTCGCCGCCCAGGCCGGGGTTGCCGGGCAGCGCCGGAGCGCTGCCGCCGCTGTCGCCGCCGCAGCCGGCGGCGGCGAGGGTCACCGCCACCGCGGTGGCGGTGAGGGCGAGCGACCGCCGCCCGGTGAAGCTCATCTTGAGGATTGACATGACACCCTCCCGTTGGGGGCTAGTGCTGGAGGATCTTGGATAGGAAGTCGCGGGCCCGCTCGGTGCGCGGAGCTGCGAAGAAGTCGTCGGGAGCGCCGGATTCGACGATCCGGCCGTCGTCCATGAAGACCACCCGGTCGGCGGCGCGACGGGCGAAACCCATCTCGTGGGTCACCACGATCATGGTCATCCCCTCGGCGGCCAGGGAGACCATCACGTCGAGCACCTCGTTGACCATTTCCGGGTCGAGGGCCGAGGTCGGCTCGTCGAAGAGCAGCACCTTCGGCTGCATCGCCAGGGCCCGGGCGATCGCGGCCCGCTGCTGCTGCCCGCCGGAGAGTTGGGCCGGGTGGTGGTTCGCCTTGTCGGCGATACCGACGCGCTCCAGCAGGGTCATCGCCTGCTGCCGCGCCTCTGGTCGAGGGATCCGGCGGACCCGGGTGGGGCCGAGGGTGATGTTGTCCAGCACCGTCTTGTGGCCGAAGAGGTTGAAGGACTGGAAGACCATGCCGACATCGGCGCGCAGGCGGGCCAGTGCGCGGCCCTCGGCGGGCAGCGGCTCGCCGTCGATCTCGATGCTGCCCTGCCCGGCGGTCTCCAGCCGGTTGAGGCAGCGGCACAGTGTCGACTTGCCGGAGCCGGAGGGCCCCACCACGACGACCACCTCGCCGGCGGCCACCGTGAGGTCGATGTCCTTGAGCACGTGCAGCGGACCGAACCACTTGTGCAGGCCGCGTACCGACACCATGGGTCGATCCGCACCCGTCGTCTCCGGTGCCACCAGGCGGCCTCACTTCCTTCGGCTACAAAACTAAGTCGGCTTCATATCGAACCAACAGCGCCATCTAAAGGTAGCCAGCAAACTAAGTCAACCGGTTGCTTGAACAAACTCCGGGTGCTAAGAAGCTGACGTGACGATTGACGACGCGCCACGCGATGTCCTCCGGGGCGGCCCCCGGGAGCTACTGCGCTGGGTGGCCACCGGTGCCGCCGTCAGTCGGGCCGACCTGTCCCGCCTCTCCGGGCTCTCCCCGTCGACGGTTTCCCAGCGGGTCGAGGCGTTGATCAGCCAGGGGTTGCTGGAGGAGACCGGCGCCGGGCGGTCCCGGGGTGGGCGACGGCCCCGTCAGCTCGCCGTGCCCACCGGTGGTGCCGTGGTCGGCGCCATCGACCTCGGTGCGCATCACGCCCGCGTCGGCACGCTGGATCTCTCCGGTCGGGTGGTCCAGGCCCGCACCCTGCCGGTCCGCATCGAGGACGGCCCGGAGGCGGTGCTCGGCGCGCTGCTGGCCGAGGTCACCACGCTGGTGGGCAGCGATCCAGTGGCTACGGCCGGCGGCTCGGCGGCAGACGCGCTCCGCGGCGTCGGCATCGGGATTCCCGGCCCGGTGCAGCACGCCACCGGGCGGATCGTCAGCCCATCGCGGATGCCCGGCTGGAACGGCTTCGACGTCGCCGCGTTCTGCACCGGCCAGGTCGACGTGCCGGTCATCGTGGACAACGACGCCAACCTGATGGCGCTCGGCGCGCACCGGACCGCGCATTCCGAGTTGGACCACGCCGTCTACATCAAGGCCGGCACCGGGATCGGCTCCGGTGTGATCTCCAGTGGACGGTTGCACCGGGGCGCGCAGGGCTCGGCCGGAGACATCAGCCACTGCCGGGTGGTGGCCGACCCCGCGCCACCGTGCACCTGTGGAAACGCCGGTTGCCTGGAGGCGGTCGCCAGCGGTGCCGCACTTGTCACCGCGCTCCGGGGTCAGGGCGTAGCGGTCTCCGACCTGACCGGTGTGATCCGCCTGATCGACGACGGTGACCGGCAGGCCACCGCCCTCGCCCGGCAGGCCGGCCGCGCCGTCGGCGAGATCCTGGCCGTGGTGGTCAACTTCTTCAACCCGCAGGTGGTGGCCATCGGCGGCCGGCTGGCCGACTGCGAGCCGCTGTTGGCCAGCATGCGGGCCACCCTCTACGAGCGGTGCCTCCCGCTGGCCACCCAGACCCTGCTCATCGAACGGGTCACCGCCGGTCAGGACGTCGGCATCACGGGTGCCGCCCACCTGGTGATCGATCACGTCGTAGCAGCCGCCTGACCTCGCTCAAACCGACTGCGATGGTCACCTAGGGTGATCGCCTTCGGTGTTTCGTGCCGGATCTATGCGCTTTTACGCGGGCACCGGCGCCGATCATCCTGACAATTTCCTTACAGGCAGTCACGTAGCCTTCCGGTGTTCCTCAGTGACCCGTGATCGCTACTGGAGGTTTCGACGTGCGGATCGACGGACGGCTGCTCGTGCCGATCTCGTTGGCAGTGATGCTGGCGACCGCCGGGTGCGGGACGCCGTCGGCGCCGGCTTCCGGCCAGGCGGATGTCCCGCGCTCGGAGTCGAGTGCCCCGCGCTCGGGTGCGCGCCCCAGTGCTACGCCGACCTCCAGCCCGACTCCGGAGATCCCGACCGACAAGCAGATCCCCACCAGGGCCGCCGGCACCTTCACCACCGCCGCCGGCAACGGTCGCGTGATCGGTAAGGGCAAGAAGCGGGTGCGCTACAGCGTTTCGGTGGAGAAGGGGATCGCCTGGGGTGACATCCCGTCCTGGAAGCCGGACCGGTTCGCCGCGAGCATCGAGCAGGTGTTGGCGGCACCGAACGGATGGGCCACCTCGGCCCAGCACCCGGTCACCAATGCGGCGGTGGACCTGAGCCGGGCGTCGTGGTCCTTCCAGCGGGTTGGCAGCTCGACTGTCGACGTCGACGTGCGGCTCGCGACACCAAGGACAGTGGACAGACTGTGCGGTGCGAGCGGCGTCGACACCGAGGGCGTCTACTCGTGTAAGTACGGCAAGACCATCATGATCAATCTGCGGCGTTGGCTCCAGGGCTCCCCGGGATACCCGGTCAGCATCGACGAGTACCACGCCGGCGTGATCAATCACGAGTTCGGCCACTTCCTCGGCTTCGCGCACATGGAGTGCGGCGGGCCGGGCAAGCCGGGTCCGGTCATGATGACCCAGACGATTGACCTGGGCGGGTGCCTGCCCAACGTCAGCCCGTTCACCGAAAACGGCACGTTCGTCAGCGGCCCGTGGGCGCCGTCCTGACCTGGTGATCCCCGCACCGACCACAGCGGTGATCGACACGGGTTCGCTGATCTCGCGGTGTCCAGGCCATGGGGACACCCCGATATCGCTGATCTCGTGTCGAGCACGAGAGACGGCGCTGCCCGGCCGGTGAGTCTCCTCGTCGACCGGGCAGCAATCGGGTGCTGGTCAGGTGCCGGTGCTCAGGCCCTTCAGCATCTCGGCCAGGTCGGCGGTCTCCGCCGCCGGCGGGGCCTCGATGGTCACCGCCTTGCCGTAGTCGGTGTAGTCGATGACCATGTCGCCCATCTTGCCCATGCCCAGGCCGGCCCGACGCGGCCGGTACTGCTCGTCGACCCACAGGTCGATCTTGAGCTCCTTGACGCCCTGCGCAGCGAGTGCCTGCTCGGTCTCGGTCCGCCGCTTGGAGTCGATCTGCGCGAGGTAGGTCTCCACCGGAGTGGTGACGGTGTAGTGGACGGTCGGCGCCCCGTTCACCGTCTCCTGCCCCACCACGGTCGTGCCCTCGATGGCGAGCAGCGTCTTGATCTGCTTGACCGGGTCCATGTCGTCGAACTGCTTGCCCAGTTCCGCGCCCGCCTTGTTGCCGGCCACCGCGCTCAGATCCATCTTCATCCAGGGCTTGCCGCCCGTGTTCGCGCGGCCCTCCGCGGGAATCTCGACGAAGAACACCGCGCCGATCATCCGGACGGTGACCGTGGTGCCCTCCGGGTCGGTCATCTTCATCTCGGCCTTGGGCGTGTCACCCAGGTCCAGGACACCCTGCATCGAGATCTTCTGACCGCCCATGGTGCCCGTCATCGTCAGGGTCACCGAGTCGGTCTTGGTGGTGGTCTCCACCGTCTTCTGCAGCGACCCCTTGAGATCACTGGCCAGCAACTCCAGGACGCCGGGCTGCTTCTCGGGCGCCTCGGTCGACCCGGGCTGCGGGCCGCAGGCGGTGCCGGCGAGCGCGGTGAGCGCCGCGACCGCCACCACGGCGGTCTTCTTCCACAGTGCCACGTGCACAGCTATTCCCCCCGTAGGAACCTGGGTCCTCCCAGATAGACGGACGCCACGCTAGCCCATGCGGTCAACCCGCGGGCACCGACTTTCAACGGCCAACCCGGGTGCTGTTGCGGGTTGATCGACTCGCGTTCCTTGATGTCGGGCTATCCCGTCGACCCGGATACCCCGATATCAACGAACGCGAGTCGATCACGCGGCGCGCGCGGGCGCGTGGGGTTACTCCGGGACGCGGCGGTAGGCGCCGTCGCTGGCCGAGGTGGCCATCGAGGCGTACGCGCGCAGCGCCGCCGACACCGGCCGCTGCCGGTCGGTCGGGGTGTACGGCTTGTCGCGCTTCTCCTCGGCCACCCGTCGTGCCTCCAACTCGTCGGCCGGCACGTTCAGCTCGATGGAGCGGCCCGGGATGTCGATGACGATCTCGTCGCCCTCGCGGACCAGGGCGATCAGCCCACCTGAGGCGGCCTCGGGGGAGGCGTGGCCGATGGAGAGCCCGGAGGTGCCGCCGGAGAAGCGGCCGTCGGTGAGCAGCGCGCAGGACCGGCCCAGCCCACGACCCTTGAGGAACGAGGTGGGGTAGAGCATCTCCTGCATGCCCGGCCCGCCCCGGGGGCCCTCGTACCGGATCACCACGACGTCGCCCGCGACGATCTCCTTGGCGAGGATCGCCGTCACCGCGTCGTCCTGCGACTCGTAGACCTTCGCCGGCCCACGGAAGGTCAGGCAGTCGTCCGGCACACCCGCGGTCTTCACCACGCAGCCTTCCGGGGCCAGGTTGCCGTGCAGGATGGCCAGGCCACCGTCGGCGGAGTAGGCGTGCTCGCGGTCCCGGATGCAGCCGCCGGCCGCGTCGGTGTCCAGCGACGACCACCTGTTTGTGGTGGAGAACGGCTCGACGGTACGCACGCCGCCGGGCGCCGCGTGGAACAGCTCGACGGCGGTCGGGGTCGGGGAGCCGCCGCGCACGTCCCAGTCGGTCAGCCACTGGGCCAGCGAGGGGGAGTGCACGGCGTGCACGTCCCGGTTGAGCTGCCCGGCCCGGTCCAACTCGCCGAGGATCGCGGGGATGCCACCGGCCCGGTGCACGTCCTCCATGTGGTAATTGGGCGAGTTCGGCGCGACCTTCGCCAGGCAGGGCACCCGCCGGGAGATGGCGTCGATGTCGGCGACGCCGAAGTCCAGCTCTGCCTCGCGGGCGGCGGCGAGCAGGTGCAGCACCGTGTTCGTGGAGCCGCCCATCGCCACGTCCAGGGCGACCGCGTTCTCGAAGGCGGCTTTGGAGGCGACCGTGCGCGGCAGCACCGAGTCGTCGTCGCCGTCGTACCACCGCTTGGAGATCTCCACGACGGTGCGGCCGGCCTCGACGAAGAGGGACCGGCGCGCGGCGTGGGTGGCGAGCGTCGAGCCGTTGCCGGGCAGTGCCAGCCCGATCGCCTCGGTGAGGCAGTTCATCGAGTTGGCGGTGAACATGCCGGAGCACGAGCCGCAGGTCGGGCAGGCGGAGCGCTCGATCTCGCCGAGCTGCTCGTCGGTGACCGACTCGTTCGAGGAGGCGATCATCGCGTCGATCAGGTCGATCTTGCTGTGCACGACGCCCTCGATGGCCATCGTCTTGCCGGCCTCCATGGGCCCACCGGAGACGAAGACGGTCGGGATGTTGAGTCGCAGCGCGGCGAGCAGCATCCCGGGAGTGATCTTGTCGCAGTTGGAGATGCAGACCAGGGCGTCCGCGCAGTGCGCGTTGACCATGTACTCCACCGCGTCGGCGATCAACTCCCGGCTGGGCAGCGAGTAGAGCATGCCGCCGTGGCCCATGGCGATGCCGTCGTCGACCGCGATGGTGTTGAACTCCCGGCCCACCCCGCCGGCCTCGGCGACCGCGTCGGCGACCAGGCCGCCCATGTCCTTGAGGTGTACGTGACCAGGCACGAACTGGGTGAAACTGTTGGCGATGGCGACGATCGGCTTACCGAAATCGTCGTCGGTCATCCCGGTGGCCCGCCAGAGGGCCCGGGCGCCGGCCATCGTCCGACCGTGTGTGGAGGTCCTCGACCGCAGCTCAGGCATACGTACCAGCATGACACCGTCGCCCCGCCGACCCTCCCGCGTATGCGCCGTGTCCCAACAGATGCACACCCAGCCCCCCACGGCGAGCGTCGATCCGGCACTCTTTAAGGCGTGCAACTCCCCCCGGGCATGGTCGCTGTCGCGGGGCTCAGCGGGCTTGTCGCCGCTGTGGCCGCCGCGCTGCTGACCCAGGTCGCCCGGCGGCACAGCGGGCCGCGCCGGCAGGCACACGTGCTGCTCGCGGCGGCCGCCGGGGTCGCCCTGCTCAGCCTGTTGGCCGGGGTGGTCTCCGTGCTCAGCGCGAACCACCACTGGGCCCACGAGCAGGGGCAGCGCACCGGCTGGGCGATCGCGGTGGCGATCGGCACGGCGGTGAGTGGGCTGGCCTTCGCCGGTGGTCTGCTCCGGCTGCCGGGGGTGGCCGCCACGGCGGCGGGCGCGGCCCGGCTCGCCCTGGACGGGCTGGTGATGGCGGCGGCGCTGTGGTTCGTCGGCTGGGTGCTCTTCTCCGAGCCCACCCGGTTGCTCGGCGCCGCCACCCCGACGGCCTGCCCGGCGATCCTGGTGGTCACGGTGAGTGCCGCGCTCGGTGCCGGGCTCGCGATGATCGTCATCTTCCGGGCTGCCACCCCACGTCGACGGCTCGCCGCGCTGGGCGTCGGCATCAGTGCGGTCAGCTGCGGCGGGATGGGTCTCAGTGCCGGGCTCTGCCAGACCGGGCCGACAATGGCGCTGACCGGTGCGGCGGTGCTCGCCGCCGGTCTGTTGACAGTCGCTCTCGCCGTGCGCGGGGCCGACCGGCCGGGGCAGATCGAGGTGGATCTGATCGGTCGCGACGGCGAGTACGCGATCGCCCCGATGGTCGCGATGGCCGCCTCGGCGATGTACCACCTCGCCCAGGACGGCCGCTTCACGGCAGCGGGCGTCGTGGCCGGCAGCGTGGAGGGCTTCGCCCTGGTGGCGCGGCAACACCTCACCCTGCGCGACGTCCGGGACTACGCGGGCCGCCTGGCCGAGCGCGAGGCGCACTTCCGCGAGCTGGCGCACACCGACCCGCTGACGTCGTTGGCCAACCGGCGCGGGCTGCTGCGCGCACTGCGGGACAGGGCCGAGGCGGGCACTCCCTGTGTGCTGCTCGGTCTCGATCTGGACGGCTTCAAGAACGTCAACGACATCCGTGGCCACGACGTGGGTGACGCCGTGTTGGCCGAGGTCGGCCGGCGGCTGCGGAGCAACCTGCGCCCCGGCGACGCGGCCGCCCGGCTGGGCGGCGACGAGTTCGCCGTCCTGATGCAGGGCCGCACGGCCGAGGCGGACCGCGTCGCCGAGCGATTGCTCGGGGTGCTCAACCGGCCGTACGACGAGCCGGAGGGGCCGGTCTTCCTCTCGGTCAGCATCGGGGTGGCGGGGTGGGCCGGCCAGCCGAACGTGGAGCTGCTGTTGCGCCACGCCGACCTGGCGCTGCGCTACGCCAAGCAGCGCGGCAAGAACCGGATCGAACGCTACGACGCCGCGTACGACAAGCTGCTGCGCCGGCGGACGACTGTGGAGCACGAGCTGCGCGGCGCCATCGATCGCGACGAGCTGCGGTTGGCTTTCCAGCCGGTGGCGTCGCTGCCGTCGGTGCGGCCGGTCGGCGCCGAGGCGCTGCTGCGCTGGCACCACCCCGAGCTGGGCAACATCGGTCCGGACGAGTTCATCCCGCTCGCCGAGGAGTGCGGCATGATCGCCCCGCTGGGGGCCTGGGTGCTGCACCAGGCCTGCTACCAGCTCTCCCGTTGGCTGGCCGACGGCCACGACGTCTGGGTGTCGGTGAACGTCTCCCCGCGTGAGTTGCACGCCC
This sequence comes from Micromonospora sp. DT228, assembly GCF_049841595.1. NCBI lineage: Bacteria > Bacillati > Actinomycetota > Actinomycetes > Micromonosporales > Micromonosporaceae > Micromonospora > Micromonospora sp. DT228. Next base: position 30,006 of record NZ_JBNCKO010000016.1, read on the forward strand.
CGGAGTACGTGGTCCAGGTCGCCGAGGCGCTGCGCGCCCACCACGTGCCGCCGCAGCGGCTGGTGCTGGAGGTCACCGAGCACGCGGTCGCCACCGACCTGGACGAGCTGATCCGGCGGCTGACCGCGCTGCGGTTGACCGGGGTCCGGATCGCGCTCGACGACTTCGGGGCCGGCTACTCGTCGCTGGGGCAGTTGCGCCGGCTGCCGATCGACATTCTGAAGATCGACCACAGTCTGGTGGCCGAGCACGAGCCGGTCCGGCCGGTCGGCCAGGACGGTCCGGCGTTCGCCCCGATGGTCGACATCGTCATGCGCCTGGGCCACCAGTTGGGGCTGGAGGTGATCGCCGAGGGGGTGACCACACCCACCGAGTTGGCCGCGGTGGTGGCCGCCGGCTGCCGCTTCGGCCAGGGCGCGCTCTTCGGCTGGGGGGTGCCGGCCGAGCACCTGGAGGCGATGCTGGAGGCGGCCACCTCGCCTGGCGCACGGTCCGCGCCGCTGCCCGCGCCACGCCGGGTTCCGCGCGGGTATACGCAGGTCAACCCGTCTGCTGATGGCGAGTCGCCGGGCGACTCGCCGACGTCCGTTGACCAACATGTGGGAGCAGTTGACTCATCGCGTGAGATGCGTCAGGCTTAGCCGCATGTCGTCGTACCGGTCGCTGCGAGTACTTACCTGAGCGCACTCTCCCCATCGAGAGTGCGCTGGCCCCGTGCATCTGCACGAGGGCCGTTTTTATTGCCATCGGAACCTGGCGAGGCGGGCCCCGCCCGTGTCGCATCGCTTGACTAGCCACCAGCCACTCCAGCCGAAGGCCAGAACCGTCATGACGAGACCCACGCCCGAGACCCTCGCCCACTCCGCCCGCAGGGCCCGTGCGGCCGCCGACCCGACCGTCGAGGTCGACCCGGCCGTCGCACGTCCCGCGGCCACCCCGGCCGTCCCGGCGGTACGGCCATCCGCACCGGCCCAGGTCACCGGGGCCGGCTCGCTCGTGCGGTCCCTTGAGGCGCTCGACGTCGACGTCGTCTTCGGCATTCCGGGCGGCGCGATCCTGCCGGCGTACGACCCGCTCTACGACTCCACCGTCCGGCACATCCTGGTGCGGCACGAGCAGGGCGCGGGGCACGCGGCGACCGGGTACGCGCAGGCCACCGGCAAGGTCGGGGTGTGCATCGCCACCTCCGGCCCGGGTGCGACGAACCTGGTCACCCCGATCGCCGACGCGTACATGGACTCGGTGGCGATGGTGGCGATCACCGGGCAGGTGGCCCGCCCGTCGATCGGCACCGACGCCTTCCAGGAGGCGGACATCCAGGGCATCACCCTGCCGATCACCAAGCACAACTTCCTCGTGCAGAACGCCGAGGAGATCCCGCAGGTGCTGGCCGAGGCGTTCCACCTGGCCAGCAGCGGCCGGCCCGGCCCGGTGCTCGTCGACATCCCCAAGGACGTGCTCCAGGCGCAGACCACCTTCGCCTGGCCGCCCACCCTCGACCTGCCCGGCTACCGGCCGACCCTGCACCCGCACGGCAAGCAGATCCGGGAGGCGGCGCGGCTGATGGCCGCCGCCCGCCGGCCGGTGCTCTACGTCGGTGGCGGTGTCCTCAAGGCCGGCGCCACGGACGGGCTGCGCCGGTTGGCCGAGCTGACCGGCATCCCGGTGGTCACCACGCTGATGGCGCTCGGCGCGTTCCCCGACTCGCACCAGCAGCACCTGGGCATGCCCGGCATGCACGGCACGGTCGCCGCGGTCTACGGCCTGCAGAAGGCGGATCTGATCGTCGCGCTCGGCGCGCGGTTCGACGACCGGGTCACCGGCAAGCTGGACTCGTTCGCCCCGGACGCGACGGTGGTGCACGCGGACATCGACCCCGCGGAGATCGGCAAGAACCGGCACGTGGACGTGCCGATCGTCGGGGACGCCAAGCACGTCATCGACGAGCTGATCGCCGCGGTGACCGTCGAGCGGTCGGCGGGGCGGAGCACCGATCTGGGCGACTGGTGGACTCAGCTGGACGACCTGCGCAACCGCTACCCCCTGGGCTACGACGAGCCGGCGGACGGCACGCTCTCCCCGCAGTACGTGATCAAGCGACTGGGCGAGATCGTCGGCCCGGACGCGATCTTCGTGGCCGGGGTGGGCCAGCACCAGATGTGGGCGTCCCAGTTCATCTCCTACGAGAAGCCGAACACCTGGTTGAATTCCGGTGGCCTCGGCACGATGGGTTACGCGGTGCCGGCGGCGATGGGCGCCAAGGTCGGCAAGCCGGACACGGTGGTCTGGGCGGTGGACGGTGACGGTTGCTTCCAGATGACAAACCAGGAGTTGGCCACCTGCGCGTTGGAGGGCATCCCGGTCAAGATCGCCGTGATCAACAACGGCAATCTCGGCATGGTCCGGCAGTGGCAGACGTTGTTCTACAACGAGCGCTACTCCAACACCGAGCTCGGCACCCACAAGCACCGCATCCCCGACTTCGTCAAGCTCGCCGAGGCACTGGGCTGCATCGGGCTGCGCTGCGAGAACGCCGCCGACGTGGACAAGACGATCGCCGCCGCCATGGAGATCAACGACGCTCCGGTCGTGGTCGACTTCGTGGTCGGCAAGGACGCGATGGTCTGGCCGATGGTCGCCGCCGGCACCAGCAACGACGAGATCATGTTCGCCCGCGGCGTCCGCCCGACCTTCGACGAGGATGACATCTGACATGAGTGAGCGCAGCGAACGAATCAGCAAACTCAGCCTTACCCATGGTCGTGGCACGACCGAGCGAAGCGAGGCCGTGGCATGACCATGCATACGTTGTCCGTGCTCGTGGAGAACAAGCCCGGCGTGCTCGCCCGGGTCTCCGGCCTGTTCTCCCGGCGCGGGTTCAACATCGACAGTCTCGCCGTGGGTGAGACCGAGAACCCGGACGTCTCCCGGATCACCATCGTGGTCAACGCCGAGTCGTCGCCGCTGGAGCAGGTCACCAAGCAGCTCAACAAGCTGGTCAACGTGCTCAAGATCGTTGAGCTGGATCCGCAGGTCTCGGTCGCTCGGGAGTTGCTGCTGGTGAAGGTCCGCGCTGACCGGAACTCCCGGTCCCAGGTGCTGGAGACCGTCAACCTGTTCCGCGCCCGGGTGGTCGACGTCGCACCGGACACGCTGACCATCGAGGCCACCGGCACCCCGGACAAGCTCGACGCGCTCCTGCGTGACCTCGAGTCCTTCGGCATCAAGGAGATGGTCCAGTCCGGGCTGGTGGCGATCGGGCGCGGCTCGCGTTCGATCACCGCCGGGCCGGCGCTCCGGGCCGCCTGACCGCCACCGGTCGGCCCGGCCGGGCCGTACCCGAAATAATCCGCACAGACCACGACGGGCCGCCCCGGCCGTCGTACGAAAGGGAAGTTCTCATGAGCGTTGAGGTGTACTACGACGACGATGCCGACCTCGGCCTGATCCAGGCCAAGAAGGTCGCGGTCATCGGCTACGGCAGCCAGGGCCACGCCCACGCGTTGTCGCTGCGTGACTCCGGCGTCGACGTGGTGATCGGTCTGCCGGAGGGTTCGAAGAGCCGCCCCAAGGCCGAGGAGCAGGGCTTCCGGGTTCTCACGCCGGCGCAGGCCTCCGCCGAGGCCGACGTGATCATGGTGCTCGCACCGGACACCGCCCAGCGTTCCATCTACGCGGAGTCGATCGCCCCGAACCTCGCCCCGGGTAAGGCGATCTTCTTCGGCCACGGCTTCAACATCCGGTACGACCTGATCAAGCCGCCGGCCGAGGTGGACGTGGCGATGGTCGCGCCGAAGGGCCCCGGCCACCTGGTCCGCCGCCAGTACGCCGACGGCAAGGGCGTCCCCTGTCTCGTCGCCGTCGAGCAGGACGCCACCGGCAACGCTTTCGCCCTCGCCCTCGCGTACGCCAAGGGGATCGGCGGCACCCGCGCCGGCGCGATCAAGACCACCTTCACCGAGGAGACCGAGACCGACCTCTTCGGCGAGCAGGCGGTGCTCTGCGGCGGCGCCTCGGCGCTGGTGCAGACCGGTTTCGAGGTGCTCACCGAGGCGGGCTACGCCCCGGAGATCGCCTACTTCGAGTGCCTGCACGAGCTGAAGCTGATCGTCGACCTCATGTACGAGGGCGGCATCGCGAAGATGCGCTACAGCATCTCCGACACCGCCGAGTACGGCGACCTCTCCCGTGGCTCGCGCATCATCGACTCCCGGGTCAAGGACGAGATGCGCAAGATCCTGGGTGAGATCCAGTCCGGCGAGTTCGCCCGCGAGTGGGTCGCCGAGGACGAGGCTGGCCGGCCCAACTTCACCAAGTGGCAGGCCGAGGGTGCGGCGCACCCGATCGAGGAGACCGGCAAGAAGCTGCGCGGCATGATGAGCTGGGTCGACCGCCCGATCACCGAGACCGCCTGACTCTCACCAGCAACGGTCCACCAGCGGCCGGCGATCCCGCGCTCTCCCCGGCGCGGATCGCCGGCCGCTGGCCGTGGCGCCCCGCGTCAGCGGCTCTCCCGCGCCTCGGCCTCATCGGCTGCCCGGGCGGCCTTCTCGTAGAGCCCGAGGGCCTTGAGAGTGCCGGCGAGCGTGCGCAGCGCGACGACCAGACGGCTGTGATATCGAACGAGGTCGTGTTCGGCCAGCCAGCGGTAGTGCCCGACCGCCTCCTCGGCAGCCGCCACGGCCGCGTCCTGTTCGCCAAGCCCCAGGTGGCACCTGGCGATCACGAACATCAGTTCGCCGAGCGTCGGGCGGGCCCGCAGTGGCTCAATACGACTCAGGAAGGTCAGGTCCCCGCGGGCGTCCCTGGTCAGTGTCAGAGCTTCGGCCCATCGGCGATGGGTGGCGAGGGAGTCCGCGAGCCCGGTCACCGCTTCGAGTCGCGCGGGCCAATATTTCGCCTGTATCCAGAAGGGGAACTGCCGAAACAGCTTGACCGCCTCCTCCCGGACGGCGAGTGCCTCGGCCGGCTCGCCCAGCACCGCCCGGCAGTAACCCTGCACGGTGAGGGACTGGGCCAGCGCCGTCCGCTCACGAGCGTCGAGCGGCGCGCACCGTAGCCAGGTCTCCCGGGCCTGCTCGGCAAGCGGCAGCGCGTCCCGGGGTGCGTCGGGGCAGAGTTGGGTGGCCACCGTCAGCCGCGCCGTGGCCAGGACGACGAGGCCGTCCCGGTCGGTCGCGTCCTCGACGTACCCGATCGCCTCCCGACCCAGCGCAAGCGCGGATGCGATGGTGCGGTCGTCCGGGATCGAACCCTGCGCGACGAGCGCCCGCGCGAGCCCCACCTCGTGCCGGCCCCGCCGATCCTGGACCAGCCGTCGGTAGAGCGCGACCGCCTCGTCCGCGGCGGCGGTGCGCCGGGACACGACGCTGCGGAGGATTTTCACCTGTTGGGACCGGGTGACCAACGCCTCGGCCAGCTTCGGACCGAACCGCGTGAGATCGACGCGGGCCAGCCGTCGGAGCAGCGTGACGCGTACGGCGAGCAGCAAGAGCGGATCCTCCCGCAGGGGTGTGCATCCGGTTGTAGCGGGTGCGAGCAACCGTGTCGGTGCGGTGAACGGCCGATGTCCGGCGCTCGACCGGGCGTGTGAGGGCCCTCACCCCGCAGACCGGAACACGCCGCCCAGCCAGGCCCCTACGATCGCCTGTAGGTGCAGCAGCCGGCACCTGACGGCCACGGCACGGATCAGCGCAGGGCGCAGTGCGGCGCCCGGCCGCCCGCGCCGATCGCAAACACGACCTCTACGAGGACCGATGACTCCTGTCGTACTGATCGCCGAAGAACTCGCCCCCGCCGCCATCGAGGTGCTCGCCCACGACTTCGACGTCCGGCACGTCGACGGCACCGACCGTCCGGCCCTGCTCTCGGCGCTCTCCGAGGCCGACGCCGTCATCGTGCGCAGCGCGACCCAGATCGACGCGGAGGCGGTCGCCGCCGCGCCGCGACTCAAGGTGGTCGCCCGGGCGGGCGTCGGGCTGGACAACGTCGAGGTGGCCGCCGCCACCGCGCGGGGCGTGATGGTCGTCAACGCGCCCACCTCCAACATCGTCTCCGCCGCCGAGCAGGCCGTCGCGCTGTTGCTCGCCGTCGCCCGGAACACCGCCAGCGCCAGTGCCGCGCTCAAGGCGGGGGAGTGGAAGCGGTCCAAGTACACGGGCGTCGAGGTGCAGGGCAAGACCGTCGGCGTGGTCGGGCTCGGTCGCATCGGGGTGCTCTTCGCGCAGCGCATCGCCGCGTTCGGCACCCGGCTGATCGCGTACGACCCGTACATCCAGCCGGCCCGCGCGGCGCAGCTCGGCGTACGCCTGGTCGGGTTGGAGGAGCTGCTGCGGGAGAGCGACTTCATCTCCATCCACCTGCCGAAGACGCCGGAGACGGTGGGCCTGATCGGTGAGAAGGAGCTGGCGATCGTCAAGCCCGGCGTCCGCATCGTCAACGCCGCCCGTGGTGGCCTCGTCGACGAGCAGGCGCTCGCGAACGCCATCGCCGAGGGCCGGGTCGCCGGTGCCGGTGTCGACGTGTACAGCAAGGAGCCGTGCACCTCCTCGCCGCTGTTCGCCTTCGACAACGTGGTGGCCACCCCGCACCTGGGCGCCTCCACGAACGAGGCGCAGGACAAGGCCGGTCTCGCCGTGGCGAAGAGCGTCAAGCTCGCGTTGCAGGGCGAGTTCGTGCCGGACGCGGTGAACGTGCAGGCCGGCGGCGTGGTCGCCGAGGACGTGCGGCCGCTGCTGCCGCTGGCCGAGAAGCTCGGCCGGGCGTTCACGGCTGTCGCCGGTGGCATCGCCGCGAGCGTCACCGTCGAGGTTCGCGGCGAGATCGTCGCGCACGACGTGTCGGTGCTCAAGCTCGCCGCGACGAAGGGCCTGTTCAGCTCGGTCGTCGAGGAGCAGGTCACCTACGTCAACGCGCCGCACCTGGCCGCGGAGCGGGGCGTCGAGGTCACCCTGGCGACCCTGGCCGAGACGGCCGAGCAGCCCACGCTCGTCACCGTACGCGGCGCGCTGCCGGACGGCCGGACGGTGAGTGTCTCCGGCACCGTCACCCACTCGGGTGCTCGTGACGTGCTCAAGCTGACCGAGGTGGACGGCTTCGACGTGGAGATCGGCGCGGAGGGCATCCTGCTCTTCCTGCGCTACGCCGACCGGCCCGGTGTCGTCGGCACGGTCGGCACCCTGCTCGGCGAGTCGGGCATCAACATCGCCGCCATGCAGGTGGCCCGGCGTGAGGCGGGCGGCGAGACGCTGATGACGCTCACCGTCGACCAGGCGCTCGGCGCCGACCTGCTCACCTCGGCCGCCGAGTCGATCGGCGCCACCGCGGCCAGCGCCGCCGACCTGCGCGACGAGTAACAGCCGACAAACACCGTGGGGGGCCTGGCGATTCGCCGGGCCCCTCGTCATTTCCCGTGCGTGCCGCCGGTGGGTCAGCCGGGCAGGCGTGCCGGCGGCGGGTAGACCGAGCCGTCCTGCGGGTCGAAGAGCATCAGCCCGTGCTCCCCGGCCAACCTCTCGATGTCCAGCAGCACCTGGTCCGCACAGGTCGGGTGCAGGTTCAGCTCGACATGGTCGTGGGCGGCGTGCAGCGGTGCCACCGCCCACGGGCTGTTCGCGCCGGGGTGACGGTCCGGATAGGAGGCGGTGATCGCCCGGTAGAAGCTGACCACCCGCGGGTCCGGGTAACGGTCCACGTGTCGCCCCTGCCGGCAACCGTTTACCGCTGTCCGCACGTCCTCGGGCGTCGCCCCGTCCTCCAGGGCCCACACGCTCAGATCGAAACTCACGGCGGATAGCGTGCCATCCGCCGTTCACCATGTCGAAACTGCCTCGCCGCCGGTCAACAAGTGGGCCCGGAGTCTCCCGTCACGACGGTCCGGTGTAGAGACTCTTGCGGCGAGTTGCGTCGATTCGCTAGCGTACGTACTGCGGTCACTGGCCGAGTTCGAGGCGCCGGCCCGTCTTCGGGTGGCGCGGTCGGCATCCGGCGCGACCGGTCCGCACCCCTCGATTGCGCGAGCCACGCGCACTCGTCGCTGATCGGCCCCCACGGTCGTTGCCGAGAGCGTGGGGGCCGATCGCAACAGTCAGCGCCGGTGGGCGAAGAGCGCCCGATAGTTGGAGTTGCCGCGAAACCAGGCCAGGCCGGTGGGGCCGGCGGCGTACAACGCGGTGGCGTAGGCGTCGGCGATCGTCAGGTCGGGGCCCACAACCGTGGCGGCGACGAGCTGATCCGCGGGCTCACCGGTGTGCGGGTCCACCACGTGCCCCTGCCGCCCGGTCACCCCGGAGGTGCCGACCGCGCCGGTGGTCATCTCCAGCACCAGCGGTGCGCGCTCGGGCGCGGTGGGGTGGTGCACCGCGACCCGCCAGGGCCCACCGTGCGGCGCGCGGCCGCGGACGACGAGGTCGGCGCCGGCGAGTACGGCGTAGTCGTGGATGCCGGCGGCGCGAAGCCGCTCGGCGGCCCGTTCCACCGCCCAGCCGTTGAGCAGGCCCCCGGGATCGAAGCCGCCGGGCACGGCCCAGGCGTCGAACCATCCGTCGGTGGCCGCGCGCATGGCCGCGCAGCGGTCCACCAGGTCGGCGAGCGGCGCGTACGAGTCGGGGCTGATCTCACCCCGACGCAGCCGGGAGACCAGGCTCTCCGGCCGGTTGGGGCCGTAGGTGAGGTCGATGGCGCGCAGTTCGGCGACGCTGTCCCGCAACGCCTCGCCCACGCCCCGGCGGCCGAGCCACTCGGGTGCGTTGAGGAGAAGCGTGTATTCGGCGGTCGCGGTGCGCACGGTGTGCTGCACCGCGATCCGGCCCTCGGTGGCGCCGGCCGGGTCGATCCGGTTCCGGCGGCTGCCGAGTCGGAGGTCCGGACGACGGTTGCGGAACGCCGACGGATCCGGCCAGCGGGTCCGCGGCTGCTCGTCGATGCGCATCGCATCTGCCCCCTCGCACTCGGCGCCGCGTCGTCGCGACCCAACTGTCAGCAGGCCCCCGTGACCCGCTGACCACACCGTAGGCAGCGGACATGACCGGCTCATGAGTCCCAGCTGAGAGGCTGCTGTGCATCATGTTTTCTCATATTGTGGACGTCCCGTACCGGGAGGCGGGACAGCGACGTACCGTTGCCGAGACGGAACCGTTGAGCAGAGGAGTGCGGTCGTGGCGCGGATCGCGGTGGTGGCCGGAGACGGCATCGGGCCCGAGGTTGTCGCGCAGGCGCGCAAGGTCCTCGACGCGGTGCTGCCGGACGTGCAGGCCACCGAGTACGACCTCGGCGCGGCCCGCTGGCACCGTACCGGAGAGGTGCTGCCCGACTCGGTGCTCACCGAGTTGGCCGGGCACGACGCGATCCTGCTCGGCGCGGTCGGTGACCCGACGGTTCCGCCGGGTGTGCTGGAGCGGGGGCTGCTGCTCAAGCTCCGGTTCGCGTTCGACCAGTACGTCAATCTGCGCCCGTCCCGGCTCTGGCCCGGGGTCGCTGGCCCGCTGGGCAACGTCAAGCCGGGCGAGGTCGACCTCGTGGTCGTCCGCGAGGGCACCGAGGGCCTCTACGCCGGGGCCGGTGGCTCGCTGCACCGCGACACCCCCGCCGAGGTCGCCACGGAGGAGAGCCTGAACACCCGGCACGGCGTGGAACGGGTGATCCGGGACGCGTTCGCCCGCGCCGCGCGCCGGGAGCGGCGCAAGGTCACCCTGGTGCACAAGACGAACGTGCTCACCCACGCCGGGTCGCTCTGGTCACGCACCTTCGACGTGGTCGCCGCCGAGCACCCGGACATCGCCACCGAGTACCAGCACGTCGACGCCGCCGCGATGTTCCTGGTCACCCAGCCGCAGCGCTACGACGTGGTGGTCACCGACAACCTCTTCGGCGACATCCTCACCGACATCGCCGCCGCCGTCACCGGTGGGATCGGGCTGGCGGCCAGCGGCTGCATCAACCCCGAGGGGGCGTACCCCTCGATGTTCGAGCCGGTACACGGCTCCGCGCCGGACATCGCCGGGCGAGGCATCGCCGACCCGGTCGCCGCCGTGCTCTCCGCCGCATTACTGCTCGAGCAACTCGGGCACACCGAGTCCGCGGCCCGGGTCAACGCGGCGGTCGCCGCCGAGCTGGCCAGCCGCACTCCGGGCGTGACGCTGCGTACCGAAGAGGTCGGCGATCGTCTCGCCGCCCACGCCGTAGCCTGACCGCCCCGGCCCCACCCAGCGACCGGCCCGGCCTCGGCTCGGCCGGGTCGCACCGTCTCGCCCGAGCGGCGCTACCCGCTGAACGGCCGTTCGGGTAAGTTTCTGGCACAGCCAATTCGGTGTGCGGTCCCGCATGCCGTTGTCCCGCAGGGAGGTCAGCGCGATGAGCGGTGGTGACATGCTCGACTTCGAGATCCGTCCGAATCCCGCGCCGGTATCCGCCGCCGACCGGGCCTCGCTGCTGGCCAACCCCGGGTTCGGCCGCGTCTTCACCGACCACATGGTCACCATCCGGTACGCCGAGGGCAAGGGTTGGTACGACGCCCGGGTGGAGGCCCGCGGCCCGATTCCGATGGACCCGGCCAGCGCGGTGCTGCACTACGCGCAGGAGATCTTCGAGGGATTGAAGGCCTACCGCACGGCCGACGGCGGCGTGACGATGTTCCGGCCGGACGCCAACGCGGCCCGGTTCGTCGCTTCGGCGCAGCGGATGGCGATGCCGGCGCTGCCGCCGGAGGTCTTCGTCGACTCGCTGCACAAGCTCATCGAGATCGACCAGGAGTGGATCCCCACCGGTCCGGACGGCAGCCTCTACCTGAGGCCGTTCATGTTCGCCAGCGAGGTCTTCCTCGGCGTCCGCCCGGCCAACGAATACCTCTACATGGTGATCGCCTCACCTGTCGGCGCGTACTTCACCGGCGGGGTCAAGCCGGTCACCGTCTGGGTCTCGCCGGACTACACCCGGGCCGCGCCCGGCGGCACCGGCGCGGCCAAGTGCGGCGGCAACTACGCGACGTCGCTGGCCGCCCAGGCCGAGGCGATCGAGGCGGGCTGCGACCAGGTCGTCTTCCTGGACGCGGTGGAGCGCCGGTTCGTGGACGAGCTGGGCGGCATGAACGTCTTCTTCGTCTACGACGACGACTCGATCGTCACCCCGCCGCTGACCGGCACGATCCTGCCGGGCATCACCCGCGACGCGATCCTCACGCTGGCCGGGGCGGCCGGGCACCGGGTCGAGGAGCGGCCGGTCAGCTTCGCCGACTGGCAGGCCGACTCGGCGAGCGGACGCCTGAGGGAGGTGTTCGCCTGCGGCACCGCCGCGGTGATCACCCCGATCGGTGGGGTCCGCTTCCCGGACGGCGAGTTCCTGATCGGTGGCGGCGAGCCCGGCCGGGTCACCATGAGCCTGCGCGAGCAGTTGGTGGGCATCCAGCGCGGCAACGCGGCCGACGAGTACGGCTGGGTGCAGCGGGTCCTCTGAGCGTCGTGCCCCGCGCCGGCCCGTCCCGATCGGACGGGCCGGCGCGGCCGGACCCGGGTGGTCGGCCCGGCCCTACGCCCCGGTCGGCTCGTCGAGCAGGTGGTCACGGAGGGCGGCGAGCTGCTCGTCGGTCACCCCGGCATGCCGCAGGTACGCCTCGACCGAGCCGTGCCCCTCGCGGAGCTCGTCGAGGAAGAGCTGCATCGCCTCGGCGGGCGAGGCCAGGAACGGCGCCGGCACGTCCACGCCCTCCGGGTTGATCGAGGCCAGCCAGGCACTGTAGCGGGCCGACGCCTCGCTGCTGAGCGCATAGTCCGCCGTGATGTCCGCGTCGTCGACGCCGAGCACGGCGAGGGTCAGCGCACAGACGATGCCGGTGCGGTCCTTGCCGGCGACGCAGTGCACGACCACGGGGGCATTCGCGGAGTCGGCGATCAGCCCCACCGCCTCGCCCAGCCCGGCGGTGCCGGTCTGGGCCAGGTCGGCGTACCGGTCCGCGAGGTAACGGGCCAGGCTGGCACCCTCCTCGTGCGGCACGTTCGCCCAGTCGGCGTGCTCCGGGTGGATGTTGCGGTAGGTGAGCCCCTGATATGCCGGCACCCGCCCGTCTCGCTGCACCTCGGTGGGGCGGCGCAGGTCGATGACGGTGCGGATGCCGATCGCGGCGAACGCGTCCCGGTCCTGCTCGGTGAGGCGGTGCAGCGAGTCGGACCGGAACAGCCGGCCCCGGCGTACGGGTCGGTCGCCGTGGCCGAGATAGCCACCGACGTCGCGGAAGTTGAAGGTGGCGGGCAGTGTGGTCTGGTGATTGTCGTCGATGGCGTCCACGTTCACACGGTAACGGCCGGTGGGGAAACACCCCACCGGCCGTCGGGTCGAACAGTCACCGGGCCGTGCCCGGCGGGAGGGCCCCGTACGTCTCGTCGTAGTAGCCGCCCAGCTGATCCCGGTAGCTCGGGTCGCTGTGGCTGCTCTCGTCGTACTCCGGAGCGGCCTTGATCTGGTCCCGGGTCCGGTCGACGGAGACGGTGCGCTGGTCGTGGTCCACCTGGTTGACGGTGCCGGCCGGAAGCATCACCTTCTTGCCGAAGATCCAGGTGCCGGTGTCCACCACCAGGTAGCTGCCGCCCACCTCGTGGCTGGCACTGTCGATCTTGCCGACTCCACCGTCGCTGGCCTCGACCTTGTAGCCGACCAGGTCGACGTCGGCCACCCCGGTCTGATCCCGGTACCGCCAGGGGTCGAACGTGCCGGCTGGCGCGCCCCCGGCCACAACGCCCTGGTCACCGCCGCGCAGCGGGTCCGGCCCGGCGTGGGTGGCGTGCGGATCGATCCTGTCCATGCCGTTCACTCCTGACTGTCGCCGATCGTCTCGGCGTAGGCGGGTTCGTCGTCCCCGCAGGAGCTACCCGGCGACCGGGGACCGGAAACGGCGAGCGGCCGAGGGCCGTGGGTGCGGCGACGGGCCGTGGGTGCGGCCACGGTCGCGGGTGCGGCGACGGGCCGACGCCGCAAGGTGCGGTGCCGGCCCGTCGGGGGCGTGCCTGCTCAGGCCAGGGCGGCCTCGGCGTCCAGGGTGACCGCCGCGGCGTGCACCACTGCCGAGATCCGCAGGGCCTCGTGCACCTGCTCGCGGGTGAAGCCGCTGGCCCGCAGCGTCTTCTCGTGCGACTCCAGGCACATACCGCAGCCGGTGATCGCCGACACGGCGAGGCACCAGAGCTCGAAGTCGCCCTTGTCCACGCCGGGCCGCGCGATGATCTGCATCCGCAGGCGGGCGGGCATCGAGGCGTACTGCTCGTCGCCGATGAGGTGCTTGGCCCGGTAGTAGATGTTGTTCATCGCCATGATCGCGGCGGCGCCCTTCGCCGCCTCGACACCCTCCGGCCCGAGGTGCCCGAGCGCCTCGGCCGCGATCTCCCGCAGCGCCACCGGGTTACGAGCGGCGACCGCGCAGGCCAGCGCGGTGCCCCAGGTCTGCACCGGGGTCAGCGTCGAGGTGCCGAGCGTGGAGCCCAGGTTGAGCCTGATGTCCTTGGCGTACTCGGGCAGGGCCGCCTTGACCGCGTCCAGACCCATGCTCAGACTCCGGCGGCGGCGAGGAGCGCGTCGGCGTCGAGGGGGTCGCCGCCCTTGTTCCAGTTGCACGGGCACAGCTCGTCGGTCTGCAGCGCGTCGAGCACCCGCAGCACCTCGGAGACGTTGCGGCCGACCGAGTCGGCGTCACCGACAGTGAGCACAGGTCCTCCTTCTAGGCGGCACGGTGGCCGTAACTTGATCCGTTCCAGATGCTTCCGCACCACTGTTGTGGCCGGTGGGCGGCCTGGGGGCGTGTGAAGCCGATCACCGGCGGCGGTTCGGGCCGAGCCGGCAGGGTGGCCAGCGTGCGACACCCTCCGTGGTGGTCCCGATATATGGATTGTTCTTCCCACATTCGGGGGTGAGTGGCAGAGTGGCGACCGTGAGCAACACCTCCCTGATTATTGCGACCTAGCGCGCCGGCCCTCCCCTCCGCCGAGCGCGCAGACCTCCCGCACCCGCGGGAGGTCTTTTTGTTGCTCCGAGAAAGGAATCCTGATGACGTTCCAGGTCTTCGACACGACCTTGCGCGACGGCGCCCAGCGCGAGGGGCTCACCTACTCGGTGGTCGACAAGCTGGCGGTGGCCCGGTTGCTCGACGAGTTCGGCGTCGGCTTCATCGAGGGCGGCTGGCCGGGCGCGGTGCCCAAGGACACCGAGTTCTTCCGTCGGGCGCGCACCGAGTTGGACCTGCGCCACGCCGTGCTCGTCGCGTTCGGCGCCACCCGCAAGGCAGGTGTCGCGGTTGCCGACGACCCCCAGGTGCGTGCCCTGCTGGACGCGCAGACCCCGGCGGTGGCGCTTGTCGCCAAGGCCGACACCCGGCACGTCGAGCGGGCGCTGCGCACCACCGGCGCGGAGAACCTGGCGATGATCCACGACACCGTCAGCCACCTGGTCCGCGAGGGCCGGCGGGTCTTCGTCGACGGCGAGCACTTCTTCGACGGCTACCGGCACGACCCCGCGTACGGCGCTGCCGTGGTGCAGACCGCGCTGGCCGCCGGCGCGGAGCGAATGGTGCTCTGTGACACCAACGGCGGCATGCTGCCGTCCCAGGTGAGCGCCGTGATCGGTGATCTGACCGACAAGCTGGGGATCGACGCCGGGCTGCTCGGCATGCACGCGCAGAACGACACCTCCTGCGCGGTGGCCAACACGATCGCCGCCGTGGAGGCGGGCGTGCGCCACGTCCAGGGCACCGCCAACGGGTACGGCGAACGCCCCGGCAACGCCGACATCTTCGCGGTCGTCGCCAACCTCCAACTCAAGCTGGGCATGCCGGTCCTACCGGAGGGCTGCCTGGCGCAGATGGTGCGGGTCTCGCATGCCATCGCCGAGATCGCCAACATCGCCCCCGACACCCACCAGGCGTACGCCGGGGCCGCCGCCTTCGCCCACAAGGCGGGGCTGCACGCGAGCGCGATAAAGGTCGACCCGTTGCTCTACAACCACGTGGACCCGTCGGTGGTGGGCAACGACATGCGGATCCTGGTGACCGAGATGGCCGGCCGGGCCAGCGTCGAGCTGAAGAGTCGTGAACTGGGTCTGGACCTGGGCGGCAGTCCGGAGGCGTTGACCCGGGTCACCAAGCGGGTCAAGGAGTTGGAGGCCGGCGGCTGGTCCTTCGAGGCCGCGGACGCCTCCTTCGAGCTGCTGGTCCGCTCCGAGTTGCCGGAGGGCAGCCCGGCTCGACCGTTCACCCTGGAGTCGTACCGGGTGCTCGTCGAGCATCGCGAGGACGGCTCGGTGGTCTCCGAGGCGACCGTCAAGATCCGGGTACGCGGTGAGCGGGTGATCGCCACCGCCGAGGGCAACGGCCCGGTCAACGCGCTCGACGAGGCGCTGCGGGTGGGGCTGGCCCGGCACTATCCGCAGCTGCGCAGCTTCGAGCTGGCCGACTACAAGGTGCGCATCCTGGAGGGCAGCCACGGCACCGGCGCGGTGACCCGCGTGCTGCTGGAAACGGCCGACGGCACTGGCCGGGACTGGACCACTGTAGGTGTGCACCCCAACGTGGTCGAGGCCAGCTGGCACGCCCTGATCGACGCCCTCACCTACGGCCTAGCCCCCACCACGGTCTAACCCCACCCCACCCCGCCAACACCCTCGCGATCTTGCACTTTGTGTTGTTGATGTGCGGCGTTTGCCACTTATGTCGGGACAGGAAGTGCAAGATCGCGAGGGCGGGGGAGGGTTACGGTGGCCAGGACGGGGCGGTGGTCGCTGCCGGGCAGGGCGAGCACCCGTACCGAGCGAACCGCGATGCGGTGGTCCACCAGGACGTGGTCGATGGTGACGGGTGGGATGAGGTCACCGTCGTACGGGCCCCAGGTGCCGGTCAGGCCCTCTCCGGCGGCGTCGGCGGCGTCCACGTAGCCGGTGCGCAGCAGGGCGCGTAGTGGGCCGTGGTCGAGAGTGGCGTTGAAGTCCCCGGCGAGGATCTGCAGGCCACCGTCCGGGGTGGCCGGAGGTTGCGCGGTCAGGTCGGCACGCCAGTTGCCGACCTGGTCCAGCGCGTACGGGGCCGAGGGGTGGGCCGACTCGACCCGTACCGGGGGTGCGCCGGGGACGGCCACCGTCGCGTACGCCTGGGTGAAGCCCCAGCCGTTGAGGTTGTGCCGGAGGCCGACGTCGCTCAGCGGCCACCGCGAGTAGACCCCGGAGCCGGGCGTGCCGATCGCCGGGTTGAGCTGCCGGTGTGGCAGCAGCCGGTCGAGGCCTGCCTGATCCAGCGCGGTCTGCGCCTCGGGCGTGAACTCCTGCACGGTGAGCACGTCCACCCCGTGCCGCCGGACCAGCTCGACAAGCGTCCCCGCGTCGCCGGAGCCGGCGAGCAGGTTGGCGGTGAGTAGTCGCACTGTCGGCCCGGCCGCTTCCGGCTGCCGGGCGTCCAGCGCCCGAGGTGCGACCACGCCGAGCAACGCCAGCGCCGTCAGGGCCGCGACCGCCGCCGGCCACCAGCGCCGCAGGGCGAGCGCGAGGGCCAGCGGCAGCACGCTGAATCCCGCGATGTACGGCGTGAAGGCGAGCGCCTGCACCAACGGCCCTCGGTCCAGGCCGACAAGCCGGACGGCGGCCCAGAGGGCGGTCGGCGCGACCGTCAGCCAGCAGAGCACCGTGCCGAACCGAGCCGAGCGGTACCACCGTGCTGCGGGCGTGGGCGTGGGCGTGGGCGGCCCGTCGACGATCATGACGGTGATCCTAGTGGGTCCGCCGAAACCGTTTCGTGAATGGCGATGCGTTCATATTTCACTATTATCTGACGGCTGACTGACAAGTCGATAAAGTGAGATCAACTATTGACGTTCGGCTTTTTCCGATGCTACGTTCCATCTGACTCAAGCGACGCAACTCTGAGTAGTAATCCCAGCTCAGATGGGATGTAGATAGTTCCGAAATCAATCTCACCGGTTGTCAGTGAGTGAGGTTTCCCGGCACCCCAGTGTCGTCGTCCGCCTATTCATGGGCAGTCATCCGTCCCGCCCCGCGGGTCGGCCGAATTCGCACGGTCACACAAGGGGGACCTGTCATGGAAATTTCCTTCCGACGCAAGGCGGCAGCCGTCACGTTCGCTGTCCTGGCGCTCACTCTGGTCGGTGGGGGGATCGCCGTCGCCCAGCCGTCGGCGAAGGCGCCGCAGGCAGCCGTCAAGCCGGCGGCACGTGAAACGAACAGCCAGCCGCCGGTCACCGCCGAGTCCGCACGCTCGGCGAAGGCCGCGCTGAAGGCCGGCGGGGTCACCACGATGGCCGCCGCCACCTGGTTCACAGTCGTCAACGCCAACGGCACCAAGGCGCGCGGCACCGGCACCGTGATCAAGTACGGCCCCGGCCAGTACGAGGTGCAGTTCGGCTACAACGTGTCGGCGGGCGCCTTCCTGGCCACCATCTCCCGACACGACTCCTGCTGCATCCCTCCGGGTGGTGAGGTCGGGGTCGCCCCGCGGCTGAGCACGCCCAACGCGGTCTACATCGAGACCCGCAACTCGGCGGGAACGCCGACCGACCGGGGCTTCACCCTGCTCACCCACACACCCTGACCGATCGACACCCGGCCCCCGCGCCCTGTGCGCGGGGGCCGCGTGCTGTCACCCGTGCGCGGGGCTTGTGCGACCGTGCCGTGTGCGCGGGGCCCGGGCACCCGCGCCTCGCGCGGGGCGGACGTGTGCTGTCACCCGCGCACCGCCCCGGCCGCGGAGGGCGGCTCGCCACCGTGCTTGGGCCTGATCGACTCGACGTCCGGGAAGTCGGGGTGTCCTGGGTAGGTGGACGGCCCGGTTTCCGGAAAATCGAGTCGAATCAGACGTTCTCGCGGCGGCTCGCGCCGATCGTCACACTTGCGTGCGACTCATCCCCGTTCCGGCCACTCCGGGCCGGTCCGGGCCGCACAATCCGACGTTTGCCGAGGCCCCGCCCCGGGAAGCAAGCACCGTGACGGACATCTCGGACACCCTGGCCAGCATGCCCACCTCGGTCGATCCCGAGCCGACCGGCGTCGAGCTGGAACAGACCCTCTTCGAGGTCAAACGCGTGATCGTCGGGCAGGATCGGCTCGTCCAACGCCTGCTCACCGCACTGATCGCCAATGGGCACTGCCTCCTGGAGGGCGTACCCGGGGTGGCCAAGACCCTGGCCGCGCAGACCCTCGCGACGGTCGTCGGCGGCACCTTCTCCCGGATCCAGTTCACCCCGGACCTGGTCCCCTCCGACATCGTCGGCACCCGGATCTACCGGGCCTCCAAGGAGACCTTCGACATCGAACTGGGCCCGATCATGGCCAACCTGGTGCTGGCCGACGAGATCAACCGCGCCCCGGCCAAGGTGCAGTCGGCCCTGCTGGAGGCGATGGCCGAACGGCAGGTCTCCATCGGCGGGCGCAGTTGGCCGGTCCCGCAACCGTTCCTGGTGCTGGCCACCCAGAACCCGATCGAGTCCGAGGGTGTCTACCAACTCCCGGAGGCGCAGCGCGACCGGTTCCTGATGAAGGTGGTTGTCGACTATCCCAGCGACGCCGACGAACTGGCCATCCTCTACCGGATGAGCACCGACCGGCCGAGCCCGCGTCCGGTGCTCGACGCGCAACGACTGCGGGCCCTCCAGGCCCACGCCGAGAGGGTGTTCGTCCACCACGCGTTGGCCGAGTACGTGGTGCGGCTGATCCTCGCCACCCGTGACCCCGGCCGCTTCGGGTTGCCGGAGATCGCCCCGCTGTTGGCGTACGGCGCCAGCCCGCGGGCCACCCTGGGCCTGGTCGCCGCCGCTCGGGCCCAGGCCCTGCTGCGGGGGCGGGAGTACGTGCTGCCCGAGGACGTCCGTGACCTGGCCGTCGACGTCCTCGCCCACCGGCTGGTGCTCTCCTTCGACGCGGTGGCCGACGGGGTGTCGGCCGAGAGCCTGGTGCGCCGACTGGTCGAGGCGGTGCCACCGCCCCGGCTGGCCACCGGTCACCCACAGCAGACGCCGGATCTGGCGGCGGCATGAGACGAGCGACCATCGCGCCGGCTGACCCGGGCCTGGCCGAGCTGTCCCCGGACCAGCGGGTACGTCGCCTGGAGCTGACCGTCACGCGCCGGCTCAACGGGTTGCTGCACGGCCAGTACCGCGGCCTGCTGCCCGGACCGGGCAGTGAACCCGCCGGCAGCCGCGAGTACCGGCCGGGCGAGGACGAGGTCCGCAGAATGGACTGGGCGGTCACGGCCCGCACCGCCGTGCCGCACGTCCGCCAGGTCGACGCCGACCGGGAACTGACCACCTGGCTGCTCGTCGACGGCAGCGCCAGCATGGAGTTCGGGACCGCCGAGCTGGACAAGCGGGAGCTGGCCGTGGCCGCGGTCGCGGCGGTCGGCTTCCTGACCGCGGGCGTCGGCAACCGCCTCGGCGCCCAGGTGCTGCGTGCCGACGGGGTACGCCGCTTTCCGGCCCGCAGCGGACGTACCCATCTGCTCGCCCTGCTCCGCACGCTGCTCGCCGCCCCACGTCCCACCTCGCCCGGCGACCGACCGGGGTGGAGGTCACCGGATCTGGCCGACGGTCTCGACGCGCTGCACCGGATCGCCAACCGACGTGGCCTGGTCGTGGTGGTCTCCGACTTCCTCGACGGACTGCCCGACGACCCTCGCCAACCGGCGCCCTGGGAACGCACGCTGCGCCGGCTGGCCGTCCGGCACCAGGTGCTGGCGATCGAGGTCACCGACCCGCGTGAGCTGGAGCTACCGGACGTCGGGCTGATCACGCTCGTCGACCCGGAGACCGGTCGTCGCCGCGAGGTGTGCACATCGGACCGCCGGCTGCGCGAACGCTACGCCGAGGCGGCCGTCGTCCAGCGCGATCAGATCCACGAGTCGTTGCGCCGCAGCGGGGCCACCCACCTGCCCCTGCGCACCGACGGGGACTGGAGCGCGGACATCGTCCGGCACGTGCACGCCCAACGTCGACTGGCCGCCGCGCCGGTCGGCCCGGCACGGGGAGGTATCGCGTGACCTGGCAGTCGCCGCTGCGACTCTGGCTGCTGCTCGGGGTGCTCGCCCTCGTCGGCGCGTACCTGCTGATGCAGCGCGGGCGCAGCCGCTACGCGGTCCGCTTCACGAACCTGCGGCTGCTGGACCGGGTGGCGCCGGAGCGGCCCGCCTGGCGTCGGCACGTACCGGCCGGGCTCTTCCTGGCCATGCTGGCCCTGCTGGTCGTCGGGTTCGCCCGCCCCAGCGCCGAGGTCCAGGTGCCCCGGGAGCGGGCCACGGTGATGGTCGCGGTGGACGTGTCCACGTCGATGCTCGCCACCGACGTGGAACCGGACCGGTTGGCCGCGGCGAAGCAGGCGGCCCGACGGTTCGTCGAGGGCCTGCCCGACGAGTTCAACGTGGGTCTCGTCGCGTTCGCCGGCAGCGCGGCCGTGCTGGTGCCGCCGGGCACCGACCGCGACGCCCTCGACGAGGGGATCGGCCGGCTCGCCGAGGGAATCACCGGCGTGCAGGGCACCGCGATCGGGGAGGCCATCAACACGTCCCTCGGCGCGGTCAAGAGCCTGGACAGCGAGGCCGCGAAGGAGACGCCACCGGCCCGGATCATCCTGCTCTCCGACGGCGCCAACACCTCCGGAATGGACCCGATGGAAGCGGCGGCGGAGGCGGTGACGGCGGAGGTGCCGGTGCACGCCATCTCCTTCGGGACCCCGTCCGGGTTCGTCGACCGCGGCGGACGGCCCATCCAGGTGCCGGTCGACGGGCAGACCCTCAAGGCGGTCGCCGAGGAGACCGGCGGGATGTTCCACGAGGCCAGCACCACCGACGAGCTGAAGGCCGTCTACGACGACATCGGCAGCTCGGTCGGTTACCGCACGGAGCGGCAGGACGTCTCGGCGCGGTTCATCGGCCTGGGACTTGTCTTCGCGATGGGCGCCGCCGCCGGCTCGCTGCGCTGGTTCTCCCGCCTGCCCTGACCGCCGCGCACCACAGTCGTCGACCGTGAGGAGTACGCATGGCAGTACAGACCGGACTGGGCGAACCGCGCGGTCCCTGGTTCATCTCACCGGAACTCGACCGGGACGGGCGCGGGTGGTGGGACACGCCCGAGCGTGACCCGGGCGGGCGCAGGCCTCGACGGCTGCTCGCCGCGCTGGCCGTGGTGGCGCTCTCCGCCGTCTCGGGCGCCGTCGCCGGTGGCGTGGTCGCCGCCCGGGACGGGACTCCCGGCCCCGCTGCCGCGTCCGCCGCCCCGGTGCCGGCCGAACTGGTCACCGCGGCCGAGCGGACCGTACCCGGGGTGGTGTCGGTGCTGGCCGGCGGCACGTCGGCCGGGTCCGCGACCGGCTCGGGCTTCGCGGTGGACGACCAGCAGCACCTGATCACCAACGATCACATCCTGGCCAAGGGTGGCGGCGGGCCGGTCACCGTCGAGCTGCCCGACGGGCGCCGGTTCGCCGCCGAGGTGGTGGGCCGGGAGCCGCGCAGCGACCTGGCGGTGCTGAAGGTGCCGGCGGCGGCCGGACTCACCCCGTTGCCCATGGCCAAGCCGGGTGCGACACGTGTCGGCGAACCGGTGCTCGCGGTGGGCTCGCCACTCGGTCTGGCCGGAACTGTCACCGCGGGAATCGTCAGCGCGTTGGACCGCGAGGTGCGGCTGGGCAACAACCGGCACCGCGCGGTGCAGACCGACGCGTCCATCAACCCCGGCAACTCGGGTGGGCCACTCGTCAACGCCCGTGGGGAGGTGGTCGGGGTCAACACCGCCATCGCCACCATCGACGGGAGCGGCTCGATCGGCATCGGGTTCGCCATCCCGATCGACCAGGTGCAGCAGACCGCCGACACGATCATCGGCAAGGGCGGCTGACCTGCGCGGACGGCCGACGGCCCGGCAGTGTGTCGGATATCCGGCCGGGCGGCATCGGGCCATGGAAATATTACTGTCGGTATGGATACTGGCGGAGGTGGAGCGTCCTCTTCTCGCGGTCCTCCTGCTGGTGGGCCTGGTCATCGGATGTGCGGTGGGGTCGGCGTACGCCCGGGCACGACGCGGGTGGAACGACTACCAGACGGTCCGGAAGTCGGTGCCGGGCGCCCGTCGAGGCGCCTGGTCGCTGATCCGTGGGGCCGCCGTGAAGGCCGGGGTGATCGCGCTGCTGCTCTTCGGCGCGGTGGCGTACGCGGCGGTCGGCTCCGATGAGGAAGCCGCCGGCCCGGCACCCACCCAGTCAACACCGCAACCCAAGCCCCCAAACCGATAACGTCACACCCCAGGCCGCGCGCCGCACCGCCCCAGACCGCGGCGATCTTGCACTTTCTGTCGTCGAAATGTCTGCAATGTTCCCGATGTCGGGACAGAAAGTGCAAGATCGCGGCCGGTCGCGCGTGCGGGTGGGGCTAGCCTCGGGGCGTGGACGACGGACTGCGGGTGACTGATCGGTGGATCGTTCCCGCCGGGGAGCTGCGGGAGCGCTTCTCCCGCTCGTCGGGGCCGGGTGGGCAGGGTGTGAACACCGCGGACTCCCGGGTCGAGCTGAGCTACGACGTGGCCAACTCGCCGGCCGTGCCCGAGTGGCTGCGGTCACGGGCACTCGCTCGGCTGGCCAATCGCCTGGTCGACGGGGTACTGACGATCGCCGCCAGCGAGCACCGGGCCCAGCTGGCCAATCGGGAGGCGGCCCGCGAACGCATGACCGCGCTGCTGCGGGAGGCTGCCGCACCCCCACCGCCGCCCCGCCGGGCGACCCGCCCGTCCCGTGGGGCCAAGGAGCGCAGGCTGGCCGAGAAGAAGCGCCAGTCCCAGCGCAAACGCGACCGCCGCGCCGACGACGACTGATCAGCCGCGCCCCCCGACATTCCCGAGCGGTGCGGAGTCAGCCGGTGAGGGACCAGGCCTGGTTCTGGCCGCCGATGCACTCCCACTGCTGCACGAAGGCACCGGGCGCCGGTGCCGTCAGGGCGGAGTTGGCGGCGTCGAGGCACTTGTCGCTGTGCCCGGCCCGCAGCTCCCACTTGTCGTCTGCGCGGCGCTGGAGGTGCCAGGTCTGGCTCGGGCGCCAGCCGCAGCTCTCCAGCCCCAGCCCTGCCCCGTTCCCCGTCGAGGCCTCCCGGACGCTCAGGCATTTTCTGCTGGCGACGTCCATGATTTGGAAGGCGTTCTGGTAGGCGACCCGTCCGCCTCGACGCAGAAATTTGAACCGCTGCGTCGGCCGGTTCAAATCCGGTTGCACTTTCATGTCTGCTCCGTCGACGGCCAGATTGTCCCGGCCGCTGTAGGCGCTGTGCAGCCGTCCGGTGTAGTCGAATAGGACGAATGGCACCGATGTTGTCTCGCCGCGCTTCGAAACGGTGGCGACCCATCGGTTGGACGCGCTTTCGGTGAGCTTCTTGTGCGCCTCGCGTACCTGCGGTGCGACGCAGAGGTGGTCCCGGGGCGTCGCCTCGCGCCACACGAACCCCTGCTGGCAGGTGTCGGGCCCGTAGGTCTTGTCGGCCGGTTTGCGGAACTGGTTGGGGTTCCGGTTGTCCAATTTCACGAATTGTCGGGTCTTCGTGTCCACGCAGACGTGATCGTCCGGCCGGGCTTCCCGCCACACATTTCCTGGAATGCAGGTTGATGGGCCGAATGGCCCAAACGCGACCGGCGCGCCACGAACTGCTGGTTTGTCGAACGCTGTGCCGCCGATCGCCGCACTCACGGACGCAGTTTCGGACACTGTTATGCCGATCGTCAGAAGACCGGCAAGGAGCATTAGTGAACGTGCACCGGTAATCATAAAAAGCAAGCTAACACGATAAGCGGCACCGCCGACGGGACACGCAACGATCGGTGCGGAGGCTCCCGAATAACAGAAACTGGAATCTGTCAGTCAGATGACGTACGGTTGTCGGGCATTCACGATGAGAGGACACCCCATGGACACCCGCTCCCTCGGCACCACCGGGCCCACCGTCTCCACCCTCGGGCTCGGCCTGATGGGCATGTCCGACCTCTACGGCGCCGCCGACGAGGCCGAGAGCATCGCCACCATCCACGCGGCCCTGGACGCCGGCATCACCCTGCTGGACACCGGCGACTTCTACGGCATGGGCCACAACGAGATGCTGCTGCGCGACGCGCTGCGCGGCCGTCATCGGGACAACGCGGTGATCAGCGTCAAATTCGGCGCGCTTCGCGACGCCGAGGGCGGCTGGAACGGCAACGACGTCCGGCCGGTCGCGATCAAGAACTTCCTGGCGTACACCCTGCGCCGGCTCGGCACCGACCACGTGGACATCTACCGACCCGCCCGGCTCGCCCCGGACGTCCCGGTGGAGGAGGTGGTGGGCACCCTCGCCGAGCTGGTCAAGGCCGGCCACGTCCGGCACATCGGCCTGTCCGAGGTGAGCGCGGAGACGCTGCGCCGGGCGCACGCGGTGCACCCGATCAGCGACCTGCAGATCGAGTACTCCCTGATCTCCCGCGACCCGGAGGCCGCGATCCTGCCGACGGCCCGCGAGCTGGGCGTGGCGATCACCGCGTACGGTGTGCTCTCCCGCGGCCTGATCAGTGGCCACTGGCAGGCCGGCCGGCAGACCGCGGGCATCGACTTCCGCAGCCACCTGCCCCGGTTCGCCGGCGCGAACCTGGACCGCAACCTCGCCCTGGTGGATGCGCTACGCGCCATCGCCGAGGCGCGCGGCGTCACCGTGGCGCAGATCGCCATCGCCTGGGTGCTGTCGCGCGGCGCGACGATCGTCCCGCTGATCGGCGCCCGCACCCGGGAACGGCTCACCGAGGCGCTGGGCGCCGCGACCGTCACCCTGACCGAGGCGGACCTGGCCGCCATCGAAGCCGCCGTCCCGGCCGGCGCGGCGGCCGGCTCCCGTTACGACGAGGCGCAGATGGCCTTCCTGGACAGCGAGCGCGCATGACCGCGGACCGTGGCGCGACCGCCGGTCCGGGGGCCGCGCCACGGTTGCCGGCGCGGTCAGGGAGGCTGGCCTGATGAGCGACGCCACCGTCCTGACCGCTGACCGCATCCTCGACACCGCCGAGGAGGTGCTGCGCCGGTACGGGCCGGCGAAGGCCACCGTCCTGGACGTCGCGCGTGCGCTGGGCGTCAGCCACGGCAGCGTCTACCGGCACTTCGCCAGCAAGGCCGCCCTGCGCGAGGCGGTCGCCGAACGCTGGCTGGCCCGGGTCTCCACCCCGCTGATCGAGGTGGGCGCCGGGCCCGAGCCGGCCGCCCAACGGCTGCGTCGGTGGCTGGCCGAGCTGAGCGGCACCAAACGCCGGATGGCCCGGGAGGACCCGGAGCTGTTCGACAACTTCCACCAGCTCGCCACGCTCTCCGAGGGTGCCGTCGCCAACCACCTGGAGGTGCTCGCCGGTCAGCTCAGCCTGATCGTCGCGGACGGGGTGGCGGCCGGTGAGTTCAGCGTGCCCGACGCGGCGGTGGCCGGGCGGGCGCTGCTCCAGGCCACCGCGCGGTTCCACCACCCGGCACACCGCACCGAGTGGACCGGGCCCGGGCTCGACGACGACCTGTCGGCAGTGGTCGACCTGCTCGTCGATGGTCTGCGTACCCGCACGGCCGGGTGAGCCGAGCCCTCGATCAGCCCGCGACGGCGGCGAGCAGTCGGTCGCGCAGCACGGCGGCCCGCTCGGCGAACCCGCGCTGCGCGGCGGCGTACTCCGCCCGCGCCGTGCTGGACCGTGTGATCGCCCACCTGACAACCGCGTGAACGGCTGCGGCCACGCCGAGACGGGCGTCTGTTGGTCTCAGGGTGGGTTACAGCAGCCGGTCCGGTGGCGTCGGCGCAGCTCAAGGGGGGTGCGGCCCATCTGATCGGCCCGGGAACCGGGGCAAGATGACAGCTGCTAACACATGGCGGTACGGGTGAAGCCCTTCAGGGGGTCATACCCCCACCCGTGCCGCTGGCTCCACTTGGGTAGAGCAAGGCCGCGCAGACATCGATCAGTCGGGAACGCAGATGGCCCGCACGCTGCGAGAACTCGCGCTGCCGCGCGACGTACTCGGCCTTGCCCTCAGGAGTCTCGATGGCTACTGCCGGTTCCCCGTACGAGGAGAAGTCGTACGGGGATGCCTGCATGTCGAGTAGCCGGATGTCCCTCGCCAACTCGAAGCAGTCGAGCGCCAGCTCCCCTGGAACCGCAGGTCCCAGCTTGGTTGCCCACTTGTGGCAGTCCATCGAGGCGTGCAAGCAGCCCGGCTGGTCAAGCTCTACCTGGCTCTCCCTCGTTGGTTGGAGCCGGTTGAGGCTGACCGCATCAGGGGTGAAGAACCGGAACGCATCGAAGTGCGTGCAGCGGATCTGGTGAGACTCGACTACCGCGTCAGTTCCCACTTGCCCAAGTCGCAGGGGGAGTGGATGCCGATGTTCACGTTGGCGGTACACCATTGCCCACTCATGCAGGCCGAAGCAGCCAGTGAAGGCTGGTCGCGACGCGATCGCGGACAACAGTCGATGGATAAAGCGCACTGACTCGCCCCGGTCGGCGAGGAACGCTGTGACGTCGAAGCTCACGACTCCGTCCGCGTCAGTGGCGTACCAACGCCACTGTCGGTGTGGGGCGGGGCCGTTCGGTCCGGGCTCCAAGGAGATGCCCACGCCCGGGTGCCAGCGTCGGAGCACGGAGGGCCTGGTGCCGTAGTAGTCGTACAAGAAGTCATCGATCGCGTGGCGTTCCCTCGTGGCCTTGCGGGCGCGGTGGCCTGCGGTGAGGGAGTCCGTGCGCTTCTCGTGGGCTTCCAACAGTGGGAGCCAGCTTGTGACGGGGGTGCTGCTCAACGGTTCGGGCCCTTGTTGTCCGCTTCGTGTCGCTTGCATACCCCCCACCTCTGAGAGGTGCCTGAGTTGCGCTTACGCAGGTCGGCCACCGGGTGCCGCTCGCCGCGCCGCCGGCGGGCCAGGTGCGGGGTCAACCAGACGTCCACCCGCTCCTCGTGGGCGCGCCGGCAGGCCTGCCACCGCGCCACGTCGAGCACGGCGGGGGCGAGGGCGGCGGTCACGCACCCCAGGGTACGACCGCCGCCCGCGCGCCCGGTCAGGGCATGTGCACCCGCACACCCGCGGAGAACACCCCGCTGCGCAGCTCCAGCTGCTGCGGCGGATCGCGCCCGTCGACGGTGAAGACAAGCGGCAGCACCGTCCGACTGCCCGCGGCCATCGGGTCGGCGAAGACGTCCCGACCCAGGTTGGCCGCCCGGGTGGCCGACTCGTCGGTGCTCACCCAGCGCCCGCCGGGCAGGTACGCCCGTTGCAGTTGGCCGTGCCACGGTTGGTGGTCACCGGTGACGTTGCGCACACCCACGGTGGCCTGACAGCGCCGACCGTTGGCCGGTGCGGCACCCCCGCCGTCGGCCTTCCCGGGCGCGCCGCACGACATCCGGTACACGGTGAACTCGAACGCCGACTCGCGAAGGGGAACCCCCACCGGCCCGGTGACACCGGTGCCCGTCCACGCGCCGCTGGTGGGCTGCTTCTGCGTGTCGATCGCCGAGACCTGCCGGGTCGCCGTCCAGCCGGCGGTGCCGACGATGCCGGCGAGGACCGCCACGGCCGCGCCCACCACCAACCAGACCGGCGGGGTACGCCGCCGCCCCGCCGTACCCGGGGCTGCCGGGCGCGGATAGATCGTTCCGCGACCACCGTCGGGTCCGCCCCGGCCGGCAAGCGCGCTGGCCGTGACCCGGCCCGCGCGCCGACGTCGCCACACCCACACCAGGGCGGCGCTGATCAGCAGCAGGACCGCCAGTCCGGCGAGTAGCACCGGGTACCGACGCCAGGGCGGCGCCTGGTCGATCTCGGCCGCCGGTGCCGCCGCCGCGTTCCAGGTAGCCGTGGCGCAGTCGTACGGCCGGGTGCCGTCACTCGTGAACGCGCAGGCCGGCGCGGTCAGTGGCTGGCCGGGCGCGGTCGTGGCGAGCGCGGTGCCCAGCGTGGTGCTGCTGTGTGCCGGCAGTCGCAACC
The DNA here is from genome assembly GCF_049841595.1 of Micromonospora sp. DT228. Lineage (NCBI taxonomy): Bacteria > Bacillati > Actinomycetota > Actinomycetes > Micromonosporales > Micromonosporaceae > Micromonospora > Micromonospora sp. DT228. The sequence continues at coordinate 57,970 of NZ_JBNCKO010000016.1, forward strand.
GCCACGTCACCTCGGTGGTGGACCCGCTCGCCTGGGTGGACCGGCCGCCGGCGCTGATCGCGGTCGGCGACGACCCGGGCGGCAGCTCCTGCCGCACGGTGGTGTCCACCGGGGCGTTGCCCACGTTGCGTACCTGGATCCGGTACCTCGGTGCGGGGCTGGTCTCCGGCGCGACCGCCACCGTGACCTGCTGCGGGGGCGCCGACGCCGGTGCCCGCGCCGGCGGCGCCACCGCCGGTGGCGCCGACGGTGGGGTGGGCTCGGCGGACCCCCGCGCGACCACCGCGACCGGCGGGTGCGTGCTCTGCGCCGGCGCGACCGCCGGCACCCCGGCCGGCCCGGCGCTCGGTGGAGTCGCGCCGCCCGGTGGTCGTGCGGTGGCGTCCGGCGGCCGGGTCGTCGTGGCCGGTGGTCGCGAGGTGGCTGTCGCGGCCGGTGGCCGCGAGGTGGCTGTCGCGGCCGGTGGCCGCGGCGCCGCCGACGCTTCCGGCGCCGCCGCCGGCAGGGCTGGCACGGCGGCGAGGATGCCGAGGCAGTGGACGAACACTGCGAGGGCTCTGTGGTGTCGTGTCGATGCAGGCATACGAACGAACCTCCGGAGCCGACGCTAGGGGCGAGCCGCCTCCGTGCGGGTACGAAGTCGGGAACCCCACCCCGGTCACCTCCTGCTCCGGTAGGGTGCCGCGCGCTGACGGGTTGCGCACACCTGACGGCCGGTCCTGGCCGGTGGAGGGGTCGGCGGGGCTAGATTGGCCGGGTGCGTATCGCTCGTTTCGCCCATGCCAAGGGAATGTCGTTCGGAGCCGTCGAAGGCGAACCGGAGGCCGGGCCGCAGGGCCTGACCATCGCCGAGATCGAGGGCCACCCGTTCGGCAACCTCACCTTCAGCGGGGCCCGCTGGGCCCTCTCCGACGTCCGACTCCTCTCGCCGATCCTGCCCAGCAAGGTCGTTTGCGTCGGTCGCAACTACGCCGACCACGCCGCCGAACTCGGCAACGACGTGCCCAAGGAGCCGCTGCTCTTCCTCAAGCCGTCCACCTCGGTGATCGGCCCCCGGGACGCCATCCGACTGCCGATCTTCTCGAAGCAGGTCGAGCACGAGGCGGAGCTGGCGGTCGTGATCGGGGCGCCGGGCGCGCGCCGCGCCGACCGGGCCGCCGCCGAACGCGCCATCTTCGGCTACACCTGCGCCAACGACGTCACCGCTCGGGACCTCCAGCGCTCCGACGGGCAGTGGACCCGGGCCAAGGGCTTCGACTCGTTCTGCCCGATCGGTCCGTGGATCACCACCGGCCTGGACGTCTCCGACCTGGAGATCCGGTGTGAGGTCGGCCGCAATCCGGAGGAGATGGAGGTACGCCAGCTCGGCCGCACGAAGGACATGGTCTTCGACGTGGTGGGCCTGGTGTCGTACATCTCGCACGTGATGACTCTGCTGCCCGGCGACGTCGTTCTCACCGGCACTCCGGCCGGGGTTAGCCCGCTCGTCGAGGGGGATACGGTCACCGTGCGGATCGAGGGCATCGGCGAGCTCACCAACCCGGTGGTGCCCGTCGTCTGATCCGTTGGATACCCCCGTTTCCGCAGCTCACAGGCGTTTCGGGGGGATCCGATTTGGCCTGCCGGCACTGGGAGGGTAAAGTTCACTCCCGGCACCGCAAGGGGCCAATGGGGTATGGGGTAATTGGCAGCCCGACTGATTCTGGTTCAGTTAGTCTAGGTTCGAGTCCTGGTACCCCAGCGCTACCGGCATTCGCGAGAATTCCGGACGCTGGATTCTGACGGAGTTCGACTCCGCCCCTCCGGGGGCGGAGAGTGGTCTTCGGTAGAGTGCAGCTCCTCCGCCCGTGAGGGTGGGGGAGCGACAAGTGGTT
>NZ_JBNCKO010000016.1:59943-190235 GCF_049841595.1 Micromonospora sp. DT228
CTGGCCCCGTCGTCTAGCGGCCCAGGACGCCGCCCTCTCAAGGCGGTAGCGCCGGTTCGAATCCGGTCGGGGCTACATCGTGCACAGCCCGTCTCACCAGGTGAGGCGGGCTGTTTCGTGTCCGCCGCGAGGCCCCGCGTGCGACCCCGCACCCCGCGCTTGTGCCCGGGTACGGTGCCGCTAGACTACAGCCGCACCGCTCGCGAGGGCGGTGAACAGGAAAGTTCTGGCCCCGTCGTCTAGCGGCCCAGGACGCCGCCCTCTCAAGGCGGTAGCGCCGGTTCGAATCCGGTCGGGGCTACAACCAAAGGCTCATCTCGCCAAGCGAGATGAGCCTTCGCCGTACCCACCTCCCCCTGCCCCCGCCCCGCCCCCGCCCCCGCCCCCTGGCCCCGGTGATCATGAGGTTTGCGGGCGCGACACGCCGTCGCGCGTCACGCTAACCCCATGATCAACGCGGGAAAGGGTGGGGTGGGGCCGGGGGGTGGGGGGGTGGGGGACTGGTTAGAGGCCGGAGAGGCGTTGGCCGGCTCTTACTACGGCCATGGCGTGGCGTTCGCCGGGGCGGCGGCCCAGGCGCTCGATGGGGCCGGAGATGCTCACCGAGGCGATCACTCTGCCGGTGCGGTCGCGGATCGGGGCGGAGACGCTCGCCACACCGGCCTCCCGCTCGGCGACGCTCTGCGCCCAACCACGGCGGCGTACCTCGGCCAGGGTGCGGCCGGTGAACTTGCTGCGGGGCAGCAGCGGCATCACCGCCTCCGGCGGCTCCCAGGCGAGCAGGATCTGCGCCGCGGAGCCGGCGGTCATCGGCAGCACCGAGCCGACCGGAACGGTGTCCCGCAGGCCGCTGGCGCGTTCCGCGGCGGCCACGCAGATCCGCTCGTCGGCGCGGCGCAGGTAGAGCTGGGCGCTCTCGCCGGTGGCGTCGCGCAGCGCGGCCAGCAACGGCTCGGCGGCGGTCAGCAGAACGTCCGGCGCGGCGTTGGCCAGCTCGCCGAGGCGGGGCCCGGGGCGCCATCTGCCCTGGGTGTCCCGCACCAGCATCCGGTGTATCTCCAGGGCCTGGGCCAGCCGATGTGCGGTGGCCCGGGGCAGCTTGGTGCGATCAACGAGTTCGGCCAGGCTGGCGCCGTCGACGCAGGCGGCCAGGATGACCACCGCCTTGTCGAGAACGCCGACACCGCTCATACTGTGTCCCACAAGCCGAAACTTACCTCCCAGAATTTAGGATGTCCAGATGGTGGGAGTCACTCCTGAGCCGAGGACCCTGGCCGAGAAGGTCTGGGACGCGCACGTCGTACGGTCCGCCGCTGGTGAGCCGGATCTGCTCTTCATCGACCTGCACCTGCTGCACGAGGTGACCAGCCCGCAGGCGTTCGACGGGCTGCGGCTCGCCGGCCGCCGGGTGCGTCGTACCGACCTGACCCTCGCGACCGAGGACCACAACACCCCGACCGGGTACGCCGACCCGGCGTTCCGCCTGCGCCGTGGTGACCTGCTCACCATCGAGGACCCGACGTCGCGTACGCAGATCGAGACGCTGCGGCGTAACTGCGCCGAGTTCGGGGTGCGGCTGCACCCGCTCGGCGACGAGAACCAGGGCATCGTGCACGTGATCGGCCCGCAGCTCGGTGTCACCCAGCCGGGCATGACGATCGTCTGCGGCGACTCGCACACCGCCACCCACGGCGCGTTCGGGGCGCTCGCCTTCGGCATCGGCACCAGCGAGGTGGAGCACGTGCTGGCCACCCAGACGCTGCCGCAGAGCCGGCCGAAGACGATGGCCGTGAACGTCACCGGGCGGCTGGCCCCGGGCGTCACCGCCAAGGACCTGGTGCTCGCGCTGATCACCCAGGTCGGCACCGGCGGGGGGCGCGGGCACATCGTCGAGTACCGCGGCGACGCGATCGAGGCCCTCTCCATGGAGGGGCGGATGACCATCGCCAACATGTCCATCGAGTGGGGCGCCAAGGCCGGCATGATCGCGCCGGACGAGACCACCTTCGCGTACCTCAAGGGTCGACCGAACGCGCCGCAGGGCGCGGACTGGGACGCGGCGCTGGAGTGGTGGCGGACGCTGCCCACCGACGAGGGCGCGCGCTACGACGCCGAGGTGACCCTGGACGCCAGCCGGATCACCCCGTTCGTCACCTGGGGCACCAACCCGGGGCAGGGGGCGCCGCTGAGCGCTCCGGTGCCGGACCCGGAGGACTTCGTCACCGACTCGGAGCGCACCGCCGCCCGCCGCGCCCTGGAATACATGGACCTGCGCCCCGGCACACCGCTGCGGGAGCTGCCCATCGACGTGGTCTTCGTGGGTTCCTGCACCAACGGCCGGCTGGAGGACCTGCGGGCCGCCGCCGACGTGCTGCGCGGCCACCGGGTCGCCGACGGGGTCCGGATGCTCGTGGTGCCCGGTTCCGCCGCCGTCCGGGAGGCCGCCGAGGCCGAGGGGCTGGACAAGGTCTTCGCGGACGCCGGGGCCGAGTGGCGGTTCGCCGGCTGCTCCATGTGCCTGGGGATGAACCCCGACACGCTGAAGCCGGGTGAGCGCTCGGCCTCCACCTCGAACCGCAACTTCGAGGGCCGTCAGGGCCGGGGTGGGCGTACCCACCTGGTCTCCCCGCCGGTCGCCGCCGCCACCGCCGTGGTCGGCCGGCTGGCCGCCCCCGCCGACCTGTAGAAGGGACCGAGGAGATGGACAAGTTCACCACCCACACCGGCACGGCCGTGCCGCTGCGGCGGTCCAACGTGGACACCGATCAGATCATCCCCGCCGTGTACCTCAAGCGGGTGACCCGGACCGGCTTCGCCGACGGGTTGTTCAGCGCGTGGCGGGAAGAGCCGACATTCGTCCTCAACGATGAAAGCTATTCCGGCGCGTCGATCCTGATCGCCGGTCCGGAGTTCGGCACCGGCTCCTCCCGGGAGCACGCGGTCTGGGCTCTGCGGGACTGGGGCTTCCGTGCGGTGGTGGCGCCCCGCTTCGGCGACATCTTCCGCGGCAACGCCCTCAAGGAAGGTCTGTTGCCGGTCGAGCTGGAATTGAAAGCCGTCGAAGAGTTGTGGGATCTCGTCGAGGCGGATCCGACCACCCCGGTGACCGTCGACCTGACCGCCCGCCAGCTCCGGGCCGGGGACGCCAACTGGTCGTTCCCGCTTGACGACTTCAGTCGTTGGCGGCTGCTGGAGGGCCTCGACGACATTGGACTCACCCTCCGCAACGTCGCCGACATCGACTCCTACGAGGCCCGCCGACTGCCGTTCCTGCCCTCCGTGGCATAGCCGTACGCTCGGCCGCACAGCGGATTTCACCCCCATCGGTCCCACCGGTGGGGGTGAATCCGTTACGACACAAGGGCTTTTTTCTACCGAATGTTTGTGTCCCGGCAGCGCAGGGCATAACGTGCGCGCAGAATGGCTCGCGACGAGTCAGTTGCACAATCGGGAGGAAGTCGTGAACAAGGCCGAGCTCATCGAGGCGCTCGCTGTTCGCCTGGGGGACCGGAAGACGGCGACGAACGCCCTCGAGGCGGTCCTCACCGAGGTCCAGGCGGCGGTCACCAAGGGCGAGAAGGTGGCGATCACCGGATTCGGAGCGTTCGAAAAGCGTGTGCGTGGTGCGCGAACAGCGCGCAACCCGCGTACCGGCGAGGCGGTGAAGGTCAAGAAGACATCCGTCCCGACCTTCCGCCCCGGCGCCGGGTTCAAGGAGATGGTGGCCAGCGGCAAGGTGCCGAAGGCCACGGTGGCGACGAAGAAGGCCGCCACCACCACCGCCACGGCCAAGACGGCCGGCACCAAGGCGGCGGGCACCAAGGCGACAGGCGCCAAGGCCGCGGGCACCAAGGCAACCGCGGCCAAGACGGCCAGTAAGAAGACCGCCCCGGCCAAGGCGAGCAAGACCACCACGGCGACCAAGACGGTCGCCAGCAAGAAGACCGCCCCGGCCAAGGCGAGCAAGACCACCACGGCGACCAAGACGGCCGCCAGCAAGAAGACCACCGCGGCGAAGAAGACCACCGCGGCGACCAAGTCGACCGCGGCGAAGAAGACCACCGCGGCGGCGAGCAAGAGCACGGCGGCCAAGAAGGCGCCGGCGAAGAAGGCTCCGGCCAAGAAGGCGGCCAGCAAGCGCTGACCGACCAACACCGAAAGGGCGTCCACCCGTTGGTGGACGCCCTTTCGGCGTACGGGGACCGTTGACCCGGTCGGCGCGCTCGCGCAGAATCGCCGTGCCGGCCCCCCTCCGCCGGTCCGCCGACACCGAAATGGGGCGCCGGTGCGCTACCGCCAGGTCACCACCGGGACGCTCGCGCTGGGCGTACTCCTGCTCATCGACGTGCTGCGCGTCTGGCTGCCCGGCATCATCACCATCTTCGGTCAGGCGGCGTCCACCCCGGCCGAGCTGATGGGCGCGTTCGCCCTCGGCTGGTTCGTGCTCGCCCTGGGCGCACCCGCTGTGGTTCGCCGGGTCGGCGCCCGCCCGGTCACTGTCGCCGCCGCCGTCCTACTCGCCGTCGCCCGGCTCGCGCTCACCGTCGCGCCCGGAGGGCGTACGCAGCTCTGGCTGGCCACCGCCGGGCTGCTCGCCGGGCTCGTCTGGTTGGTCGGCGTCGCCGCCGACACCGACCGACCGGTCCCGGGGCTGGCGTTGGGATTCGCGGTCAACGCGGCCCTGCACGCGGCGCTGGACACCGTCGACCTGGTCTGGCGGGGCGACTGGGTGGCCTGGCTGCTCAGCTCCGTGACGGTGGCCCTGTTCCTGTTCGGTACGGCGCGCTCTGGCAGCGCGGCCGGTACGGCGGGCTCTGGCAGCGCGGCCGGTACGGCGGGCTCTGGCAGCGCGGCGGGAGCGGCGGGTTCCGGCAGCCGGGCGGGCGATGGTGGGGTTCGGGCCTGGCTGCTGGCGGGGCCGGCGCTGCTGCTGGCCGGCATGGTGGCGCTCTCCCCGGCGCTGGCCCAGACCGGAATGTCGTACCTGCAGGTCGGTGGCGGCGTGGCGCGCTCGCCGCTGCTCGGCATGGCGCCGGCGCCGGTGGCGGTCGCGGCGTTCCTGTACACCGCGTTGACCCGACCGCCCGAGCGGTGGGGCCGTGCGTACGGGCCGGTGGCGGTGGTGGCCGGCGCCGTGCTGTTCGCCCTCGGCCAGGGTGACCTGCTCCTCCCCGCCGTCCTGCTCGCCGCCCTCGGTCTCGGCACCTGCCTCGCCCGCACCGACGACGCCACCAGCCCGAGGAGCGGCACCACTGCCGGTCCGGCGGACGCTGTCGGGAACGAGGCGGACGCTGTCGGGAACGAGGCGGTCGCTGTCGGGGACGAGGCGGTCGCCGCCGGCGGTGAGACGGTCGACGAGGCGGTCGTTGCGCGGGGGGCGGCCCGGCGGGGGTACGCGGCCGCCGCCGGCATGCTCGTCTTCGCGCTCGGTGCCGTCGGGTACTACTCCGCCTACGACCTCGGCTACCCCAACGCTCCGGTGCCCGTGCTGGTGGCCCTGCTGGTCGCTGTGGTGGCGTTCACGGCCCGTCCCGTGGCGAACCCCACCCCCGGGCCGTTTGCGCCGCTCCGGGCCGTGGGGGCGGTCGCCGCGCTGGCCCTGCTGGCGCCGGTGCTCGCCGACGAGGTGCAGGTGGCCAGCAACCGGGAGGGTCCACCGGAGCGGCTGACCGTGGTGGCGTACAACATCCGGATGGGTTTCGGGCTGGACGGTCGGTTCGACCTGACCGGGCTCACCGAGGCCGTCGACAGGCAACGACCGGACGTGGTGCTGCTCAGCGAGGTGGACCGGGCCTGGCTGCTCAACGGTGGGCACGACACCCTGGACCTGCTGGCCGATCGGCTCGACATGCAGTACGTCTTCGGGCCGGCCGCGGACCCGGTGTGGGGCGACGCGGTGCTCAGCCGTTGGCCGGTCACCGATCCGCGGACCCTTGCCCTGCCGGCCGTCGGGGCGCCCACCGGCGCGCAGGCGCTCGCCGTCACGCTGGATCTCGGCGACGGCGTCCGCACCGCCGTGGTGAGCACCCACCTGCAACCTCCACCCGGGCGGGGTCCGGTGGTCCAGGCCCGTGCGGTCGCCGACTTCGCCACCGGGTACGCGGCCGGCCGGCCGCTCGTGGTGGCGGGTGACCTGAACACCGAGCCCGGCGACGAGGCGTTCGGACAGTTCACCGCGGCCGGTCTGGTCGACGCGTTGGCCACCGCCCGACCACTGGCGACGAGCCCCGCCGACGATCCGCGCCAGCAGATCGACCACATCTTCGTCTCGCCCGGCCTCACCGCCACCGATCCGGTCGCGCCGCGCGGCACGGCCAGCGACCACCTGCCGGTGGCGGTGACCCTGACCCTGCCACCCCGCTGACCCCGCCCGCGCTACAGGCGGTCGGCGGCGAGCAGCCGATCGCCGCCGAAGGCGAGCAGCCACCCGCCGCCCTTGGGGGTGGAGAAGTCCTCGTCGGTGCGGCCGGTCAACCGTTGCAGGGCACCGGGCAGCACCTTGCCCTGGCTGCACACCGCCACCTGCCCACCGGCGGTGGCCAACTCCAGCACCGTGGCGGCGGTGGCGAGGATCTGCTCGTCGGCCTGTTGGCCGGGCTGTGGCTCGTCCAGGTCGCCGCAGATCTCGATCGGCAGGTCGAGCAGCGCGGCGGCCGGGTCCAGTGTCTGCACGCAGCGTCGCGGTGACGCCGACACCAGCCGGGCCGGTCGGATCAGGGCGACCAGGTCGGCCAGCGCGGCAGCCTGGGCCCATCCCTCGGCGTCCAGGGGCCGGCCGACATCCGGGCCGGACCAGGTGGCCCGCTTACCGGCGTGCGCGTGCCGGACCAGCGCGACAGTCGCGGTGACCGCCGGCAGCGCGGCGAACGCCGCCAGCACCTCGGCGTCGTGCGGGTAGCTGACCAACTGGATCGCGTCGTCCACCGCGAGCCAGCGGATGTCGTCCACCTCGGTGTTCGGTTGGAAACCGCCCTGGGCCGCCGCGAGCATCGACCAGTAGTCGACAAGCTTGTCCTGCCCCTCGCTGCGGTACCGCACCGACGGCAGCCGGACCTGCGGCACGCCCCGGACGTCGGCCTCCTCGGCGACTTCGCGCACCGCGGCGGCCATCGGGTGCTCACCCCGCTCCAGCTTGCCCTTGGGCAGCGTCCAGTCGCCGTAGCGGGGGCGGTGCACCACACAGACACGTACGCCGTCGGCGGTCGGCCGCCAGGCCACCCCGCCCGCCGCCCGGATACCGGTCACGGCAGCCAACTGGTCCGCCGCCGTCGGGTGGCCCGGTGCCAGGCGGCCGGGAAGAGGTCCCGCATCCGGCGTACCGACAGGCGCTCCCGCTCGGCCAGCCGCCCGGCGGTGACCGCCAGCTCGTGGTCGTCCGGCCGCTCGGCGGCGATCTCCAGCCAGGTGTCCGCCGCCACCGCCGCATCCTGGTGCTCGCCGAGCACGTCCTGCACACCGGCGAGGGCGCGGGACAGCCGGCGCGCGCCCTTGCCGACGGTCGACGCCACCGCGTTCACCGCGTACCGGGCCTGTTTGCCCTCCTTGCGGACGGCGTGCCAGCGCTCGTCCGGCGACTGGGCGTCGAGCCCGTCGACACCGTCCGGCCCGGACAGCCGCCGCCAGGGCCGGGCCACGAGCGTGGGCAACGCCTCCGCCGCGGGGGCAGCCGCCGCACGGGTCAGCCGGGGCGCGCGGGCGGCCAGCACCAGGGCGTCCACCAGGGCCAGGTAACGCGGGGAGCGCAACGCCTCGTCGATGGCGACGAGCGCCTGCCGCTGCCGTTGGGCGAGCACCTCGTCCAGCCGGTCCACCGCGCCCTGGTCGAGCGGGCTGAGCGGATCGGCGCTCGCGGTGTCGCGCAACCGCCCGCGCAGCACCTCGGCGTCGCGGGCCGCGCCGAGGACACCGGCCAGCCAGCGCAGCTCGTCGCGCAGCGGCCGGGACCAGGTCTTGCGGATCAACGGCTTGAAGGTACGCAGATCACTGCGCAGACGTCGGCAGCCCACCCGCATCTGGTGCACGGCGGAGTCGCCACCGCCCGCCGAGGCGCGCAGCCGGACCAGCGGGTCGTGCGCCAACAGCCGGCGGATCTCCTTGCGGATCGCCTCGGTCACCACGTCGCCGGCGCTCGGCTCCCCGGTCAGCCCGGCCGGCGCGACCAGGTCCGGGTCGGCCTGCGCCGACGCGCCCAACGCCCGTACGTGCTTCGGGGTGAACGTGCCGCCCTGGGCGCCCGCCTCGCGCAGCACCGCCCCGATCCGGTCGAGCAGCGCCCGGTCGCCGGCCTTGCGCTCCACCTCCAGCTCGCGGAACGTGTCAGTGGTGGCGCCGGCGTCGTCGAGCACTGTCACCCGGTCGTCCACCACCTCGGCGAGCACCGCGCCGGCCTTGTCGCACACCTCGTACGCGTGTCGGACGGTCCGCACCACTGTCACCGGGGCCAGCGGGGCGCCCCGGTGCAGGACGGTGGCCAACTCGACAAGGTCCGGCGGCGGCTGGCCCTTCCGACCAGGGCGGGAAATCTCGTGCCGGACGCCCGGCGTCCCGGTCGGCAGCTTCACCGTCCAGGGCAGCTCGTCGCCCCGGCGGTGACGCAGCGAGGCGCCGGCCCGGGCCAGCCGTAGGTCGACCGTGTCGAGGTAGCGGGCCACGAGTGTCACCGGTGGCAGGGCGCGGACCCGACCGCCGGCCGGGGCCGTGGCGGCCAGGTCCGGCAGCACGTAGGCGTCGTCCACCTCGTACTTCTGCTCCTCCTCGACCATCAGTTCAGCCTAGGCGCTGATCGGTCAACTGGCCGTGCCACCGACCCGGCGCAGCAGTAGTTCCTGCAGGTGAGCCCGCGCTTTTGCGTCTTCGCCGGTACGCCTGGTCCAGGTGCCGTCGCCGGCCAGCTCGAACGCGTCCACGTCGGGGCTCATCGCGGCGGCCAGCACCTGGTCCAGCTCGGCGCGGGCGATCGGGTCGCTCACCCGCACCAGCGCCTCCACCCGACGGTCGAGGTTGCGGTGCATCAGGTCGGCGGAGCCCATCCAGAACTCGGCCTCGCCGTTGTTGCCGAACCGGAAGACCCGGGAGTGCTCCAGGAACCGACCGAGGATCGAGCGGACGCGAATGTTCTCCGACAGCCCCGGCACCCCCGGCCGAAGCGTGCACATGCCCCGGATGAGCAGGTCGACGTGCACACCGGCCTGGGAGGCCCGGTACAGCGCGTCGGTCACCCCCTCGTCGACCAGCGAGTTGACCTTGAACTGGACCAGGCCGGGCATGCCCAGCCGAACGTGCGAGATCTCCCGCTCGATCCGCTCGATGAGCCCGCTGCGAATGCCCTGCGGGGCGACGAGCAACCGCCGGTACGCGGTCTGTCGGCTGTACCCGGTGAGCACGTTGAACAGGTCGGTCAGGTCCGCGCCGATCTCCGGGTCGGCGGTCAGCATGCCGAAGTCCTCGTACATCCGGGCGGTCTTCGGGTGGTAGTTGCCGGTGCCGATGTGGCAGTAGCGGCGGATCTGGTTGCCCTCCTGACGGACCACGAGCGCGGTCTTGCAGTGCGTCTTGAGGCCGACCAGGCCGTACACCACGTGGCAGCCGGCCCGTTCCAGCGTGCGCGCCCAACCGATGTTCGCCACCTCGTCGAAGCGGGCCTTCACCTCCACGAGCACCACCACCTGCTTGCCGGCGGCGGCCGCGTCGACAAGCGCGTCGACGATCGGGGAGTCGCCGCTGGTGCGGTAGAGGGTCTGCTTGATGGCCAGCACGTTCGGGTCGGCGGCGGCCTGCTCGATGAAGCGCTGCACGCTCGTGGCGAACGAGTGGTACGGGTGGTGCACCAGGATGTCCCCGTCGCGCAGGGTGGAGAAGACGCTGCGCGGCACCTCGCCCTCGGCGAGCCGGGGGTGGGTGGCCGGCACGAACGGCGGGTCCTTGAGGTCCGGCCGGTCGGCCTCGCCGTAGACCTGCCACAACGCGGACAGGTCCAGCAGGCCGGGCACCCGCAGCACGTCCTGCTCGTTCATGTCCAGCTCGCGGACGAGCAGCTCCAACATGTGATCGGAGATGGACGCGGCGGCCTCCAGGCGGACCGGCGGGCCGAACCGGCGCCGGGCCAGCTCCCGTTCCAGCGCCTGGAGCAGATCCTCGTCGCGGTCCTCGTCGACCTCCACCTCGGCGTTGCGGGTGACCCGGAACAGGTGGCACTCGACCACCTGCATGCCGCTGAACAGCTGGCCCAGGTGCACCGAGATCAGGTCCTCCACCGGCAGCATCCGTACGCCCGGCTGGTCCCGGTCCACCCGCACGAAGCGGGGGACGTTGTTGGGCACCTTCACCCGGGCGAACAGCTCCGAACCGCCATCGGGGTCGCGAACCGCCACCGCCAGGTTCAGCGACCGCCCGGAGATGTACGGGAACGGGTGCGCCGGGTCCACCGCGAGCGGGGTCAGCACCGGGAAGATGTGCTCCCGGAAGTAGGTGCGCAGCCGCTCCCGCTCGGGGTCGCCCAGCTCACCCCAGCGCAGGATGCGGATGCCCTCGTCGGCCAGTTTGGGCAGCACGTCGCCGACGAAGCAGGCGGCGTGCCGGGCGCCAAGCTCGGCGGTCCGCTCGGCGATCATCTCCAACTGGGTACGCAGCGGCAGCCGATCCCCGCCGCGCACCGGCAGGCCGGCGGAGAGCCGCCGCTTCAGCCCGGCGATGCGCACCATGTAGAACTCGTCCAGGTTGCTGGCGAAGATCGCCAGGAACTTGGCCCGTTCCAGTAGCGGGGTGCGCTGGTCCTCGGCCAGGGTGAGCACCCGGGCGTTGAAGTCGAGCCAGGAGAGCTCCCGGTTGAGGAAACGGTCCTCCGGCAGCGGCGGGGCCGCCGGCGGCTCGTCGTCCTCCTCCTCGCCGCCTGTCGGTAGGTCGCTCGGCAGGACCGGGTGGACGGCGCCGGCGGCCGGACCGTCCGCCTCGACGGTCGCCGGGGGGTCGAGGACCTCGTCCAGCCCGGAGGAGGCGGCGCCGGGATCGTCGGCGAGGGTGTCGGCGCGGGCGGCGCCGGCCCGCTCGGCGCGGGACGGGCGGAAGCGGCCGTCGGTGCCACGCGTACGGGAGCCGTTGCGGAGGTCGGTGGTGGTCGGGCGGTCCGGGTGCTCGCGAGGGGTGCTCACCCGCTCATAATCACCCGATTACGGTTAACGCAAAATGAACTTGGGCTCGCCGGCTCAGATCATCGTCGGCAATGTCACTCGGACGACCTCTCCGTCGGGATCGGTGTCGATGCGAACCCGCTGGCCGAGCCGGAGCAGTCGCAGCCCAGAGGCGTCGAAGGCCCGGGCGGGGAAGCGCATCTCGGTGCCGTCGTCGAGCAGCAGGACACCGCTGCGCGTCGCCGCGTCGTAGCTGGCCACCGTGCCCTGCATGCTGGCACCGTACACCCGGCGGTCAGCCCGCCGAGCGGGCCGGGCGGCCGGCGGTGACAAGCGCGGCGGTGCGCGACCCCAGCCCGAGCCGGGCGGCGGCGGTCAGGTCCGCGGCGGTGTCCACGTCCCGGCGCAGGCTGGGCCAGTCGCCGCTGAGCGGCAGCGCTCCACTCGCCGCGTGCGCGACCGCCGAGCCCACCCCGAAGCGAGGATCCAGCGGCACACCCGGCGGCGCGGTGAGCAGCACGGTGCCGCTGCCCGGCGCGTCGGGCACGAAACGGCGTACCGCGGGTCGTCCGTTCTGCGCCGCGAGCAGCGCGTTGGTCAGCTCGGCCGGGCGCAGCGCCGGCAGGTCCGCTGTGAGCCCGGCCACCCACCCGGCGGTCGTCGCGGTCGCGCCGTGCCGGAACGCGGCGTTCAGTCCGGCGGCCGGCTCGTCGGGCAGCACCCGCGCACCGGCGGCCCGCGCCGCCCCCGCCACCCGGGCGTCGTCGGTCACCACCAGGGCCTCGGCGACCGCCGGGCAGGCCAGCACCGCGCGGAACGTGTCGGCCGCCAGGGCCAGCGCCAGCTCCTCGTGCGGTACGCCCGGCAGAGCGCCCCGCAGCCGACTCTTGGCCGCGGCCAGATGCTTCACCGGCACCACCACGGCCCACCTCGGCTGACTCACGCCCGCAATCCTGCCAGCAGGACAGCGGGACCCTCGCTGGCCGTACCGGGGGCGAGCAGGCATGATTTCCGCTGCGGGTGTCGCGGGCGGGGTTTCGCGGCGGGGTTGGGCGCGACGAGGAGGCAGAGTGGCACGGCGGAGGCTGGGGTTCTGGCAACGGTTCGCCGTGGGGCTGGTGAAGCCGGTGATGACCGTGTGGACCCGGCGGACCTGGCGTGGCCAGGAGCACCTTCGCCGCGACGGCGGCATCATCATCGTGGCGAACCACATCTCACACGCCGACCCGCTGGTCTCCGCGCACTTCATCTACGATTCCGGGCGCTGGCCGCAGTACCTGGGCAAGGCCAGCGTGTTCCGGGTGCCGGTGATCGGCTGGATCCTGCACCGGTGCCGGCAGATCCCGGTCGACCGGGGCAGCGTCGACGCGGTCCGCTCCCTGGACTCCCTGGTCGCCGCGATCGACCACGGTGGCGCCGTGGTGATCTACCCGGAGGGCACCACCACCCGGCAGCCGGAGCTGTGGCCGATGAAGGCCAAGACCGGTGCCGCTCGGCTGGCCCTGGCCACCGGCGCTCCCGTCGTACCGGTGGTGATGTGGGGACCGGAGCGGCTCTTCGACCCCCGGACCAGCCGTGTCAACCCGCGCCCCCGGATCCCGGTGACAGTTGTCGCCGGGGCACCGATCGACCTGAGCCGGTGGGCGGACGCCCAGCCGACCCGGGCCACCCTCGAGGAGATGACGGACACCATCATGTTGCGGCTGCGGGACATGCTCGGCGAGGTCCGCGGCGGCACCCCGCCGCCGCTGTGGGAGCGGCCGGTCCGGTCCTCCGCCGGGCGCGAGCAGCAGGGTGAGGCGGCGTGAACGGGCGAGGCGTCAACTCCTGCGCCGGGGCCGTTCCGACCACTCCGACGCGCTCCGGAGCGGGCGCGTGACCGGCCACGTCGCGGTGCTCGGTGCCGGTTCCTGGGGCACCGCGTTCGCCAAGATCCTCGCGGACGCGGGGCGGGACGTGACGGTGTGGGCCCGTCGTGCGCCGGTCGCGGAGAGCATCCGGACCGAGCGCCGCAACCCGGAGTACCTACCCGGTGTGCTGCTGCCGGCCCGGGTCACCGCCACCGGTGACGCGGCCGAGGCGATCACCGGCGCCGAGGTGGTGGTGCTGGCCGTGCCGTCGCAGACCCTGCGCGGCAACCTCGCCGAATGGGCCGGGCACCTGCACCCCGACTCGACACTCGTGTCGCTGATGAAGGGCATCGAACTCGGCACCACCAAGCGGATGAGCGAGGTCATCGTGGAGACCGCCGGGGTCGCCGCGGACCGGGTGGTGGTGGTCTCCGGCCCGAACCTGGCTCCGGAGATCGCCGCCGAGCAGCCCGCCGCGACAGTCGTCGCCGGGACGAACAGCCACCGCACCGTGCTCGTGCAGTCGTCGATCCGGACGCCCTACCTGCGCCCGTACACCAACGACGACGTGATCGGCTGTGAGCTGGGCGGGGCGGTCAAGAACGTGATCGCCCTCTCGTACGGCATCGCCACCGCGATGGGCTTCGGCGACAACACCCGGGCCATGCTGATGACCCGGGGGCTGGCCGAGACGGCCCGGTTGGGCGTGGCACTCGGCGCGGACCCGATCACCTTCGCCGGCCTCGCCGGCATGGGTGACCTGGTCGCCTCCTGCTCGTCCCCGCTCGCCCGCAACCGCACCTTCGGCGAGCATCTCGGCCGGGGCGAGACGCTGGAGCAGGCCCAGGCCGCCACCCGGCAGACCGCCGAGGGTGTGAAGAGCTGCCTGGCGATCCGAGACCTGGCCCGGGCACACGGTGTGGAGATGCCGATCACCGAGCACGTCGAGCGGATCTGCCACGAGGGGATGGACCCGCGCCTCGCCGTGCAGACCCTGATGAGCCGGACCGCCAAACCCGAGTCGTACGAGTGAGGAACCGATGAGCGAACTGGGTGACGGCACCCGCTGCGTACGCGCCGGCCTGCCCGAACCGGCGCCGGGGGATCCGTTCCTGCCCGGTCCGGTCTTCGCCGCGCCGTACCACCTCGACCCGTGGCAGGGCCAGGGCACGTCGCCGAACGGCTACGGCCGCCCGGACAACCCGACCCGACGGCTGCTGGAAGCGGCCGTGGGCGAGTTGGAAGGCGGTGACTGTCGGGTCTTCGCCAGCGGTCAGGCGGCCATCACCGGGACGCTGCTCACCCTGCTGCGCCCGGGCGACACCGTGGTGCTGCCCGCCGACGGCTACTTCCCGGTCCGGGCGTTCGCCACCGCCGTGCTGGAGACAATCGGCGTGCGGGTGCTCTTCGTGCCGACCGTGGGGCCGTACCCGTCCTTCGAGGGCGTCCGGCTGGTGCTTGTGGAGACCCCGGCCAATCCGGGTCTGGACGTGGTCGACGTGGCGGCCCTCGCCGAGCGGGCCCACGCCGCCGGTGCGCTGCTCGCGGTGGACAACACCACCGCCACCCCGCTCGGTCAGCGCCCGCTGGACCTCGGCGCCGACCTGGTGGTCGCCTCCGGCACCAAGGCGCTCACCGGCCACTCCGACCTGCTGCTGGGCTACCTGGTCAGCCGGTCGGCCGAGCTGATCGAGGCGGTGACGACCTGGCGTACCGGCACCGGCTCGGTCCCGGGCGCGTTCGATGCCTGGCTGGCGCACCGGTCGCTGGCCACCCTCGACCTGCGCCTGGCCCGGCAGAGCGCGAACGCCGCCGCCGTCAGCGACCTGCTCGCCGGCCGGCCGGACGTGACCGGGCTGCGCTGGCCGGGGCGGCCGGACGACCCGGCGTACCCGGTGGCCTCGGCGCAGATGCGCCGGATGCCCGGGGTGCTCTCCTTCGACCTGGGCACCGCCGACCGGGTGGGCCGATTCGTCGAGGCCGCCCGGCTGGTGGCGGCGGCGACCTCCTTCGGTGGGCTGCACACCACCGCGGACCGGCGGGCGCAGTGGGGTGACGACACCGCGCCCGGCTTCGTCCGGCTGTCCTGCGGTGTGGAGGACACCCCCGACCTGGTGGCCGACATCACCGCCGCCCTGGACGCGGCCGGACCACGCTGAGGGGCCTGTGACAGTCACCGATCGGCCCGCCCTGATCCGCCGGCTGCGTGCCGCCGGCTGCGTCTACGCCGAGGACGAGGCCGATCTGCTGCTGGCCGCCGCCGACTCGCCGGCGACGTTGGCCGACCTGACCGACCGTCGGGTGGCCGGCGAGCCGCTGGAGTACCTGCTCGGCTGGGCGGAGTTCTGCGGCCTGCGGATCGCCGTCGACGCGGGCGTCTTCGTGCCCCGCGGTCGGACGGCCCTGCTGGTCGAGGTGGCGGCCGAGTTGACCGGCCCGGCTCCGGCGGTGGTCGACCTGTGCTGCGGCTCCGGGGCCACCACCGTCGCGTTGGCGCATCGGCTCGCGCCGCGCTGGCTGGCCGCCGCCGACATCGACCCGGCGGCCGTGGCGTGCGCGCGCCGCAACCTCACCGGCCTGAGCGCCGAGGTGTACGAGGGTGACCTGTTCGCGCCCCTGCCCGCGCGGTGGCGGGGTCGGCTGGACCTGGTGGTGGCAAACGCTCCGTACGTGCCGACCGACGCGGTGGCGCTGATGCCGCCGGAGGCGCGGCTGCACGAGGCCCCGGTGGCGCTCGACGGCGGGCCGGACGGGCTCTCCGTGCTGCGCCGGGTGGGTGTCGGGGCGGCCGACTGGTTGGTGCCCGGTGGGCACCTGGTCGTCGAGGCCGGCGTCACGCAGGTGGATGCGCTCTGCGCGGCGTTCGAGGCAGCCGGCCTGGTGCCTGGCGTGCGGCAGGACGAGGACCTGGACGGCACCGCGGTGACCGCCCGACGCCCCGACTGAACCCGCGCCCCGACTGAATCCGCGCCCCGACTGAACCCGCGCCCCGACTGAACCCGCGCCGCGGATGACACCGCATCGCGGATGACACCGCGTCGGCCCGGTGGCGGGCAGAACCTGGTCGGGACCCCCTTGCGCGCCCTTTGCTCTGCACCCGCCCACGCACCACTAACGGTCCGTAACTGGCGCGTGGGCGGGTGCAGAGCAAAGGGGAAAGAGGAGGGCAGGGGGGCGAGGCCCGGCGGCGACGCCACGGCACCGTCGAGCTGACCGCGCCGAGCGCGAGACGGATCTTCTGGTCAAACGGGACGTGCGGTGACGCATGGCGGCACCTCTGCCGGCCGGCGGGTGGCCGGGCGTGGCGGGGGAGAGGGGTTGGCACTAGCCTCGGCTCACACTCTTACGGGCGGGAGGCGGTTTTCGGTGGGCAGCGCAGGGGTGCCGGTGGTCGTCGGGCTGGACAACGGCGGCACCAGCAACAACGCCACCGTGCTGACGGTGGACGGCCGCTTCCTGGTGGACGGGCTGTTGGAGATCCCCAGCGAGGTGCGGTCCGGGCCGGAGGCGGCGATCGAGGCGCTGGCCAGGGCGTTGGACGGCGCCCTGGCGCAGACCGGCGTGCCGCGTGAGCTGGTCCGGGCGGTGGGGCTCGACACTCCCGGCCCGGCCAGCGCCGACGGCGTCATCTCGTCGCGGGGTTCCACGAACTTCTCCCAGCCGGCGTGGCGGGGCTTCGACGTGCGGGGCGCGTTGGAGCGACGGCTCGGCCTGCCGGTGATCTACCACAACGACGGCAACGCGGCCGCCCTCTACGCCCACCACGTGCACTTCGGCGAGGACGCGATGAACCGCTCGTCGGTCTCCGCGATCGTCGGCACCGGCCTCGGCGGCGGTGTGGTCGAGAGCGGCCGGGTGATCGCCGGCGCTGCCGGGATGGCCGGGGAGCTTGGTCACGTGCACGTTCCGCTGAGCGGGCTGCTCGGCCCGGGGCAGTCGGAGCCCACCTGCGCCTGCGGCTTCACCGGGGACGTGGAGAGCATCGCCTCGCTGACCGGCATCGAACGTAACCTGCTGCCGTACTGGTTGACCCGCTATCCCGACCACCCGCTCACCGCCGAGCCGGTGGCGCGGGCGGCGAAGTTGGTCCGGGGGTACGGCGAGCGGGGGGACGCCCTCGCGCGGGACCTCTTCACCCAGCAGGCGATGGCGCTGGGGCGGCTGTTCACCGTCGCGGCGAACTTCACCGATCCGCACGCGTACTTCGTCGGTGGTGGGGTGGTGGAGGCGGCTCCTGAGTTCCGCGACTGGTTCCTGGCGACGGTCCGTGAGCACACCGTGCTTCGCGAGGAGCAGGCGGCGGTGGCCACCTTCGCGCTGGTGCCGGACCGGGACATGGCCGGTGCCCGGGGCGTGGCGATCGCCGCGTTGGAGGCGCTGCGGGCCGTCCCGGAGCCCCGGCCGCTCGTCGCCTGAGCCCGGTCCGCCCCGGTCGCCGCGCCGAGTGGTCGGCGGTGCGGCGGCCGGGGCGGCGGGTGGTGGTGCGGTTTGTCGAATCAGTGCCTCGGCCTCCCGGTCACCGCAGGGGTGGTGCCTGGGCGAAGGCGGCCCAGGCGGCCGGCGGGAACAGCAGCGCGGGCCCGGACGGGTCCTTGGAGTCGCGGACGGCCACCAGCCGCGGGATCGTGGCCACCTCCACGCAGGCGCCCTCGTCGCCGCTGTGGCTGCTCTTGCGCCACGCCGCCGCGGCGATGGCCGCTGTGATCGTCGGTGTCATTGGTCTTACCGTCCCTTCAGGGCTGTCAGGAGCATTCCGCGGCTGTCGGCCGGGCTGAGCGCCACGCTTCGGAGGTGCTCCATGATCTTGGTGCAGGTCCGCGTCTCGCCGGCTCGGTCGAGGATCATCTGACCGGCGACGGTCTCCACCGAGGCGATGATCGGATCCTCCGGATCGGCGAACTCGAGGATGTGCAGCGAGCCCCGGGTGCCCCGGTGGTAGCCGGCGGAGAGCGGGATCACCTGCACGGTGATGTTCGGCAACTCGGCCATCTTGACCAGGTGCCGCAGTTGGCCGTCCATCCCCGACTGGTCGCCGACCGGACGCAACAGCGCGCCCTCGTCGATGATCGCGTCGAGGATGGGCGGGTCGTCGCCGGTGAGCCGTTGCTGCCGGTCGAGTCGGACCTTGACCCGCTGCTCCACCAGGTCGTCGGTGAGGGTGTGCGGACCACCGCGCATCACGCCACGGATGTAGTCGGCCGTCTGGAGCAGGCCGGGCACCACGGAGGGCTCGAAGTTGGCGATCGCGGTCGCCTCGGCCTCCAGCGCGATGAAGTCGATGGTGCGCGGATCCAGCAGGTAGGAGTACGAGACCCACCAGCCTGGCTTGCGGGCGTCCTTGGCGAGCTGCACCGCCGCGGCCACCTCCTCGGCACCCACCC
The DNA here is from genome assembly GCF_049841595.1 of Micromonospora sp. DT228. NCBI lineage: Bacteria > Bacillati > Actinomycetota > Actinomycetes > Micromonosporales > Micromonosporaceae > Micromonospora > Micromonospora sp. DT228. The sequence continues at coordinate 78,301 of NZ_JBNCKO010000016.1, forward strand.
CGTACGACGTGAGCAGCGCGCGCACGGTGGCCGGGGTGATCAGGGACTGGGCGTTCTCGTACCGGGAGAGGGTGCTGCGGGTGCTGTTGATCTCATCCGCGGCGGTTTCCAGCGTCAGGCCGGCGGCTTCCCGGTGGTGGCGCAGGGCGATGCCGAGCCGGCGGGCACGGGCTGTCTTCGGGGCCATGCATCGATGGTCGCATACATCCTTGGGAACGTCTGCATGGGAGCGTCTCGATGAGAGTTGCATTCACGGCGGTAAACGTGTCAATCTGTTAGCGCGTCCTCACCGCCGGTTGTCGTGGCGACGGTGGTGGTGAGCGACCGGAGGGATGGGGCGCGCGGCGATCGGGTTTCTCCCCCGTGCCCGATCGTCGCGTGCCGCGCCATCCCGGCCTGCCGGAAGGAGACGACGACGTGCGTACCGTTCCGGAGTCCTACCACTTACGCCAGGTCGGCCCCTGATGACCCGCTTCCTGGTGGTGCTCACCGACGTGCGTCCGGTCGACGGCGTCGACCGCGACGAGCGGACCGTGCCCGAGCGGCGACGGCAGGTGGTCGGCGCCAGCAGTCGGGAGGCTGCCGACCGGATCGCCGGAGCGTTCATGGCGCTGGGCATGGTGCGCGCCGGCCGGCAGCGGGTGAAGGTCATCGCGGTCGGCCGCCGGCACTCCCACGACTGACCATGCCCAGGCCGCACCTTTACCGCATGGCAATAGTCCCATCACGCACCGTATATACCGTGATGACCGATCGCCGTGTCGCGCCGTGGCTCGCCGGGTATCGCCTCGTCCCATCGCCACGCACAGTAAGGTCAACCGGGTGAGCGCCACCGGCGAGCACGACCAGCCGCAGTCGCGTACGAAGAGGTGACCGGAGTGACCACCCCAGGCAAAACCCGCGTGGCGATCGTCTTCGGCGGCCGCAGCCCGGAGCACGGCATCTCCTGCGTCAGCGCCGGCAGCGTGTTCGGCGCGCTCGACCCGGACGAGTTCGAGGTGGTGCCCGTCGGCATCACCCGAGCCGGCCAGTGGGTGCTGACCAGCGGAGACCCCGCCCATCTCGCCATCGAAGCCCGTCGGCTGCCGGAGATCACCGCCGATTCCGGGGACGACATCGTGCTGCGCGCCGACCCGACCGGCAACGGCCTGATGGTGCTCGACCCGACCGAGGGCCCCCGGGTGCTCGCCGACGTCGACGTGGTCTTCCCGGTGCTGCACGGCGCGTACGGCGAGGACGGCACCATCCAGGGCATGCTGGAGATGGCCGGCATCCCCTACGTCGGGGCGAACGTCTTCGCCTCCGCGGCCGCCATGGACAAGGAGTTCACCAAGAAGCTCTGCGCCGTCGAGGGCATCCCGGTCGGCACGTACGCCGTGCTGCGCAACGGGATGACACTCAGCGAGCAGGACAAGGAGCGGCTCGGCCTGCCGGTCTTCGTCAAGCCGTCCCGGGCCGGATCGTCCTTCGGAATCAGCAAGGTCACCGACTGGGCGGACCTGGACACGGCGGTCGCCACCGCCCGGCAGTTCGACCCGAAGGTCATCATCGAGGCCGCGATCGTCGGCCGCGAGATCGAGTGTGGCGTGCTGGAGGGCGAGGCCGGGGGCACACCCGAGGCGTCCGTCCTGGCCGAGGTGCGGGTCGTCGCGGACCACGACTTCTACGACTTCGAGGCGAAGTACCTCGACGACTCCTGCGAGTACGACATCCCGGCCGACCTGCCGGAGCGGGTGACCCGCCAGGTGCAGGAGTACGCGGTTCGCGCGTTCACCGCGCTGGACTGCGCCGGTCTGGCCCGGGCCGACTTCTTCGTCACCCCCGAGCTGGACGTCTATCTCAACGAGATCAACACGATGCCCGGGTTCACCCCGACGTCGATGTTCCCGCGGATGTGGGCGGCCTCCGGCCTGGAGTACCCGAAGCTTGTCAACCGGCTGATCCGTACCGCCCAACGGCGCGGCGTCGGCCTGCACTGAGCAACCCGGTCCCCCCGCGCGGCTCGGTCGGCGCGGGGGGCCAGCTCAGCGCTGGCAGCCGGAGGGGATGGCGCCGCCGGAGGGCACGCTCGCCACGATCGTGCTGGAAATCGACGGCACCCACTGCAACGGCTGCTCGTACGAACGCGGGACGCGCACCTCGATCGACGTCTCCCGGTCGACAGTGGTGAGCACGGTCTGCTCGCCCTGCTCGGCCAGGTGCCAGCAGACCCGGTTGACAGTCCAGACCTCGTCGGTGGCGGGGAAGGTCGGCTCGGCGCCGCCGCAGGCCACGGTGAGCGCGGGGTCGCCGTACGCCGCGTTCTGCTCCGGACCGGCGGTGACCGGCCGCTGGGCCAGGTCGCGGATGCTCGTCGGCAACTGGGAGAGCAGGGCCCGGCAGACCGTGGCCGGGCGGGCGGCCAGGGCCGGGGCGGCCATCTCCACCGGAGCGGTGGACTGCGCCCGGGCGCTTGTCGCGGACGGCGACGGCGCGGCGGCCGGTGCGTCCGGGGTGAGCTTGGTGAAGGCGAACACGGCCACCAGCAGCGTGATCGGCAACGCGATCAACGTGGCCAGCAGGGCGGCGCCACGAATGGTCCGATCCCGTCCGGCCGGCGCGGCGGCGGCCGGGTCGGCCGACGCACCGATACCGTCAGCCGGCTCGGGTGTCCCGTCGGACGCGTCGCGCGCGCCGTCGTCCAGAGCAGCGGAGGAGTTCGTCATCTCGTCCACTTACAGCCGCACCACCGAACACGTGAGGGTGCGGGTGATGCCAGGCACCATCTGCACCTTGCTGACAATGAGTTTGCCGAGTTCGTCGACGGTGTTCGCCTCGGTGAGGACGACCACGTCGTACGGCCCGGTGACGGCGTCGACCCGCACCACGCCGGCGAGGTCCGCGATGAGACCCGCCACGTCACGTGCCCGGCCCACCTCGGTCTGGATGAGGATGTACGCCTGTACCACGACTAGACCTCCGTCCGTCGCCGCCCGGGAGCGGCCCGAAGGGTGAAACTACCTTACGGACCAGGTCTGATCCCTATCGGTGGTCAAGGAGCAGCGGTGAGCGAGCACGGCGGAGCCGGGCAGTACGGGCGGAACACCGGCGGCGGTGCCAGCGTGTCCGGAATCGGGGAGTTCGGGCTGATCGGAAAGATCACCGCCCGGCTGACGTACGGACCGACGACCCTGCTCGGCCCGGGTGACGACGCGGCGGTGGTGGCCGCGCCGGACGGACGCGTGGCGGCCTCCACCGACGTCCTTGTCGACGGGCGGCACTTCCGGCGGGACTGGTCCTCCGCGCGCGACGTCGGGCACCGGGCGGCGGCGGCCAACCTCGCCGACATCGTGGCCATGGGGGCCACGCCGACCGCCCTGCTTGTCGCCCTCTGCATGCCGGCGGACCTGGACACCGGCTGGGCGGAGGAGTTGGCCGACGGCCTCTCCGCCGAGGCGGCCACCGTCGGCGCGAGCGTCGTCGGCGGCGACATGTCGGCCAGCCCCACCCTGACCGTCGCGGTCACCGCGCTGGGCGACCTGGCGGGCCGCCCGCCCGTGCTGCGCTCCGGCGCCCGCCCCGGGGACGTGCTCGCCCTGGCCGGGCGCACCGGGCACGCGGCAGCCGGGCTGACCGTGCTCACCCGGGGCTTCCGCACTCCCCGGCTGCTGGTCGAGGCGTACCGGCGGCCGCAGGTGCCCTATCCGGCCGGCCCGCAGGCCGCGCGGCTCGGCGCCACCTCGATGATCGACGTGTCGGACGGGCTGCTCGCCGACCTCGGACACGTGTCGGCGGCCAGCGGGGTCGCGATCGACGTGCGCCGCAACGCGTTCGAGGTGCCCCGGCAGATGGCCGACGCGGCGCAGGCGCTCGGCGTCGACCCGTACACCTGGATCCTCGCCGGTGGCGACGACCACGCGCTGGCCGCGACCTTCCCGCCGGCTGTGGTGTTGCCGCCGGACTGGCTGCCGATCGGGGTGGTCACGGACGGTGCCGGAGTGACTGTCGACGGCGCGCCCCACCACGGCCCGACCGGCTGGGACCACTTCCGGTGAGGCCCGCCAGCGGTCGTACTCTGGGCACCGTGAGTGAGATTGAGATCCGGGCCGTGCGGTTCGACGCACCTGTGGCGCAGCAGTTGATCCATGCCGCGCTTACCGACCTCGCTGTCCGCTACGGCGGCAACGGTGATGACACACCCGTCGACGCGACCGAGTTCGAGCCGCCCGATGGGGCGTTCCTCGTCGCCTATCTGGCCGGCGAGCCGGTCGGCTGCGGTGGCTGGCGCAGCCACGGCACGGACTGCGCGGAGGTGAAGCGGATGTACACCGCCCCGACGGCGCGTGGGCGGGGCGTGGCCCGCGCCGTGCTGGCGGCCGTCGAGCGTTCGGCCCGCGAGCAGGGCCGCAAGCGGGTGGTCCTGGAGTGCGGCGACAAGCAGCCCGAGGCGATCGCCATGTACGGCTCCGCCGGTTACGAGCGGATCCCGAACTTCGGCTTCTACAAGGACGAGGAGGGCTGCGTCTCCTTCGGCCGCACGCTCTGACCGACGGTCTCCGGCGGCGGGTGGGCGCGCGCACGACAGAGCCGGCGGACCCGGAGGTCCGCCGGCTGAGCCGTACGAGAAGGTGGGTGCCGCCGCGTCAGGCGCGGGTGACCTTGCCGGCCTTGATGCACGAGGTGCAGACCTGCAGCTTCTTGGTGTTGCCGCCACCGGCCGGGGTGCGCACCGACTGGATGTTCGGGTTCCAGCGGCGGTTGGTCTTCTTCTTGGACCAGGGCACGTTGTGGCCGAAGCCCGGCCCCTTGCCACAGACGTCGCACACGCTAGCCACGGGATACTCCTGGGATTGAAACGTTCATGAGGTTGCCGGCAGAGGTGCTGCACGGGCAACCGCGTCAGCCTACCCGATGTCCCGCCGAGGTGACCAACCGCCCTGGCCCGGTGATCAGCCGCCCCTCCGCCGGTGGGCGGTGGTCGGCCCGCCGGGGTGACGGGGGGTGGTTCCGGCGGCAACTGTACCTGGAGGGCGGATCCCGTCCGTCCGGGCCAGGGGGACGGGCGTGCCGCGTGCGGGGCAATCGGACACGCCGGACGAGCCCGGCGCGTGTCGGTGCGCGCCAGTAGGCTTCTGGCCGTGCTGGACACCCTCGACGCCGCCGCGGTGCGCCGTTGGTGCGCGGGTGGACTGGCCGCGCTGAAGCGTCACCAGGGCGAGATCGACCAGCTCAACGTCTACCCGGTGCCGGACGGCGACACCGGCACCAACCTGGTGCTCACCCTCACCTCCGCCCAGCAGGCCCTCGCGATGGACCTGGACACCCTCCCCGACAGTGGGCCGACCGCGCACGGGCACGCGCTGCGGTTGATGGCCCAGGGCGCGCTGCTCGGCGCGCGGGGCAACTCCGGGGTGATCCTCTCGCAGATCCTGCGGGGTTTCGCCGACCAGGTCGCCGTGGCGTCGACGGTGCGTGGCCGGGAGTTCGCCGCCGCCCTGCGGTCCGGCACCGCCGCCGCGTACACCGCTGTCGCCCGACCGGTCGAGGGCACCCTGCTCACCGTGGTCGCGGCGGCCGCCGCCGCGGCCGAACGCGCGGACAGCGACGACCTGCCGGCGGTGGCCCGCCTCGCGGCCCGGGCGGCGGCCGAGGCGCTCGCCCGGACCCCGGAGCAACTGCCGGCGCTGGCCCGCGCGGGCGTGGTCGACGCGGGTGGCCGGGGGCTCTGCGTGCTGCTCGACGCCCTGGTCGAGGTGCTGACGGGGGAGAGCGTCGACCAGCCGACGCCGACGACCCGCTCCGCCCGTCCGGCGGCCACCGTCGCGCGGGAGACCGGCTCCGACGAGTACGCGTACGAGGTGCAGTTCCTGCTCGACGCCCACGCCGAGGCGGTGGCCGGGATGCGACGGGCGCTGGACGCGCTCGGGGATTCGCTCGTCGTCGTCGGCGACGGGCGTGAGCCGGAGGGCACCTGGAACGTGCACGTGCACGTCAACGACGTGGGCGCGGCGGTCGAGGCGGGCGTCGCGGCCGGCCGCCCGTACCGGATCTCGGTGACCCGGTTCGCCGACCAGCCGGAGCCGCCCCGCGGCCCGGTGTCGGACGGCCGGGCCGCGGTGGTGGTGGCCACCGGCGGGGGCATCGCCGACCTGTTCGCCGCGGAGGGCGCCACGGTGGTGGCGGGCAACCCGTCCACGGGTGAGCTGCTGGACGCGGTCCGGGGCACCGGCGCGGCCCGGGTGGTGGTGCTGCCCAACGACCCCAACACGGAGGCGGTGGCGAGCGCCGCGGCCCGTGCGGCCCGTCGGCACGGCATCAGGGTGAGCGTGGTGCCGACCCGCTCGCCGGTGCAGGCGCTTGCCGCCCTCGCAGTCCGCGACGCCGACCGCCGCTTCGAGGACGACGTGATCGCGATGGCCGAGGCCGCCGGTGCCTGCCGTTACGCCGAGGTCTGCCACGCCAGCCGCGAGGCGCTGACCATGGCCGGCCCGTGCCGTCCGGGCGACGTGCTGGCGCTTGTCGAGGGGGAGGTGCACCTGATCGGCACCGACCTCACCGACACCTGCGCCGCAGTGGTCGACCGGATGCTGGGCGGCGGGGGCGAGATGGTCACCCTGCTGTCCGGCGTGGACGCCCCGGCCGGGCTCATCGACGCCGTGCGCGCGCACGTCGCGCGACGGTGGCCGTTCGTCGAGGTGCACGCGTACCCGGGCGGCCAACCGTTTTATCCGCTCCTGGTAGGGATCGAATGAGCGAACCAGCCACCGTCGACACTCCGCTGAAGAAGCTGGTCGGGGACAAGACAGCCAAGGCGCTGGCCGCGCACCTCGACCTGCACACGGCGGGTGACCTGGTCTACCACTTCCCTCGCCGCTACGACGAGCGGGGCGAGCACACCGACATCCGCTCGCTGGACGTCGGCGAGCAGGTCACCGTGCTGGCCCAGGTGCAGCGCACCGCCGTACGCCCGATGCGGCAGCGACGGGGCAACCTGCTGGAGGTGACCGTCGGTGACGGCTCCGGTGGGCTGCTGACGTTGACCTTCTTCGGCAACCAGGCGTGGCGGGAGCGCGAGCTGCGCCCCGGCCGGTGGGGGCTGTTCGCCGGCAAGGTCACCGAGTTCCGGAGCAAGCGGCAGCTCAACGGCCCGGAGTACGTCCTGCTCGGTGAGGGCGGTGACGGCGAGGCGGCGGCCAGCGACGAGATCGAGGAGTTCGCCGGTGCGCTGATCCCCGTCTACCCGGCCGCCGCGGCCGTGCCGACCTGGGTGATCGCGCGGTGCGTGCGGGTCGTGCTCGACACGTTCACCCCACCCGACGATCCCCTGCCGGGCGAGGTGCGCGCCAGCCGCAAGCTGGTCGGGTTGGGCGCCGCGTTGACCGAGATCCACCGGCCGACCAGCAAGGAGGCGCTCTACCGGGCGCGGCGGCGACTCAAGTGGGACGAGGCGTTCGCCGTCCAGTTGACGCTTGTGCAGCGCAAGCACCGGGCGGCCGACTGGCCGGCCCGACCCCGCCCGGCGCGCCCCGGCGGGCTGTTGGACGCCTTCGACGCCCGACTCCCGTACGAGCTGACGGACGGTCAGCGTGACGTCGGCGTGGAGATCGCGGGAGATCTCGCCACCCCGCACCCGATGCACAGGTTGTTGCAGGGTGAGGTGGGCTCGGGCAAGACGGTGGTGGCGTTGCGGGCGATGCTCCAGGTGGTCGACGCGGGCGGGCAGGCCGCGCTGCTGGCACCCACCGAGGTGCTGGCCGCCCAGCACCACCGCGGCATGCTCGACCTGCTCGGGCCGCTCGGGCGGGCCGGCGAGCTGGGGTCCGCCGAGCACGCCACCCGGGTCGAGTTGGTCACCGGCTCACTGGGCGCGGCGGCCCGGCGGCGGGCGCTCGGCGAGGTGGCCAGTGGCGCCGCCGGCATCGTGCTCGGCACCCACGCCCTGCTCTACGAGGGCGTCGACTTCGCCGACCTCGGCCTGGTCGTCGTCGACGAGCAGCACCGCTTCGGCGTGGAGCAACGCGACGCGCTGCGGGCCAAGGCCGACCAGCCGCCGCACGTGCTGGTGATGACGGCCACCCCGATCCCGCGCACGGTGGCGATGACCGTCTACGGCGACCTGGAGGTCTCCACCCTCTCCCAGTTGCCCCGGGGGCGGTCGCCGATCGCCTCGCACGTGGTGCCGGCCGCGGAGAAACCGGCCTATCTGGACCGGGCCTGGCGTCGGCTGCGCGAGGAGGTGGCCGCCGGCCACCAGGCGTACGTGGTGTGCCCGCGGATCGGTGACGGGCCGGTGTCCGACGAGGAGCCGCCACCCGAGGACGACAACGGTCGGCGTCCGCCGGTGGCGGTGACCGAGGTGGCTCCGCTGCTGGCCGAGGGCCCGCTGCACGGGCTGCGGATCGGGGTGCTGCACGGTCGCCTGCCGGCCGACGAGAAGGACGCGGTGATGCGGTCCTTCGCCGCCGGTGACCTGGACGTGCTGGTGGCGACCACGGTGATCGAGGTCGGCGTGGACGTGCCGAACGCCACCGTGATGATCGTGCTGGACGCCGACCGGTTCGGTGTCTCCCAACTGCACCAGCTGCGGGGCCGGGTCGGTCGGGGCGCCGCCGCCGGGCTCTGCCTGCTGGTCAGCGAGGCCGCCGAGGGCTCGTCGGCACGCGAACGGCTGGACGCGGTCGCGTCCACGAGCGACGGCTTCACGCTCGCCGAGTTGGATCTGGAGCAGCGCCGCGAGGGCGACGTGCTGGGTGCGACCCAGTCCGGGCACCGCTCCCACCTGCGACTGCTGTCGCTGCGCCGCGACGCGGACCTGATCCGCGACGCCCGCGCCGAGGCGATCACCCTGATCGAGGAGGACCCGGACCTGACCGGCAACCCGGCGCTGGCCGCCTCGGTCGCCGCGTTGGTCGACGAGGAGCGCGCCGAATACCTGGAAAAGGGCTGAGGCGTCTGCCGATCTCCTCCTGGCGGAGTCAGCACCGTCCAGGCTCAGGGCGCTTGCCGATCGCTGCGCAATGCGGCCGAGCGTGGCCAGGCGAGAAACCGTGCGTGCAACACGCCCGACGGCGTGTGGGGCAGGTCCTCGCACGCCTGGACCAGGTACGCCGCCAGGTGCAGCATCAACGAGATCCGCGCACCTGTGAACTCCGCCACGAGCTGCCGCTTGCGAGTCCGACACGGCCACGGTGCTCCGCACCCTGCGCAGGTCCACTGCGGCCGTACCGGCTGATGCGTCGACAACACCCCCACCACCCCTCCGGCTCGCTGGAAGGGAAGAGGCCACCGCCGGCAGCCGGCCCGACCACCTCCCGGGCGGGCGGTGGCCCCTTCCCCTGGCACCCACCAGCCCGGCGTATTGCCGCAAGCGAACCGGCGAGGCCCCGCCGCTGAACCTACGAACCAGCCCGGGGCACCCCAACGTCCCAACAGACACCACGCCGGACACTTTCACGAGCCTGATGCGTCCCGCCGTGTCCACTACCGTGAGACGGTATGAGTCACCGCCTCCGCGCGGCCATGCTCCGCGCCCACCTCGACCCGGCCGCCCTCGCCACAGCTGTCGGTGTCGACGTCAAGACCGTCACCCGGTGGCTCACCGGCCGCGTCCCACACCAACGCACCCGCCTCGCCGTCGCCGATGCCCTCGGTGAGACCGAAGCCGACCTGTGGCCGCAGACCCGCCCCGACCAGGCGCCCGGCGCCGAGGCCACCGCCGAGGTCGTCGCCGCCTACGCCCACCGAGCCGACATCCCCCACCACGTCTGGGCTGCCCTACTCAGCGGCGCCACCACCCGGATCGACCTACTCGGCTACGCCTACCCGTTCCTACTGGAACTGCTGCCCAACACCATGCAACTCATCACCGACAAAGCCACCGACGGCGCCCGCGTCCGGCTCGCGTTCGCCGACCCCGACTGCCCGCACGTCGCCGAACGCGACACCCTCGAACAGATCGGCGGCACCCTGCCCGGCCGGATCCGCAACGCCCTCAACTTCTGCGAACCCCTCCACGACGTGCCCGGCGTCCAGATCGGCCTGCACACCGTGCACCTGTACAACTCGGTGTTCCGCTTCGACCACCAGATGATCGTCACTCCACACCTCTACCGCGCCCGCGGCTACCAACACCCCGCCATCCACCTGCGCGAACTCTCCCCGCACGGCATCTTCGCCGCCCACGCCGATCAATTCGAACAGATCTGGCAAACCACCACCGCCTATCCCAAGGAGACCCGGTGACCGGCCGGCGCGACTACTACCACGACCCGGACGCCCCCACCGCCAACAGCCTCGTCCCCGGCGCCGCCGCCATCGTCACCGACGACCACGGCCGTGTGCTGCTGCAACGGCGCACCGACTCCGGCAACTGGGCACCACCCGGCGGCGCCATGGACATCGGCGAAACTCTTCAACAGTGCGCCGTCCGCGAGGTCAAAGAGGAGACCGGCCTCGACATCGAGATCACCGGCCTGCTCGGCATCTACACCGACCCCGCGCATGTCGTCGCGTACCCCGACGGTGAGGTGCGGCAGGAGTTCACCGTGACCTACCTCGCCCGAGCCACCGGCGGCACACTGACCGTCAGCGAGGAGTCCACCGAGGTCCGCTTCATCCACCCCACCGACTTCGGCCACATCCCTATCCACGACACCGTTCGCCTCCGCCTTCACCACCACGCCGAGAACCGCCAAGCCCCCTATCTCGGATAGCGCCAACTTCTTCGCCCGGCACGGGCTGAGGGTGACGCGGGGCGGCGAGTGGCGCCCACCCCGCCGTCCACCGACGGGAGTCCTGAACTCCCTACTCGGCTCGCGCAAGGCGCTGGCTCTACTCGGGTACTGCCAAGAAATGGCTGAGGGCGCGTCGACCGGATGGTCGACGCGCCCTCAGTTGTTGGTCAGAGCGGGTTGTCTCAGGCGGTGAAGCGCACCCGACGACGACGCGCCATCACGAACAGCACAGCACCAACGGCGAGCAGCGCCGCGGCGCCGGCGATGATCCCGCCGGTCGCGGCACCGGTCAGCGGCAGCGCCGGCTCGTCCTTGTCGCCGCCACCCTGGCCCGGGTTGCAGTCGGCCGGCTTTTCCCAGGCGATCGGGGTGGTGTCGTCGAGGCCCTCGGCCGCCGGCGTCACGGTCAGACCCTCGGACGCCGGGAACTCGACGACCACGGTCTTGCCGGGCTCGACGGTCCGCTTCTGCACCTCACCCTTGTTCGGGGTCAGGGTCACCTCGAAGGCCTTGCCGTTCGCCGGGTTGGCGAAGCCGAAGACCAGCTTGTCGCAGGTGGACTCGAAGCCCGCCTGGGGCTCGCCCGGCTTGACGCAGTCCTCCGGCGTCACCCAGGTGTAGGGCTTGCCGACCGGCTTGTCGCCCTCGCTGACGGTGATCGCGCCGGCCTTGGCCGGAACGACGATGTCACTCTTGCTGGCGCCCGGCTTGACCGTGTAGGTCTGCGAGAAGCCCGTCGCCTTCACGGTGAGCTTGGCGTCGGTCGTGGCGTCGGCGCCGTTGGCCAACGTCACCGTGACGGCACCCTCGCAGTCGGAGGCGAAGCTGGCGGTGGGCACGGTGACCGCTGCAGGCGGGGTGGTCACGGTGGGGCTCGGGGTGGGGGTCGGGCTGGCCGGCGGCGTCGAGGTGGTCGGCGACGGCGTCGGGCTCGCCGGCGGGGTGGTCGGCGGCGTGTCCTTCTCGCAGGTGCCGCCGAACGTCACAGTGCCCTTGACGGCCTTGTCCTCGGGGTAGCCGTCGTCCCACTTGGCCTTCACCGCGAGGGTGGCCTGGGTTGCCGAGCCGGGCACCCGCTGCACGCCGGTGATCGGGGTGTTGACGTCGTACGGGTACTTGTTGCGGTCCGACACCTTGATGTTGGTCACCGTGGTGTTGGCGGGGGTGAGTTCGACAGTACGCAGCTGGAAGAACTTGGAGGAGTAGTGGGCCTTGCTCTTCACGGTCCAGGTCACCACCCACTCGCCGGTGGTGGTCTCGCAGACCGCTTTGCCGCTGACCTGGGAGTAGTGGGCGCTGGCGGGGGACGCCATGACGCCGACACCGGTGAGGCCGATCAGCGCGCCTGCGGCGATGGCCGCGACGCGCCGCATCGGAGACTTGGGGAGGTTCAACGCCTGCTCCTGGTGAGGGGTACGGATCGCGCGCGGGAGGTCGGGAGACGGGGCGACCGGTGGGTCGTCTGCTCACCGGGACGTCGCGCGACGCGGGGGTGCTCCCCGCCATAAGCGGGGACAGAGGGTGACTGTACTGACGAGTCATGAATGAGGGGAGTTCTCATCATTGCCATTAGGCAATGTGGTTGATTCGTGATCTTTGATGCACGGAAGGTGGTCGAGTGATCACTGAGGACGAGTGGCGTCGACCGTCGGTGGAGGGCTCCGCAGTGGACCGATCGACAGCGGGGGAGGTCACAGACGTTCCCGGTGCGGTGGACGACGTCAAGACCCCACGCGGGGCGCCGCCCGGCCCTGCGATACCGGCGGTGTCGGTCGTGGTCGGCGTCGACTCGCGTAGCGTCGCGGGCATGAGCAGGAGGAGACGGTGACCCGGATCGTGGCCGGAACGCTCGGCGGGCGGCGGATCGCCGCACCTCCCGGCGCCGGCACCCGACCCACGTCCGACCGGGTCCGGGAGGCGCTGTTCAGTGCCGTCGAGGCCGACGTCGACCTCGACGGCACCCGCTTCGCCGACCTGTACGCGGGCTCCGGCGCGGTCGGGCTGGAGGCGCTGTCCCGGGGCGCCCGGCACGTGCTGCTCGTGGAGTCCGACCCCCGGGCGGCCCGGGTGATCCGGGAGAACGTGGCGACCCTGCGCGCCGGTCCGGCCGTCCGCCTGGTTGCCGGCAAGGTGGCGACCGTGCTGGCCGCCGGCCCGGACGGCGGACCGTACGACGTGGTCTTCGCCGATCCGCCGTACGCGGTGCCGGACGCGGAGATCACCGCACTGTTGACGACGCTTGTCGATGGTGGCTGGCTGGTGCCCGACGCTCTGGTGGTCGTGGAGCGGTCCAGCCGGACCAGGCAGTTCGACTGGGTGGAGGGGATCACCCCCGAGCGCAGTCGCCGGTACGGCGAGACCACCCTTTGGTACGGTCGCCGATCATGAGACGTGCGGTGTGCCCCGGTTCGTTCGATCCGGTCACCAACGGACACCTCGACATCATCGGGCGGGCCAGTCGGCTCTTCGACGAGGTGATCGTTGGCGTCCTGGTGAACCAGTCCAAGAGCGGTCTGTTCACCGTCGAGGAGCGGATCGAGATGCTCCGCGAGGTGACCTCGTCGTACGGCAACGTGCGGGTCGAGTCGTTCCGCGGGCTTCTGGTGGACTTCTGCCGGGCGCAGCAGGCGAGTGTGCTGATCAAGGGTCTGCGGGCGGTCAGCGACTTCGACTACGAGTTGCAGATGGCGCAGATGAACATCGGGCTGGCCGGCGTCGAGACGCTCTTCATGCCGACCAACCCGCTCTACTCGTTCCTCTCCTCCAGCCTGGTGAAGGACGTGGCGAAGTGGGGCGGCGACATCTCCGCCCACGTGCCCGACCAGGTCCGCGAGGCCCTGCAAACCCGCCTGCGCCCGAACCCCTGACCTAACCGCTACCCCCGGCGCCTCACCCCGCCCCGTCGCGCGATCTTGCACTTATGGTGCCCGGATCGCTACTTTTGACGTGATTTGGCGCAACCACAAGTGCAAGATCGGCGGGGTCGGGGCGGGGTCGACGATGTCGCGACGCGCCGGATTGGGGCGGATGGGGCTCGTGTGGGGCGAGCACGACATGATTGGTGACGCGGGGAACGGCCGTAGCCCGCATCATGGAGGTCGGCCGAGGAACGACAGGAGTGAGGTACCGGTGGACCCGCTCGATCGCATCGACGAACTGATCGCCATGGTGGAGCAGGCCCGCTCCGTCCCGATGTCGCGCAACAACTGCATGGTCGACCGGGGTGAGATGATCGCTGCCCTCGACGAGATGCGCGCCGATCTCCCCGCCGACCTGCGTCGCGCCGCCGCGCTCCTGGAGGAGCGCGACAAGATCATGGAAGCCGGCAAGCGCGAGGCGGACCGGATCATCAGCGAGGGTGAGGCAGAACACGCCCGCCTGGTCTCGGTGAACGAGATCACCGTGTCGGCAGAACACGAGGGCGCCCGGATCATCGCCGAGGCCCGCGCCGAGGCCCAGCGCCTGCGTGAGGAGGTCGACGACTACGTCGACACCGCGCTGGCCAACTTCGAGCAGTTCCTCACCCGGGCGCTGGCCTCGATAGAGCGTGGCCGGGACAAGATGCACGCGCTACGGGAGATCGGCACCTTCGGTGGGGATGAGGCGGAACGCCCGCTACCCTTCTGAGCGGCACCTCACCAGCCGACATTCCCACCCGGGTGTCGCCCCCGGTTCGACGGTCCGGTGGTCACCCAGGTAACCTTTTTTGTCGGCCTCTCACCGGCCGGAGTCTGACTATGCCCAAGCACTCGCCATCGACACTCAACCCCAGGTCGCCGCTGGTCCTCGACACGAGGGACCTGCCGCGCCGCCCTGGCGCGTTGCGTGAGGTCCAGCGGGTCGTGCCGGCACCGGCGGACCTCGGTGTGGAGTTGATCAGCGTGCCGGAGGGCGCAGACCTCGACCTCGATCTGAGGTTGCAGTCGGTGTCCGAGGGCGTGCTCGTCTCCGGGACCATCACCGGTCCCGTCCGGGGCGAGTGCGGCCGTTGCCTGCGCGAGATCAACGACTCGATGGGCGTGACGATCCAGGAGCTGTACGCGTACGAGGACAGCACCACGGACGCCACGACCGACGAGGACGAGGTGGGCCGGATGCAGGGCGATCTGATCGACCTGGAGCCGGCGCTGCGGGACGCGTTGGTGCTCACGCTGCCGACCAACCCGCTCTGCCGGGAGGACTGCCCAGGGTTGTGCCCCGAATGCGGGACACACTGGGACGATCTGCCGGCCGACCACAGTCACCAGCAGATCGACCCGCGTTGGGCGGGCCTGTCGCAACTGACCGTTACAGAGGAGTAAGAACCGTGGCCGTCCCGAAGCGCAAGATGTCGCGCAGCAACACCCGGTCCCGCCGGGCGAACTGGAAGGCGACGGTGGTCGCGACCATCGCGTGCCCGCAGTGCAAGTCCCCGAAGCTGCCGCACGCCGCCTGCTCCGTCTGCGGCACCTACAACGGCCGCCAGGTTCTCGAGGTCTGACCTGGACGCCGAGTGACGCCCCCGACCCCAGGTCGGGCGGCACGCGCAACCTGGCATTCGCCCGGTGCCCCGGCTTCCTCCGATGCCGGCCGGCACACTCCGGCCGGCGTTCCGATGGAGCCGGGCACCGCGCGGATCGCCGTTGACCTCCTCGGCGGGGACGACGCTCCCGCCGTCGTGGTTGACGGCGCTCTGCGGGCCGTGCGCGCTGACCCTGACCTGCACCTGCTCCTCGTCGGCCCGGCCGAGGTCGCCGACGAGCTGATTGCTGCCCTCGATCCGCCGCAACGTACGCGGATCACGGTGCGGCCCGTCCGTGATGTCGTCGGCATGGCCGACCATCCCAGCGCCGCCCGTGCCGAGAGCACGGTCCGCGCCGCGGTCACCGCCGTTCGCGACGGGACCGCCGACGCCCTGGTCTCCGCCGGCGCCACAGGTGCCACAGTCACCGCCGCCGTGCTCGGCCTCGGCCGCTGGCCGGAGATCCGCCAACCCGCGCTTGCCGCCACCCTGCCCACCGTGGCCGGACCTGTCGTCCTCCTCGACGTCGGCGGCTCGCTGGAACCCCGCCCGGCCACCCTCGCCCGCCACGCCGTGCTCGGCGCCGCGTACGCCGCGGTGGCGCACTCGATCGCCGCGCCGCGGGTCGGGCTGCTGTCGGTCGGCACCGAGGCCGGCAAGGGCGACCGGGTCCGTCGGGCCACCGACCCGTTGCTCACCGTCGAGCCGCTGCCCGGCGGGGCGCGCTACGTCGGCCTGGTCGAGGGGTACGACGTGACCCTCGGCGCGCGCGTCGATGTGGTCGTCACCGACGGCTTCACCGGTAACGTGCTGCTCAAAGCCATCGAAGGCGCGTACGCGATGGCCGGTGGCCCACCCGCCGAGGGCGGCGCGCCCCGCGCGGCCGCCCTGCTGGGCGTCGCGGGGACTGTCGTCGTCTGCCACGGTTCCGCTCGCGCCGACGATGTCGCCTCCGGCATCGCCCTCGCCGCTCACCTGTGGCGGCGGCGCGCCACCGATCTGGTCTCGGCGTTGCTCGACGGCGACGCCGCGATGGACCGCACCGACCGATCCACCGACACCGAGGTACGCACATCATGAGCAACGACAAGCGGCGGCGGGCGTCCGTCGGTCACCTGGAAGCCGCGTTCGGCGTGAGCCTGGAACCGGAGCTGCTACAGCGCGCCCTGACCCACCGCTCGTACGCGTACGAGAACGGCGGGCTGCCCACAAACGAGCGGCTGGAGTTCCTCGGCGACTCGGTGCTCGGCGTGGTGATCACCACCGCGCTTTTCCACAACCACCCGGACCTGCCCGAGGGACAGTTGGCCAAGCTGCGGGCCAGCGTGGTCAACATGCGGGCGCTCGCCGACGTGGCCCGTGGCCTGGGCCCGGACGGCCTCGGCGCGTACCTGCTGCTCGGCAAGGGCGAGGAGACCACCGGCGGCCGGGACAAGGCGAGCATCCTCGCCGACACGCTCGAAGCGCTGCTCGGGGCGATCTACCTGCAGTACGGGTTGGACACCACCGGGATCGTCATCCACCGGCTCTTCGACCCGCTGATGGCCGAGTCGGCCGGTCGGGGCGCCGCACTGGACTGGAAGACGAGCCTTCAGGAGCTGACGGCGGCGCTCGGGCTTGGCGTCCCGGAGTATCGGATCGAGGGCACCGGCCCGGATCACCTCAAGACGTTCACCGCCTGGGTGGTGGTGGCCGGCAACCGGTACGGCGGCGCCGAGGGGCGCAGCAAGAAGGAGGCGGAGCAGCGGGCCGCCGAGGCCGCGTGGCGAACGCTCGCCGAGCAGAACGGCCAGGCGGGCGGCGACGGCCAGGACGGCAGGGCCGGCGAGGGCGGCCGGGACGGCCGCGGCGGCGACGACGGTCAGACCGGCGACGACGGCCGGGGCCAGCTGATCGACCCGGACGGCTCGGCCGACCGGGACGAGCCGTTCGGGCCGCTGGAACGCGCCGGACGGGCGGCCCAGGCCGAGCAGGCCGACCATCTGGCGCAGGCCCTGCCGGCCGGGGGTGCCGACGGACACGAGACGGGCCTGCGGCGTGCCTGAGCTACCCGAGGTCGAGACCGTCCGGCAGGGGCTGGCCCAGTGGGTCATCGACCGCCGGATCGCCTCGGTCGAGGTCCGTCACCCGCGCGCCGTGCGCCGGCACGTCCCGGGCGGCGTGCACTTCGCCGACGTGCTCGCCGGCCGGACCGTGCTGGACGTCCGCCGTCGCGGCAAGTACCTGTGGCTGCCACTGGACAGCGGCGACGCGATCATCGGGCACCTCGGGATGTCCGGTCAGCTGCTGCTCCAGCCACCCGGCACCGCGGACGAGGCCCACCTGCGGGTCCGGTTCCGGTTCGCCGACGACGGGCCGGAGCTGCGCTTCGTCGACCAGCGCACGTTCGGCGGGCTGTCGGTGAGCGAGGGTGGCGCCGAGTTGCCCGACGAGATCGCGCACATCGCCCGCGACCCGATGGATCCGGAGTTCTCCGACGCGGCGTTCGTCACCGCGCTGCGCCGCCGGCACACCGAGGTGAAGCGTGCGCTGCTCGACCAGACCCTGATCTCCGGGGTGGGCAACATCTACGCCGACGAGGCGCTCTGGCGTGCCGGGCTGCACGGCGGCCGTCCCACCGACGCGCTCACCGGGCCGGCCGCGCAGCGCCTGCTCGGCCACGTCCGTGACGTGCTCGCCGAGGCGATAAGCGTGGGCGGCACCAGCTTCGACGCCCTCTACGTCAACGTCAACGGCGAGAGCGGCTACTTCGACCGGGCGCTCAACGCCTACGGTCGCGAGGGCGAGCCGTGCCGGCGGTGCGGCGCGCCGATCCGCCGCGAGGCGTTCATGAACCGCTCCTCGTACAGTTGCCCGCGCTGCCAGCCACGACCGCGGGTGTCCCTTCGGGGATGACCCCGAGTCGGCTCCGGGTCGGCACCGGCGGGTCGCGGCCGGACGCTCCGGGTCGCACCCCGGCGTACGCCCGAATCGCGGGCTGATGTCCGTCCGGCGGCCCCGGCGCCCTCGGTGTACCGGTTCCGGGGCGGGCCAGGGCCGTTCCCCGATGTGACCGCCTCGTCACGCACCTAACGTCAGCACCGTTGACAGGGGGTTGACGTGACAGGGGGACCCGAGATGGGGAGAAGACCGGTGACGGTGCGGCTGGCGCGGTGGAGCGCCGAGCACCCGTGGCGGGCGATCGCACTGTGGGTCGTGTTCGTGGCGGTGTGCTTCGTCGGTGGCAGCGCCGCCGGCCTCAACGAGGCCACCAGCGCCGACGAGGGGATCGGCGAGGTGGGGCGGGCCGGCCTGATCGTGAGCGCCGGCGACTTCGACGATCCGGCCGTGGACAACGTGCTCATCACCGCGCGGGGCGGCGCGCTGGACCAGGTGGCGGCGAAGGCGGCGGCCGACGACGTTGCGGCCCGACTGGGCACGGTCACCGGGGTCGCCGAGGTGGGCCAGCCGGTCAGTGCCCGGGACGGCTCGGCGCTGCTGTTGCCGATCACCATGTCCGGCGATCCGGAGACCGCCTCGGAGCGGGTGCAGCCGCTGCGCGACGCCACCGCCGCCGTGCAGACCGCGCACCCGCAGTTGCGTGTCGAGCAGGTCGGCGGGCCGTCGATCGAGCAGGCGCTCGACGACACCCTGGGCAAGGACTTCAAGCGCGCCGAACTGCTCAGCCTGCCGGTCACCCTGGCCATCCTGATCATCGCGTTCGGCGCGTTGATCGCGGCCAGCGTCCCGGTGCTGCTCGCGCTCTCCTCGGTCGCCGCCGCGATGGGCCTGTCCACGCTCGCCTCGCACCTGGTGCCGGCCACCGACACCACGGCACCGGTGATCCTGCTGATCGGCATGGCGGTGGGAGTCGACTACTCACTGTTCTACATCCGCCGGGAGCGGGAGGAACGGGCCAAGGGCCGCTCCGGCCTGGACGCGGTGGAGATCGCCGCGGAGACCTCCGGGCACGCCGTGGTGGTCTCCGGCATTGCCGTGATCATCGCGATGGCCGGGCTGCTGCTCGCCGGTGACGTGGTCTTCTCGTCCCTGGCCGTCGGCTCGATCCTGGTGGTCGCCGTCGCCGTGATCGGTTCGCTGACCGTGCTGCCCGCCCTGCTGGCCAGGCTCGGCCGCTGGGTCGATCGGCCTCGGGTGCCGCTGCTCTGGCGGCTGACCGCCCCGCGCACCGGCCGGCACGGCGAGCCCCGCAAGCCCCGGCTCTGGCCCGCGGTGCTCCGGCCGGCGCTGCGCGCTCCGGTGGTGACGCTCGTCATCTCGGTCGGCCTGCTGCTCGCGTTGGCCGCGCCGGCGCTCGGCATGAAGCTGAAGTTCCCCGGCTCGGAGGACCTGCCGCGCACCACCCCGGCCATGCAGGCGTACGACCGGCTCACCACCGCGTTCCCGAGCAACGGCACCAACCACGTGGTGGCCGTCCGGGCACCGGCCGAGCAGGCCGACAGGGTCCACGCCGCGCTCACCGACCTCGCCGGCAGGGCCGCCAGTGATCCGCTGTTCGTCCCGGCCGAGGCGGACGGCCCGAAGATCGAGGTGTCGGCCGACCGCCGGGTGTCGGTGCTCGACGTCGCCACCCCGTACACCAGTCGGGACGACCGGTCGGTGCGGTCATTGGAGAAGCTGCGCGGGGACCTGGTCCCGGCCGAGCTGCGGGGCATCCCCGGCATCGAGTACGCGGTCGGCGGCGGCGTGGCCGAGAACGTGGACTACGCCGCCCACGTCCGGGACAAGCTGCCCCTGGTGATGGGTTTCGTGCTCGTGCTCACCTTCCTGGTCATGATGTTCACCTTCCGGTCGGTCGTGGTCGCGGCCAGCTCGATCGCGCTGAACCTGCTCTCCGCCGGTGCCGCGTACGGGTTGCTGGTGCTGATCTTCCAGGGCGAGTGGGCGGAGGGGCTGCTCGGCT
This sequence comes from Micromonospora sp. DT228, assembly GCF_049841595.1. Classification (NCBI taxonomy): domain Bacteria; kingdom Bacillati; phylum Actinomycetota; class Actinomycetes; order Micromonosporales; family Micromonosporaceae; genus Micromonospora; species Micromonospora sp. DT228. The sequence continues at coordinate 98,417 of NZ_JBNCKO010000016.1, forward strand.
TCACCTCGATGGGCGCGATCGTGTCCTGGCTGCCGCTGTTCCTCTTCGTGGTGCTCTTCGGCCTCTCGATGGACTACCACGTCTTCGTGGTCAGTCGGATTCGTGAGGGAGTCCGGGCCGGCATGCCCAACCGGGACGCCGTGTCCTACGGGATCACCTCGTCGGCCGGCGTGGTGACAAGCGCGGCGATCGTGATGGTCGGCGTGTTCTCGATCTTCGCCACGTTGAGTACGATCGACATGAAGCAACTCGGCATCGGACTGGCGGCGGCGATCCTGCTGGACGCCACGATCATCCGGGGAGTGGTGCTGCCCGCGTTGATGACCATGCTCGGCGATGCCAACTGGTGGGCCCCGCGCTTCCTGCGCCCGCGCCCCGAGGCCGCCCCGGCCGACCCGCCGGCCGCGACCCCAGAGCTGGTGCCCGTCTCCTAACCACCCCGCTCCCGCCCGCCCCCGCCCCGCCCCGCCCCGCCCTCGCTCCCGCCCGCTCCCGCTGCGCCGATCTTGCACTTTCTGTCGCGACGAACCCGAACAAACGCCGCGAATCCACAACCGAAAGTGCAAGATCGCGGGCGGGGCGAGGGCAAGGGCGGGCGGGGCGAGGGCGGGGCGAGGGCGGGGCGCGGGCCGGGCCGGGCGGCGGGGCGGGTGGGGGTTAGGGCAGGGGGCAGGGTTCGCGCCACGCGTCCAGGTTGCGGTCCTTGCGGATCGAGGCGAAGCCGTAGCCGACCGTGGTGACACAGAAGTCCTCGGCCGAGGCGGCGTACTCCACGTGGAAGACCGGCTTGCCCGCGTCGGCGAACGGCAACAGCTTGGCGCACTGGCCCAGCCGGACGCACTCCTCGTTCACCGCGAAGTCGAAGTCCGGGGCCAGCGCGGCGAGCTGCGGCACGTCGTTGACCAACCCGGGGGAGAGGCTCAGAGTGCGGGCCAGCTGGGCGAGTCGGCGGTTGAACAGCAGTTGGTCGTCGAAGTCGAGGGGGAAGCCAGTGCGGGACGCGTACCCGTCGGCGTCGGCGAACGCCACCGCCCCGAAGCCCTTGCCCCGGCACAGCCGGAACCTGTCGGCCAGCACCGGCTCCAGCGCGTCCCAACTGCGGACGTCCAGCCAACGGCTGTCCGGTCGGCGGGCGGCCGCGCCCCGCACGGCGTCCGGGAGCCGGCTGGCGTCCGGGTCGGCGGAGCGGACCGAGCCGACGTGCACCTGGCAGATCAGCCGGCGGTCCCGGGAACGCAGCTCGGCGGTCTGCGCGGCGGTGGTGTCCACCGGGTCGAGCAGGAAGACGTCCGCCTCCACCGCCGGGTCGAGCGGGCCGCTGAGCTGCCACTGCCACTGCCACTGGCGGGCCTGCGCGGCCGGCCACTGGGTGGGCGCGCCGGGCGGGGTCAACTCGGGTCGGCATCCGTACGCCGGCACCACCAGGGCGAGCGCGACGCCGGCCGACAGGACGCGGCGCAGTGGGCGTACGGCGACGCGTCGCCGCGGCCGGATCCGCATCGGCAGCTCCCGGGTCCCGGACGGCCCGTCGCCGCCCTTGCCGGTACGCCGCCCCCACGCTCCGGCCCGGCGTACCTCACCGGGTCAAACGAGCGCGGGGGCGCGAACGACGCGCGGTCAGCGCGGCGCCGCGAAGACCTGGGTCCAGTACGGCCCGTTGCTGGTGGCGATCCCGACGCCGATCTCGGTGAACGCGCAGTTCAGGATGTTGGCCCGGTGGCCGGAGCTGTTCATCCAGGCGTCCATCACCGCGGCCGGGGTCTGCTGGTTCCAGGCCACGTTCTCGCCGTACGTGCGCCAGGCGTAGCCGACCCGGTCCAGCCGGACGCCGGCGTTGCTGCCGTCGCTGCCGGTGTGCGACATGTTCTTGTGGTCGGCTTGGTCCTGGCTGTGCTTCTGGGCCGCCGTCATCAGCTTGTCGTCGATGCTCAGCGCCCCGCAGCCGGCCTTGGCCCGCTCGGCGTTGACCAGGTCCACCACCTCACGGGCCTGGGCGCTGACGGTGCCGGTGGAACCGGTGGAACCGGTAGAGCCGTTCGAGCCGCTGCTCGTGGCCGGCGCGCTTGTGCGCGGCGTGCCGCGCCGTGACGCGGCGGTGGTACGCGACGCCTCCGGGGTGGGCTTGACGGCTCTGCTCGGTGTCGGGCTCGGCGGGGTCGGGCTGGGCGTGCTGGTCGGGGACGGCGCGGCGAGGGTGTCGAGGGCCGGCTCCTCGGTCGGCGCCGCCGACGCCGCGAAGGTGTCGTCGACGGCCGTCGGCTGGCCGGCCCCGTCGTCACCGCCGGGTAGCCCGAGCGCGCCGACGCCGAGACTCACCACGAGGGTGGCCGCCGCGGCGGCCCCACCGATCAACAGCGGCCGTCGCCAACGGGGGCGGGAACGGTGTCGCCCCTCGCCGGGCCGGCTGGCGTCGGCGGGCCAGTCATCTGTCGTCTCCGGGCCGGGGTCGGGCCGCCACCCACCTGTCGTCTCCGGGCTGGGTTCGGTGTGCCAGCCGCCGCTGGCCGGCCCGGCGGGGCTGCTGCCGTGCCAGGCGCCGGTGGTCGGCTCGGTCGGGCTGCTGCCGTGCCAAGCGCTGGTGGCCGGTCCGGTCGGGCTGCTGCCGTGCCAGGCGTCGGTGGTCGGTCCGGTCGGGCGGCCCTCGTGCCAGCCCTCGGTCGGCTCGTGCTCCGCGGGCGGGTCCGGCCAGGCGGCGCTCCGCGCGTCGGCCGGCCCGCCGGGGGCCGCCGGGTCCGGCTGCCAGCCGGTCGGGGGCTGCTCCCGCTGCCACTCGTCGCCGGGCTGGTTCGGGTCGTCGTCACCGAACAGGTAGGCCGAGCGGGGCTCCGGACGGTCGTGCAGCCAGGTCGGCTCGTCGGTCGGCCGCTCGGCGCGCCGGGAGGCGCCGTTCGGGTCCATCGGGTCGGTCCAGCCGTACACGCCTATGCCTCCACGGGTCGGTTGCGGGCCGGGGTGACGCTACGGCGCGCCTGCGACCTGCGGCAACGTGGCTAAGGAAGAGTTAAGGGGAACTCGGACGCCAGGGTGCGGAATTCCCCGGATCCGGGCGTACAGTAAAGGCGTCCGGACAGAGCGTGTCCGTGCCATTGCGGCAGCCCCCCGACAAGTGGACAGGTCGACGTAGAGATGATCTACGGCCTGCGAGAACTTGACGAAGGAGGGGTTAGCGGCTCAATATATAGGTGTCGCCAGTCGCGCCCGGTCATGCCCAGATACAGCCTGGAATGACAGCCGCGTACAAATGGGCGCGCGTTGGTCCGGCCTTTCCGGCAGCGCATATCAAGGAGTCAGCATGGCGAAGGCCCTCTACGGCCACGTAGGTGCAGCGCCCGACCGGCGTCTGCTCGACGAGGTCACCCGACTGCGTTCCAGGGTTCAGGCACTGGAGTTCGAGATCACCCGGTTGCGTGCCGACAATGATCGGCTCGCGGCGGCCGCCGCGGAGGCAGACGATCTGCTCCGTCTGGCCGAACCGGCACTGACCTGATCTCTGCGTCGCAAAACTGAATCGCACTCTCGCAAAATGCGCGCCGACACCTGTGTGCCGGCGCGCAACACTGTCCGGCCCCCTTTCGGCGCCGACGATTTATGATCTTGTGGTCGGTCCCGCCCTTACCGCGTCCTCGGTATCCGAATAGCACGCCGAGCGATAAGCCGATCATGAACGGCTCTCGTCCCTGTCGTGATCGCCAGAACAACAGCGCGCTCGCGGCTCGCGCCCGCGCCGCACGCGGCCCGGGGCGGGTCGCGTGCCCGCCCGCTTCCACCACCGGGTTAGGGTCTGTGTCAAAGCCCCTGGCCGGCCTGCGGCGGGCCCAGACGACGACCGGCCGCGTTGAAGATTCGTCCGGATACAACACCGGTATCCGGACGAATCTTCGCCTTGCCGGATCGCCGTCTGGACTCCGCCTCGGCTCGACCGAGGGCTTTGACACAGACCCTAGTCTGCGAGTTCACCCAGGTCCCCACAACCGGCGACGGTACGGCGGCCACCGGACGAGGATCGAGAAGGTGTATCTCAAGAGCCTGACGGTGAAGGGCTTCAAATCCTTCGCCTCCGCCACGACGTTGAAGCTGGAGCCCGGGATCACCTGCGTGGTGGGCCCGAACGGCTCCGGCAAGTCCAACGTCGTCGACGCCATCGCCTGGGTGCTCGGCGAGCAGGGCGCCAAGGCGCTGCGCGGCGGCAAGATGGAGGACGTCATCTTCGCCGGCACCGCTGGTCGCGCGCCGCTGGGCCGTGCCGAGGTCACCCTCACCATCGACAACACCGACGGCGCGCTGCCCATCGAGTACACCGAGGTCTCCATCACCCGCCGGATGTTCCGCTCCGGCGAGAGCGAGTACGAGATCAACGGCAACACCTGCCGGCTGCTCGACATCCAGGAGCTGCTGTCCGACTCCGGCATCGGCCGGGAGATGCACATCATCGTCGGGCAGGGCCGCCTCGACGGCATGCTGCACGCCAAGCCGGAGGACCGCCGGTCGTTCATCGAGGAGGCGGCCGGCGTCCTCAAGCACCGCAAGCGCAAGGAAAAGGCGCTGCGCAAGCTCGACGCGATGCAGACAAACCTCAACCGGCTCACCGACCTCACCGCCGAGCTGCGCCGCCAGCTCAAGCCGCTGGGTCGGCAGGCCGAGGTGGCCCGCCGGGCGGCGGCCATCCAGGCCAACCTGCGCGATGCCCGACTGCGCCTGCTCGCCGACGACCTGGCCACCCTGCGGACCACCCTGGACCGGGAGATCGCCGACGAGACGGCGCTGCGGGAGCGGCGTGAGCAGATCGAGGGCGAGCACGTCGAGGTGCAGGGCCGGCTCGGCGAGCTGGAGGCCGCCCTCGCGGAGGACGCTCCGCTGCTCGCGGCCGCCCAGGACACCTGGTACAAGCTGTCCGCCCTCCAGGAACGCTTCCGCTCGATCGAGCAGTTGGCCCGGGAGCGGCTGCGGCACCTCAGCGCTGGCGGCGACGACGAACGACCCGGCCGCGACCCGGACCAGTTGGACGCCGAGGCGGAACGCGTCCGCGAGCAGGAGGAGGAGCTGCGCGCGGCGCTGACCGACGACCAGATCCGGCTCGCCGAGGCGGTCGAGCACCGCCAGGAGCTGGAACGGCAGCTCGCCACCGCCGAGCGGGAGCTGGTCGCCGCGGCCAAGGCCATCGCCGACCGGCGCGAGGGAATGGCCCGGCTCACCGGTCAGGTCAACTCGGCCCGAGCCCGGACCACGAGCGCCGGTGAGGAGATCGACCGGCTCGCCGTCGCGCACGCCGACGCGCTGGGCCGCGCCGAGCAGGCGCAGGCCGACCTGGACGCGGTGGCGGCCCAGTCCACCGAGGCCGACCGGGACAACGCGGACCTGGACGCCCGGCACGCCGAGGCGGTCGCCGTGCAGGAGCGGGCGCAGGCCACCGTGCGGTCGCTCGCCGACGCCGAGCGGACGGCGGAGAAGGACGCCGCCACCTGGAAGGCCCGGGAGGAGGCGCTCGCCCTGGGGCTGCGGCGCAAGGACGGCGCCGGGGCACTGCTCGCCCGTGCCGGCGACGTACCCGGCCTGCTCGGCAGCCTCGCCGGCCTGCTCACCGTCGCGCCCGGCCATGAGGCCGCGCTGGCCGCCGCCCTCGGTGGTCTCGCCGACGCGGTCGCCGTGAGCGGGGTGGACGAGGCCGTCGAGGCGATGCGGCTGCTGAAGATCTCCGACGCCGGCCGGGCCGGCCTGCTCGTCGGCAGCCCGGCGGGACCCGGCATGACCGGCTCCGCCGACGCGCTGCGCCCGAAGCTGCCCGATGCGGCCAGGTGGGCCCCCGACCTGGTGGAGTGCGGTCCCGAGCTGCGCCCGGCGGTGCACCGGGCACTGCGGGACGTGGCGCTCGTCGACGATCTCGCCGCCGCGGCCGAGCTGGTCGCCAGCAACCCCGAACTGCGGGCGGTTACCCCGGACGGTGACGTGGTCGGGGCGTACGCGGCGGCCGGTGGGTCGGCCAAGGCCCCCAGCTACATCGAGGTGCAGGCGGCCGTCGAGGAGGCCCGCGGCAACCGGCTCACCGCCGAGCGCGCCGGCGCGGAACTGCGTGACCAGCTCGTCGAGGCGCGCGCCGAGGTGGCCGCGGCCAAGGAGGCCGTGCAGCACGCCGCCGCCGAGAAGCGCGAGGCGGAGAGCCACCGCAACGCCGCCGCCCGCCGGTTGGCCGAGCTGGGCGCGGCGGCCCGGTCCGCGAAGGCGGAGACCGACCGGCTCGGGGACTCCCGCTCCCGTGCCGAGGCGGCCCGGCAGCGGGACCTCACCGCGCTCGCCGAGCTGGAGGAGCGGCTGCGGCTGGCCGAGGAGACCCCTGTCGACGCCGAGCCGTCGAGCGAGGACCGCGACCAGCTCGCCGCCATGGTGCCGCAGGCCCGGCAGAACGAGATGGAGGTCCGGCTCGCGGTGCGTACCGCCGAGGAGCGGGTCTCCTCGATCGCCGGCCGGGCCGACTCGCTGACCCGGCAGGCCACCGCGGAACGGGCCGCGCGGGAACGCGCCGCGGCCCGGCGCGCCGCGCGCACCCGGGGCGCGGGCATCGCCCGTGCCGTCGCCGGCGGCGCCCGGGAGGCGCTCACCCGGCTCACCACCTCGATCGCGACGGCCGAGGAGCACCGCGACGCGGTCGCCCGGGAACGCGCCGCCCGGGAGGCCGAGCTGCAGGAGGTACGCGGGGCGGCCAAGCGGCTCGGCGCGGAGCTGGAACGGCTGACCAGCCAGGTGCACCGCGACGAGGTGGCCCGCGCGGAGCAGCGGCTGCGCATCGAGCAGTTGGAGGCGAAGGCCGCCGAGGACTTCGGGTTGGACGTGGAGACGCTTGTCGCCGAGTACGGCCCGGCGCAGCCCGTCCCGCCGACGGCTGTCGACGTCGCGGCGGCCGAACGCGACGGCCTGCCGGTGCCCGAGCCGGTGCGCTACGAGCGGCCGGTGCAGGAGAAGCGGGCCGCCAAGGCGGAACGCGAGCTGGCCCTGCTCGGCAAGGTCAACCCGCTCGCGCTCGAGGAGTTCGCCGCGCTGGAGGAGCGCTTCAAGTTCCTCTCCGAGCAGTTGGAGGACCTCAAGGCCACCCGCCGGGACCTGCTCACCGTGGTCAAGGACGTGGACGAGCGGATCCTGGAGGTCTTCGCCAGTGCCTTCTCCGACACCGCCCGGGAGTTCGAGCAGGTGTTCACAGTGCTCTTCCCCGGTGGTGAGGGCCGACTGATCCTCACCGACCCCGACGACCTGCTCACCACGGGCGTCGAGGTGGAGGCCCGCCCGCCGGGCAAGAAGATCAAGCGACTGTCGCTGCTCTCCGGCGGCGAGCGGTCGCTGACCGCGGTCGCCATGCTGGTGGCGATCTTCCGCGCCCGACCCAGCCCGTTCTACATCATGGACGAGGTGGAAGCGGCCCTGGACGACGTGAACCTCGGCCGGTTGATCACGTTGCTGGCACAGTTGCGGGAGAAGAGTCAGCTGATCGTCATCACGCACCAGAAGCGGACGATGGAGATCGCCGACGCGCTCTACGGCGTGACCATGCGCAGCGGGGTCACCCAGGTGATCAGCCAACGGCTCAACCGGGCCGACGAGGACGACAAGCGGCACCGCCGCGGCGAGGAGAACGGGTAGTGGCTCGGGAACGCGCGACGGCGCTCCTGCTGGACTTCGACGGCGTACTGCGCCGGTGGGACCCGGCGGTGGCCGCCGTCGTCGAGCGGGAGTACGGCCTCTCCGAGGGGGTGCTCGGTGAGATCGCCATGCAGTGGGGGCGGCTCCAGCCGGTGCTCACCGGCCAGGTCAGTCACGCCGAGTGGATGAGCAGCGTGGCGGACGCCCTGACCGAATCGGTGGGCAGCCCGGAACGGGCCCGCGCCGCCGTCGAGCAGTGGCAGGGCTACCGGGGCGAGGTCGACCAGGAGGTGCTGGCGTTCGTCCGGGAGGTCCGCGCGGCGGGCGTCCGGGTCGGGCTGGGCACCAACGCCACCGACCTGCTCGACGCCGACCTGGCCGCGCTCGGCCTGGTCGGCGAGCTGGACGTGGTGGTCAACTCCTCCACGATCGGCGTGCACAAGCCGGCCCCGGAGTATTTCCAGGCCGCCTGCCAGGCGCTGGCCACCCCGCCGGCCCGGGTCCTCTTCGTCGACGACGAGGACTGGGCCGTCCGGGGCGCCCGCTCCGCCGGGCTGTCGGCGCACCGCTGGGGCGGCCACGCCGACCTGCGTTACCTGCGGGCGGCCCTGGCCCTCTGAGCGTCGGTCACTCGCCGGTGACGCCGTCGATGCGTTCCCGGATCAGGTCGGCGTGACCGTTGTGCCGGGCGTACTCCTCGATCATGTGCACGTACACCCAGCGCAGGTTGAAGGTGGGGGTGCCGTCGCTGCGGGTAAGCGTGAACGTCTCGTCCAGGGACCGGCCGGCGGTCGCCGCCCGGGCCGCGTCGACCTCGACACGGAAGGCGGCGAAGGCGGCCTCCGGGTCGGCGTCGGCCGCGGCGTGGAACTCGGCGTCGTTGTCGGCGTCGAAGTCGTAGAGGTCGGGCAGGTCCTGGCCGGCGAAACGCTGGCGGAACCAGGACCGCTCGACCTCGGTCATGTGCAGGACCAACCCGAGCAGGCTCAGGCCGGACGGCTCAACACTCGCCGTGCGCAGCTGCTCGGCGGTCAGGCCGGCGCACTTGTGCAGCAGGGTGTCGCGGTGGTAGCCGAGCCAGCCCTCCAGCATGGTGCGCTCGTCACCGACGAGGGGCTCGTGGGTGCGGTCGATCTCCGGTGCCGTCCATGTCGTCATCGGGCCATCCTGGGGCTCGGGTACGACAGTCGCGACAGGTTTTCAGGGCACCACGACGACGGGCCAGCGGCCGGTGCGGACCAGACGCGTGGCGACCGAACCGACGAGCCGGTGACCGGCCTGCTCGGAGGTGCCCACCACGACCATGTCGGCCTGGAACTCGTCGGCCGCCGCGCACAACTCGCCGTACGCGTCGCCGCGCCGGAACAGGAAGGTCACCGGGATGCCCCACTGCTCGGCCGCTCGCCGGCACTCCCGCCGCAGCTCGTCGGCCAGCTCGTCGTGGGTGCGCTGGACCGCTCCGGCGTCCATGCCGGGCACCAGCGCGGTCAGTCCGCTCGCCGAGCTGACGAAGACCACCACCAGGGCGGCGCCCTGCCGGCGGGCCAGGCCGGCGGCGTAGGCACCGGCCCGCTCGGAGGTGCGGGTGCCGTCGACGCCCACCATGACCACCCGGGGGCCGTCGGTGCCGCGCTCGAACGGCAGCGGCCGGGTCCGGGGGCCGTACTCCTCGCGGTCCGGTGCTCCCACGCTCATGGCTCTACCTCACCTCTGCTCGCCGGTGCGCACCACGGCCGCGCCCGCGCCGGCTGCGACTGTCGATTCCCGCTCGACCTCGCCGGAAACCGGGTTGCCGTTGTGCTGGCGCAGCGGCACCTCCTTGATGAAGATCACCGCGATCAGCGCGACGAGCGCGAAGGGGGCGGCGGCCAGGAAGATGTCACCGGCGCCGTGGCCGTACGCGCCCTCCACGACCGCGCGCAGCGGGCCGGGCAGGGTGTGCACGTCGGGCAGGGTGCCACCGCTGCCGGAGCTGGACGCGGGGATGCCGAGTTGGGCCAACCCGTCGGCGGTGTAGTCCTTGACCTTGTGGGCGAGCACCGCGCCGAGGGCGGAGACGCCGATCGCGCCACCGAGGCTGCGGAAGAACGCCACCACCGAGCTGGCCGCGCCGAGCTCGTGCGGGCCGACGGTGTTCTGCACGGCGAGCACCAGGTTCTGCATGGTCAGGCCCAGGCCGACGCCGATGAGCGCCATGTAGATGCTGAGCAGGGTGAAGTTGGTGTCCGCGCGGAGGGTGCCCATCAGCGCGAAGCCGATGGTGAGCAGCGCCGAGCCGGCCACCAGGAACCGCTTCCAGCGGCCGGTCTTGGTGATGATCCGCCCGCCCACGGTGGAGGCGACCAACAGGCCGAGGATCATCGGCAGGGTCATCAGACCCGACATGGTCGGGCTCTGGCCACGGCTGATCTGGAAGTACTGGCCCAGGAAGATCGACGCGCCGAACAGGCCCACACCTACCGCGACGCTCGCGATCACGGCGAGGGTGATGGTGCGGTTGCGGAACAGCCGCGGCGGGATCATCGGCTCGGCGGCCCGGGTCTCCACCCGGATGGCGAGGGCGCCGAGGGCCAGCGCGCCGACGACCATGACGGCGGTCTGCCAGGAGGCCCAGGCGAACTGGTCACCGGCGAGCGAGACCCAGATCAGCAGGACCGAGACGGCCGCGGTGATCAGGGTGGCACCCCACCAGTCGATCTGTGCCTTCCGCTTGACCACCGGCAGGTGCAGGGTCTTCTGGAGCACGATCAGGGCGACGATGGCGAACGGCACGCCGACGTAGAAGCACCAGCGCCAGCCGAGCCAGGAGGTGTCGACGATCACGCCGCCGATCAGCGGGCCGCCGATGGTGCCGACGGCCATCACCGCGCCGAGGTAGCCGCTGTAGCGGCCCCGCTCGCGGGGCGCGATCATCGTGGCCATGATCACCTGGGCCAGCGCGGTGAGGCCGCCGGCGCCGACGCCCTGGAGCACCCGGCAGGCGATCAGCTCTCCGGTGCCCTGCGCGAGGCCGGCGAGCACCGAACCCAGCACGTAGATCCCCAGGGCGAGCTGGACCAGCGTCTTCTTATTGACCAGATCGGCCATTTTGCCCCAGATGGGGGTAGTCGCGGTGGTCGCGAGCAGGGCCGAGGTGACCACCCACGTGTACGCGGACTGGCCGCCGTGCAGTTCGGTGATGATCCGCGGCAGCGCGTTCGAGATGACCGTGGAGGAGAGGATCGCGACGAACAGGCCCAGCAGCAGGCCGGAGAGCGCCTCCAGAATCTGCCGGTGGGTCATGGTCACGGCGGTCGCCTGGGGAGGCGCTGTCGCCTGGCTCATCGTTGGTGCCTCCGAGTGGAGTCGAGGTGGAACGGCGGCGGGCTGGTACATGCGGGCCGCCTGGGAGTTGCCTGAAGCAACCGTATGCCTTGGTTGCCTGAAGCAACAACTTGGCGGACCGGCGTCCTATTCCCCGCCCGGTGGCGCTACTGCCAGGAGTCGTTGAACCGGCCCAGCAGCCGGGCGAACTCCTCGACGTCCCGGCTCGGCCAGCCGTCCAGCGCGCGCAGGAACTCACCCAACCGAGCCGCACGGGCCACGTCGAACCGGCGCTGACCCTCCTCGGTGAGGCGGATCTGCGCGGCCCGCCGGTCGCTCGGATCGGGGTCGCGATGGATCAGCCCCAGGGCCTCCAGCGCGTTGATCTGCCGGCTCAGCGTGCCCTTTCCCACACCGAGCCGCGACGCCAACTCGGTCAACCGGATCGACCCACTGCGCCGCAACCAGAGCAGCAGCCCATAGGTGTTCGGCTCCAGATTCGGGTGCACCTCCCGGGCGATCTCCCAGGAAACCGCCCGTCCACGACGCAGCAGAGCGGTCAACTCGTGCTCGACCGCCCGGATCGGCTCCGGCAGGTGCTCATCCACGGCGTAGAGACTACGGCGCGATCGACTCACCGCCGCCGGAGAGTCGACGCCGCATCACGGGGCGTAGGTGGCCGTCCTTCGTGGTGCCCTCGATGACCACGTCCGCACCACGCCCCTGGTGGGTGAGCGTGGCGACCGCGTTGCCGAAGTAGGGACCGGCCAGCTTGCGCCAGCGCACACCCGGCCGCCGTACGCCCGCCGAACGCGCCAACGCCCGGGTGGCCCCGGCCGGGCCCGACGACCAGCCCAACCGCATCAGCGGACGGATGCCGGCCGGCACCTGGTTGTGGATCGGGGAGCAGGTGAGCTGGTGCACGGGCGTGACCACCGCCGGGTCGAAGAACCGGGCCCGAGCCACGTACGAGTGGTGCACGTCCCCGGAGAGCACGCTTATCGACGCCGGCGGGGCGTACGCCGGACCGGCGCCGACCCGCGCGCCGGACTGCCCCGGGGTGCCGGTGCCGATCCGGGCGAAGGTCTCCGCGAGCGCCTCGAACGAGCGCCGGAACGCCGCCCAGTGCTCCAGGTCCAGGGCGCGGCGCAGCTTCTCCGCGCCGCGTGCCACCCAGGGGCGACGCGAGTCGGCGAGCTTCTCGTTCCACGCCTCGATGTGGTGGATGCCCTGCGGGAGCAGCCAGGGCAGCGACGCGCCGACCACCAGGTGGTCGTAGACGCCGTGCGCCTGGTCGAGGAACCAGGACCACTCGCCCGGCGGCAGCATGGCCCGGCTGCCCGGGTCGAGCACCCGGCTGCACCTGTTGTCGAGCATGACCAGCCGGGTCCGGCCCAGGTCCAGCGCGTAACTCCACTGGTACTGCACCGCGCGCCAGCGCTCGGTGTCGTGCGCCACGTCCGACTCCTGGTCCACCCGGTGCCCGAACTCGCGCAGCACGCCCGTGGCGTCCTCGGCGGCGGCGACCTTCGCGAAGACCGGGTCCGCGGCGATCTCGTCGGGGGACAGGTTGCCCAGGTGCTGGTAGACCCAGTACGAGGCGAGCCCGCTGCCGATCCGCTCCTGCCACCACGGCTGCTCGCGCACCTCGGCACGCCAGGCCGCCGAGGTGTTCCAGTCGTCGATGATCTCGTGGTCGTCGAAGATCATCACGCTCGGCACGGTGGAGAGCAGCCAACGGATCTCCGGATCGCGCCAGGACTCCAGGTAGAGCTTTGTGTACTCGTCGAAGCTCACCACCTGGTCGGCCGGGGCGCCCTTCGGCCGCCGCCGCCGCCGACGCAGCAGCCGGCGCACCGTGGGCGAGGTGACATCGGCGTAGACCTGGTCACCGAGCAGCACCAACAGGTCGGGCAGCGGGTTCGCCTCCGGGTCGGCCATCAACCGCCGGGCGTACGCGTCCAGCGCGTCCGGCGGCAGCTTCCGGGTGGTGGCGTGCTGGGTGGTCTCCCGGCACGAGCCGAAGATCAGGTTGACCGGCTGGTCCAGGTCGTCGGCGGCCCGGGTGCGGATCACGCTCGGCGGGAAGCCGCTGCTGGGCACCGGCCAGACCACCTCGTCGTCGACAAGCACCTCGTAACTGGTCTCGCTGTCCGGGGTGAGCCCCTCCACCACCACCAACGCGTAGTGGTGCTCGTACGCCGAGAAGGTGGGCGCGGTGCCGGTGGCGCCGCTGGCGGTGCGGACGGTGACCACGGCGGGCGCCGCCGTCTCCACCCAGACGGTCGCGCGGGTGTCGACGACTCGCCGCAGGAGGGGGCCGATGAGGAGGTGTGCGGCGGACATGCGGCCGAGCCTACCGCCGGTTGCGGGCACCGGCCGCGTGCGGTGGCAGAGACCCCGGGCGCCGCTCGCGGGGCGGTGGTGGCGACTCCCGGCGGCGCTCACGGGTGCGGTGGCGGACACCCCGGGCGGCGCTCACGGGTGCGGTGGCGGACACCCCGGGCGGCGCTCACGGGTGCGGTGGCTGGGACGCCGCCGCCGGCATCTGACAGGATTCCGGCATGGCCGAATATGTCGTCCTCGCTCTGGTCCTGCTCGGTGTGCTGATCGCCGGCACAGTCGGGCTGGTCGTGCCGCGACTGCGGCGGCGGCCCGAGCCCCCGCTTGCCCGCACCGAGGTCGACACCAGAGCCGAGGAGGATCTCGCCGGCCCGCCGGTGGAGGCACCGGAGTCCGATCTGTCCACCGGCGTCCTTGTCGAGCCGCCGCCGGTCATCGAGGCGCCCGCCCCGGTGGAGGTGCCCGAGCCGACCGCCGGACGGCTGGTCCGGCTCCGCTCGCGGCTGTCCCGCTCGCAGAGCGTCTTCGGCAAGGGGCTGCTCGGCCTGCTCGCCCGCGACCACCTCGACGAGGACGTCTGGGAGGAGATCGAGGACAGCCTGATCACCGCCGACGTCGGCGTCGACGCCACCCGCGACATCGTCGACCGGCTCCGCGAGCGCACCCGGGTGCTCGGCACCCGCTCGGCCTCCGAGCTGCGCGCGCTGCTCGCCGCCGAACTGGTGAACGCGCTCGACCCGAGCCTGGACCGGTCGCTGCGGACCGCCCCGAAGGACGGCGTACCGGCGGTGGTCCTGGTCGTCGGCGTCAACGGGGCCGGCAAGACCACCACCTGCGGCAAGATCGCCCGGGTGCTGGTGGCCGACGGTCGGACCGTGCTGCTCGGCGCCGCGGACACCTTCCGGGCCGCCGCCGCCGACCAACTGGAGACCTGGGGCTCGCGCGTCGGCGCGGAGACCGTCCGTGGGCCCGAGGCCGCCGACCCGGCCAGCGTCGCCTTCGACGCGGTCAAGCGCGGCATCGACACCGGCGTGGACACCGTGCTCATCGACACCGCCGGCCGCCTGCAGAACAAGGTCGGCCTGATGGACGAGCTGGGCAAGGTCAAGCGCGTGGTGGAGAAGCAGGGCCCGATCGACGAGACACTGCTCATCCTGGACGCCACGACCGGTCAGAACGGCCTGGAACAGGCCCGGGTCTTCACCGAGGTGGTGAACGTGACAGGGGTGGTGCTGACCAAGCTCGACGGCACCGCCAAGGGTGGCATCGTGATCGCCGTGCAGCGCAAGCTCGGCATCCCCGTGAAGCTGGTCGGCCTCGGCGAAGGCAAGGACGATCTGGCCCCGTTCGACCCGGCGCAGTTCGTGGACGCGTTGCTGGGGACCGAGGCCACCGGACGGGACGCGTAGTCTCGGGTGACCACCGACGATCGCGCGTACGCGGGCTGGCGCGAGCCCGGCCACCCCTCGCAGCGCCTCGGGAGACCGTACGTGACTTCGCAGGAGATCCCGCTGCACGGCGGCAACGTCAGCACCGTCGTCCGGGTCGGTGACACGGTCCGCCGCAACGCCGGGCCGTGGACGCCGTCCGTGCACGCCCTGCTGCGGCACCTGGAGTACGTGGGCTTCACCGGCGCTCCCCGGGCGCTCGGGATGGACGAGCGCAACCGTGAGGTTTTGTCATACCTGGAGGGGGAGTGCGGCGAATACCCGCTCGCCCCGCACTGGGTGACCGACGAGGCGCTGGTCACCGTCGCCACCATGCTGCGGATGTTCCACGACGCGCAGTACGGGTTCACCCCGCCGCCGCAGGCGGTCTGGCGCTCGTTCGGGCCCCCACCGCCGGACACCGAGGTGATCTGCCACCACGACGCCGCGCCGCACAACGTGATCTGGCGGCCGGACGGCACCCTCGGGCTGATCGACTTCGATCTCGCCTCGCCCGGGGCGCGGATCTACGACGTGGCGTACGCGGCCTGGACCTGGGTGCCGATCTTCGCGGACCGGGACTCGATCACGCTGGGCTGGAAGCACCCGGACCGGCCGCGCCGGCTCCGGCTCTTCGCCGACGCGTACGGGTTGATCCCGCGCGACCGGCACCGGCTGATCCGGACCATCCGCAAACGGATCGTGGATCACGTCGAGGGGATCCGCCGGATGGCCGCCGCCGGTGAGCCGGCGTTCGTCCGGATCGTGCACAAGGGCCACCTGCGCCGGCCGATGCGGGATCTGCGGCTGCTCGACTACGAGCGGCACGCCCTGGAAAACGCCCTCCGCTGAGCGCGGGACGGGCGATGCTCGGCCGGTCCCGTCAAGCGGACCGGTCGATGCGCCTGGCCGGTCAGCCATCGACGTGCGCCGTCCGAACGATCCACCATTGTCCATGCCGCTGACTGTGCGGAGTTCGTGACACGTACGAAACAACCCGTCACGAACCGGAAACCCGCACGGGACCGTGGGTGAAACAGCCGGCCGCGAAGCTTCCGCGCAACCGGCCTACGGGCGACGCTGCCCCGGAAAGCCGCGAAGGAGGACTTCACCTTTAGGAGGCCAGCGTGCCTGAAGCACCGACGATCGACGGCGCCAATACTACGTGGCTGCTGGTTTCGACCGCGCTCGTGCTGCTCATGACCCCCGGATTGGCGCTGTTCTACGGCGGCCTCAACCGGGCCAAGGGCGTACTCAACATGATGATGATGAGCTTCTCCGCCATCGGGCTCATCTCTATTCTGTGGTGGTTCTACGGTTTCAGCGTCGCCTTCGGGACCGACGTGAACGGCTTCTGGGGCGACCCGGGCGCGTACCTCGGCACCAAGACCTTCCTCGCCGAGACCGACCTGTGGGGTGCCACGGCGGAGAACCCCAGCGGCATCGGGGTCCCGCTCTACGTGTTCATGGCCTTCCAGATGGTCTTCGCGGTGATCACCGTCGCGCTGATCAGTGGTGCCATCGCCGACCGGGCCAAGTTCGCCGGCTGGCTGCTGTTCGCCTTCGGTTGGGCCACGCTCGTCTACTTCCCGGTCGCGCACTGGGTGTGGGGCGGCGGCATCATCGGCGGTGACATCCACGCGCTGGACTTCGCCGGTGGCACCGCGGTGCACATCAACGCCGGTGCGGCGGCCCTGGCCGTGGCGCTTGTGCTCGGTAAGCGGCTCGGTTGGCCGCGCGAGGGCATGAAGCCGCACAACATCCCGCTTGTCGCGCTCGGTGCGGGTCTGCTGTGGTTCGGCTGGTTCGGGTTCAACGCCGGTTCGGAGTTGACCGTCGACTCGGTCGCCGGCCTCGCCTTCATCAACACCCAGCTCGCCACGGCGGCTGCGGTGCTCGGCTGGATCGCGGTCGAGTGGGTCAAGGACCGTAAGCCGACGATGGTCGGTGCCTCGTCCGGCGCCGTCGCCGGTCTGGTCGCCATCACCCCGGCGTGTGGTTTCATCGCACCGTGGGCGTCCGTCCTGCTCGGCATCGTCGCCGGCGTGGTGTGCGCGCTCGCCGTCAGCCTCAAGTACAAGCTCGGCTACGACGACTCGCTCGACGTGGTCGGCGTGCACTTCGTCGGTGGGTGGATCGGCTCGCTCTGGCTGGGCCTCTTCGCCACCAACTCGGTGAACGCCGCGATCACCGACGTGGTGGGCGCCTCCGACGGTCTCTTCTACGGCGGCGGCGTCACCCAGCTCGGACGGCAGGCCCTCGCCGGCCTGATCGTCACCGTCTGGTCGTTCGCCATCGCCTGGGTGCTCGCCTTCGTCATCGAGAAGACGATCGGGTTCCGGGTGAAGGCAGAGGCCGAGGTCGAGGGCATCGACATCGGCGAGCACGCCGAGAGCAGCTACGACCTGTCCCCGGCCGGGGGCGGCACGGGCAGCGCGTTCGCGATGGCCGGCATCGGCACCCCCGGTGGCGGCACGACGAGTGGCGCCAAGCCGGAGGCCGAGTCCGCCGAGCCGGTAAGCGAAAAGGTCGCCGGTTAACGTTCCAGGGATGGAGGGGTTGGACATGAAGCTGGTGACCGCGGTCATCAAGCCGTACCAGCTGGACGCGGTGAAGGAGGCCCTGCACGCCCTCGGGGTGGCCGGGCTGACCGTCAGCGAGGTTCAGGGGTACGGGCGGCAGAAGGGGCACACCGAGGTCTACCGGGGTGCCGAGTACACGGTCGAGTTCCTGCCCAAGATCCGGGTAGAGGTGCTCACCGACGAGATCGACGTGGACAAGGTGGTGGACGCCATCGTCGGGGCGGCCCGCACGGGCAAGATCGGTGACGGCAAGGTCTGGGTCACCGGTGTCGAAGAGGTCGTCCGGGTGCGTACCGGCGAACGCGGCCTCGACGCACTGTAGATCTGGAGACCACGACCGACATGACCTCGTTGATCAAGAAGGACGCGTCAGGCAACACAGGTGACGGTGACGCGCACCTCTTGATCAACGAGGTCGTCGGCGTTCCCGGGGGGATCGGGGAGGCCGCCCGGCTGGCCCGGGCGGCCTCCTACGACACGTTTCTGCGCAGGTTGCTGCCGGGGCGGGACGGAGTGGCACTGCTTGCCGTCGGAGGGCTGGGTCGGCGGCAGTGTGCTCCGTACAGCGACCTGGACCTGGTGTTGCTGCACGCCGGGGTGCCCGGCACGAACGAGTTGGCCTCCTCGATCTGGTATCCGATCTGGGACGCGGGCCTGCGACTCGACCATTCGGTACGCACCGTCGCCGAGGCGCTCTCGGTTGCCCAGGACGACGTCAAGGTCGCCCTCGGGCTGCTCGACGCCCGCCTGGTGGTGGGCGACCAGACGCTTGCCGACGCGCTGAGCCGGACCGCCGCCGACCACTGGCGGCGTACCGCCGTACGACACCTGCCCGGCCTGCGGGAGGTCACCACCGCGCGCTGGCAGGCCCACGGTGAGCTGGCGTTTCTGCTGGAGGGCGACCTCAAGGAGGCCGCCGGGGGCCTGCGCGACGTGGGCCTGCTGCGGGCGATCGCCGCCGCCGGCATCACCGACGCGCTGCGTCCCGCCGTACGCGCCGCCCACCTTCGCCTGCTGGACACCCGCGACGCCCTGCACCAGCAGGTCGGCCGGCGGGTCGACCGGTTGGTCGCCCAGGAACGCGACGGGGTGGCCGCCCTGCTCGGTCTGGAGGACGGCGACGCCCTCCTACGCCGGGTCGCCGGTGACGCCCGCACGGTCAGCCACGCTCTGGATGACGCCTTCCGCGCCGCCGACCGACTGCGCTCCGGCCGGTCCCGAGGCGGCAACGGCCGCTCGGCGCGTCGCCCGGTGGCCCGTGACGTGGTCGAGCACGACGGTGAGTTGGTGCTGGCCCGGACGGCGATCGGGGCACGCCCCGACCCGAGCCTCTCGCTGCGGATGGCTGCCGCGGCGGCCACGACCCGCCTGCCGATCGCACGGGCCACCTGTGAGTGGCTGGCGGCCTACTGCCCGCCGCTGCCCGCGCCCTGGCCGGCCGAGGCCCGAGCCGCGCTGACCACACTGCTCGGCGCCGGGCCCGGCCTGGTGCCCGCCTGGGAGACCTGCGACAGGTACGGGCTGGTCGACGGCTGGCTGCCCGAGTGGACCCGACTGCGCAGCCTGCCCCAGCACAACCCGGTGCACCGCTACACCCTCGACCGGCACCTCGTGCAGACCGCGCACGAGGCCAGCCGGCACGCCCGCGA
This sequence comes from Micromonospora sp. DT228, assembly GCF_049841595.1. Lineage (NCBI taxonomy): Bacteria > Bacillati > Actinomycetota > Actinomycetes > Micromonosporales > Micromonosporaceae > Micromonospora > Micromonospora sp. DT228. The sequence goes on from NZ_JBNCKO010000016.1 coordinate 117,347, forward strand.
GGTGGAACGCCCCGACCTGCTGCTCCTCGGTGCTCTCCTGCACGACATCGGCAAGGGCCTTCCCGGTGATCACAGCACCGTCGGGGTGCCGGTGGCCCAGGCGGCGGCGGCCCGGATCGGTCTGCCACCCGGCGAGGTCGAGCTGATCGGCACGCTTGTCCGTCTGCACCTGCTGCTGCCGGACGTGGCCACCCGCCGGGATCTGTCCGACCCGGTCACCATCGCCTCGGTGGCCGAGGCGGTCGGTGACACCGGCACCCTCGACCTGCTGCACGCGCTGGTCCGGGCCGACGCGGCGGCGACCGGGCCGGCGGCCTGGTCGGACTGGAAGGGACGACTCGTCGCCGAGTTGGTCGCCCGGGTCCGCACCGCGCTCGACACCGGCGTGCTGCCCGAGCCGCCGGCACCGGACCCGGCACTGCTGGCCGGCCCGCTGCCGGTCGTCCACCTCACCGGGGACCGGGTGTCGGTCGCCGCGGCCGACCGGCGGGGCCTGCTCGCCACGGTCGCCGGCTGCCTGGCCCTGCACCGGCTGGAAGTGATCTCCGCGGACGCCTCAGTGGTCGACGGCCGAGCACTTGTCGAGTGCCGGGTGCAACCCCGCTACGGCCTGCCGCCGGACCCGGTGCCGCTGCGCGCCGACCTGCGCCGGGCGGTCGGCGGCGACGTGTCGGTCACCCAGCGACTGCGCGGCCGGGCGCTGGCCGCCCGTGGCAGCGGTGCCGCTCCCCGGGTGGTCTGGCACCGCGAGGCGGCCACCGACGCCGTGCTGCTGGAGCTGCGCGCGGCCGACGCGGCCGGCCTGCTCTACCGGGTCACCTGCGCCCTCGACGAGGCGGGCGCCCTGGTCCGCGCGGCGCGCATCTCCACTCTCGGCGCCGATGTGGTGGACGCCTTCTACCTGGTCGGCGGTTGGCCGGACGACGAGGCCCGGGCACGCCTGGAGCAAGCGGTCCTCGCCGCGGTTTAGGGCCTGTGTCGATCTTGCACTTCCTGTCCCCGTATACCTCGCAAAAAAGCGCATTACGGCGACACAAAGTGCAAGATCGCGGGGCTAGGTGGGCTGGGTACGTTCGGGGGCGTAGGGGCGGTGTCGCTCTTGGGCGCAGGTCGGGGGGCGTCGGCGCGGGCAGAATGACGGCCATGCGACGAGGCGGGCAGTGGGCGAGGCGAGGCGAGGTGGCGGATGCCGCGCTCGCCTTGGCGCTGCTCGGGTTCGGGCAACTCGCCACCGATCTGGCCGCAGACAACCAGCCCGGGTCGAGGCCTCTGGACGCGGTCTGCCGGGTGCTGATCGCGGTCGCCGCGCTCGCCCTGCTGGCCCGGCGGCGCGCCCCGGTCGCCACCCTCGCCCTGGTCAGCGCGGCAACCGCGACGTACCTGGTGCTCGGCTATCCGTACGGCCCGATCCTGCTCATGTTCCTGGTGGCGGTGTACACCGTGACCGTGCGACTGCCGGTGCGCCCGGCGGCGATCGCCACCGGTGGGGCGTTCGTGGCGTTGTTGGCGCACGTCTTCTTCACCCGGGGGCCCGCGCCGGGCTGGACCGGAGTGCTGCCCGCGTCGGCCTGGGTGGCCGTACCGTTCGCGGTGGGGGTCGTGGTGCGGGTCAACCGCGAGGTGGCGGCGCGCAGCCGGGCCGAGGAGGCCCGCGGTCGCGCCGAGGAGGCCCGGCGGCGGGCTGACGAGGAGCGGTTGCGGATCGCGCAGGAGGTGCACGACGTGGTGGGACACGGGCTGGCCGCGATCAGCATGCAGGCGGAGATCGCCCTGCACCTGCTGCCGAAACGACCCGAGCAGGCCGAGACCGCGTTGACCGCGATCAGCCGGACCAGCCGTGAGGCGCTGGACGAGCTCCGGGTCACGCTGGGCGCGGTGCGCCAAGGTGCGGAGCGCGAGCCGATACCTGGCCTGGCCCGCCTACCGGCACTGCGTGACCGGCTCGCCGGAGCCGGGCTCACCGTCGACGTACGGGTGGTCGGCGCCCCCCGGGAACTGCCGGCCGCGCTGGATCTGGCCGCGTACCGGGTGGCGCAGGAGGCGTTGACGAACGTGCTGCGCCATGCGGGCGTGGCGAACGCGCGGGTGACCGTGGACTACCGCGCCGACGAGGTGACGGTGGAGGTCACCGACCGGGGTGCCGGGGCCGCCGAACCCGACCCGCCCGACGAGGAACGCGGGCACGGTCTGGCCGGGATGCGGGAGCGGGTCGCGGCGCTGGGCGGATGGTTGAGCGCCGGGCCGCACGCCGGCGGCGGCTTCCGGGTGTACGCGCGGCTGCCCACGGAGCCGGCGCCGTGATCCGGGTGCTGATCGCCGACGACCAGGACCTCGTCCGCCTCGGTCTGTGCGCGCTCGTGGAGAGCGAGGACGACCTGGCGCTGGCCGGCGAGGCGGCCGACGGGCTGCGGGCGGTCGAGCTGGCGCGCCGGGAGCGACCCGACGTGGTGCTGATGGACGTCCGGATGCCTGGCATCGACGGCATCGAGGCGACCCGGCGGATCGTCGCGGACCCCGAACTGACAGGTACGCGGGTGGTGGTGCTGACCACCTTCGAGCTCGACGAATACGTCTTCGACGCGCTGCGGCACGGCGCGAGCGGGTTCCTCACCAAGGACACCCGACCGACCGAGCTGCTGCGCGCGATCCGGTTGGTCGCCGAGGGGGAGGCGCTGCTGTCGCCGTCGGTGACCCGTCGGGTGGTGCGGGAGTTCGCCACCCGGCCGTCCCGGGTGCCCCGCCCGCACCCTCGGCTGGACACGCTTACCGACCGGGAGCGCCAGGTGGTCGGCCTGGTCGGCGAGGGGTTGAACAACGAGGAGATCGCCGCCCGGCTGGTGCTCAGCCCGGCGACCGCGCGCACGCACGTCAGCCGGGCGATGGGCAAGCTGGGAGCCCGGGACCGGGCCCAGCTCGTCGTGTTCGCGTACCAGTCGGGGTTGGTGTCGGGGTGAGGCCCGGGCCGGGCGACAGCGGCCTTGCGGCCGGGCGGCTACCCTAGCGGTGGCCGGACTCCGCAGTGCCGGCCGCGTTGTGCCCGCCGGAACACTGACAAACGGGATGTTCGCGTGTTTGACACCTTGAGTGACCGCCTGTCCGGGATCTTCACCAAGCTCCGCGGCAAGGGACGGCTCACCGACGCCGACATCGACGCCACCGCGCGCGAGATCCGCCTCGCGCTGCTGGAGGCGGACGTCGCGCTGCCGGTCGTCAAGGGCTTCATCGCGGCCGTCAAGGAGCGGGCCCGCAGCTCCGAGGTCTCCCAGGCGCTCAACCCGGCCCAACAGATCATCAAGATCGTCAACGAAGAGCTGATCACCGTGCTCGGCGGCGAGGGCCGGCGGCTCCAGTTCGCCAAGCAGCCGCCGACCGTGATCATGCTGGCCGGCCTGCAGGGTTCCGGTAAGACCACCCTGGCCGGCAAGCTGGCCCGCTGGCTCAAGGCCCAGGGCCACCAGCCGCTGCTCGTCGCCGCCGACCTCCAGCGCCCCAACGCCGTCGGGCAGCTCCAGGTGCTCGGTGGTCGGGCCGGCGTCGAGGTGTACGCCCCGGAGCCCGGCAACGGCACCGGTGACCCGGTGCAGGTGGCGCGCGCGTCGATCGAGCACGCGAAGCGTGCCGCCCGCGACATCGTCATCGTCGACACCGCCGGCCGGCTCGGCATCGACGCCGAGATGATGCAGCAGGCCGCCGACATCCGCGACGCCGTCTCGCCGGACGAGGTCATCTTCGTCATCGACGCGATGGTCGGTCAGGACGCCGTCCGCACCGCCGAGGCGTTCCGCGACGGCGTCGGCATCACCGGCGTGGTGCTCTCCAAGCTCGACGGTGACGCCCGTGGTGGCGCCGCCCTGTCGGTGCGCGAGGTGACCGGGCAGCCGATCCTGTTCGCGTCCACCGGTGAAAAGTTGGAGGACTTCGACGTCTTCCACCCCGACCGGATGGCCAGCCGGATCCTCGGCATGGGCGACGTCCTCACTCTGATCGAGCAGGCCGAGCAGGCCTTCGACTCCGATCAGAAGGAGAAGATGACCGCCAAGCTGATGGGCGGCGAGCAGTTCACCCTGGACGACTTCCTCGACCAGCTCATCGCGGTGCGGCGGATGGGCCCGATCGCCAACGTGCTGGCCATGATGCCGGGCATGGGGCAGATGAAGGACCAGCTCTCCGAGCTGGACGACAGCCACTTCGACCGGGTCACCGCGATCATCCGGTCGATGACCCCGGGCGAGCGCACCAACCCGAAGATCATCAACGGTTCCCGCCGGGCGCGCATCGCCAACGGCTCCGGGGTCACCGTGATGGACGTCAACCAGCTGCTCAACCGCTTCGCCGACGCGCAGAAGATGATGAAGCAGATGGGCGGCATGATGGGCCTGCCCGGCGGCGGCCGGCGCAAGGCGACCAAGAGCCCGAAGAACAAGCGCAAGGGCACCAAGGGCGGCGGTCGTCCGCGTACCGGAGCCGGCGCCGGGATGCCGGCCGGCTTCCCGGGTGGCATGCCGCAGCTCCCGCCGGGAATGGACCCGAACGATCTCGCCGGTGGCCAGGGCCTTCCGCCCGGCTTCAAGCTCCCGAAGATCGACTTCAACAAGCTCGGCAAGGGCGGCGACAAGGGCCCGCGCTGACGCGTGTCGGTGACGGCGGGCGACGTCATCCTTTCTTAGGGTGATGTCATGGTCGCAGCCCCGATCCTGCCGGAGCGGCACGAGTGGACGGTCGACGATCTCGGCGAGCTGCCGAAGGACCTTCCGTACGAACTGATCAACGGAAGGTTGATCCTGCCGTCGCCAACTGCCGTGCACCAGGATCTCTGCGTCCGACTGTTGCTCACGCTTCGCCTCAACTGTCCGCCGGAATACCTGGTCAGCTTCGACCTGTCGATGGGGGTCGACCGGCGCAACGAGCCACGCCCCGACGTGGTCGTGATCCGGCGTCAGCACGCTGGCCAGTCACCCGTACCGGTCGAGGACGCCCTGCTCGCCGTGGAGGTCGTCTCGCCAACCTCCACCCTCCGCGACATGTACGACAAGGCGAAGGTCTACGCGCACGCCGGCATCCGGTCCTACTGGGTGGTGGACCCGCTCCAGGAACGCGTCACGCTCACCGAGTACACCCTCGGCGCCAACCGCGAGTATGAGCAGGTCGCCCACACCGAGGACCTGTTCGTCACCGAGCGGCCGTGGAAGGTCTCCGTGGACCTGCCGGCGCTGACCTCCCGGAAGAACGACCTGCTCGCCCCCGACCAGGAGTGATCGGGTAGGACTGTGCGCATGGCTCTTCATGTGCGCGGTGTGCTGCTCCCCGACGACGAGGTCCGGGATCTCTGGCTGGTCGGCGACCGGGTGACCTTCACCCCGGTGCCCGGCGCGGAGACGGTCGTCGACGGCGGTTTCGTGCTGCCGGGGCTTGTCGACGCGCACTGCCACATCGGCATCGCCCGCGGTGGCGCCCCGATCACCTCGCTCGACCAGGCCCGCGAGCTGGCCCACATCGACCGCGACGCCGGTGTGCTGGCGATCCGCGACGCCGGCTCGCCGTACCCGTACCCCGAACTGGACGACGAGCCGGGCCTGCCGCGACTGGCCCGCGCCGGCCGGCACGTCGCCCCGCCGAAGCGCTACCTGCGCGACATCGGCGTGGAGGTCGACGCCACCGACGTGGCCGCCGCGGTCGCCGCCCAGGCGCGGGCCGGCAACGGCTGGGTCAAGCTGGTCGGCGACTGGATCGACCGGGGCGTGGGCGACCTCGCGCCGGCCTGGGACGCGGACACCCTCACCGCCGCCGTGCGGGCCGCACACGACGCCGGGGTACGCGCCGCCGTGCACACCTTCTCCGAATCGGCCGTCGAGATCATGGTGCGGGCCGGGGTCGACTCCGTGGAGCACGGCACCGGCCTGAGCCTCGACCTGATCGACGAGATGGCCCGCCAGGGCACCGCGCTGATCCCCACAATGATCAACATCGCCACCTTCGGGGGCATCGCCGAGCAGGCGCGGGGCAAGTTCCCCGGGTACGCCGAACACATGCTCGCGCTGCGCGACAGCTTCCCCGAGGTGGTACGTGCCGCGCACGAGGCCGGAGTGCCGATCTACGTGGGCACCGACGCCGGGGGTGGCATCGACCACGGGCTGGCCGCCGAGGAGATGCTGCTGCTGCACGAGCAGGCCGGCCTGGCACCCATCGACGTACTCGCCGCCGCCTCCTGGGGCGCCCGGGAGTGGCTCGGCTTCCCCGGCCTGGTCGAGGGCGGCCTCGCCGACCTGACGGTCTACCCCGAAGACCCCCGCCGCGACCTTCGGGTGGTCCGCGCCCCGTCCCGCACGATCCTCCGCGGCCGCGTCATCCGCTGACCCCACAAGCGTCGCCGGGCCGGGTCGCGTCGGTCAGTGGGCGGGTGCGCGACGTCAGGGGGCTGGGCGGGCGGCGGCGCTGAAGAGGGTTACGGCGAGGTCGGCGAGGGCCGTGGCGGTCTGCTCGATCGGTTCGCGGGGAAGCACGATGTGACTGACCACCAGGCGGACGGTGGTGTCGGCGGCGAAGGCCAGCGGGGCCGGGTCGGCTCCGGGCAGGTGGTCGCCGGCCCAGTCGACAAGCGCGCCGGACGCCTCGGTGAGCACCACCTCGGCCCGGGTGGTGAGGTACGGCAGTAGCTCGTCCGAGCCGCCTCGGGCGCTGGCCAGGATGGCCTTGACCAGGGGGTTTTCCGCCGCCGTGGTGAGGGTGTGCGCGATGGCCGCGTACGCGCCGGCCCGTACGTCGGTGCCGTGGGCGAGCAGGGCGGTCCGGACGGCGCCGACGAACCGGTCCACCTCGGCGCGGGCGAGCGCCTCGGCCAGCCCTGCCTTGCTGCCGAACTCGTTGTACACGGTCTGCCGGCTCACCCCGGCGGCGTCCGCGACGGTACCCATCCGGACGCCGTCCCATCCGGTCGCGACGGTGAGCGCGCGGGCCGCGTCGACGATGCCGGTCCGTACCGGGGTGGGGTCCCTCTGCTCAATCATTCTGGTCGAAGTGTAGGTCGGCTCGGTGCGCCTCGATCTGGGCTCCGCGGTGCGGATTGAGGAAGGTCGTGAGGGCAGATGCTGACGATGCCGCGCCCGAGCGCACTGCCCCGACGAGCGGCGCATAGGATGTGCGGTCATGGCACGCGTGCTCACTCCCCGTGCGGAGGATTTCCCCCGCTGGTACCAGGACCTGATCGCCAAGGCGAAGCTGGCCGACAACGGCCCGGTTCGCGGCACCATGGTCATCCGACCAGCCGGCTACGCCATCTGGGAGCGTATGCAGGCCGAGATGGACGCCCGGATCAAGGCGGCGGGTGCGGAGAACGCGTACTTCCCGCTCTTCATCCCGGAGAGCTACCTCAAGCGGGAGGCCCAGCACGTCGAGGGCTTCTCGCCGGAGCTGGCGGTCGTCACGCACGGTGGCGGCAAGCCCCTCGCCGAGCCGGTGGTGGTACGTCCCACCAGCGAGACGGTGATCGGCGAGTTCATGGCCAAGTGGATCGACTCGTACCGGGACCTGCCTCTGCTGCTCAACCAGTGGGCGAACGTGGTCCGGTGGGAGCTGCGCCCGCGGATCTTCCTGCGTACCAGCGAGTTCCTCTGGCAGGAGGGGCACACCGCGCACGCCACCCGCGAGGACGCCCGGGCGTACGCGCGGCGGATCCTGCACGAGGCGTACGAGGACCTGATGGTCAACGTGATCGGCATCCCGGTCGTGGTGGGCCTGAAGACGACGCGGGAGCGGTTCGCCGGCGCGACGGCCACGTACACCTGCGAAGGCATGATGGGTGACGGCAAGGCGCTGCAGTTGGGCACCAGCCACGAGCTGGGCCAGAACTTCGCCAAGGCGTTCGACATCAGCTACTCCTCGAAGGAGGGTGGCCGGGAGCACGCCTGGACCACCTCCTGGGGCACGTCCACCCGGATGCTCGGCGGCCTGATCATGGCCCACGGCGACGACAACGGTCTGCGCGTGCCGCCGAGGCTGGCGCCGATCCAGGCGTACGTCATGGTCGTCAAGGACGGCGACGGTGTGGGCGAGGCGGCGGCCAAGCTGCGCGACGGCCTGCGCGACGCAGGTGTCCGGGTCGCGCTCGACGACCGCACCGACACCCCGTTCGGCCGCCGGGCCGTCGACGCAGAACTGCGTGGTTATCCGGTACGCGTCGAGGTCGGCCCGCGTGATCTGGCCGTCGGCAACGCGACCGTCGTGCGCCGGACCGACGGGTCGAAGACCCCGACGCCGGTGGCGGACGTGGTCGCCGCGGTGCTGGCCGCGCTGGAGACCGACCAGCAGGTGCTGCACGACCAGGCTCTGGCCAACCGCGAGTCGCGCACGGTGGAGGTGGCGACCCTGGCCGAGGCGATCGAGGCCGCCGCGACCGGCTGGGCCCGGGTGCCGTGGTCGGCGGTCGGCGTGGCCGGCGAGGCCGAGGCGAACGGCCAGGGCGTCACGGTGCGCTGCCTGCTGCGCGCCGACGGCTCGGTGCCGGACTCCGAGGACGAGCCCGACCTGATCGCCATCCTCGCCCGCGCCTACTGAGGTGACTGTCGACCGCTTCGAGTCAGGTCGGCTGATCCTGCACCGGAACGTGCGACGGGGGCGGATCGGGTGGGTCCGGCCGGCGCGGGTCGTCCTCGACGACGAGCGAGGGCTGCTGCTCTGGATCGCGGAGGGCTCGCCGGTGGCGCACGAGGTCAACGGGGTCGGCCTGACCATGCGGGGGCTGCCGTTCGCCGACTGGGTCACGCCGACGTACCAGCTCGCAGAGGGGCGCTGGAACGGGCCGCCGTTGTTGAAGTTTCTGCCCACCGGGGCGGCGCACTCCGTCTGGTGGTTCCGCGACGCGGCGGGCCGGTTCAGCCACTGGTACGTCAATCTGGAGGAGCCCGGCGTCCGCTGGGACGACGGTCCGACGGCTGGCGTCGACGTGATCGACCAGGACCTGGACGTGCTCGTCGCCTCGGATCGGACCTGGCAGTGGAAGGACGAGGACGAGTTCGTCGAGCGGCTCGCCTTTCCGGAGGACTACTGGGTGACCGACGAGAAGGCGGTCCGCGCCGAGGGGGAGCGGGTGATCGGCCTCGCCGAGGCGGGCGCGTTCCCGTTCGACGGCACCTGGTGTGACTACGCCCCGCCGCCGAACTGGGGCGTACCGGCTGGGCTGCCGGCCGGCTGGGATCGCCCGCCAGTGCGCTGACCTGCGTCGATTACCCTGTGTCATCCTGCGGACATAGAGTGTGGTGGGAGCGGTGTGGCGGCCTAGGGTTCAGGCAACGTCACCACCAGTAATGGGAGGCCCGATGGCCGACCAGATCAACACCTTCGCTGACCTACAGGCTCGCGCCGGCGTGATCCTCGCCCGGCTGAATGCCGCTCCCGCCGTCGCGATCGCGGCAGCCACGAATCCGCTGCTGGCTGTCGAGCACCTCGGCTACGAGTTCAACCCCGACACCCGTACCGGCATCGGTGACCGCATCCGGCTCGGGCCGACCGCCGCCGAGAAGCTCGCCGAGCTGCGTACGACGATCGCCCGGCTGGTCGATCGCCAGATCGACCCCGACGATGGCCCGGCGGTCCGCCAGCTCCTGACCGACCTGGGCGTGCTTCCGTGCCCCGATGGTGATCAACCGGACACCGACCCGCCGCGTTGGCAGCCCGGCGGCGCCGGCCCCGACCCGCTGGAACCGCTCCGGGACCGGCACCCCGTGCTGGAACCGCTGCTGGAGTACCGGCGGATCTCCGCCCGCCGGCCGAGGTTCGCACCCCCGCACGCCTTCGCTGCGATCCTCAGCGGTGCGGTGACCACGCCGTTGACCGCCGTGCGCGGCCGGCTCCAGTCGCCAGCGCCGGATCCGGAACCCGACACCCACCCCCGCTGACCAACGGGCGGCCCGTCGCCCGGCGACGGCCCCGAGCAGCTTTTGACGTCCGGCCCGGCATCCGGCCGTCCACACCCTCCGGCCTCCACCACACCGGCCCCGAAGGGGGACCAATGGCCGACACCCATGGCTTCGAGGTCGTCATCGAGGCGACCGCACCCGTTCTCCGCAAGGCCCTCCAGGGTGCCTGGAAGTCGGCCGAATGCGGCGACACCAGCACCGACGAGGGACGTATCCCGCAGTACCTGCCGGTCCCCGCCGGCCTCGGTATCGGCGGGTTCACCACGGCCGGCGGCCAGGTGGAGATCCCCCGGGACCAACTCGACGCCACTCCACGACCCGACATCGACGGGTGCGACCTCACCTTCGGACTGATCATCCAGGTGATCGTCTCCGACCCGCCGGTGCCATCCGCGCACCTGCTGGACCTCACCGCCACCGCGCATGCCGTCGCGCCGATCGGGGTGCTGCCCGGTTCGAAGAACGTGGGGCTGCGTTTCGACGGCCTGCCCCGCAGTGCGGTCACCGCGACCCTGACCAGCGGCGATCCTCTCGCCCCGAAGCTCGTCCAGATCCTCGGCGAGTACGTCCACTTCGCCTACGAGAACGGCGGCCTCGGGGGCGTGCTGCACCCCGGTATCCCGGCGATACCGCACGAGCAGGACGACACCGGGCTGGTGCTGGGCCTGGGCGTCGGCAGTTACACCCTCGACACCCACCTGGAGATCTACGACGACCAGGCCGACCCGGCCCACCGGATCGACGTCAGTCAACCCGATCCGGGACATGTCCTCATCAGCATGCCGATCTACCTGCGAATGTTCCACATCGTCGGTGCTGGCGCGGCGCCTTCGCTGGCCGACCCGATGGCTGTGGAAACCCGGCTCGCCATCACGGTGCCGTTGGAGACCCCGCCGGGGGCGTACACGTTGCGGTTCGACACGGCGACCGTGGTCGCGGGACCGATCAGCCCGGCACCCGGCATCGAGGGCACCCACTTCACCACCAACAACGCCACCCTCTTCGGGTTCCTCGACAACGCGCTGCAAGCCCAGCTCAACCAGCAGGGGGCGGCGCTGGTGCACGGCTTCGGGGCGCAGAGCATCGTGGTGCCGACCGTGGCGCAGATCGAGACGGCCATCGGCGACCTGCTGTTCGACAACCTGGCCGGGCGGGGCTTCCTGGCACTGTGGACCCCGGAGGTCGGGGGCGAGGTGTTCGAGGCCGACAACGTCGCCACCCGGGTCTTCGCCGACCTACTGGTGATCGCGATCAACGCCGGCGGGGGCGCCGACATCGGGGCGATGACGAACGTCGTACCGGCCGGGCGGGACTTCGCCATCCTGCTCGACGGGACGATCGTGCAGCAGAACATCGACTCCGCCCGGGTCACCAACGGTTGGGCGGACAGCGACCTGCCGCGCCGCGTCGACCAGGGCGACGACAAGGCGGACGTCCGTGAGTTGGACGTCGTACTGCGCGACGGGTCGATCCGGATGACCGGGGAGTTGACGGTCATCGACGCGATCCTGGGCAGCATCGACGTCGACGCCAGCTTCCGGGCCGACGTGGGCCTGCACTGGACCCCGAACGGCGACCTCAACCCCGACGGCGTCCAGCGGATGGACAACCACCTGATCGGCGAACCGGACGTCGACCCCGAGGAGTCGGTCCTGTTCTGGGTCATCGCCATCATCCTGGCGATCATCAGCTTCGGCGCCGGGAGCATCCTGATCGGGATCATCATCATCGTGGTCGCCGCGGTGATCACGGCCGTGGTCAACAACATCGGCGGTTCGCGCCTCGTCGACCCGATCACCGGGGCGGTCAGCGGCATCACCGGCTGGCCGCCCGAGCTGGCCCGGATCGGGCGGGTCAGGGCCGTCTTCTTCGACCCGGTCGTGATCAACGCAGACGGGCTCCTCCTCAGCGGTGACCTGGAGGTGCTCAGCTCCTGCGAGAGCACCGAGGTGCTCGCCGCCCGCAGCAGCGGACCGTACACCGGGACGGCCCAGTCGGCCCTGCTGTTGGCCGCGGGGCACACCAGCGCCGCGGCCGGCTACACCTGGCTGACCGGCGATGGCGCGGCACCGGCGGCCACCGCGGACGTCAACCACGTCTACGCGGCCAGCGGCACCTACCTGGCGGCGCACTCGTTGACGATCAACCAGCCCGGCGGCGCCACCAGCCGCCACTTCGCGCTGGTGTACGTCGCAAACGTGCCGCCCACGGTCGACGCCGGCCCGGACCTCACCGTCGACGAGGGTGAGATGGTCACCCTCGTCGGCCGTTTCAGCGACGTCGAGTACGTCGACACCCACGAGACCACCTGGAACTTCGGCGACGCCCAACCCACCGAGCCGGGCACGGTCGTGGAGACCAACACCCCGCCCCGGGCCGAGGGCACCAGCACCGTCCAGCACGCCTGGTGCGACAACGGTGTGTACGAGGTGACCCTGCGGGTCCGGGACCAGAACGGTGGGATGGCCACCGACACCCGGACCGTGACGGTGCGCAACGTCCCGCCCGTGGTCGACGCCGGCCCCGATCTGTTCACCTATCCCTGCACGGTCCTCACCCTCACCGCCCGGTTCACCGATCCCGGTTGGTGCGACACGCACACCGCCGTCTGGGATTTCGGCGACTGCACCCCGCCGCTGCCGGCCGTGGTCACCGAGACGCACGAGCCGCCGGCCGGCCGGGGGACCGCGGTGCTGTCCCACCGCTACCCGGACTGCGGGACGTTCCTGACCCGGTGCACCGTGACCGACGACGACGGCGGAACAGGTGTCGACGAGGTGGTGGTCCGTGCCGTCGACGTGGTCAACCGGCATTTCGAGGACGGGTTCGCCCAGCGCACCACCGGACAGGTCGCCAACGGCTGGGAGCCGTACGTGCTGGCCGGCTCGGCGGCCGGCGGCACCGGCCAGCACGCCGCGAGCAACTTCGTGGTGCACGGTGGTCGCCGGGCACAGGGGCTGGTGCCCGGTCCGCAGCAGCGGATCGGCGTCCGGCAGCAGATCGGGGCCAACCCGGGCTGGGCCTACCAGCTCACCGCCTGGTACGACCTCGACCAGGCCGACCCCTCGACCGCGCGGCTGGGCGTCGACCCCACCGGCGGCACCGACCCGACCTCCGCCGCCGTCGTCTGGAGCGCCGGCACGAGCGCCCAGCGGTGGAGCCCGCTGACGGTACGCGTCACCGCCCAGGCTGCCGCGCTGACCGTGTTCCTGGAGGCGGCGGCCGACGGGCGTGAACCCCGAAGGGGCGGCGGGCGGGTGTGGTTCGACGACGTGGACCTGCTGGCCGTGCAGCCGTACTGCCCGACGGAGCCGCCGCCGCCACGGCCGCGCGACTGCCTCGACTTCGCCGACCGTCAGCCCGGTACGCAGTTCCCGGCGGAGTGGACGGACCACGAGTTCCTCGTCCGTTCCGTGGACGGCGTCGGCCGGGTGGTCGTCGCGGTCGGGCCGCCCACCGGAGGTGCGGCCCTGCAACTCGGCGCCGGCGTCCAGGTCGCCCTGCCCCACCCGGCGGACCGGGTCATCGTCACCCTGGTCAACCAGGGCGGCAAACCGGTCGAGCTGACCGCGCTCGACGACGACGGTGCGTCACTCGACCGCGTCGACGTGCCGGCGAACTCACCACCGGGTGCGGCGACGGTGACTCTCACCGGTCCCGGCATCGTCTCCGTCCGGATCGTCGGGCGGTCGGCGGAAGGGCTGCTGGTCCGGCTCTGCGCCGAGTACGCCGACGACACCGGGTCGGACGACGAACATGGCGACCCCACGTCGCACCCGGTTCCGATCGACCCCGGTGCCACCGGCCCGACGCGCCGATCCGACCCGCCGTTTCGTGGTGGTTGCTGTGGCTGAGCCTGGCTCGCTCGACGCCGTCCGTGCCGTGCTGGCCGCGCACCGGGCCGACCTCACCCGGCGGTTCGCCGCCGTCGGCACCGGCATCGGCCGGCCCGACCCGGCCGGCCCGTATGTCATCACCGTCTACGTCACCGACCCCGGGTTGGTGGCCCTCACCAGCGAGCGCGTCGACGGTGTCGCGCTGCGCTTCGTGCTCACCGGGCCGTTCGAGGCCCGCCGAACCTGATCCACCACCGCGTTGCACCGGCAGGAGGCGGCCATGTCCAATCCGAACGACAGCTACGTCAAGGCCCGTGCGTTGGCTCGGGCGGCCCGTCAGGGACCACTTGCCGGGTTGCTCGGCGACCCGAACGTCAGCGGGCTCGCCTATGGGCGGCGGGAGGTCAGCGGGCGCCGCACGGACGAGCCGGCCCTGGTCGTGTACGTGGTGCGCAAGGTGCCGAGGCAGTTCCTCCCCACCACCCGGCTACTGCCGCGGCGGGTCTACTTCGGGTCCGACTTCGTCGAGGTCGACGTGGTGGAGACCGGCCCGTTCTTCGCCCAGGAGTTCACCGCTCGGGAACGGCCCGCGCCCAACGGGGTGAGCGTCGCGCACATCGACGTCACGGCCGGCACGCTCGGCGCGCTGGTCACCGACAACACCGACGGTTCGCTCTGCGTCCTGAGCAACAACCACGTGCTGGCGAACTCCAACGCCGGGGCGATCGGCGACGCGATCGTGCAGCCCGGCGCCTACGACGGCGGCACCGCGCCGGCCGACACCATCGCCACACTGAAGCGATTCGTGATGATCAACCCGGCCGGCAACCGGGTGGACTGCGCGATCGGCCAGGTCGCCCAGCCCAACGACGTGATCGACCAGGTCAAGGACAACATCTTCCCGGTGGCCAACAGCGACCATCCGGCGATCGGTTTGCTCTTCGCCGGCTCGTGCAACCGAACTCTGATCAACCCCATCGACGAGGTCCTGCGCCAACTCGACGTGACCTTCCTCAGCGGCGCGGGCGCCATCGCCGGCGTCGACATCGGCAGCAACGTGGAGAAGGTCGGCCGGACCACGGAGTACACCACCTCCACGGTGACCGAGCTGGATGTCAGCGCGAGCATCGACTACGGCCCCGGCGTCGGCGTGGCCACCTTCGAGGGCCAGATCGCCACCGCCCACCTGTCCGAGGGGGGCGACTCCGGGTCGGTGGTCTACCTGGGCGGCGAGGGTGGCAACGAGAGTGCCTGCGGCTGCGCCTCCAGCAGCACCGCCCGCCGGGTCCTGGACCGGGACGTCGACCTCGACGTGGCGGTCGAGAAGGAGTTCCGGCAGCGCTACCTGCAGCAGACCAGGGTCGGCCGGTTCGCTGTCGACACCTACTTCGCCAACGAGGACGGGCTGGTGGCCCGGGCCCGGGCGACGAAGCTCTCCGACGCCGACCGGCGGCACCTGCAGAAGCTCTACGACACCTACGCCGAGACGGCCCGTGCGGCGTTGCTCCAGCCGCACCGCTCCGAGGCGACGCTCACCACCGAGCACCTCGACGAGGCCCGCAAGACGCTGCGCCGCTTCGCGGACCGGTTGACCGCCGAGGAGATCTCCGCCGCCGAGGAGGTGCTGGCGCTGGCGAACGACGCTGTCGGTCGTACCCCGGTGGAGATCCTGCGGATGCTCGACGACGAGCAGCTGCTGCACAAGGCGCAGGAGTTGGTCGAGCGGGTGCCCACCCTGTGTGCTCCCGGCAGTGGGCGGCGCGGCGACGGTGGCTGTGGCTGCGGTGGCGGTGGGAGCGGCGGTGACGCTGCCCAGCCGGCTGCCGAGAAACCCACCAAGCCGAAGCCCAAGCCCAAGCGGAAGCGGTGACGGTGAGCAACGCCACCGACCCGGACTGGCTGGCCAGCGCCCGTGCCCGGGAGGCGCTGGCCGGCCTGGACCGGCGGATGCGGGAGGCCGTCGCCGCGTCCGACCCGGTGCTGTGGGCGATGGCGACGGCACTGCAACGCCGGGGCGGCAAGCGGATCCGTCCCGCGCTGCTGCTGGTCGCGGCCGAATTCGGCACCGTCCGACCGGCACACCTGCTCGACGCCGCCGCGGCGTTGGAGTTGCTGCACCTCGCCTCGCTCTACCACGACGACGTGATGGACCGGGCCGTCACCCGGCGGCACGGCCCCAGCGTCAACGCCGAATGGGGCGAGCCGGCGGCCGTGGTCGCCGGGACCTTCCTGGTCGCCCGGGCCATCGCCCTGCTCGCCACCTTCGACGACCGGTACGGCCGGGAGGCGGCCGCCGCGCTCGTCGCGCTCTGCACGGGCCAGCTCCGCGAGACGGAGAACGCGTTCCACACCGGCCTGACCGAGGCCGAGCACCTGGAGATCGTCGCTGGCAAGACGGCGACCCTGTTCGAGTTGCCCTGCCGGTTGGGCGCGCTGCTCGCCGGGGCGCCGCCGGCGGCCGTCGAGGCGCTGGCCGGGTACGGCCACGACCTCGGAGTCGCCTTCCAGCTCACCGACGACGCGCTCGATGTGCGCGGCAGCTACGCGGCTCTCGGCAAGCGGCCGCTGACGGACGTCCGGGAAGGGGTCTACACCATGTCGGTGCTGCGGTTGCTGGCCCGCGACACACCGGCGGCCGGCCGGGTGCGCGACCTCCTGGCGGTACGCGAGCCCACCCCGGCGGAGCTGGCCGAGGTGGCTGACCTGGTGATCGCCTCCGGTGCGGTGGACGAGGTCCTCGCCGAGGCCCGGCGCCGGGCCGCACAGGCCGCCCGGCGGCTGGATTCGCTACCGCCCGGCCCGGCCCGGGACTCGCTGGTCCGACTCGCCGACTACGCCGTCACCCGGGCGGGCTGAGGTGGCCACGCCGGCCCCGACGCTGGTTCCGGACCGGCTCGACGGCTTCGACGCGGTGGTGGTGGGCGCCGGCCCCGGCGGTGCGGCCGCGGCGTACCGGCTGGCGGTCCTGGGCCGCCGGGTTCTGCTGATCGACAGGCGCGAGTTCCCCCGCGACAAGTGCTGCGGCGACGGCCTGACCCGCAGCGCCGTGCGTCTGCTCGCCGAGATGGGGGTGCTCGACGAGCTGACGGGGGCCCAGCGGGTGGGCGGGGTGCGGATCCGGATGCGTGGGCGAGGCGGTCGCGACTTCCACTACGAGGAGCCCGACGGCACCGGGTACGGCATGGTGGTGCCCCGGCTGGAGCTGGACGCGGTGCTGTCCCGGCGGGCGGTGCGTGCCGGCGCGGTGCTCTGGACCGGAGCCCGCGCCACCCGACTGCTGGGCGGTGCCGCCGGGGTCCACGGTGTGCAGGTCGAGTACGAGGGCCGCCGGTTCGCGCTGCGCACCCCGGCTGTGGTCGCCGCAGACGGGGCCTCCTCGCGGCTGGCTCACCAGGCCGGGTTGCGTAGTCCGGACCGGGAGTGGACCGGGTTCGCCGCCCGGGGCTACTTCACCGAGGTGGCCGACCTCGACGAGTTGCTGGAGATCCACCTTCCGCTGGCGGACGTCACGGACCGGCGGGTGCTGCCCTCCTACGGCTGGGTGTTTCCGGTCGGCGACGGGACGGCGAACGTCGGCGTGGGCCTCTTCGACCCGACCCACCGGGAGAACGTGCGGTTGCTCTACGAGCGTTTCGTCACCGAGCTGACAACGACCGACCACCGATTCCGGGCGGCCCGTCCGGTCGGACCGATGACCGGGGCGCCGCTGCGGCTGGACTTCGACCCGTCCCGGTGCGGTGTGCCGGGGTTGCTGCTGGTCGGCGACGCGGCGGGGCTGGTGAGCCCGTTCACCGGCGAGGGCATCAGCTTCGCCCTGGAATCGGGCCTGCTCGCCGCCGACCGGATCGACACGGCACGTCGCCGCGCCGAGACGGGACCGGTGGATCCAGCCCCGTACGCCCGGCAGTTGGCCGCCCGGCAGTCCGGCTATTTCGAGACCGGCCGGTACTCGGTGCGCCGCTACCTGCTCGCCTGGCGGGTGCTCGACGCCACCTTCGACGACGACCGCCCACTGTTCGCCCTCTGCCGCCGGCTGGCGCTCTTCCCGGACGGGGCACGGGCGGGTGTCCTGCTGGACCCGCTGCCCCAGCCGGCGCCGGAGCTGGCCCGCGACCTGCGGCGGGATCTGATGGCGGTGGGCGAGCTGCTCGCCGGCTGCGTACGCGAGGACTGGCCGATGTTCGTCCGGCTCGGCGGGGTGGACGAGGACCTGTCGACCCTCTCGCTGCGTCCGGCGGTGCTGCTGCTGGTCGCCGCGGCGGTCGGGGGCCGTGAGCATCCGCTTCGACACGCCCTCGCCGCGGCGGTCGACCTGGGTCTGCTCGCCGGGCTGGCGGTGGACAGCGCCCGGGAGGAGCCCCGGTCGACCGGGCCACGACCGACGCCGTGGGGCAACCGGTTCGCGGTGCTGGTCGCGGACTTCCTGTTGGCCCGCGCGTACGAGTTCGCCGCGCAGGGCGGCGGCCCAGTGGTCGCCGAGTTCGCCGAGGCGTTGACCGTGGCCTGTGAGGGGCGGGCTCAGGAGTTGCGCGACGATCCGTCGTCGGGCGGCGGGGCCGGCGGTGCCGTCCTGGTCGGGCGCGCCGCCATCGCGTTCGAGTTGCCGTGTCGGCTCGGCGGCCGGCTCGGAGGCGCCCGGGTGCCGGTGGTGAACGCGCTGGCCACGTACGGTCGTGAGGTCGGCGTGGCGCATGCCCTCGGCGAACAGCTTCGGGAGCTGGCCGGGGCGTCCCGGTGGGGTGGGTCGACGCAGCCCGGGGCTGTCGCGCCCGACGACCCACGGGTGTCTGCTCTGCTCGGCCTGATCGCCGAGCACGCCCAACGGGCGCGAGAGGCGTTGCGGATCGTGCCCGCCGGCCCGGCCCGCGAGCTGCTGGCTCGGCTGGCCACCCCCGGGTTGCCGGGCGCCGTGGATCCCGACGGCAGGGTGATGTCGGTCACGTAGCGGTGACGGGCGGGCGGGTCCGGGGCTCCGGTGTGAGTGATCGGCGCTTCATCTGGCAGAATGGGTCGCTGGTATCCGGCGCGCGTCCGGCGCCCTCTAACCCGGGCACGTCGCTAGTCCACCGAGTAGTCTCCGGCCCAACCCCACGGGTCCGGTCGGCGCTCACCCATGCACACCGCCCACACGGGCCGGTGAGATCGCAACAGGAGCGAAACAACTGTGGCCGTAAAGATCCGGCTCCTGCGGATGGGCAAGATCCGCAACCCGCAGTACCGCATCGTCATCGCTGACTCGCGCACCAAGCGTGACGGTCGGGCGATCGAGTTCGTCGGGATTTACCAGCCCAAGGAAGACCCCTCGATCATCGAGGTCAAGTCGGAGCGGGTCCAGTACTGGCTGTCCGTCGGCGCTCAGCCGAGCGAGGCGGTGCAGCGTCTGCTGGAGCTGACCGGTGACTGGCAGAAGTACAAGGGCCTGCCGGCCCCGCCGCCGCTCCTGGTCGCCCCCGAGCGGGCCGACCGCAAGGCGGCGTACGAGGTTGAGGCGAAGGCCGCCGCCGGGCTGGCCCCGGAGACCCCGGCCAAGCCGGCCAAGAAGGCCGCCAAGGCTGCCGAGGCCCCGAAGACCGAGGCTGCGGCCGAGGCCCCGAAGACTGAGGCCCCGGCCGAGGCGCCGAAGACCGAGGCCCCGGCCGAGGCTCCCGCCGCCACTGCCGACGCCGGTGAGCAGGCCTGACATGCCTCTGCGTCCGGCGTTGGAGCACCTGGTCAAGGGCATCGTCGACAACCCGGACGACGTCCGGGTGCGGATGGTCGATTCCCGTCGGGGCAAGCGGCTCGAAGTCCGCGTGCACCCCGAGGACCTCGGCACGGTGATCGGGCGGTCCGGTCGGACCGCGAAGGCGCTGCGCCAGGTGATCGGCTCCATCGGCGGGCGCGGGGTACGCGTCGACATCGTCGACTCGTACTGATGCAGCTCGTCATCGGAAGGATCGGCAAGCCGCACGGCGTCCGCGGTGAGGTCACCGTGGAAGTGCGGACCGACGAGCCTGAAGCACGGTTCGTCCCGGGTTCGGTGCTGCGCACCGAACCCGGGGCGGTTCCGCCGCCCGCGCCGGCGACCGGTCCGGGCGTGCCGTTCCGCGTTCCGGCGGAGCTGACCATCGAGGAAGCCCGCTTCCACCAGGGGCGGGTGCTCATCGCGTTCGAGGGCATCCCGGACCGCAACACCGCCGAGGCGCTGCGCGGGACGCTGCTCGTGGTGGACAGCGCCGACGTGGACCCGCCGGACGACCCGGAGGAGTTCCACGACCACCAGCTGGTCGGGTTGGCCGTGGTGAACCCGGCCGGCGAACCGCTGGGCGAGGTCGTCCGCATCGACCACGCGCCCTCCTCGGACCTGCTGGTGCTGCGACGCCCCGAGGGGCGTACCGCGTTGATCCCGTTCGTCCGGGCGATCGTTCCGGAGGTCGACCTGGCCGGTGGACGTGTGATCGTCGACCCGCCGGCCGGACTGCTCGATCTTTAGGACCACCCCATGCGCGTCGACGTCGTGTCGATCTTTCCGGAGTACTTCGCCCCGCTGGACCTGTCGCTGATCGGGCGGGCGCGGGCCAACGGCGTACTCCAGCTCGCCGTGCACGACCTGCGGACCTGGACCCACGACGTGCACCGCACGGTCGACGACACCCCCTACGGCGGCGGGCCGGGGATGGTGATGCGCCCGGAGCCGTGGGGGGAGGCGCTGGACGCGCTCGCGCCGGCCGAGGCCCCGCCGCCCCGGCTGCTGGTGCCGTCGCCGGCCGGTGCCCCGTTCACGCAGGCCATGGCGTACGAGCTGGCGGCCGAGTCGCACCTGCTCTTCGCCTGCGGCCGGTACGAGGGGATCGACCAGCGGGTGTTGGCGCACGCCGCCACCCGGATGCCGGTCACCGAGGTGTCGCTCGGTGACTACGTGCTCTTCGGCGGCGAGGTCGCGGTCCTGGTGATGCTGGAGGCGGTGACCCGGCTGCTGCCGGGAGTGCTGGGCAACGCGGGCTCGCTGGACGAGGAGTCGCACGCGCACGGGCTGCTGGAGGCGCCGATCTACACCAAGCCGCCGAGTTGGCGCGGGCACGACGTGCCGGAGGTGCTCCGCTCCGGTGACCACGGCAAGATCGCCCGCTGGCGTCGCGAGGAGGGCCTGCTGCGAACCGCGGCCCGCCGCCCGGATCTGCTGGCCGCGCTGCCGGGGGATCGGCTCGACAAACGGGACATCGCGGCCCTGGACCGGGCCGGATTTCAGCTGCCACCGGGGGATGTGGCAAAGTAGGGGGGTTGCCGCATCCGTCCGCTCCCGCGGGCGGCTGCGAGGATCACCGACCGGGGGTCGGCCCGCCGACCACCACCCGGGGATCAGAATCACCCACCCGCGCACCGAGTGACGGTGCGCCGTGAGCCTTACGAGGACGCAGCGATGAACATCCTGGACGCCCTTGACGCCCAGTCGAAGCGGACCGACCTTCCCGTCTTCCGGGCCGGTGACACCGTCAAGGTGCACGCCCGCGTCGTCGAGGGCAACCGGTCCCGTGTCCAGATCTTCCAGGGCGTCGTGATCCGCCGCCAGGGTGACGGTCTGCGCGAGACCTTCTCGGTCCGCAAGGTCAGCTTCGGCGTCGGCGTCGAGCGGACCTACCCGATCAACGGCCCGGGCATCGACCGGATCGAGATCGTGACCCGCGGTGACGTGCGTCGCGCCAAGCTGTACTACCTGCGCGAGCTGCGCGGCAAGAAGGCCAAGATCAAGGAGAAGCGGGAGAAGCAGCCCAGCTGACTTCCCGCTCGCCACGCCGCCCGAGCTGCGCGTATGCCGTAACGACCAGACCGCACTACCCTGGTCGTCACGGGCGCAGCACGGCGGCGGGCCCGCCCACGTGGGCGGGTAGCTGTCCACTGCCGCCCGTGGAGCCTCGACGAGGCTCCCGGGCGGTGGTGTTTCTGCGGACCGGGGAGTGGCGTGGTGCAGACGCTTGACGAGGACGGCACCGTCGATCCGTGGCGCCGGCGCGCGCGGCGTGGCCGCCGGCAGATGCCGCTGTGGCAGGAGCTTCCGCTGCTGCTGGTGGTGGCGTTCTGCCTCGCGGTGCTGATCCGCACCTTCCTGCTCCAGGCGTTCTACATCCCGTCCGGCTCGATGGAGGACACGCTTCTCGTCGATGACCGGGTGCTGGTCAACAAGGTCGTCTACGACGTCCGTGACCCGGTCCGCGGCGAGGTGGTGGTCTTCCGGGGCACCGACCGCTGGGCGCCGCAGGTCGACGACCAGCCGGAGCCGGGCTTCGTCGGCAAGCTGACCCGGACCGTCGGCGACCTGATCGGCGTGAGCCGTCCCGGTGAGAAGGACTTCATCAAGCGGGTGATCGGCGTCCCCGGCGACCGGGTCAAGTGCTGCGACAGTCAGGGGCGGGTGACGGTCAACGGCACGCCGCTCGACGAGCCGTACGTCCTGCGCGACTCCCCGCTGGACCTGCCGCCCAACCCGTCGGAGTGCCGCTCCCGGCGCTTCGACGAGGTCGTCGTACCGCCCGGTCAGATCTTCGTGATGGGCGACCACCGTGAGGTCTCCCAGGACGCGCGCTGCCAGGGCCCCGTGCCGATCGACAACGTGGTCGGCAGGGCCTTCATGGTGGTCTGGCCCTCGTCGCGGTGGAACCCGCTGCCGGTGCCGGCGACGTTCGACGACGTGTCCGGGCCGGGCGCGGCATCCTCGGGCGCGCCCCCGGCGCGACCGAGCCCGCAGGGCGGTGTGCTGCTGATTCTCCCGTTGGCGGCCGCTCTACGTGCTTCCCGCGCGTTCCGGTCGGTGACGTCCAGTTCGGCAACGTAGGCTCCTTGGCGTGATTGACGAGCAGACCGACAAGCCGCGCAGCTCCTTCTGGAAGGAGCTGCCGATCCTGCTGGGTGTGGCGATCCTGGTCGCGGTGCTGGTCCGCGCCTTCGTGCTGCAGACCTTCTTCATCCCCTCCCCGTCCATGGAGAACACTCTCAAGATCGATGACCGGGTGCTGGTCAACAAGCTGGTCTACGACTTCCGGTCGCCGCACCGCGGTGAGGTGATCGTTTTCAAGGCGCCGATCGAGTGGAGCGGCAACCCCGACGGTGAGGACTTCATCAAGCGGGTGATCGGCATCCCCGGTGACCACGTGGTCTGCTGCGACCCGCAGGAACGGCTGATGATCAACGGCAAGTCATTGGACGAGCCGTACATCTTCTCCCTGGACGGCGTCCGCGACAAGGCGGCCGACCAGGAGTTCGACATCACCGTGCCGAAGGGCCGGCTGTGGGTCATGGGTGACCACCGCTCGGCGTCCGGTGACTCGCTGGAGCACTGGCAGCAGTCCGGGCAGAACATCACCGAGGCCACCATCCGCGAGGACGACGTGGTCGGGCGGGCATTCACCGTCTTCTGGCCGGTCAACCGGGCCACCTGGCTGACGGTGCCCGACGGGTTCGACGGCATTCCCAAGCCGTAGGCCGACGGGGCGTGGGCGATCCGCCGTCGGTCTGGCAGGCTGGTGCGGTGACCGTCTACACCCCTCGACGCGCGGCCCGCGTGCTGCTCGTCGACGCGGCCGGCCGGGTCCTGCTGTTCGAGGGCTTCGACCCGGCCCGACCAGGGCACCGCTACTGGTTCACCCCGGGCGGTGGGCTCGATCCGGGGGAGTCGCCGGCAGTGGGCGCGGCCCGCGAGTTGGCCGAGGAGACCGGGCTGCGGCTCGACCCGGCCGAGCTGGGCGAGCCGGTCTGGTCCGACGCGACCGAGTTCACGTTCGACGGGGTGTGGTACCGCCAGGCGCAGGATTTCTTCCTCCTCCGGGTGGCGTCCTGGCAGGTGGACACCGCCGGCTTCAACGACATCGAGCAGCGCAGCATCGCCGGCCACCGCTGGTGGCTCCCCGACGAGCTGGCCGCCAGCGGTGAACGCTTCTACCCCGCCGAGCTGCCCGCCCTGCTGAGCCGGTTGGCGCAGTCGACCGCCACCGACCGGAACGAGGCGTCGTGCTGACCCCACCGCGCACCGTCGTGCGCCGCGAGGCCGGCCTGTACGCCCTGGAACGGGCGCTGCAACGGCGCGGCTTCCGACACGTCGCCGGCGCCGACGAGGCGGGCCGGGGCGCCTGTGCCGGTCCGCTCGTCGCCGCCGCCGCCGTCTTGCCCGAAGGCCGGCGCGGCGAGATCGAGGGCCTGGCCGACTCGAAGTTGCTCACCCCGGCCAGCCGGGAACGGGTGTACGCCGAGGTGGTGGACCGGGCGCTCGCGTACGCCGTGGTCGTCATCCCCGCCGAGGAGGTCGACGCCCGGGGCTTGCACGTGTGCAACCTGGCCGCCATGCGCCGGGCGCTCGCCTCGCTCAGCACCCGGCCGGAGTACGTGCTGACCGACGGCTTCGGCGTGGACGGCCTGGGCGTGCCGGGGCTTGCGGTGTGGAAGGGTGACCGGGTGGCGGCATGCGTCGCGGCGGCAAGCGTCCTCGCCAAGGTCACCCGGGACCGGATGATGGTGGAGCTGGACGGGGTGTTCCCGGCGTACGGCTTCGCCGAGCACAAGGGTTACATCACCCCGGAGCACTCGGCGGCGCTGCGCGAGCACGGTCCGTGCCGGGAGCACCGGTTCTCGTACGTCAATGTCGCCACGGTCTCCGGCCGCGACGGACGGCCGCCGCGCGCCAGACGTCCCGGCGGTCCGGGCCGGCAAGAGCCGATGGAGCGCTCCGGGGCGTCAGGGGGTACCGTCGGCGTGGCGTTGGGCGAGCAGCCTCGGCCTCAGACGCCGGTGGGGGAAGATGTGGCCATGGAAGGCGGAGTGCGATGAGCGCGGAAGATCTCGAGAAGTACGAGACCGAGATGGAGCTGCAGCTCTACCGGGAGTACCGCGACATTGTCCGCCAGTTCTCGTACGTGGTGGAGACGGAGCGTCGGTTCTACCTGGCCAACCAGGTCGACCTGCACGTGCGCAACTCCGACGGCGAGGTCTACTTCGAGGTGGAGATGCACGACGCCTGGGTGTGGGACATGTACCGTCCGGCCCGCTTCGTCAAGAACGTCCGGGTGATGACCTTCAAGGACGTCAACGTCGAAGAGCTGGAGAAGCCCGACATCTCGTTGCCCGCCGACTCCGGCTTCGGCGGCTGACCGCAGCCCTGTCCCTCGGCGGCTGACCACAGCCCCGCCGCTCGGCCGCGCCGCGGGCCCCCACCCGTGGCGTGACTCCTGCCGGTCACTCGGCCGGCACCACGACCTCGACCCGCTGCACCAGATTGTTGGCGAAGCCGCCACGGTTCCACGGCTGCTCGACCGGCTGGGTCCGCCCGGACGCGTCCGTCGCCCGCGCGCCGAGCACGTACCGGCCCGGAGTCGCCGTCCACTCGTACCGCCAGCGCCGCCAGGCGAAGTCGCCCCCGTCCGCCGGGTCCAGCTCGGCCGACTCCCAGCTCTGCCCACCGTCGGTGGTGACCTCCACGGCGACCACCGGCGCGTGCCCCGACCAGGCCCGACCGTCCACCGTGCACGGCCCGGCCCGCAGCACCCGGCGACGGGACATGAAGTCGGGGAAGCCGGGCGGACGGACCAGCGCACGCGGTTCGATCCGGGTCACCGGCACGCCCGGGTCGTCGGCGTCGGTACGCACCCGGTAGGCGACCGCGTTCTGATAACCCTCGAACGGCTCGGTCCGGATCTCGACGGAGTGGACCCACTTCACGTGCGCCATGCCGTACCAGCCCGGCACGATCAGCCGCAGCGGCGCGCCGTGCTGCGGCAGCAGGGGAGCGCCGTTCATCTCGTACGCCAGCAGCACCTCCTCCCGCAGCGCGTCGGCGACCGGCAGCGCCCGCTGGTAGTCCTGCTCGATCCCGCGCTCGACACCGTGGTCGGCGCCGGTGAAGACCACGTCCACCGCGTCCGGCCTGAGCCCCGCCTCCCGCAGCAGCGGAGCGAGGGGGGTGCCGGTCCACTCGGCGTTGCCGACCGCCTCGACCAGCCACGGCTGGCTGACCGGCCGAGGGTGTAGCAGGGCTCGGCCATTGCCGGCGCACTCGAGCGTCACCTGGTGGGTGACCCGCGGTCGCTCGCGCAGCTCGGCGAGCGTGACCGTCAGCGGCCGGTCCACCGCGCCGCCGATGGTCAGCGTGTGCGTCGCCGGGTCCAGCTCCGGAATGTCGTAGTGGATCAGCAGGTAGTGCAGCCCGGCAGGGGTGACGTCGTAGCGCAGCGCCTCCAACGGGATGCCGTGGTTGCGGGCGGCGAGCTGCAACTCCTCGGCACTGATCGCCTCGTCCGGCGCCGCGAGCCGGGACGGACCGCTCACGTCGGCCACCGTCGGCCCGGCTGGTGGTGGCGTCCGGTCATCGACAGTGGTCATGCCTGGGCCTCCCCGGTCCACACGGCGTCACCCGCCGTACGCGGCCCAGCCTAGGGCGTGTGTCAAAGTCCTCGGTCGAGCCGAGGCGGAGTCCAGGCGACGGTCCGGCAAGGCGGAGATCGGCCCGGATACCGGTGTTGTATCCGGGCCAATCTCCAACGCGGCCGGTCGTTGTCTGGGCCCGCCGCAGGCCGGCCAGGGGCTTTGACACACGCCCTGTGCCCTCGGTCAGCACAGGAGAACGGCCCCGCCGCGCTGGCCGATGCCGCGACGTTCGAGTGCCTCAGCAGCGAAGAGGCGCACTCGCCCGGGCATAGCAGATCATCGAGGGCGGTGGGTGGTCGTCCACAGCACGCCCGGTTGTCCACAGCCGCGTCGGCCGGGCTGGCGGACCGTCCCGCCTCGGCCGGAGGCTGCCAGCATGCGACAGCCATCCGCCTCCCGCCGCGCCCTGCCGCTTCACGGCGCGCCTGCCCTGGCGCTTCAGGCCGCGCCTGCCCTGGCGCTGATCCTCCAGCTCTGCGGGCTGGTCGTGCTCGTCACGGCGGAGCCCCGCCGTGCACCGCTGCCGGTCGCGGCCCTGGCGACCGTCACGGCGTCCGCCCCAGCGCCCGCCGAGCGGTTCCGCTGGCCGATCGACGGGTCGCCCCGTCCGGTGCGCCGATTCGACCCGCCGCCCCGACCGTGGCTGCCCGGCCACCGGGGCGTCGACCTGGCCGCCCCGGCCGGCGCGGTGGTCCGCAGCGCCGGTTCCGGCACCGTGCTCTTCGCCGGCCTGGTGGCCGGGCGACAGGTGCTCACCGTGGGGCACGCCGACGGGCTCCGCACCACCCACGAGCCGGTGCGACCGGCGGTACGCCCCGGCCAACAGGTCACCGCCGGCACGCCACTGGGTGAGCTGCTGCCCGGCCATCCGGGTTGCCCGGCCGAAGCCTGCCTGCACTGGGGCCTGCGCCGGGGCGAGGAATACCTCGACCCGCTGGCCCTGCTCGGCCTCGGCCCGGTGCGCCTGCTGCCGGTCAACGAGGCCGGCCCCCCGCTGCCGGTCCGTGGAGCGGGCCTCCGCAAGGTCAGCGCTGGGCGAGCAGCGCCGGCAGCCGCACGGCCAGCCGCTCGTACTCGTCGGCGGCGTTGTAGACCTGACCCGTGAGCCGCAACCACCCACGGCCGTTCCAGCTCATCACCGCGACCTCGGTGGCGAGCCGCTCGCCGACCCGCGTCTGCAACGCCCGCGCCGCGTCGATGGTGGCGGCCATGCCGGCCGGCAACGGAATGAGGCGCAGGGACACCCCCGGCCCGCCGGGGCCGGGCAGGTCGGCGGGAGCCACCCCGAGCGCGTCCCCGACCACCCGCTGGCCGTACGCGGCCAGCGCGGCGTTGTGCGCCCGCACCCGGTCGACACCGAGACTGCGCAACGTGAACAGTCCCGCCGGGGCGGCCAGCCAGGACGTGTAGTCGAGAGTCGCCTGCCACTCGATCCGGGCCGGGAAACCCGACTCCTGCTCCCAGGAGACCACAAGCGGTTCGATCCGGTCCCGCCAGCGCGGCGCCACCGTCAGCAGGGCGGTCCCGCGCGGGGCGTACGCCCATTTGTGCAGGTTGCCCACCCAGAAGTCAGCGCCGATGTCGCTCACCGGGGTCGCCAGCATCCCGGGGGCGTGCGCGGCGTCGACCAACACCGGTACGCCGTGTTCGCGGGCCACCCCGACGATGGCGGCGGTCGGGAACAGCCTGGCCGTTGCCGAGGTGAGCTGGTCGACGACGAGCAGCCGGGTCCGTCCGGGGCGCAGGCCGGCGCGGATGATCTGCACGATCTGCTCGTCGGTGGCGGCCAGCGGGATTGGCAGGACCCGGCCGACCGCCCCGGTACGGCGACACTCGCGCTGGATGGCCAGGCTCACCGCCCCGTAACCGTGGTCGGTGCTGAGCACCTCGTCGCCGGGTTGCAGGCCCAGCGACTGGAGGACCACGGCGACGCCTGTGGTGGTGTTGCCGACCAGGGCGCTGCCGTCCGGGTCGGCGCCGAGGAACCCGGCGAGGTGCCGGCGGGTGTGCGCGATCCGGTCGACCAACCCCTGGGTGAAGAAGCGCAGCGGGTTGGCCTCCATCTCGTCGCGCAGCCGTTGCTGGGCTCGTTGCACGGCGATCGGGACCGCGCCGAACGAGCCGTGGTTGAGGTGGCTGACCGCCGGGTCCAGCGAGAAGAGCAGGCGGGCGCCCGGGATCGGCTCAGGGGGCTGCGGGACGCTCACTCGATGATCGTAACCGTCCGGCGTTCTCGGACCCGGTGCTTGATCGGGTGCGCCTGCCGGTACGCGGCGCTGGACGTCAGGCGCGTGGGTGTGCCTGCCGGTACGCGGCGCGCAGGCGCTCCACCGAGACGTGCGTGTAGATCTGCGTGCTGGCCAGCGACGAGTGGCCCAGCAACTCCTGCACGGCGCGGAGGTCGGCACCACCCTCCAGCAGGTGGGTGGCCGCGGAGTGGCGCAAACCGTGCGGGCTGGTCCGGGGCAGGCCGGCGGCCTCGGCGTAGCCGCCGACGATCTGACGCGCGGTCGTCGGGTTGAGCCGACCGCCCCGCGCGCCGAGCAGCAGCGCGTCGCCGGAGCGGGCAACCACAAGCGCCGGGCGGCCCCGGCGCAGCCAGTCGTCAAGCGCCCGTTGGGCGGGCACCCCGTACGGCACCGAGCGCTCCCGCCCACCCTTGCCGAACACCCGGATCACCCGCCTGCCATGGTCGACGTCGCCGACGTCCAACCCGCAGACCTCGCTGACCCGTACCCCGGTCGCGTAGAGCAACTCCAGGAGCACCCGGTCGCGCAGCGACACCGCCTCGGCCTCGGCCGCCGCGCCCGATTGCGGCACGGCCACGAGCGGGATACCAGGTCGGGCCGGCGCCTCGCCCGATCTTGGCAGGGCCGGTGCCGCCCCCTTTTGCCGCGTGGCCGGTGGCGCGGTGGCGAGCGGGGCCTGCTGGGCCGGTGCCGTGCCCGATCGCGGGGTGGCTGGTGGGGTGGTCGCGGGCGGGGCGTGCTGGGCCGGTGTCTCGCCCGACCGCGGCGCGGTCGTGCGCGGTGCCTGCCGGGCCGGTGCCTCGACCAGGGTGGCGGCCTGGTCGGTGCGCAGCACGGCTGGCAGCTCCCGGTGCGCCCGCGGGCTGGCCAGCGCGGCCCCCACGTCGGCGGGGAGCAGCCCGGCCCGGTGCGCCCAGGCGCTGAACGCCCGTGCCGACGCGGCCCGCCGGGCCAACGACGTGCGGGCCGCACCTGTGGTGCGCTGCTTCGCCAACCAACTGCGCAGCACCGACAGGTCCAGCTCGGCCAGGTCGACGCAGCCCATCCGGGCCGCGTGGTCGAGCAGCGAGACGAGATCGGTGACGTACGCGCGGACGGTGTGCGCCGAGCGGTTACGCACCCGGGACAGGTGCTCGGCGAAGTCGTCGACGGCGTTGCGCAGCTCGGGTGGCAGCGCCTGGTGCATGGACCGGGTGCCTCGGTCGGGCCGGCTCATCGTGGCCGCGCCGGTCTGCGGACCGGTCCACCGGCCCAGGCTCCTGCACGGACAGCTGGCACGGCACCAGCCTACGGCCGAGCGACGAGGGGCACCGACCACCACGGTGGCGGTGTTCGTCGGACCTGGCCGCGTACCGCCGTCGGGCATTTCCTTGCCCTGATCCGCCGCAAAGCCGCGGCAGACCTGGCGGTCTGGCGGAGCCACGTGCTTACCCATCTCAGGTCCGAGCCTCTCGCCTCTTGACGGAGGGCCGGGGGGCGAGGGCGTAGCCGTCGTCCCGACGGACCACCATGGACAGCTCCTCCAACAGGGACAGCTTGCGCAACGCGGTCCGTACGTCGACACCGGCGCGGGCCGCGAGCCGGTCCACCCCCATCGCGCCTCGGCGGGGTAGCGCCTCCAGCAGCGACCGCGTGTCGTCGTCCAGCGCGTCGGTGGCCCGCTGTGGTCCCCGCGCAAGCGGGGCCAGGTCGGCGCCGATCCGGCCCACCTCCTCCAGCACGTGTGCCACCCCGGTGACCAGCCGGGCCTTGTCGGGGTACTCGCGGAGCAACTCGTGCGCGCCGACGGACATCGCCGAGGTCACCGGCCCCGGCACCACCATTGCCACCCGACCGGTGTGGATGGCCCGCCGAGCGGTCTGCGTCGCGCCACTGCGCGCCGACGCCTCCACCACGACGGTGCCGAGAGTGCCGGCGGCGATCACCCGGTTGCGGATCAGAAACCGGGGCCGCAGCGGTTCGGCGCCCGGCGGCCACTCACTGACCAGCAGCCCGGTGTCGGCGATCCGGTCGAAGAGGGCGGCGTTGCCCATCGGGTACGGCCTGTCCAGCCCGCACGCGAGCACCGCGACGGTCAGACCGTCCGCCGTGAGGGCGCCCCGGTGGGCGGCGGCGTCGATGCCGAACGCGCCACCGGAGACGACAGTCCAGTCCCGTTCGGCGAGTCTGTATCCCAGCTCTGTCGCGACGTGCTGGCCGTAGCCGGTGGCCGCTCGCGCCCCGACCACTGCCACCGAGCGGTCCAGCGCCTCACCCAGCGGCCAGGCCCCGCGTACCCAGAAGCAGAGCGGTGGGGCGGTCTCGCCGTCCACCCGGCGGGCGACGTCCGGCAGGCGCAGCGCGGACAGGCCGGCCACCCGCGCCGGCCACTCCTCGTCGTCGGGTGTGACCAGGCGGGCACCGAGCCGGTCCGCCCGCTCCAGCGCCTCGGCCGCCACCGCCCGGGCGTCGCCGGCCGCCGATCGGGCGGCCACCGCGGTCTGTAGCCGGCTGTCCGGGCTGCCGCCGTCGAGCAGCAGGTCCAGGGTCGCCGCCGGGCCGAGCCGTTCGACAAGTTGGTGCACCACGCGGGTGCCCGGCTCGGCCAGCCAGGTCAGTGCGACCCGGGCCATCCTGCCTTCGTCATCGGCGCTCACGTCGCCTCTCCCGTCCGTAGTTGAAGCGCCTCCCGGACGTCGTCCAGGTCTGGTCGGTCCCGGCCGTCCAGGTCGGCGATGGTCCAGGACATCCGGATCACCCGGTCGAAGCCGCGGGCCGACAGCGAGCCGGAGTCGAGCCGGCCACGCAACTCGGCGGTGACCCGGGCGGGCAGCCGCCACGGCGGTCGGCGCAGGTGCGGGCCCTCCACCTCGGCGTTGAGCCGCCGGCCGAGGCCGGCCCAGCGGGTGGCCGCCGCCTGCCGGGCCGCCGCTACCCGCGCGGCGACCGTCGCCGAGGACTCGACGCCGCCGTCGGCTGCCAGCAACTCCGCCGCCCGCACCGGCCGTAACTGCACCTGTACGTCGATCCGGTCGAGCAGTGGCCCGGAGAGCCGGCCAAGGTAGCGACGGCGGGCCAGCGGGCTGCACTCACAGTGCGCGTCGCCTGCTGGTTTGGCACACGGGCACGGGTTGGCGGCCAGCACCAACTGGGTTCGGGCCGGATAGATCGTGCCGCCCCCGCTGCGGGTGAGCCGAACGCGGCCGTCTTCGAGCGGTTGACGCAGCGCCTCCAACGCGCCCTTGCTGAACTCGGGGGCCTCGTCGAGGAAGAGCACGCCGCGATGTGCCAGCGACACCGCGCCGGGTCGGGCCAGCCCCGAGCCACCACCGACAAGCGACGGCACGGACGCGGTGTGGTGCGGCGCCTGGAACGGTGGGCGACGCAACAGCCGACCACCCGGCGGCAGCAGCCCGGCGACCGAGTGCAGGGCGGTGACCTCCAGTGCCGCGTCGTCGTCCAGCTCGGGCAGGATCGACGGCAGCCGCTCGGCGAGCATCGTCTTGCCGGCGCCCGGCGGCCCGAGCAGCGCCACGTGATGCCCGCCGGCCGCGGCGACCTCCAGTGCGCGGCGGCCGAACTGCTGCCCGGCGACCTCGGCGAGATCCGGCCCGTCGACGGCCGGCGCCGAGGTGGCCTCCGGCGGCTCGATCAGCGGGGCGCCGTCGCGAACGAAGGCCACCAGCCGGTGCAGGGAGTCCACCGCTCGCACCCGTACCCCCGGGATGACCGCGGCCTCGGCGGCGTTGCCGACCGGGACGATGACCCGCGCGATGCCGGCCTGGGCCGCGGCGGCGACCATCGGGAGTACGCCGCGCACCGGCCGGACCGTGCCGTCCAACCCCAACTCGCCGAGGACCACCACCCCCTCCAGTGGCAGCAGCGGCAGCTCACCCGAGCCGCCCAGGAGAGCCGCGGCGATGGCCAGATCGAAGGCTGAGCCGGATTTCGGCAGCGTCGCGGGCAGCAGATTGAGAGTGATCCGCCGGTTGGGCCAGCGCTGGCCGGAGTTGACCACGGCCGCGCGGACGCGGTCACGGGCCTCGTGCAGGGCGGTGTCCGGCAGACCGGAGATCACCACCGCGGGCAGGCCGGCGGCCAGGTCGGCCTCCACCTCGACCAGGTGGCCGGTGACCCCGACCAGCCCGACGCAGAGCACCTTCGCGTAGCTCACGGCCGCGTCACCGATCCTTCGGGTCGCGCATCTCAGAACGCGCCCTTGAGGTGGTCCACCTGCGCCGGACCGGCGTCGGGCAGCCGCACCGACAGCACGTCGAAACGCACCTCGTCGGCGGTCGTGCCGGTCTCGGTGAGCCAGCGCGCGGCGAGCCCGCGCAGCCGGCGGGCCTTGGCCGGCACGACCGCCTCGGCCGGGGTGCCGAAGTCGTCGCCCCGGCGGGTCTTCACCTCGCAGAAGGCGAGCACCGGCCCGTCCCACGCGATGATGTCGATCTCCCCGGCCGGACAGCGCCAGTTTCGGGCGATCGGGCGCAGTCCCGCCTCGGTCAGGTGCTGGGCGGCGCACCGCTCGCCGTACGCGCCGACCGCCTGGTTCCGCTTCGTCATGGCCGGAACCGTGCCCGCCCCGGCGCCCCCGCGGCTACTCCAACGGTTGCCCAACTGTGGACAACGGAGTCGCTGTGGACAGTCGACCGATCATGCCCACGGTGTGCTAGCGGCGTTGGGCCTCCCCAACCGAGGCCGGCGCGGCCAGCCGCGCTCATGGGCGGGGCCGCCGTGATCAGGTGATGAGAAGTAGGTGTCAGGACCGCCGCAGACCTACTTTTCATCACCTGATCACGGTGCCGGCCCGCGTCGGCGCCGCCTCGACGCGACTCCATGCCCCGCGCTGGCGGGGACCGGTGGCGCGTGGCCTGACGGGGCTGAAATGGCGCGGGCGTGGCCGGTCGCATACGGTGCCTGACGTGGACGGACGACGGAGCTTTCCGGAAGATCAGGAGTCGCGCTGGTACCCCGACGAGCGGGGTCGCGGTTACGACGAGTCGGAGTGGCGCGGCGCGGGCGAATCGCGGTACCGGGACAGCGAGATCCCCGAGCAGCATGGCGCCGAAGACGCCCGCTCCGTCGAGGACACCGGCGTTCGCCGCCGCCGCGAGCCGGATTCGGGACGCTTCGGCGCCGTCGACGCGAGCCGCTTCGGCGCTACGCCGGAGTCCGACTCGGGTCGGTTGAGTGCGGTGGACTCGGGTCGCTTCGGTACCCCCGAGTCGGACTCGGGTCGCTTCGGCGCCCTGGACGATCAGACCGGTCGGTTCGGGGCGAGTGAGGCTGATTCGGGGCGTTTCGGCGCGATCGACCCGCTGGGTGCCGCACGGCCGGAGGCGGACGGTTACCGGGCCACCTGGTCGCGGCGGGCGGATCGGGACCCCTCGGAAACCTCGGGTGAGCTGCCCGGACGCCGGGCCGCCCGCGAGGCGACCCCAGCCGGGTCCCCGCTGACCGGCGCCGCGCCGGAGACCGCCCGCGACACCACGGCGGCTGTCGCGCCGGCCGGTGTGCTGGCTGATCAGGCTCGTCCCGCTCCGCTCGCTGGGTACCCGATCATCGAGCCGACCCGGGGCGGCGACGTGCCGCACCCGCTGGAGATGCCGACCGGTCCGATGCCGGGGATCGGTCCTCGACCGGACCTGCCCGTAGCCGACCCGCCGGTGTATCCGCCGGCCGCCGACGGTGTCTATCGGACCCGGCGACCGGTGCTGGCCGTACTCTTCGCGGTGTTGGTGTTGATCTTCGAGATCCCCGCGCTGCGGGTGCTGCTGGCCGGCGTGACCGGTGATCCGGTGGACGCCGGGAACGTGGTGGTGGGTATCGCCCTGGTCGCCGGACTGCCGATCTTCGCGACCGGGCTGTACGGGCTGCGAACCGGAGGTCTGGCGCTCGCCGACGGTGGTCGGGGCTGGCTGCGCCCACCCACGGCCTACCTGACCGTCGGTCTGGTGCTCTTCGTGGCCGCCGCGCTCGCCGCCGGCTGACCCTGGCGCGCAGCCGGCTACCGTCTCCGCCACCACCGTCGCGGCCAGGCCTTCTCGCTGCGTCCCGCGCCGGGTGTGCCGCCCCAGCGCCACGATCGACTCGGTTTCCATGATGTCGCGGTGTCCGGATCGGTTGGACGCGCCGATTTCCAGGAATCCGAGTCGATCATGGCGGGATGCCGCGCCGAGCGGGTCGGTGCCGGACGTCGCGCTGGGTCGGAGGTCGCGCTGGGCCGGACGCAATCCTGAGGGTGCGCCCCGACGGGCCTGCGCGCACCCGCGTACCCCGGGGCGGCTGGACGGGTGAGGGGCGTACACTGGCCAACTGGCGACCGCCTCGTGCGGTCGACCTCGCGCGCCCTCTTCACGAATCGTCGTGGAGCGACGGCCTCCCTGGTCCCGATCTTGATCGGGTCCACCATGGGTCGGCGACCAGGCGCCAGGACGCCCGGCCACCGGCCGGGCGTGACAACCAGGGATCTTGAGGAGTACCCCAACCATGGCCGTCGTGACCATGCGCCAGCTGCTGGAGAGCGGTGTCCACTTCGGGCACCAGACCCGGCGCTGGAACCCGAAGATGAAGCGCTTCATCATGACCGAGCGCAACGGCATCTACATCATCGACCTGCGCCAGACCCTCGAGTACATCGAGAAGGCGTACGAGTTCGTGCGTGGGACCGTCGCCGAGGGCGGCAGCATCCTGTTCGTCGGCACCAAGAAGCAGGCCCAGGAAGCGATCGCCGAGCAGGCGACCCGGGTCGGCCAGCCGTACGTCAACCACCGCTGGCTCGGTGGCATGCTGACCAACTTCCAGACGGTGTACAAGCGGCTCCAGCGGATGAAGGAGCTGGAGGGCCTGGGTGACCTCAGCGGCACCGCCGCCGGTTACACCAAGAAGGAGACCCTGCAGCTCTCCCGCGAGAAGATCAAGCTGACCCGCACCCTCGGTGGTCTGCGGGACATGCAGAAGCTTCCCGCCGCGGTCTGGATCGTCGACACCAAGAAGGAGCACATCGCCGTCGACGAGGCCCGCAAGCTGGGCATCCCGGTGATCGCGGTGCTGGACACCAACTGTGACCCGGACGAGGTCGACTTCCCGATCCCGGGCAACGACGACGCGATCCGCTCGGCCGAGCTGCTGACCAAGGTCGTCGCCGCCGCCGTCGCGGATGGTCTGATCGCGCGTTCCGGCCGTCGCCGGGGCAACGACGAGAAGCCCGAGGGTGTCGCGAGCGACGAGCCGCTGACCGAGTGGGAGCGCGAGCTGCTCGAGCCGAAGAAGGCCGACGAGTCGGCCGCCCCGGCCGAGCAGCCGGCCGCCGCCGCGACCGAGCAGCCCGCCGCTGCCGCCGCCGAGCAGCCCGCCAGCTCGGAGCAGCCGGCGCAGGCCGCCACCGAGCAGCCGGCGGCCGCCACCGCGGAGTGATCGCACCGTCGCTGTCCCACCGTCCGTTTTCACAGACGGTGGGACAGCGGCGGTACGCCGGGCACGATCCGCCCGGATCCGGGTAACCGGCACCTCTGACCATCCACACGCCGTCTCAACACCGAAGAGAGAGCCATGTCCCAAATCACCGCCGCGGACGTCAAGAAGCTCCGCGACCTCACCGGCGCCGGCATGATGGACAGCAAGAAGGCGCTGACCGAGGCCGAGGGCGACTTCGACAAGGCCGTCGAGATCCTGCGCGTCAAGGGCGCCAAGGACGTCGGCAAGCGGGCCGGCCGTACGGCCGCCAACGGCCTGGTCGCCCACTCCGGCAAGGCGCTGCTCGAGGTCAACTGCGAGACCGACTTCGTCGCCAAGACCGAGTCGTTCATCGCGCTGGCCCAGCAGCTGGTCGAGCACGGCGAGCGCGCCGGCGTGAACAGCGCCGAGGAGCTGCTCGCCACCGAGCTCGACGGCAAGGTCGTCGCGGACCTGATCCAGGAGCAGTCCGCCAAGATCGGCGAGAAGCTGGTCCTCAACCGGTTCGCCCGGGTCGAGGGCACCACCGCCGTCTACCTGCACCGCAAGGCCCAGGACCTGCCGCCGGCCGTTGGTGTGCTGGTGTCGTACACCGGCAAGAGCGACGAGGCCGGCGACGCCGACGCCCGTGGGGTGGCCATGCAGATCGCCGCGATGCGGCCGAAGTACCTCACCCGGGACGAGGTTCCGGCCGAGGTCGTCGAGTCCGAGCGGCGCATCGCCGAGCAGACCGCCCGCGAGGAGAACAAGCCCGAGGCGGCCCTGCCGAAGATCATCGAGGGTCGGGTGAACTCCTTCTTCAAGGACTACGTCCTGATCGAGCAGGCGTCCGTCGCCGACAACAAGAAGTCGGTGAAGCAGCTGCTGGCCGAGGCCGGCATCGAGGTCACCCGCTTCGTGCGGTTCGAGGTCGGCCAGGCCTGAGCCGCCACCGGGCGCCGCGTGCGCCCGTGGGCAGAAGACGTCAACGAGGAGGCCGCCGGTGTACGTGACAGGCACCGCGGCCTCCTCGTCACATAGGGTCGGCAGCGGCAGGTTCGCGGTACGCGCCGCACGGGGCGTGCGCGTGGGGAAGGGCGGGGCGGATGACGCAGGTTGTGAGTGACCGGACGCTGGCGGTGGACGATCCGACGGCACCGCCGCCGGGGCGGGCCCGCCGGGTGGTGCTGAAGCTCTCCGGTGAGGTGTTCGGCGGCGGCGCGATCGGCGTCGACCCGGACGTCGTCCAGGCGATCGCCCGGCAGATCGCCACGGTGGTTCGCCGCGGCGTGCAGGTCTCCGTGGTGGTCGGCGGCGGCAACTTCTTCCGCGGCGCGGAGCTGCAGAAGCGCGGGATGGACCGGGCCCGCGCCGACTACATGGGCATGCTCGGCACCGTGATGAACTGCCTCGCCCTACAGGACTTCCTGGAGAAGGAAGGCATCGAGACCCGGGTCCAGAGCGCCATCACCATGGCCCAGGTCGCCGAGCCGTACATTCCGCTGCGGGCGATCCGGCACCTGGAGAAGGGCCGTGTGGTCATCTTCGGCGCGGGCGCGGGCATGCCGTACTTCTCCACCGACACGGTGGCCGCCCAGCGGGCTCTGGAGATCCGGGCCGACGTGGTGCTGATGAGCAAGAACGGCGTGGACGGCGTCTACACCGCCGATCCCCGGATCGATCCCACCGCCAGCAAGCTCGACTCGATCACCTTCTCCGAGGCTCTGCGCCGCAATCTGCGGGTGGCCGACGCGGCGGCGTTCAGCCTCTGCATGGAGAACGGCCTGCCGATGCTGGTCTTCGGCGCGCAGGGTGACGACACCATCATCCGCGCGGTGGGTGGCGACAAGATCGGCACCCTGATCACCGCCTGAGCCTCGCTGACAGCGACGGCAGCGGCGGGTCTGACGACTTTCAGCAGAGCCCACCACGAGCACAGAAGGAGGCGAGGAGACCGGTGATCGACGACACCCTCCTCGAGGCCGAGGAAAAGATGGAGCGTGCGGTTGAGCACGCCAAGGAGGAGTTCGGCGCCATCCGTACCGGTCGCGCCAACGCCGCCATGTTCTCCAAGGTCATCATCGACTACTACGGCACGCCCACGCCGCTGACCCAGATGGCGTCGATCGCGGTCCCCGAGCCGCGGATGGCCATCATCAAGCCGTACGACAACTCGCAGATCAATGCGATGGAGAAGGCGATCCGCGACTCGGACCTCGGGGTGAACCCGAACAACGAGGGCAACCAGTTGCGCATCCTGCTCCCGCAGATGACCGAGGAGCGCCGCCGCGACATGATCAAGGTGGCCCGGAACAAGGGCGAGGAGGCCAAGGTGGCCATCCGCAACGTCCGCCGCCGTGGCAAGGAGGAGCTGGACCGGATCGTCAAGGACGGCGAGGCCGGCGAGGACGACGGTCGCCGCGCCGAGAAGGAACTCGACGACCTGACCCAGCGCTACGTGGCCACCGTCGACGACCTGGTCAAGCACAAGGAAACCGAGCTGCTCGAGGTCTGAACCATGTTTCGAGGCCCGTTCCCGACACCGGGAACGGGCCTCGTGTCGTATCTCAGGAGGGGATCCGCACGGTCCGGGTGCTCGCGGCGAACTCCTCGCCGGTGTTCGCGTCGCGCAGCGAGAAGCGGGCGGTGGCCCGACCCGGGTGCACCGCCGGGGTGATCCGTGCGAAGGCCATCGTCAGTTCGACGGTGCCACCGTCGCAGAGGATCTCGCCGGCGCCGTGGCCCGCGGTCGCCCAGAGGGTCGGCAGGCCGTCCTGCACCAGCGAGGCCGACATGAGGACGATGCCGGCCGGGCAGTGCCGGGCCGTGGCGGTGACGCGGGTCGCGGGGTACGTCACCCCGGGCTCACCGACGGGCGGCTCGAACGGGAACAGTTCACTGGCCTGGCGATCGATGGTGATCCGGGTCGGTGCGGCGGCCGCAGCGGCTGGCGCCCCTGCTCCGAGGACGATGGCCGCAGCCGCCAGCACCGCCAGACTGATCTTGTACATGCGTGTGTCCTTCCCCCGTCGACACGCCGGCTGAGGCCGGCGCGCCACCAGCGGACCACGTCCGGCGTCCCCGGCTCAGTACCGGATCGTGCAGCAGACGAGTCGGATCGATGGCTGCGGATCCGCGTACCGGATGGGTCGGAATCGCCGCACGACGGCCCGCCGGCCAGGGGCGACGCCCGTCGCGTGCCTCGTCCGCCGTGCCGGTCCGGCCGGTGCAGTAGGCTCGGCAGGATTCCCGGCCACCGGGCGGTGAACACCGGGAATCGACCGACCGTCGGGGCGGTCAATCGGAGGAACATCGCGCGTGTAGGGGATGCTTGTGGTCTTGCGTCATGTGGTGGTTCTCGCGTCCCGTCGCGGTGCGTGATGTCCCACCCCGACCCCTACGGCAGCGAGCCTCGCGGCTGGGACCGCCCGGAGCACCCGGTGGCACTGCCCTGGCCCGAGCAGGACCTGGACGCCGGCCAGTGGCACCGCCGTCCCACCGCCGGCCCCGAGCTGTACGCCGACCCGCAGCCCCGGCCGCACGCCGACCCGCAACCGTCGGACCGGTACGACGAGCGTGGCCGCGCCCCCCGCCCGGACGACCGCTTCGACGACCGCGACCGCTACGAGGACGACCGGAACCAACCCGACCGGTACGACGATCGGGGCCGCACCGGCCGGTACGGTGATCGTCCGCCCGCGGCCCCGGAGGGCGTCCCGCCCCGCCCCGGTGGCCCGCAGCGGCACGACGAGCCCGGCCGTTACGACGGCCCGCAGCCGTTCGACGGCCCGCAGCCGTTCGACGGTCCGGTCCGCTACGACGACGACGCCGGTTACCCGACCGCGCAGCTCGCGCCCATCGGGGCCGAGGTGGCGCCGGACCTGCCGCCGGTGACCGAGCCGGAGCCGCCGGGCGGCCGACGGCCGAAGGGCCGACGCCGGGCCAGCGTCGACCGACCGGCCACCCAGCAGGTGGGCAACGGGCGGGCCGGTCGCAACCTGCCGGCGGCGATCGGCGTGGGGCTCGGCCTCGGCGCGCTGATCGTGGTGCCGCTGATCTTCTACCCGTTGGCGTTCCTGCCGGTGATCGCCGCCGCCGTCGCCGTCGGCAGCTGGGAGATGGCGCGGGCGGTCCGCCGCAGCGGCGCGCACCCGCCGCTGGTGCCGTTGCTCGCCGGTGGGGTGCTGACCGTGGGTCTGGCCTGGTTCGCCGGCCCGGACGCGCTCAGTCTGGGATTGCTGGTCACGGTGCTCGGCACCATGATCTGGCGGCTGGGTGACGGTCCGGCCGGCTTTCAGCGGGATGTCACCGCGGCCACGCTGATCGCCGTCTACGTGCCGTTCCTCGCCGGTTTCGCGGCGCTGCTCGCGGCGGCGCCCGACGACGGCTGGATGCGGATCCTGGCCACCCTGATCGCGGTGGTCCTCTCCGACACCGGCGGGTACGCGGCCGGCGTCTCGTTCGGTCGGCACCCGATGGCGCCGTCGATCAGCCCGAAGAAGTCCTGGGAGGGCTTCGCCGGTTCGGTCACCGCCGCGGCCGTGGGCAGCGCGTTGCTGCTGTGGCTGATGTTCGAGCTGGCGCCGTGGTGGGGTGCCCTGTTCGGGGTGGCCATCTCGTGCGCCGCGGTCCTCGGCGACCTGGCCGAGTCGATGATCAAGCGGGATCTCGGTGTCAAGGACATGAGCAACCTGCTGCCCGGCCACGGTGGCCTGATGGACCGACTGGACTCGATCCTGTTCGCGGTGCCGACCGCCTACCTGCTGCTGGCGGTCTTCGTGCCGGTGGTGAACTGAGGTATGAATCACGGCGTCCTGGTCATCCGGCTCCGGCTGCCACGGCCCGCCCGACACCTCCGCACCGGCGGCTGCCGCCGAGGGCGTGACACACTGGACCAGCCATGACGAGCCTGCCGTTGATCCCCGCCCTCTCGGACGCCCCCGCCGCGCGCCGGGCCTCCATGCCGCCCCGACACCTCGCCGATCTGGACCTGGCCGGCCGCCAGGCGCTGGTGACCGAGTTGGGTGAGCCGGCATTCCGCGCCAAGCAGATGTCGAACCACTATTTCGGGCGGCTGGTCCGCGACCCGCAGGCCATGACCGACCTGCCCGCGGCGACCCGGCAACGGTTGTCCGAGCAACTGCTGCCCACGCTGCTCAATCCGGTGCGCGAGTTGGCCTGCGACGACGGCGCGACCCGCAAGGCGCTCTGGAAGCTGCACGACGGCGCGCTCGTGGAGAGCGTGCTGATGGGCTATCCCGACCGGGTGACGGTCTGCATCTCCAGCCAGGCGGGCTGTGGCATGGCCTGTCCGTTCTGCGCGACCGGCCAGGCCGGGCTGACTCGCAATCTGTCCACCGCCGAGATCGTCGACCAGGCGGTCTATCTGGCCGGTGTGGCGGCCTCCGGCGCGGTGTCCGGCTCCCCGCCGCGGCTGTCCCACGTCGTGTTCATGGGCATGGGTGAGCCGCTGGCCAACTACAACCGGGTCATCGCGGCCATCCGTCGCCTGGTCAGCCCAGCTCCGGAGGGGCTCGGCCTGTCCCAGCGGCACATCACCGTTTCCACGGTGGGCCTGGTTCCGGCCATCCACCGACTGGCCAGCGAAGACCTCTCAGTGACCCTTGCGCTGTCGTTGCACGCCCCCGATGATGATCTGCGCGACGAACTCGTGCCGGTAAACCAGCGCTGGAAGGTAGCTGAGGTGCTGGACGCAGCGTGGGACTACGCCGCCCGGACGGGCCGTCGCGTGTCGATCGAGTACGCGATGATCAAGGACGTGAACGACCAGCCGTGGCGAGCCGACCTGCTCGGGCGGCTGCTGGCCGGCAAATTGGCCCACGTGAACCTCATCCCACTCAATCCGACGCCGGGCAGCCGCTGGGACGCGAGCCCGAAGCCGGTTGAGCGGGAGTTCGTCCGTCGGTTGCGCGACGCCGGGGTGTCCACCACCGTACGGGACACCCGAGGTCGCGAGATCGACGGCGCGTGTGGTCAGCTCGCCGCCGCCGAGGACAACGACACAAACACCGACCGCGCCGGAGAGGCACCGGCGTGACCGGGCGTGGCGAACGAGACCAGGAGACATAGTGGCGAGTCAGGGTCAGCGTTTCCGGCGCAAGGCGCTCCGCCGGGGATACAAGGTCGACGAGGTGGATGCCTTCCTCGACCGGGTCGAGGCGACGCTCGACGGCCGCCAGGTCGGCGCGCCGGTGGCCTCCCAGGAGGTCCACGACGTCGTCTTCCGGGTCCGCTTCAACGGCTACGACGAGTGGCAGGTCGACCTGCACCTGGACCGGGTCGAGCGGCAGTTGGCCGAGCTTGAGGAGCGCACCAGCGCCGGTCGCGGTGGCGACCCCCGGATGGGTGACCGGATGGGCCCACCGGACCGCATGGGGCCACCGATGCGCGATGACCGGGGCATGGTCCCGCAGCCGATGCCGCCCCGGCCGATGCCCGCGCAGGCCGGCCCGCCCGCCGATCGCTACGGCCGCTACGACGAGCCGACCGGTGCCTTCACCGGTGGGTACGACGCCCCCCGGGGCGGCTACGACGCGCCGCGAGGCCCGGCCGGCCCCGGCCCGATGGGCCCCGGCGGCCCGATGGGCCCCGGCCCGATGGCGGGCCACGGCGCTCCGCCGCGCGGCCTGCCCGCCGGCCCCAGCGGTTACGGCCTCGACGACCAGCGCGCTCCCGGTGGGTACGGCCCGGACGACCAGCGCGCTCCCGGTGGGTACGGCCCGGACGACCAGCGCGCCCCCGGCGGTTACGGCCTGGACGATCACCGCGCGCCCGGTGGCTACGGCCCGGACGACAAGCGCTCTCCCGGCGGGTACGGTCCGGACGACAAGCGTTCGCCCGGCGGCTACCCCCCGGAGGAGCCGCGCTTCGACGGCTTCGAGGCCGGCCGCCACGGCCGCAGCGACATGACCGCGGAGATCCGGATGCCGGAGCGGGACCTGCGCGACATGCGCCGTGGCCCCGCCGGCCCGCCCGCGCTGCCGCAGCAGGGCATCGGTGGGCCGCCGATGGCCGGTCCGCCCGCCGTCGCCGGTCCGCCCATGGGTGGCCCCCCGGTGGGCGGTCCGCCGATGGGTGGCCCTCCGATGGCTGGCCCGCCCGGCAGCGATCTCTACCGGGTCGACCAGATCCGCCGGAGCTTCCAGGTGCGCCGCTTCGGCAGCGGGTACGACCCCGACCAGGTGGACCGGTTCTTCGACACCCTGCTCGGCGGCATGCAGCGCCGCAACCCGATGCCTGTCGACCCGAAGGACCTGGACACGCTCCGGTTCGGCCTGGTGCCCGGTGGCTACTTCGAGGCTGAGGTCGACGCCGCGCTCAAGGACGTGCAGGACATCCTCTTCGGGCGCTGACCCCGACGCGTACGGACGAGGGCCCGTCCCCGGGTGGGGGCGGGCCCTCGGCGTTGTCGTCCGGGTGTGGGTCGGGTCAGGAGCGCAGACCGTTGCGCCGCAGCACGACGTCGCCGATCACGATGATCAGCAGCAGTGCGGCCAGGCCGATCAGCCAGATGTCCTCGACCTTGCCCTCGTGGTTGCCGCAGATCATCGCCAGCAGCGCCAGTGCGGAGAGCACGGCGCCGATCTGCCCGGCCTTGCGGTGCCCGGGCTTGTGCTGGTCTGGCGACGTTACCGGCTCGCTTCCTGCCACCGTTGGTCCTTCCCTCGCGATCGGATCTTTGGTTAGTCTGGCACGCCTCGTGCCGGCCCCGGCGCAGGGTCCGACCAGAAGAACCCCCCGCTCCTGCACGGGTGGTGCGCGGCCCCCGCCGGCAGGGCGGGGTAGGACGTCGTCGGCCGTGCCCGGACGGGCGGTGCGCCTGCTGTCTCCGCCTCTTCCTGGCTGGTCGAACGGCACTACCGGCGTCGCGGGGTGGCGGTCAGACCCACTCCGGTAGCGTTTGGCGTACACCTGATTGTCTGTTTGAGGGGGACTGTGCGGTGCGAGTGACCGGAACCGGGCACGCCAGCATGCGGATCGACACGGCCGCGGGCAGCATCCTGTGCGACCCGTGGGTCAATCCGGCCTACTTCGCGTCGTGGTTCCCCTTCCCGGACAATTCCCTGCTCGACTGGGGCGCCCTGGGCCAGGTCGACTACCTGTACGTCTCCCACCTGCACCGGGACCACTTCGACGCGAAGCACCTGCGAGATTTCGTCTCCAAGGACGCCACCGTCCTGCTCCCGGAGTTCCCCACCTCCGAGATGGAGGACGAGTTCCGGGCGCTGGGCTTCACGAAGTTCCTGAAGACCCCCAACGAGCAGGTGGTGGAGCTGCCCGGCGGTCTGAAGATCATGATTCAGGCGTTGACCAGCCCGACCGACGGGCCGATCGGTGACTCGTCGCTCTGGGTCGAGTACGACGGGGTGCGGCTGCTCAACCAGAACGACGCCCGCCCGACGGACCTGAGCGTCTTCGCCGAGTTGGGGCACGTGCACGCGCACCTGCTCCAGTTCTCCGGTGCGATCTGGTACCCGATGGTCTACGAGTTGCCGCAGGCGGCGAAGACCGCGTTCGGCAAGCAGAAGCGCGACCGGCAGTTCGACCGG
Organism: Micromonospora sp. DT228; assembly: GCF_049841595.1. Lineage (NCBI taxonomy): Bacteria > Bacillati > Actinomycetota > Actinomycetes > Micromonosporales > Micromonosporaceae > Micromonospora > Micromonospora sp. DT228. The sequence goes on from NZ_JBNCKO010000016.1 coordinate 161,716, forward strand.
ACCTGGCGCTACATCGACGATCTGAAGGCCGACCACGTCTTCCCGATCGCCGGCCCGCCGTGCTTCCTCGACGACGCGCTGTGGCAGTTCAACGACATCCACGGCGACGAGGGCAACATCTTCCCCGACCAGTCCGTCTTCCTGTCCGAGTACGCGAAGGTCGGCGGCACCAACGGCATCGTGCTGCTGCCGGGCAGCGTCGCCGAGGTCACGACCGAGGGCGCGAGCACCACGCACCCGGTGCCGGTCGAGGAGTTCTTCGCGAACAAGGTTGCCCACCTGGAGGAGATGCGGGAGCGCAAGCGCCCGATCATCGAGGCGGAGAAGGCGTCCTGGCGGCACCCCGAGGTGGACGTCCTGGGTGAGATGAAGCGTCGGATCGAGCCGCTGCTCGACGAGTCGATCTACCTGGCCAAGGGCGTGGGCGGTCCGGTTCGCTTCGACCTGGTCGGCTACGACGGCGAGAGCGTCGAGTCGATCGTGGTGGACTTCCCGGGCAAGGAGGTCCGGCCGTACGCCGAGGAGAAGGTCCGCTACCGGTTCCGTACCGAGCGGTCGCTGATCGAGCATCTGCTCTTCATCGACGAGGTGGACTGGGTCAACTCGCTCTTCCTGTCCTGCCGGTTCTCGGCGGCCCGGATCGGCCAGTACAACGAGTTCGTCTACGCGTTCTTCAAGTGCCTCTCCGAGGAGCGACTCCAGTACGCCGAGGGCTGGTACGACGAGCACGAGCGCAGCACCGACGCCGAGGACATCACGCTCGGCGACTGGGTGGTGCAGCGGCGCTGCCCGCACCTGAAGGCGGACCTGACCCGCTTCGGCATCGTCGACGGTGACCAGCTGACGTGCCAGCTGCACGGCTGGAAGTTCGACCTGCCCTCCGGCCGCTGCCTGACAAGCGTCGGCCACAAGGTGCGCGCCCACCGCGTAGACGCGGAAACCCCAGCCCCCGCCGGCGAAGCGGCAATCTAACCCACCCACCCACCTGCCCACCCACCCTGCCCCACCCTGCCCTGCCCCGTTGATCATGAGGTTATAGCCGACCGCAGCGGCGTGTCGTGACAATAACCTCATGATCAACCGCCTCGGGCGGGGCGGGGGCGGGGCGGGGTGGGGGGCGGGGTGGGGGCGTTAGGGCGTTAGGTCGGAGAGGATTCGGCGGGCGGCGTTGTGGCCGGCTGCGCCGATGACGCTGCCGGCCGGGTGGCAGCCGGCGCTGCCCGCGTACACGCCGTCGATGCCTGTGGCGTAGGGCATCCGGTCGGTGAACGAGACGGTGTTGTCGACGTGGTGGATGTGGCCGCCGGTGATGCCGAAGTGCGCCTCGATGCCGGGCGGGGGGAGCGGCACCGCGTCGGCGATCAGGTCACCGGTGCCGGGGGCGTACCGTTCGACGATGCCGATGAGCCGGTCGACGTAGCCGGGCAGCGCCGCGTCCCAGGTGGTGTCGGCCAGCTCGTAGGGGACCGACTGGACGAAGAGCGCCGACGAGTGGTGCCCGGCGGGGTCGGAGAGCGACGGGTCGACTGTGGTGTGCAGGTACCACTCGATGGTCGGCTCCGCCGGCAGCCGCCCGGCCCGCACGTCCGCCCACATGTCGCGCAGCGCGGTCATCGGCGAGGTGGCGTCCCCGCCGACCAGCGAGGCCGAGCCGGGCAGCAGGTGGATGGTCGAGCCGAACGGGCTCGGCGCGCCGGCCGGCAGGCAGGAGAACCGCGGCAGCCCGGTGAGCGCCAGGTTGAGTTTCAGAGTGGTGCCGGGGCGGCGGACCGCCGCCATCCGCTGGCCGAGCGGCGCCGGGAGCGCGCCGTCGGGCAACAGGTCGATCAGCCGGTACGGGTCACACGCGCCGAGCACCACACGCGTGGCGACCTGCCGACCGTCGGCCAGCACCACTCCGCTGGCCGCGCCGCCGTCCAGGGTCACCGCGCTCACCGGCGTACCGGTCAGGATCGTTGCTCCGGCGGCGCGCGCGGCCTCGGCGAACGTCCGGGAGACGGTGCCCATCCCACCTTCGGCGATCATCCAGGTGCCGCCGGAGCCGGGCAGCCGGCACATGTTGTGCACGAGGAAGTTGTGGCCGGTGCCGCTGTCGTCCGGGCCGGCGTTGAGCCCGGACAGGCCGTCGGTGACCGCGTACATGCTGACCAGCAGCTCGGAGCGGAACTCGAACCGGGCCAGGTAGTCGGCGACCGAGCCCCGCACGAGGTCGACGAAGACCTGCCGCAGAGCCGGCCGGATGTGCCGCTCGGCCGTCTCCTCGACGCTGAGCGGTTCGGCCAGCCAGGCGGGGGCGAGGTCGTCGCGCAGCGCGGCCAACTCGGCCTGCATGGCGTCGTCGGCGGCCACGTCGGCGGGGGAGAAGAACTCGGCGAGCTGCGCCCGGGTGGCGGCGGTGTCACTTCCGAAGAGCAGGTACGGCGAGCCGAGGCCGCCCGGGGTGGGCAGGAAGTAGTGCGGGTCGCGGCGCAGCACCGGGATCCGGACGTCGAGCGTGGCGAGCAGCTCCGGGGGCATCAGCCCGAGCAGGTACGAGCCGGTGGAGTGCCGCAGCGCGGGCACCTTCGGGAACGGGTTCTCGGTGCGGGTCGCGCCGCCGATCACGTCGGCGGCCTCCACCACGAGCACGTCCAGGCCGGCGCGGGCCAGCAGCACGGCGGAGACCAGACCGTTGTGCCCGGCGCCGATGATCACCACGTCGGCGCGGGCCGGAATCGCACTGCTCATGCCGCCGCAGCCTAGTCCGGGCCACCGGTCCAGGTCACCCCAGGAGTGGGGAGGCGGAGGGTGAAGGTGGAGCCTCGGGTAGGGGCGCTGGCGGCAGTGATCGTGCCGCCGTGGGCCTCGACGAGTTTGCGCACGATGGCGAGGCCCAGGCCGCTGCCGCCGGTCTGCCGGCTCCGGGACTTCTCCGCCCGCCAGAAGCGGTCGAACACCCGGGGCAGGTCCTCGGCGCTGATTCCACTGCCGGTGTCGGTGACGGTGATGACGACCTCGGCGGCCGTCGCGTCGGCGCTCATCGTCACGCGTCCGCCCGGCGGGGTGTGTCGTACCGCGTTGCCGACCAGGTTGCCGACGGCCTGGCGCAGCCGCACCGGGTCGGCGTCCACCTGCGGGTCGGCGTCGGTCCGCAGCAGCAGGGTGACGCCGGCCCGGTCCGCCTGAACCCGGTACGCGTCGGCCACCTGGGCCAGCAGGTCGGCGAGGTAGACCTGCTCGCGGTGCAGCCGCAGCGCGCCGGCGTCGGCCTGGGCCAGGTCCTGAAGGTCGGTGATCACATGTTGGAGGAGGGTGGCCTCCTCCAGCAGTGAGGAGAGCAGTCGGCGGTCGGGGGCCGCGACGCCGTCCTCGACCGCTTCCAGCCAGCCGCGGATGTTGCTCACCGGGGTCCGCATCTCGTGGGCGATGTCGCTCACCATCGCCCGGCGTAGCTGCTCCAGCCGCTCGCGCCGTTCGGCCATGTCGTTGAAGACGTCGGCCAGCCGGGCGATCTCGTCGCGGCCGGTGACCCGGACCCGGGCGGAACCGTCGCCGTCGCGCATCCGCTGGGCCGCCCCGGTCAGGGCGTGCAGCGGCCGGGTCAACCGGATGCCGGCGAGGACTGTGCAGCCGACCGCCACCAGCAGGACCAGACCGGCGACCGCGACGATGCGGGCCTGGTTGGCCCGGGACAGGTCGAAGGTGGTCGACGGGGCGCCACCCGGGTTGGTGACGAAGAGGGTCGCCGCCGGGGCCACGTAGGGGAGCAACTGTTCCCGGCGACTGGTGCCGACACAGGCGCTGACCGCGAGGTTGTGCTCCTGGTCGACCTCGGCCGCGCCCCGGGAGTCGCCGGCGGCGCTGGCCGCCGGCTGCCTCGTCCAGGTCCAGTTCAGGTCCACCTGTACGGCGGGCAGGCGCCGCCGCGCCAGGCAGGTGTTGACAAGTGCGTTGAGCTGGGCGAGCGCCTTGCCCTCGGTGGCCGTACGGGTCGCGAGATCACCTCTCAACTGGCCGCAGGCCGCACTGTCGGCGAGGTCGGTGCCGGGGGTGTCGATGCGGGGGCGGCCGGTGGGCCCGTCCACGACGGTGGCGTCGATCTGCGCCCGCAGGCGCAGGCACTGGACCGCCTCGGCCGCCCTGGCGCGCAGCGCGGCGCGCTCCTCGGGCCGGAGCAGGTACGGCCCGGTGGTGCGCGGGTCGATCCGGCTGGTGCCGCCGTCCGCTCCGATCGCGGGGGTGGTGCCGGGCATCAGGGTGGTGTCGACGGCGAGCGCGTCGACGGTCGCGGAGGACGTCGTCGGGAGCGGGCCCGCCCCGGGCGCCGAGTCGGCGATCGGCGCGCCGGCCTCGGTGGTCAGGGCGATTCGCCGGTCGACGGACTGCGCGAGCGGTCGAAGGGTCTCCTCGACCCCGTCCCAGCTGGGGTGGGTCGCCGCGTACGCGAGCAGCGTGTCGTAGACGCGGGCGTCGTCGGCGAGGGCTTGGCCCTGCTCCTGGCGGATCGCCCCGGTGGTGGTGCGGACGGCCAGCCAGGCGGTGGCCGCGATCGACCCGACCGCGATGAGGACGGCCAGGGCCAGCAGTCGGAGCAGCAGGCTGCGGCGTAACGGCACCTCACGCGCCACGGTGTGGCTCCTCGACCAGCTTGTAGCCGATGCCGTACACGGTCACCAGGCGGGTCGGCTTGCGCGGATTGGGCTCGATCTTCCGGCGGAGGTTCATCACGTGCATGTCGACGGTCCGGTTGGTGATGTACCTGTCGAACCCGTGCAGGTAGCCCAGCAGCTGATCCCTGGTGAACGCCCGGGCGGGCTGGGCGGCCATCGCCTGGAGCAGTTGGAACTCGCCCGGGGTGCAGTCGACGACGTGTCCGTCGCTGCGTACCTCGTGGCGGACCGGGTCGACGTGCAGGGCGCCGACCCGCAGCACCGGGTCGGTCTGCCGCATCGTCCGCTGGGTCCGGCGCAGCAGGCTGCGGGCCCGCGCGACCAGCTCACGCGGGCTGTACGGCTTCGTCAGGTAGTCGTCGGCGCCCAGATCGAGGCCGAGCAGCAGGTCGTCCTCGGTCGATCGGGCGGTCACCATGAGCACCGGCAGGTCCGACTCCCGGCGCAGGATGCGACAGACGTCCAGCCCGTCGACCTTCGGCATCATCACGTCCAGGACCAGCAGTGCCGGCGGCCGCTGCCGGATCTCCTCCAGCGCGGCCCGCCCGTCGCCCACCACGAGCACCTCGTGCCCCTCGCGTTCCAGGTAGCGGCGAGCCAGCTCCGCCTGCTTCTGGTCGTCCTCGGCTACCAGCACGTACGCGCACACGGCAGCGACTGTACGTGACAGTGGCGGCCTCCTTCGGTGCCGCTGAGCTGGGACTACCGGATCACGACCGGATCTTGACAGGTCTCTGACAGGTACGCGTGAGGCTGCCTGTCATGACGAAGGCAACCAATCGAGTCGCGGCCGGGCTCGCCGCGGTGACCCTGCTCGCCGCCCTGGCCGGCTGCGGCGGGGCGTCCGACGCCGACCAGGGCACCGCCAGCGGTACGGGCGACGTGGCCTCCCTCACCACCCCGTCCGCCCCGACGGGCGGGACCCCCACCGGGGGTGCCGCCAACGGTCGGCCGCAGCTCCGCCTGGACACGACCGAGGAGGAGGAGGAGCAGTTCTGGATGACCTACAACATCTGTCTGCGAGACCACGGGGTGCAGGAGAACAAGGGGCGGTCGGCAGGTGCGGCGGGCGACGGCCCGGGGCTCTCCCTCGACCAGAGCGGGGAGCCGAAGGCGGCGTACGTGGCCTGCGCCAACAAGCTGCCACTTCAGCCGCCGGAGCTGGATCGGGACAAGAACCCGAACTACGTGAGCCAGTGGAACGACTACGTGCAGTGCCTGCGCGGGCGCGGGATGAAGATCCACTCGCTGCCGGACGGTTCCGGGTGGACCTACGACGACGGAGTCGCCAACCCGTCGAACGGTCTTGACGGTCCCGCGCTGACAAAGGTCGACAAGGAATGCACGATGGAGGTCTTCGGTGCCCACAGGTAGCCCGACCGACGAGCGCGGTCCGCGGACGACCAGGCGTACCGCGCTCGTCGTGGCGACGGTGACCCTCGTGGTCGCCGTCGGCGTCGGGGTGTTGGCCCTGCGCCGTGAACCTCGCGATGACGCCGCGACCGCCGCACCGACGCTGACGACGACGGCTGTGACCCGTGCCGACCTCTCGGACAGCCGCTCGCTCGGCGGGGCGCTCGGCTTCGGTCCCGAGCGGCTGGTGAAGGGGGCCGGGGAGGGCGTCGTCACCCGGCTGCCGAAGGTGGGCGACACGGTGGCGCGGGGCAGACCGCTCTACTGGGTCAACGACCGACCGGTGCCGGTGCTGTTCGGCGGGACTCCGCTGTTCCGCACGCTGGACAAGCCCGGCCTGGTGGGCAGCGACGTACGGATCGTCGGGGACAACCTGAAGGCGCTGGGCTTCCACACCGGCGCGCAGCCGTCGCGGGGTAAGGACGGCACGAAGATCGGCGCTGGTCAGGCCCTGCTCACGGAGAGCCTGGTCGCCTCGATCAAGAAGTGGCAGCAGTCGCTCGGTCTGGAACCGACAGGCACCATCGGGGTCGGGCAGGTGGCCGTGTTGACCGGGCCGGTCCGGGTCAGCGCGGTGCAGGCGCTGCCCGGTGACCCGGTCGCCGGCGCGCTGTTGTCGGTCACCGAGAAGGTCAAGCTGGTCACCGTGCCGGTCGGGGCCACCGAGGTGGGCGCCATCGCGGTGGGCGCGACGGTGGCTGTCGCCCTGCCCGACGGTTCCGAGATCCCGGCCAAGGTCGCCTCCGTCTCGCACACGGTGCGCGGCGGTGGGTCGGACGGTGGGACGGGACAGGACAGCCCGCCGACGGTGGACGTCCTCGTCGCGCCGGTCCGGGCGGCGGACGTGGCCAAGCTGGACGCTGCGGCGGTCCAGGTCCGGTTCACCACCACCGTCCACAAGAACGTGCTCGCGGTGCCGGTCGGCGCGCTTGTGGCGCTCCGCGAGGGGGGCCACGCGCTCCAACTGCCCGACGGTCGGCTGGTGGCCGTGGAGACCGGGATGTTCGCCCGGGGCCTGGTCGAGATCACCGGCGCGGGTGTGACCGAGGGCCTCGACGTGGTGACCGCGTCATGATCGCGGAGCCGGTGCTGAGCGTCGAGCGGGTGAGCCGGACGTACCCGGGCGGGGTGACAGCCCTGGACGAGGTCTCCCTGACCGTCCACGCCGGGGAGATGCTCGCCATCGTCGGGCCGTCCGGGTCCGGCAAGTCCACCCTGCTGAACATCATGGGCACCCTCGACCTGCCGAGCAGCGGTCGCGTCCGGATCGCCGGGCACGAGGTCACCGCGCTGTCCGACCGCCGGCTCTCCGCGCTGCGGGGTCGGTGGCTCGGCTTCGTCTTCCAGCAGTTCCACCTCACCGACGGGTTGGACGCCGCCGAGAACGTCGCCACCGGCCTGCTCTACGCCGGGGTGCCTCGCCGTCGCCGCCGTCGTACCGCCGTCGAGGCGTTGGGCCGGGTGGGCCTGGCGCACCGGGTCGGCCATCTGCCCAACCAGCTCTCCGGCGGCGAGCGGCAGCGGGTGGCGATAGCCCGCGCACTCGTCAACGAGCCGGCGCTGGTGCTGGCCGACGAGCCGACCGGCGCCCTCGACACGGTCAACGGGGAGGCGGTCCTGTCCCTACTCACGGACCTGAACGCGGAGGGAACCACAATCGCCGTGATCACCCACGATCGCGATCTCGCCGCCCGTACGCCTCGACAGGTGGAGATCCGCGACGGCCGGATCGTCGCCGACACCGGTGCCGGGAGCCGGGAGTGAGCGCCGACCCGGGCGGTGGCCGGCCGACCCGGCTCGCCCCTGTCGACGTACTCCGGCTTGGTCTGCTCGGGATCACCACCCGCCGGATGCGGGCGGTCCTCTCCGCCCTGGGCATCTCCATCGGCATCGCCACGCTCGTCGTCGTGGTGGGTATCCCTGCGTCCAGCCACCGTGACCTGATGAACCAGCTCTCCGCCCTCGGCACCAACCTGCTGCGCGCGGAGCCGGTGCCGGACCAGAACCCGCAGGTGCTGCTGCCCGGGGACGCCGACGCCATGGCGAAGCGGATCGGCCCGGTCCTGACCGCGAGCGCTGTCGCGAACACCCACACGGTGGTGCGCCGCAACGACCTGGTGGACAGGTACGACACCTCCGGGCTCAGCGTGCTCGCGTCCCGGCCCGGCCTGTTGGAGACGGTGAACGGCCGGGTCCGCAGCGGCCGGCCCCTCGACGCGGGAACGGCCGGGCTGCCGACGGCCGTCCTCGGGTACGTCGCGGCGAGCCGGCTCGGGTTCGACAGCGTGGACCCCCGGCAACCACCCCAGGTGTTCATCGGCGAGCGCTGGTTCACCGTGATCGGCATCCTGGACCCGTTGCCGCTCTCCCCGGATCTCGACCGCTCGGTGCTTGTCGGGTGGGACGCCGCCACGGCCATGCTCGGCTTCGACGGTCACCCCACTGTCGTCTACCTGCGGGCCCGGGAGGACGCGTTGGAGGACGTCCGCGCGGTACTGCCGGCCACCCTCAACCCGCAGCTTCCCGGGCTGGTGCAGGTCAGCCGCCCCTCCGACGCGCTCGCCGCGAAACGGGCCACGGAGAACAGCTTCTCCGCGCTGTTCCTCGGGTTGGCGGCGGTCGCCCTGCTGGTCGGCGGGATCGGCGTGGCCAACACGATGGTCATCTCGGTGCTGGAGCGCCGTCGGGAGATCGGCCTGCGCCGGGCGCTCGGCGCGAACCGAGGCCAGATCCGGGTGCAGTTCCTCACCGAGTCGGCGCTGCTCAGCGCGCTCGGCGGCACGGCCGGGGCGGCCCTCGGGCTGCTCGCGACAATCGGCTACGCCAGCTATCAGGGCTGGCCGCCCACGATCCCGGCGACCGCGGTGCTGGGCGGAATCGCCGGTGCGCTCCTGGTCGGCGTGGTCGCCGGCGTCTACCCGTCCATCCAAGCCGCCCGCCAAACCCCCACCAAAGCCCTCAACACCCCCTAACCCCCCGCCCTCCCCCGCCAGCGGGAGAGGGCCAGGGTGGCGGAGTAGCCGGCCAGGACGATCACGTGGAACAGGTAGAGCCAGAGGAGTACGGCCACGCCGGCGCCGATCTCGTCGAAGCCGCCGAACGGCACGCCCAGGTCCAGCGGGAGCGAGGCGAAGAGCACGAAGCCGTGCAGGAAACCGGAGAGGTTCGCCGCGGTGAACGACCCGACCGCGAGTGTGGAGAGCCAGTCCGGCGATGCCGGGCCGACCACCCGGAACACCCACACCAGCACCGGCGTGAGCACCAGCCAGACGGCCAGGAACGACAGCACCACGCCGAGTACGCCGAGCCAGCCGCCCTGGCGGACGAGACGGGTGGTCAGCGGCAGCGCGAGCAGGATCGACAGCAGCAGGGCGGGGGCCGGCGCGAGCAGGGGCAGCAGCAGCAGCCGGCCCCGCCAGCCGATCAGGTGTTCGTCGGAGCGGGGTGCGGCAACCGAGACGAACGCTCGGCGCAGACCCTCGCCGTACAGCGACGCGGGCAGGAGGGAGGCCAGTGCCAGCAGTGGGGTCAGCTCCACCCCGGCGTCGACGAGCGCGTCCACCGCCCGCGGCGCGCCGATCGCGGTGGGCAGGGCTTCCACGGCGTACGAGGTGAGCCGGCGTACCCGATCGGCCCCGGCCACGAGCGCGGTGAGCCAGATCGCCAGCAGGGCGACCGGCACCACCGCGATCGCGCCGTAGAAGGTGATCGCGGCGGCGTGCAGCGACAGGTCCCGTCCACGCATCGGACGGAACGCGGCGCTGGTGATCCGCTTCGCCCGCTGCCAACCGCTGCCCATCGTGATCCTTTTCCCTCTCGTCGGGTCCGCCACTCCTAAGATCGCCTGTCATGACTGTTCTCACCACCGACCGTCTCATCCTGCGCGACTGGACCGACGATCCGGCCGACCTGGCCCGGATCTACGACATCTACTCCCGTCCCGAGATCACCAAATGGCTGGCCGTGTCGCCGGGCCTGCCGATGACCGACCCGGCCCAGGCCGTCGAGCGGTTGCGGTTCTGGCGCGACCGGCACGCCGACGACGGCGGCCGGTACGGCACCTGGGCGATCGAGGTACGCGAGACTGGGCTGGTGGCGGGCACGGTGTTGCTCAAGCCGCTGCCGGGTACGCCCGAGACGGAGCTCACCGAGGACATCGAGATGGGCTGGCACCTGCACCCGGACTCGTGGGGTCACGGCTACGCCACCGAGGCGGCCCGGGCGCTCCTGGCGCGGGAGTTCGCCACCGGCACCGCGGAGATCTACGCGCTCGTGTCGCCGGGCAACGACCCGTCGATGGCTGTCGCGCGGAGGCTGGGCATGACACACGTGGGCGAGCGCTCCGACTGGTACGGCGGGGAGCTGCTGGAAACCTTCGTCCGGAGGTCTACAGACACCTGATCGTTCCCGTACGACCTGACGCAAGATCCGCGCAACCTAGGGGAAGGTGTGGCCTCCACTCGTCGGGAGGCGGCACCTTCCCCTAGGTGTGCGCAGGTCAGCGCGGGCAGCGGCCCGCAGGGCAGGCAAGCCCATCAATAGTCACGGTGGTCGAAGTGTTGACGCTCCAGTAGCACGTCAGTAACCTTTGGCCAAAGTAACGCAAGATTTCGACAAACGCGTGCACGGTTCTGTGCATGCTCTCGGAAGATTCAACGGGCCTCCATGGGGGGCCCGGTTTTGCAGGTCGAGCGGCACCCCCGTGCCGCCCGTGCCACCCCGTCTCTCTCGACACCGGCCTCGCATCGGCCGGCGCTGCACCGCCGCACCCCCACCCCGTGGTCCCGCCACCGCGGCAACCGTCCCCCGACGACAAGGACAGTGATGAGACGAACGAATCTGTTCAGGATGGTGGCGGCCACGGCCGCCGCCACGCTGATCGCCACGGCCGGAGCGACAGCCCTCGCGAACCCGGCCGCCGCCCGCCCGACCGCCACCGCGGCCGCACCGAGCAGCGGGTTCGCCGCGGCGGCCACAAACCTCGCCCAGGGCCGCCCCACCCAGGAGAGCGGCCACGCCGACGTCTACGACTCGTCGAAGGTCGTCGACGGCAACGCGGGCAGCTACTGGGAGAGCGTCAACAACGCCTTCCCGCAGTGGGTGCAGGTCGATCTCGGCTCGTCGCAGAGCGTCAACCAGGTCGTGCTGAAGCTGCCGACCTCCGGTTGGGGCACCCGGACGCAGACGCTGAGCGTGCGGGGCAGCACCAACGGTTCGTCCTTCACCGATCTGGTCGGGTCGCAGACGTACACCTTCAACCCGGCGAGCGGCAACACGGTCACGATCAACTTCGGTGCAACCTCCACCCGCTACGTCCGGATCACCATCACCGCCAACAGCGGCTGGCCGGCCGGGCAGCTCTCCGAGCTGGAGGTGTACGGCAGCGGCGGCACCACCCCGGACACCACCGCGCCGAGCGTCCCGGGCAACCTCTCCTACACCCAGTCGGGCACCACGATCGGCCTCACCTGGGTCGCCTCCACCGACAACGCGGGTGGCAGCGGCATCGCCGGCTACGACGTCTACCGCAACGGCGCGTTCCTCCAGTCCGTCGGCAACGTGACCACGTTCAACGACACCCAGCCGGCCACGGCGACCGTGTCGTACTACGTCCGGGCCCGCGACGCCGCCGGCAACCTCTCCGGCAACAGCAACACGGTGACCCGTACCGGCAGTGGTGACACCACCGCGCCGAGCACCCCGGGGACGCTGTCGCAGAGCACGTCGGGCAGCACCATCACGCTCACCTGGGGCGCCTCCACCGACTCCGGCGGCAGCGGGCTGGCCGGCTACAACGTCTACCGGGGCGGCAACCTGATCGCGACGCTGGGCACCGTCCTCACGTACCAGGACACCCAGCCGGCGACGGCGACCGTGTCGTACCACGTCCGGGCCCGTGACGGCGCGGGCAACCTGTCCGGCAACAGCAACACCGTCACCCGGACCGGCAGCAACCCGCCCGCCTGCACAAACGTGGCATCGGGCAAGGCCATGACGGCGAGTGGCTCCACCTTCAGCTTCACCCCGGACAAGGCGAACGACGGGCAGCTCGCCACCTACTGGGAGGGCGCGGCGAGCTACCCGCAGAACCTGACTGTGGCGCTCGGTGCCAACCACTCGATCTCCGGCGTCACCGTGCGGCTCAACCCGGACTCGGCCTGGGGCACTCGTACCCAGACCATCCAGGTCCTCGGCCGCGACCAGGCGTCGTCGACGTACACAAGTCTGGTGTCGGCGGCGGCCTACCAGTTCGTCCAGGGCACCAACCTGGTGACCATCCCGGTCAGCGCCACCACGGCGGACGTGCAGTTGCGGTTCACCGGCAACACCGGCGCCCCGTCCGGCCAGGTGGCCGAGTTCGAGGTGTGCGGCACGCCGGCACCCAACCCGGACCTGGTGGTCAGCTCGGTGACCTGGTCGCCGACGTCGCCCAGCGAGGTCAGCGCGGTCACGCTCTCGGCAGTGGTGCAGAACATCGGGTCGGCGTCCGCCGGCGCGACCACAGTCAACTTCAGTCTGGCCGGCGCGGTCGTCGGCAGTGCCACGGTGGGCGCGCTCGCCGCCGGAGCCTCGACCACCGTGTCGGTGAACGCGGGCACCCGCCCGATGGGCAGCTACGCCGTCACGGCGGTGGTGGACCCGACGAACACGATCGTCGAGCAGAACAACGGCAACAACAGCCTGACGGCGGCGTCGCCGCTCGTGGTGGCGCAGGCCCCGGGGCCGGATCTGCAGGTGCTCAGCATCGCCTCGAACCCGCCGAACCCGGCCGTCGGGGCGTCGGTCACCTTCACCGTGGCGGTCCGCAACCGGGGCACCACCGCGACCGGCGCGACAACTGTCACCCGGTTGGTGGCGGGAAGCACCACGCTCAACACGACCACCGCCTCGATCGCGGCCGGCGCGACGGCCACCGTGGCCGTCAGCGGTAGCTGGACCGCCACCAGCGGCGGCGCCACCATCACCGCCACCGCCGACGCCACGAACGTGGTCGCCGAGACCAACGAGACCAACAACGCGTTCAGCCAGTCGATAGTGGTCGGGCGCGGCGCTGCCGTCCCGTACGTCTCCTACGAGGCGGAGGCCGGCCGTTACCAGGGCACGCTGCTGGAGACCGACGCGCTGCGCACCTTCGGCCACACCAACTTCGCCAGCGAGTCGTCCGGCCGTAAGTCGGTACGGCTCAGCAGCACCGGCCAGTTCGTCGAGTTCACCTCGGCCAACCAGGCCAACTCGATCGTGGTGCGCAACTCCATCCCGGACGCTGCGGGTGGCGGTGGCATCGAGGCGACCATCAGCCTCTACGTCAACGACGTCTTCTCCCGCAAGCTGACCCTGTCGTCGAAGCACAGCTGGCTCTACGGCAACACCGACGGTCCGGAGGCGCTCACCAACACCCCGCAGGCCGACGCCCGACGGCTCTTCGACGAGTCGAACGCGCTGCTGGCGCAGTCGTACCCGGCCGGTACCCGGTTCAAGTTGCAGCGCGACTCGGGTGACACCGCCTCGTTCTACGTGATCGACACGATCGACCTGGAGCAGGTGGCACCGGCGGCGAGCCAACCGGCCGGCTGCACCTCGATCGCGTCGTACGGCGCGGTCCCCAACGACGGGATCGACGACACCGCGGCCATCCAGCGGGCGGTGACCGACGACCAGAACGGTGTCATCGGCTGCGTCTGGATCCCCGCCGGGCAGTGGCGGCAGGAGCAGAAGATCCTGACCGACGACCCGCAGAACCGGGGCATGCACAACCAGGTCGGCATCAGCAACGTCACCATCCGGGGCGCCGGCATGTGGCACTCGCAGCTCTACACGCTCACCGAACCGCAGAACGTGGTGGGCGGCATCAACCACCCGCACGAGGGCAACTTCGGGTTCGACATCGACAAGAACACCCAGATCTCCGACATCGCCATCTTCGGCTCGGGCCGGATCCGTGGCGGTGACGGCAACGCCGAGGGTGGCGTGGGTCTGAACGGTCGGTTCGGGACCGGCACGAAGATCAGCAACGTCTGGATCGAGCACGCAAACGTGGGTGTCTGGGTGGGTCGTGACTACGACAACATCCCCGACCTGTGGGGGCCGGCCGACGGGCTGGAGTTCACCGGGATGCGGATCCGCAACACGTACGCCGACGGCATCAACTTCAGCAACGGCACGCGCAACTCGCGGGTGTTCAACTCGTCGTTCCGCACCACTGGCGACGACGCCCTGGCCGTCTGGGCCAACCCGTACGTCAAGGACCGCAGCGTCGACATCGCCCACGACAACCACTTCGTCAACAACACCATCCAGTTGCCCTGGCGGGCGAACGGCATCGCCATCTACGGCGGCTACGACAACTCGATCGAGAACAACCTGATCTACGACACCGCGAACTACCCGGGCATCATGCTGGCGACCGACCACGACCCGCTGCCGTTCTCCGGCACGACGCTTATCGCCAACAACGGGCTCTACCGCACGGGTGGGGCGTTCTGGAACGAGGACCAGGAGTTCGGCGCCATCACGATCTTCCCGGCCACCCGGGACATCGTCGGGGTCACCATCCGGGACACCGACATCATCGACTCCACGTTCGACGGCATCCAGTTCAAGAACGGTGGTGGCACCATACCGAACCTTGCCATCACCAATGTGAAGATCGACAAGTCGAACAACGGCGCGGGCATCCTCGCGATGAGCGGCGCACGCGGCAACGCCAACCTGACGAACGTGACAATCACCAACTCGGCCGACGGCAACATCGTCATCCAGCCGGGCTCGCAGTTCGTCATCACTCCCTGATCAACACGCTTTCCAAGAAGTCGGGGTGTCCGCGGGTTGCGGACACCCCGACTTCCGTGCTGGGCACTGCGGCGCAGGGTCCGTCGTGGGCGTCGCGCCGCCGGCAGCGGCCGGCACCGTCGAGCGCGGCGTCACAGAACACTCGGGTGCGCAGAAACTGCGCATCCTCCTCGCTCAGCGTGATCTCGCCGAAGTCGAGAACGGCGAGGTGGCCGAGCGAGCCCCGCAGCGCCACGGCCAGGGCGGTGACCTCGTCCGGGCTGGTCAGCGCGGTCGGCAGGTGAATGATCCAGCGCGGGGTGGTCATCGCGGTCGACGGTTGTCAGACGTGGTCGGGCCACAGCGGCGGCTGCTGTGTCGAGCCTGCCACTGGATCAGCGCTCGGCGAATCCGTTCCGTCTCGGTGGTGGCGGTGATCAGTTCGCGGTGCAGCCGCTCCAACTCGTCGGCCACCCGGCCGAGGTAGTCGCGCACCTGGCCGGGATGCAGGCCACGCCACCGGGTGTCGAAGGCTGCGGCACGCACCTGTGATGGTGGCAGGTGATCTGCGATGACCCGGCTCATCGCAGGGCCACCGTTCCGCCGGCGATCAACGTCTGCACCTGTGCGTCGGTCAGGCCGCGCCGTTCCAGGACGCGACGGCCCCAGCGGTACAGCCGGCACGGGTGCGGCGCCTCGTCCTTGCGGCACCGCTCACCGTCGGGGGTCAGGTCGGCGGCGTGCACGGTGACGGCCCGCAGCGCGAACACGACGTCCTCCTTGGTCACGTAGGGCGGTAGCGGCAGGTCTTCGGTGCTGTCGTCAACCGGGTCCATGACACTCCTTCGGTGGGGCTCGCTCTTTTCGTGGTCATCCACGATGGTCATTCCGAGGCTGGCCCAACACAATCTTTCGCGGCAGAATGCGGACCAAGGGGCGAGGTGTCTTACGCGACGACAACCAGGGAGATGACGTGGACGACTCCGGCAGCACGGTCCCACGGAGGCAGCTTGGCAGATATCTGAGAGAGCTTCGCGAAAATGCCTATGTGACGGTCACCGCGGCGGCCAAGGAATTGGAATGGTCGGCACCTCGAATCTGGCGCTACGAGACCGGCCAGGTCCCCATGCACCCGAACGACGTGGCGGCGATGTGCCGCGTCTACGGCGCGTCCCCGGAGACGATCGAGACGATGCGGGCGCTGGCGCGGGAGACCAAGGCGCACGGCTGGTGGCACAGCTACGGCGAAGCGATCAAGGACTGGTTCAAGCTGTACGTCGGCCTGGAAGCCGCCGCCACCCGCATCCGTCACTACGAGGCGAACCTCGTACCGGGGCTGTTGCAGACGGTCGAGTACATGACCGAGGTGATCGCCACCGACCACCCGCAGATGGGCGAGCAGCAACGTCAGGCGAAGGTCGACGTGCGGCTGCGCCGCCAACGTCTGCTGGCGCGGGCGATACCTCGCGCTCCGCGCCTCGACGTCATCCTGAGCGAGGCGGTGCTGCGCCGGCCGCTGCGCGATCGTGCGGCGATGGCCCGGCAACTGGAGTCACTGCTGGTGTCGTCACGACAGCACAACATCGGCATTCGGGTGTTGCCGCTCGCTGTGGGCCTGGTGCGCTGGGCACAGGCCGGCACCTTCACGATGCTCGACTTCCCGGCCGACGTGCGTGAGCCGGAGCCGACGACGATCTACATGGACGGTCCGTGCGGCGCGGTCTACCTTGACAAGACCCACGAGATCGAGATCTACGAAGACGCGTGGCGCTCCCTCGGCGAGCGGACGCTGAGCGCCGACGAGTCCCGTGAGCTGATCGCGACGATAGCGAAGGAGATGACAGATGGTGCGTGACGGAGTCTGGCGCACGTCGTCCCGGTCCGGCGGCGAGGGCAACTGCGTCGAGGTGGCCGGGTTCGTCGACGCGGTCGGCGTACGCGACAGCAAGGACCGGCACGGTCCGGCGTTGACCTTCACCGAGTCGGCCTGGGCCGCCTTCATCACGTCAACCCGCGCGAGGCAGGTGAACAACCGCCGCTGAGTCGCTCGGCGAACTCGTTCAGCAGAGATCTTGGAAGGATTCGGCCCCGGGAGGGGCGCTTTCCCTCCAAGATCTGCACGAACCAGTCGTGCATGGTGGGGCCGCACCCTGACGATCTCCGGGGGAGGAGCCTGTCGTGATCGATCACCACGCCTACCGGAACGTTCGCTCCCGCTCAGCAGCCACCTTCGATCTCTCGGTGAGGTTGCCAGCGACACCTTCGGTTCGACCGTGATGTCGGCGAACGTCATCGCTGCGACCGGACCTTCCCGCAGGTGGGGCTGCTGGGGTGAGAGGGATCCCGAAATCGCGGTCTTCCGGGGGTTTCCCACCTCGGCCGTACGCAGCGAATGGCAAGAGCAGTTCGCGCCCATGCTGGACGCGTTCGGCGCGCTGCAGTCGTACGTCCCGCTGGCCTTTCCCGGTCGGAGCGTCCCGGACGTGTGGGCCGCGACCCTGGCCGCCAACTACGGCGACGGGATCGTGCCACCCCGGCCGAGTGATCAGGACCAGTGCGGCTGACCGTCAGCGTCGGCCTGGACCGCGTTCGTCCAGGTGGCCAAGCGCAGCACCCGGGCAAGCCTGACGACGGCCCGCAGGTCCTCGGCGCTACCGCCTCTCACGCAGAACGACGGGCCCGAGCAGGTGACTGCTCGGGCCCGTCGTCGGTCGCATCTCAGCCGAAGGTCTTGTCCGCGTTCACACCGTCGCCCAACACGATGAAAGGCATGCCGGCATTGATGGTGTTCGCGCGGTAGGTCCACATCCCGCCTGATCCGTACCGGGCCCAGAAGTCGGGCACCCGGTCCCCGTTGATGTCGGGGATCCCGATGAGTGCGGTGATCGCGGTGTCTGTCCAACCCAGGGCGTAGACGATGTCTCCGCTGCGCGACCCGCCGGGCGTCTTGAGCGAGTCGAGCGCCACGCTGCCCGGGGCACCGCCCGGCTTGCCGTGCCGCAGGAACATGATGCCGCTGTCCAGGTTGCGCCAGACCAGGTCGGGCGTGCCGTCCAGGTCGACGTCCGCCACGTTGACGATCTCCTGGCGAGTCCAGGTGCTGTCCTCCATCAGGGTCGCCTCCTGGAAGCTCGCCCCGGTGTAGCCGCTCAGCACCCACCAGGATGTTCCGGCCCGCAGGATCAGGTCGGGCAGCCGGTCTCCGGTGATGTCGCCGACCGCCTTGATCTGCGTCCAGGTCGACGAAGCCGGCGCGTTGCCCGGCAGGATGACCCGCAGCCGCTTGTCCACGTTGAAGCTGCCGTAGCCATCGCCCGGATAGAGCCAGAAGGTGCCGTCCGGGTTGATGGCGAACAGGTCGGTCGAGCCGTCGCCCGGGTAGGCGTCCGCGTACTTCGTGATCAGGGCGGCTCGACCGGAGGCGGGGTTGAACCAGTGTCCCGCCGGGTTGAGCGTGCCCCGGTCGTCATAGGAGGCGACCTGGGAGCCGCCTATCTCCCCGCCCACGTCGCCGGCGTAGTTGCGCAGAATGCCGCCGGAGTCGACCACGAGCAGGTCGACAATCCCGTCGCCGCCGGTGTCGCCGGGGCCGTCTGCCACGTCTCGTGGCGGTATGTACGACACGTAGTCGGTCCGGGCGCTCTGGTTCCCGACAGCGTCGTAGGCGTACACCTGCAGGGTGATCGGGCCGGCGTGCCGGGGCATCAGGTTGGGCACGGTGGCGGTGCCGTTTGTGGCGTTCACGTACTGAACGAGACCGACATCCTCGTACAGGTAGGCAAACCGCACAGCGCCGGCGGCGGTGAAGGTGACCGGGCCCGTCTGGCCGAACTTCACGGTGGCCCACGTCGCGCCGTCGGGGGTGGCCTCGCGGAACACCGGACTGGTGACGGTCGGCGCGGGCGGCGCGGAGGCGTCGATGACGAATCGGCAGGGATCGTTTCCAGGCGGGAAGTACGAGGATGTCGCGTTGGACTCGTCCTGCGCGTTGACGTCCCAGAAGTAGAGGCCGCCGTCCACAAGGCTGGTCGTCGGGATGGTCAGGCTTGCCCGACCGCCGCTCAGGTTGGTCACCAGGGTGCCGGCCGGGATCGTCTCGCCGCTCCTCCACCAGCGGAAGCGCAGGCCCTTGAGATTGCCGTCGGCATCGCTGGCGTTGGCCGCGAGGACGATGTTGGTCTTGGCGATCGTGACACCCGCGGTCGAGCACGCGCCGCCGGGGGTGGTGGTGCCGTCGGTCGGCTCGTTCGGCGGCCGGTTGTAGGTGACCGACAGCAGGGCGGTGTTGACGCTGAACTTGCGCCAGGTGTTCGTGTCGGACTCGTTCGTGGCGCGCATGCCGAGGGTGAGGTTCGGCACGCCGCTGTTGGCGCCCAACTGCGCGGCGTTCGTCGCGTTGAAACTGACGTAGTCCTGTGCGCAGTTGCCGTTGTAGCCGCGGGCGAAGGTCTGCCGGCTCTGCTCGCCGATCCAGCCCGGCTGCTTGTTCCAGGTGGTGCCCGAGGAGATGGCGCCGGTGAGCCACAGTTGCAACTCGCGTGCGGTGCAGCTGTAGGAGTAGTTGTTGAAGATCTTGAAGCTGGCCGTGCTGACCGTCGCCCCCCGGAGGCTGCTGCTGAAGCCCATCCGCCAGAAGGAGCGGGCCCGGAACGGCGAATCCTTCTCGTAGCCCACCCGCGTGACAGTCGTGCCGCTGTTGAAGTTGGTGCCGTTCCAGGTGTTGGTGTTCGGGTTCTGGGCGTAGACAGTTGCCCAGGCGGTCTCACCGCTGTTCAGCGTCGGGTCGATGAAGACGGGAAAGAGCGTGTCCGGGCGACCGAGGAGCCCACCGGCGGCGGCGTCGAGGTGCAGTCGGACATCGCCGGTGCGGTCCCGGTCGAGACGTGTGGACAGTGGCGCGTGGTGAGCGCCGGGCTCGCTGCCGCTGAGGCCGGAGAGCTTCAGGACGTCGGCCGGGTTGGCTACGGAGGTGCGGGCGACGGCGCCCGGCTCGGCCTCCGGGTCGCGGCCGGCGGAGTCCCAGGCGAACGGGGTCGGGATCGAGGTGATCTCCGCACCGCCGGCGCGGTCGAGCACCCGTACCCCACCGGTGTTCTTGTCGTGGTGGAAGACGAGCGTGCTCGAGCGCAGGCCGTAGCTCACGCCGCCGAGGCTCTGCGCGGCCGCGCGGTCCTTGACGATCAGCAGTTGGGCGAAGCCGCCCTGGTCCCGGGCGACGACCAGGAGGTCGATGCCGGGCCGTACCTCCGGATAGAGAGCGCGCGCGCCGTCGAGCACCGGCTCCGGCAGACGGCCGGGCCAGGTGTACGCGATGGTGTGACCGGCCACGTCCACCTCGGCCAACACACTGTCGTCGGTGGTGGTGCCGCCGTTCGAGAAACGTACAGGGGCGGGCACGTTCACCGGGCGGATGTCGAGCCCGCCGGGGGCTTTTCCGGTGCGGGTCAGCGTGTTGTCGATGTCCCTCCACCGGCCGCCCGCGTCCTGCGACCGCTGGGGCAGGACGTGGAATTCGCTACGCAGTTGGCCGGTCGGCAGAGCCCAGGTGCGCGCGGTGGCGGTGGTGGCCGTGTCGACGAGCACCTCCGTGCGGGTGCGGTGGGCCTCGGCGGCGGCGGCCGCCTCATTGCGGGGCGCGACGCGTGCCGCGATGGTGGCGTCCTTCGGCGCTTCGTCGGAGCCGAGCCACCCGGGCAGGGGGGCGGCGACGAGGGCGGCCAGCGTGAGGCCCACGGTGAGGGTGAGCCTGGTGCGCGTACGCACGAAGGGGCTGAGCAGGCGAGGCGCGGTCACGGCGAATCCACTCCCGTAGGGGCCAGGTGGATGGGAGGCGATGCGCGAACGTCCCGGTGGGCGGAGCCGCGGGGCAGAACGCGGGCACACGATCGCATGCCGCAGCCCCACTGCGGTTACCCTGCGGCTGTTACCGATCTGTTATCTAGCGTTAAGTGTTTGCTCAGGTCAGCTAAAAATTTGATCTTGTGTCTGGATTTGTTGGCCCGAATTGCAGTGCAATGTGGAGGCATGCGGCGAGGATTCGGCTTCTCCCTGACCGCTCAATTTCTGGCCAAATGTGGCGTGATGTAGGTCATACCGAGTCGCCTGCTCTCACTCTTCGTAATCTTGATTTCGCGCTATGCCTGCCGCACAGTGCTCAACCATGCGCCGGACGTGGCGCCGGTTTCCGCGGTTCTCCGCGCCACCCCTTTTCGTCTTCGCTGGTGGGAGTCGACGCGTGCGAGGTTTCGGTTTGCTGGTCCGGCGGTCACGCCCCGGAACCCCGACGGGACCTGGCCACCGCCGGGCCCGTCGAGCGATGGTGCTGGCCCTGTGCACGACACTTGTGGCGACGATGGTGCCCGCCGAGGCCTGGGCGGTGCCCGGCCCCGGCATGGCACGCGAGGAGAGCACGTTCGAGCTGCCGGACATTCCGGCGGCCGAGCGGGTGGGCGAGGACGCCGCCAGCGAGACGAATCTGACCACCGCCGACGAAGTGCCTGTCACGCCGTACCTGCCGCAGAAAGTCGAACCGTGGCAGCAGGGCAGCGGCGACGTGGACCTGACCGGGGTCGCCGCCGGCGTCACCGTGCCGGTCGACGACCTGCCGATCGAGCTGGGCGTGCCGGCGGGGGCCGACCCGGCCGCCCTTGCCGGCTCCTGGACCGTCGACCTGGCCGCCCCCGAGGCCTCCCAGGACGCGGGCGTCTCCGGTCTGATCATGAAGATCACGCCGCCCGCGACCGCGGATCCGGCGGCCGAGGTCGCGCTCAGCGTGAACACGACAGAGTTCGTCGACCTGTACGGGCCGCAGGCCGCGGACCGCTTCGGCGCCGTGCTGCTGCCCGGTTGTGTGTACGACGCCCCCGACACCGGTGACTGCGCCGCGGACGGGACCGCCCCCCTGGACGCCGGGGCGCAGACGCTCTCGCGCGACGTGCAGCTGGTGCCCGCCAAGAAGTCGGGCGCCAGGACCACCACTGCCCAGGACGAGTCGACCCGCCGACTGACCACCAGGGTCCCGGTCGGCCCGCTGTTGAACGGCGCGACCGGCTCCGCACAGGGCAGGTCCGCGGCAGCGGCCGAGCCCAACGTGGTCGGCGTGCTGGACACCGGAGGCTCGGCGGCCGGCGACTACACCGCCACCCCGCTGCTCTCGTCGGGCTCCTGGGCCGCCGGCTCCTCCTCCGGCGCGTTCACCTACTCCTACCAGGTGCAGGTGCCGGAGACCGCCGGCGGTCTGATGCCGAAGGTCGCCCTCTCCTACTCCTCGCAGTCGGTCGACGGCCGTACCTCCGCCACAAACAACCAGGCCTCGTGGATCGGCGACGGCTGGGACTACAGCGCCGGGGCGATCACCCGCAGCTACGCGACCTGCCGCGAGGACTCCAAGAAGGCCGGCTCCAACAACAAGGACCACCGCACCGCCGACCTGTGCTGGGGTTCTGAGAACGCCACCCTGTCGCTCGCCGGCGCGACCACCGAGCTGGTCTGGGACGGCAGCACGTGGACCACCGCGAACGGTGACGGCTCCGTTGTCGAGCTGAAGAAGAACACGGGCCTGGCGAACGGCGACGCGAGCGGTGAGTACTGGGTCGTCACGACCCGCGACGGCACCCGCTACCACTTCGGCCTCAACCGGCTGCCGGGCTGGACCGCGGGCAAGCCGGAGACCAACTCCGTGCTCACCGTGCCCGTCTACGGCAACCACGCGACCGATGGTGATTCGGCGGAGACCTGCTACAAGCCGGACAACTGGGCCGGCTCTGCCTGCACCCAGGCGTGGCGCTGGTCGCTGGACTACGTCGAGGACGTCCACGGCAACGCCATGAGCCTGTGGTGGGCCAAAGAGAAGAACTACTACGCCCGCAACTTCAACTTCACGTCGCCCGTCGAGTACGACCGGGCCGGCTACCTCACCCAGATCGACTACGGTCAGCGCAAGGACAGCATCTTCTCGGCCGAGGCGCCCGCCCGCGTCCGCTTCGCGGTCGCCGAGCGCTGCTTCGACTCCGGCTCGCTCACCTGTAGCGACGCCAACTTCGCCCACAGGAACCCGAGCAACTACCGCCTCTGGTACGACACCCCGGCCGCCCTCCGGTGCGCCGACAGGGAGAAGTGCTGGAACGCCGGGCCGTCGTTCTTCAGCCGCAAACGTCTCGACACCATCAGCACGTCCGCCCAGCGGCACTCCGGCACCACCGCCCACCAGAAGGTGGACGACTACAAGCTCAAGCAGTCCTTCCCCATCCTGCGTACCGGCCCGAACACCGCGCTGTGGCTGGAGTCGATCTCCCGTACCGGGTACGGCCGCGACGGCACCGGAGACGCGGTCACCCTCAACCCGGTGCGCTTCGAGGCCAACGCCGAGGACATGCCGAACCGCGTCAAGCGGGACAACCGACCCGGCTTCTCCCGGTTGCGCATCTCGCGGGTCATCAACGAGTACGGCGGCGAGACCGTCATCAGGTACAAAGCACCGGTCGGCGGCTGTGCGAGTGGCAGCGGCCTACCCGGCAAGACCGACACCGCCGCGCTGAAGGCCAACAACCGGCTCTGCTATCCGAGCTACTGGCACCCCGATCCGTCGGTCGAGGACATCGACTGGTTCCACAAGTACGTCGTGGACAGCGTCGAGGAGTTGCCGAACGTCGACGGCGCTTACACCACGGTCACCCGGTACGAATACCAGAACGCCGCGTGGCGCCTCGCCGAGCAGGAGTTCACCAAGAAGTCCACCCGGACCTACTCCCAGTTCGCTGGCTTCGCGCTGACCACTGTCCTCACCGGCGCGGACGAACCCAGCCTCGGCAGCAAGCGGACCAAGGTCGTCACCCGCTACTTCCAGGGCACTGGCGACACGGTCTCGGTGAAGGACATGGCCGAAGCCGAGATCGCCAAGGACCGCGAGCCCTTCGCCGGACGGGTTGCCGAGGAACTGACGTACGCCGACGCGGATGACAACGACACGACCGGCTGGCTCACCCGCAGCGTCACCTATCCCAGTGCGCAACTGCTCGCCAGCCGTACCCGGGACGACGGTCTGAGCCCGCTGGAGGCGTGGCGGGTCACCGAAACGCGCCAGCGGTCGTACACGAAGTCCTCGGGCAGCGGCGACGACAACCGCACCCTGCGCACGATCGAGACGAACACGGACTACGACACCGGAACCGGCCTGCCGACGAAGGTGGAGTCGCTCGGCGACGTCGACAAGAGCGGCGACGAGTCCTGCACCTTCCTGGAATACCTGCACCGGACCGACAAGAACATCATCGGTCTCACCAAGCAGACCCGGAGCAGCCCGACGACCTGCGGCACCGCCACGTTCGACGACCTGACGACGCTGAGCGCCGCCGGTCGGGTGGCCTACGACGGCCAGTCGTACGGCACCGCGCTCGGCGCCAACGCCCGTGGCCTCGCCACCCAGACCTGGTCACTCAAGGCCGACGGGTCGGGTTTCCAGCCCGACGGCGCCACCGGCTTCGACGCGATCGGCCGGGTCGTCTCGAAAACCGACCCCGACGGCAAGACCTCCACGATGACCTACACCCCGTCGACGGGGCAGGCCTTCTCGGTGACCGAGCAGAATTCCCTCGGGCACAAGCAGGTCCAGGAGATCGAGCCAGGCCGCGCCACCACCGTGAAGACCACCGACCTCAACAACCGGGTCAGCGAGGCCCGGTACGACCCGATGGGTCGGCTCGTCGAGGCCTGGGCGCCCGGCCGTACCCCGTCCGCCTCCCTCGTCCCGGATTTCAAGGCCGAGTACGCGACCCGGCCCGGCAAACCGCCCTACATCACCACCTTCAGCCGCGGCCACGAAGGCAAGGTCCAGACCGCGGTCACCCTCTACGACGGTCTCGGACGTGAGCGGCAGAGCCAGGAACAGGCGACCGGCGCGGGTCGGCTGATCACCGACACGTTGTACGGCAGCTCCGGTGAGGTGTGGCAGACAAACAACGCCTACTTCGCCGACGGCAGCCCGGTCGGCACGCTGTTCACACCGTTGGCGGACACGGCGGTGCCGAACGCCACCCGCTACACCTACGACGGCCTCGGCCGGGTCACCCGGGAGATGCCGGTCCTGCGGGGTGTCGAACACCCGGCGCGTTCCACGAACTACGCGTACGGCGCCGACTACTCGACGGTGATCAACCCGTCGGGTGCGACCTCCTACCGGATGTACACCGACGCCCTGGGCCGGACCACCCGGTTGGACACGTTCACCGACGCCAACCGCACCACGTTCACGTCCATGCGTTACCAGTACGACGCGCGCGGCCAACTGGCGCAGGCCACCCACTCCGCCGACCCGACCCGCCCGTGGACCTGGACCTACGACCAGCGCGGCCGGCAGAAGACCGCCACCGACCCCGACGCCGGCACCACCCGGATCGCGTACGACCACCGGGACCGGCAGCTGACAAGCACAAACGCCCGCGGCGTCACCGTGTGGAACGGCTACGACGAGCTTTCCCGGCCGACGCAGCAGCGACTCGGTGACAGCAACGGCGCTCTGGTGGCGGAGTACTCCTACGACACCGTCCCCGGCGGCAAGGGCCTGCCGGCCACCGCCACCCGCTACACCGACGGCCTGCCCTACACGCAGTCGATCGGCGGCTACACGGAGGACTACCAACCGACGTCCACCACCCTCACGCTGCCGCAGTCGGTCGCGGACACCTGGGGTCTGCGCAACTCCTACCGCTACGACTACACCTACACCGACACCGGTCTACCCGAGTCGGCCGTCCTGCCCGCCGTGGGCAGCCTGCCGTCCGAGAAGCTCGTCATGCGCTACACGAAGGACGGGCTGCCGCTCTCGGTGTCCGGCAAGGACTGGTACGGCGCGGAGACCGCCTACTCGCCGTACGGGCAGGTGCTGCGCTCGACCCTCGGCGCCCAGCCGTACCGGGTGTGGGCCCTGGCGTCGTACGACGACGCCAGCGGTGCCCTCAACAGCCAGCAGGTCTACCGCGAGCAGACCGGCGACAAGAGCATCGTCGGCGGCAACCTCGTCTCGAACCGCTCCTACGCCTACGACGAGGCCGGCAACGTCACCGCGATCCGCGAGCAGGCCACCGGCATCGAGGAGCGGCAGTGCTTCCAGTACGCGGTCGGCCGGTTGAAGACGGCCTGGACCGCCAAGGACCAGGCGCAGTGCTCCCCGGGCCCGGTCAACGGGGACGGCTCTCTCAACGTGGCTGCCGGCCCGGACAAGTCCGGCTACTGGCAGGAGTACGAGTACGACCTGCTCGGTAACCGCACCAAGCTGGTGGAGAAGGACCTGACCGGCGCCGCCGCCAAGGACGCCACCACCACGTACACCTACGGCAAGGCCGACGGCAGCCAGCCGCGCACCCTGACAAAGGTGACAAAGAACTACGTCACCCCGGCCGGTGCCGCGGTCACCGCCGCCGCCGAGCGGCTGTACGAGCTGACCGGCGAGACGAAGTCCGTCGCCTCGATCGACAACGGTGACGAGCAGACGCTGTCCTGGACCTACGACGGCCAGGTCGAGCGGGTCAACGGCGCGGGCGGCAAGGGCAAGAGCGCGTACGTCGGTCTGGCCGACATGTGCCTCGACCTCAGCTACGGTCTCGCGGTCCCCAACCAGGCCCTGATGCTGTTCCCGTGCAACGAGTCGCCCGCCCAGAAGTGGGCCTTCGCTGCCACGCCCAACCAGAGCAACCCGAACCTGGGCACGCTTTCCGCGTACGACAACTGGTGCATCCAGCCGGCCGCCGACACCGCGGGCTCGGTCCTCGCCGTGCAGAGCTGCACGGGCGCGGCGGGCCAGCAGGTGGAACGCCTGTCGACCGGTCAGCTCAAGCACAGCGCCTCCGGCCTGTGCGTCGCCGTCAAGGACGCCGTGCCGGTCGGCGGAACGCCGGTCGTGCTGGCCACCTGCGCCACCGTGCCGGCGCAGCAGTGGGAGGCGCAGGACGAGACCCGGCACATCTACGGCCCGGGCGGTACGCGTCTCCTGACGATCCAGCAGCGCCAGGCCACCCTGAACCTTGGCGAGGCGCAGCTCACCATGCGGCGGGGCGGGGAGCAGATCTCCGTCCAACGCTCGTACGCCGCGCCTGGTGGCACGGCGGTGCGCTACGCGAACGGTGCCGTCGACGGCTCCCATCTGCTGGCCCTCGCCGGCGACCACCAGGGCAGCACGTACGCCGAGATCGGCATGTACGACACGGTGATGCCGGTGCGGATCCGGAAGCAGGATCCGTTCGGCAACCAGCGAGGCACCGCTCCGCTCGGCGTCAACATGCAGAACAACACCGGATTCCTCGGTGCCCTTCGCGATGACGCGTCTGGTTACACCCCGCTCGGCGCGCGTCTGTACGACCCAGCCGTGGGACGGTTCCTGTCCGCGGACCCGGTCCTGGACCTGAGCGACCCGGCCCAGTCCAACGGGTACGCGTACGCCCACAACAACCCGGTCACCCACTCGGACCCGTCGGGTCTGTCGGTGGCGCTGACCGCGTCGGAGACGGCGGCGGCGCTGGCGGGCGCGGGTCTGTCGGCCGCGCAGGTCTCCGAGGCGCAGTCGAACATGGGCCGGTCGTTGATGTCGGTGGTCCTGGACACCGCCTGGTCGATGCTGAAGGACTTCATTGGCATCACCGACGCGATCAACTGCTTCGGCGGTGACATGTGGTCCTGCGGCAGCCTGATCATCCAGGCGATCCCATGGGCCAAGCTCGGCAAGATCCCGGCCGTGATGAGAGCGGTCAATCGAACGATCGATGCCATCCAGGCTTGGCAGAAAGCGCGTCGGGCCGCCGAGGCGGTGCTGGCAGCAGCCCGTGCGGCAGAGCAGGCGGCGCTCAACGCCAAGAAGCTGGCCATCGAACGGGCGAAGAAGGCAGCCCAGGCGGCGAAGAAGAAGGCCGCCGACAAGGTCAGTACGACAAGTAACAAGGCGACAAACGCCACGAAGAAGACCGGCAACCCGGTCCAGAAACAGGCCCAGGCCAAGAGCAACCCGAAGGGATCCTCTGCCGCGTCGAGCGGCGCCGGCAAGGGATCCGGAGGTGCTAAGGCAACTTCCAAGCCTGGTGGCTCGTCGGGTGGGTCTTCACGCGGCAACGGCGGTTCCAGCGGGGGCAAAGCCGATACACTGTCAGATTCCGGCACGGGTAATTCTGGCGGCGCGAATCGTACAGATGCGCCTTTCCGAGGTGACGGTGAAACCGTTTTCCATGGGCACGGATCCTGGCGACCTGAGGACGGTATGGTTGTTGTCCCTGAAGGAACTTCGGTTGCCTTCTACGGAGAGCACGGCTTCACGATTACGAGACAGCAGGGAATGCGTATCTCAGGGCCGGGTGGCCCTCGGATGACTCCGGTCGAAGTCGCTGGCCCAGGCTCCATTATTCCTAACTACACCTTGGCGCCTCTCGGTCCCGGTTACACCTTCCGCAATGGGTCTGATGTCGTGGAGGAGAGAACGCTGCTCAGCGATCTGCTTAAGCCGGACATGGGCACCTGCCACTGGGCGGCCTGCCGGGGAGGGCGGAACCCCCGCTAGTGAGGATATGATTCGATCTCGACGAGTCGGAGGCCTTGGGGTGGCGGCGTACGCCGCCACCCCAAGGCTGTTGCTGAAAGTGGCGGTTTGGGATAACACGATGTGTGGGCTTACGGGTACCGGACAATTACACGTCCAATTGGCTGTGTGGG